>NZ_JABFMU010000022.1 GCF_013359695.1 Pseudomonas sp. C2B4
TGACCCCCCCGCGCGCTGGCTCGCTCCCACAGGGGATACGCTGACCCTGTGGGAGCGAGCCTGCTCGCGAAAGCAATTTCCCGTGCGCCGAATCCGTTGGAACCCTCCGCTGTCCCCCGTTGTCGACTAGGCTCTAATCACTGCTTGATTTTCCTTGTGACGTCTTGTCCATTTTTTTGCCCGCGGGGGCGGGTGCCGTACCTTTTTCCTGTCACTCGTCGACTTTCAAACAGAACCCTGGAGCCTGACCACTGATTCGAGAGGTGCCCCATGAGTCTGCTGCTTGAACCCTACACCCTTCGCCAACTGACCCTGCTCAATCGCATCGCGGTATCGCCGATGTGCCAGTATTCCAGTGTCGATGGCCTGGCCAATGACTGGCACCTGGTCCACCTCGGCAGCCGCGCCATCGGCGGGGCAGGGCTGGTATTTACCGAAGCCACGGCGATCACCGCCGACGGGCGCATCACCGCGCAAGACCTTGGTCTGTGGAACGATGAGCAGATCGAGCCCCTGCAACGCATCACTCGCTTCATTGCCGCTCAGGGCGGCGTTGCCGGCATCCAGCTCGCTCACGCGGGACGCAAGGCCAGCACCTATCGGCCGTGGATCGGTAAGCATGGCAGCGTCAGGCCCGAAGACGGCGGCTGGGTGCCGGTTGGTCCATCACCGATTGCTTTCGACCCCGAACACACAAAGCCCAAGCAGCTCGAAGAGAGCGAAATCGCCGATGTCATTCAGGCGTTCGTCGAAGCAGCCAAACGTGCATTGACCGCCGGTTTCAAAGTGGTGGAAGTGCACGCGGCCCATGGCTATCTGCTGCATCAGTTTCTTTCGCCCCTGAGTAATCAGCGGCGTGACCAGTACGGCGGCTCATTCGAAAATCGCATCCGATTGGTGTTGCAGGTCAGCGAAGCGGTGCGGGGGGTATGGCCTGAAGAATTGCCGCTGTTTGTCCGGGTATCGGCCACCGATTGGGTGGAGGATGGCTGGAACCCTGATGAAACCGTCGAACTGGCGCGGCGCCTCAAAGCCCTTGGCGTGGACCTGATCGATGTCTCGTCGGGTGGTACGGCAGTCAACGCGGAAATCCCTACGGGGCCTGGCTATCAGACGCGCTTTGCCGAGCGTGTGCGCAAGGAGGCCGAAATCGCTACCGGCACCGTAGGCATGATTACCGAGCCTGCGCAGGCTGAGCATATTCTGCGCACCTGCCAGGCGGACATCATCTTCCTGGCCCGCGAGCTGTTGCGCGACCCTTATTGGCCGCTGCATGCGGACGACGACCTGGGTGGTCGCAAGGCCATCTGGCCGGCGCAATACCAACGGGCGACCCATCGCGATCAGCCCATTCATGAGTCGGATCTGCGCGACTGAGCGCAGCGATACCACCCCTGTAGGAGCGAGCCCTGCTCGCGATGGACGACAGAACACCGCGGGGAATCAGATTCCCCGCGTTATCGTTTACGACCATCGCGAGCAGAGCTCGCTCCTACAGTATTCAGGTATTTGATCAGGCCGCTTCGATCTTGCTGCGGTTCTGTTCGACCTTGCCCAGGTAATCCTTGAGCTTGTCCTGTTCCGCAGCGGTGGTGAACAAGCCGAGCTTGCTGCGACGCCAGAGGATGTCATGGGCAGTGGTGGCCCACTCTTCGCTGCACAGGTAATCGACTTCGCGGGTGTAGAGGCCGCCACCGATGTGTTCGCCCAGATCACTCAGGTTTTGTACGCCTTCGAGCATGCGCCAGGTCCGGCTGCCATAGGTGGTGGCCCAGCGGCGCGAGATTTCGGTCGGAATCCAGTCGTACTTGTCGCGGATCTGCGAGCTGAGCGCTTGCGGGGTGGTCATGCCTTCGCCGCCCGGCAGGGTTTCATTGGCCGTCCAGCTCGGCTTGATGTCCTTGAAGTACGGCGACAGCTGCGCCAGTGCCGACTCGGCCAGTTTGCGGTAGGTGGTCAGCTTGCCGCCGAATACCGACAGCAGTGGCGCTTCTTCGCCACTGCCCGAAAGCGCCAGGGTGTAGTCGCGGGTGACGGCCGATGGGTTGTCGGACTCGTCATTGCACAACGGACGCACACCGGAATAGCTGTGCAGGATATCGTCGCGGCTGATCTGCTTTTTGAAGTGGGCGTTGACCACTTTCAGCAGGTAATCGGTTTCGCCTTCGGTGATCGCCACTTTTGCCGGATCGCCGGTGTACTCGCGGTCGGTGGTGCCGATCAGGGTGAAGTGGTTCAGGTACGGAATGGTGAACACGATGCGCTGATCTTCGTTTTGCAGGATGTGCGCGTGTTCGCCTTCGTACAGCTTTGGTACGATCAGGTGGCTGCCCTGGATCAGACGGATGCCGTAAGGCGATTCCATTTTCAGGTCGTCACGAATGAACTTCGCCACCCAGGGACCGGCTGCGTTTACCAGTGCCTTGGCGGTGATCGAAAACAGGCTGCCGTCGGCACGTTCCAGGTGCAGGTGCCATAGGCCTTTGCTGCGACGCGCGCTGACACAGCGGGTCTGGGTGTGGATATGCGCGCCTTTTTCCCGGGCCGCCATGGCATTCAACACCACCAGGCGCGCATCGTCGACCCAGCAGTCGGAGTATTCGAAGCCTTTGGTGATTTCGCTTTTCAGGGCACTGTCCGGCCCGAACTTCAGGCTTTTGGAGCCTTTGAGTTGTTCGCGTTTACCGAGGTTGTCATACAGAAACAGGCCGGCACGAATCATCCATGCCGGACGCAAGTGCGGGCGATGCGGCAGCACAAAACGCATCTGCTTGACGATATGCGGCGCCTTGGCCAGCAGCACTTCGCGCTCGGCCAGCGCCTCGCGCACCAGGCGGAATTCGTAATGTTCGAGGTAGCGCAGGCCACCGTGGATCAACTTGCTGCTGGCCGAGGACGTGTGGCTGGCCAGATCGTCCTTTTCGCAAAGGAACACCGAGAGGCCACGGCCGGCGGCATCTGCTGCGATCCCCACGCCATTGATCCCGCCACCGATGACGGCGATATCGTAGACCTCGGCGAGAGGGGGCGTAGGCAAGGTAGGAGTGGGCATCGGCTAAGGCCTCGGAATTCTTTGATTTTCTGTATTTGAATTCGAACATTTATGTTCATTTGCGAAAATATTAGCCCATAAAGACGCGCACAGCCAGTCGGCTTCGATTGAAAAAACTCATCGAAGGGCGGTTAAAGGAAAATATTCGAACATTTGGTGTGCGCAGAGGCACAAAGGGAGGGAGTTTTTCAGATCGCCTTCGCGAGCAGGCTCGCTCCCACAGGTTCAGTGCAACCCTTGTGGGAGCGAGCCTGCTCGCGAAGGCGTCGGGACAAACGACGAAGGGGTGGAGCGTTAAACGACTTCCAATCGAATCTTGTGCTGATTCAACAGCTGCGTCAGCGCCGGCACAGGCTGCTGATCGGTTACCAGGCAATCGATGAGGCTGATCGGCCCCAGTCGAATCATGGCGTTGCGCCCGAACTTGCTGGAGTCGGCGGCGAGGATCACTTTGCGCGCGTTGGCGATGATCGCCTGGGATACCCGCACTTCCTGATAGTCGAAGTCCAGCAGGCTGCCATCTTCATCGATGCCACTGATGCCGACCAGGGCGAAGTCGACCTTGAACTGATTGATGAAATCGACGCTGGCCTGACCGACTACACCACCGTCGCGCCGCACGTTGCCGCCGGTCAACAGCACATCGAAATCGTCCTTGGCGCTGAGCATCGAGGCTACGTGCAGGTTGTTGGTGATGATCTTCAGGTGGCTGTGATTGAGCAGCGCGCGGGCGATGGATTCGGTGGTGGTGCCGATGTTGATGAACAGCGAGGCGTGATCGGGGATCTGCGCCGCAATCGCTTCGCCGATACGCTGCTTCTCATCGCGCATCTGATCGGCACGCATGGCGTAGGCGGTGTTTTCCACGCTGGAGTCGTAAGCCGCGCCGCCATGGTAGCGACGCAGCAGGTTGGCTTCCGCCAGTTGATTGATATCGCGGCGAATGGTCTGCGGGGTAACAACGAATAACGTGGCCATTTCCTCGATGCTGACATAGCCGCGCTCGCGGACCAGTTCGAGGATTTGCTGCTGACGGGGAGGCAGATTCATGGGGCGTCCTTTGGGCTGCCGTGCAAAATTTGCCCATGATGCCGCACGAATTCGCTCCCTGCCAGTTACATGCAGATACCCGTCTGCGTTGTGGCTTATTCAGCCCCTTCCTGTGGCTCCCAATCACGGGTGCGACTGACCGCTTTTTTCCAGCCGGCGTAGAGTTTTTCCTTCGTCGTTTCGTCCAGCGTCGGTTCGAATTGGCGCTCGATCACGGCCTTGCCACGCAACTCTTCCAGGCTGCCCCAGAAACCGCAGGCCAGGCCCGCCAGATAAGCGGCGCCCAGTGCCGTGGTTTCGCGCATTTGCGGGCGCTCGACCTGGGTGCCGAGGATGTCGGCCTGGAACTGCATGAGGAAATTGTTCGCCACCGCACCGCCATCCACGCGCAGGGCTTTGAGGCGTTCGCCGGCGTCCTGTTGCATGGCGTCGAGCACGTCGCGGGTCTGGTAGGCAATCGACTCCAGCGCTGCACGAATGATGTGGTCCACGCGTACGCCGCGGGTCAGGCCGAACAGCGCGCCACGGGCATAGGGGTCCCAGTACGGTGCGCCGAGGCCGGTGAAGGCCGGGACCAGGTAAACGCCATTGCTGTCCTTGACCTTGTTGGCGAAGTACTCGGTATCGTGGGCGTCGTTGATGATCTTCAATTCGTCGCGCAACCACTGCACGGTGGAGCCGCCATTGAACACCGCGCCTTCCAGCGCATAAGCCACTTCGCCACGGGGGCCGCAGGCGATGGTGGTGAGCATGCCGTGGTTGGATTTCACGGCTTTGTTACCGGTGTTCATCAGCAGGAAGCAACCGGTGCCGTAGGTGTTTTTCGCCTGGCCGGCCTCCACGCACATCTGGCCGAACAGCGCCGCCTGTTGGTCGCCAGCAATACCGCCGATGGCGATGCCGCTTTTGGTGCGGCCGTAGATTTCCGAGGACGATTTCACCTCTGGCAGCATTTCACGCGGAATATCCAGCACCTCCAGCATCTTCGCGTCCCACTCCAGGGTATGGATGTTGAAGAGCATGGTGCGCGAGGCGTTGGTGTAGTCGGTGACGTGTACCTTGCCGCCGGTAAATTTCCAGATCAGCCAGCTGTCGACGGTGCCGAACAGCAACTCGCCATTGCGTGCGCGTTCACGACTGCCTTCGACGTTGTCGAGGATCCACTTGAGCTTGGTGCCGGAGAAATAAGGATCGGTGACCAGGCCAGTGGTCTCGCTGATGTACTGCTCATGGCCATCGCGCTTGAGTTGCTGGCAGATCTCGGTACTGCGTCGGCACTGCCAGACGATCGCGTTGTATATCGGACGCCCGGTGTTCTTGTCCCAGACCACGGTGGTTTCACGCTGGTTGGTGATGCCGATGGCCGCGACCTGATCGTGATGCAGGCCGGCTTGCGCCAGGGCCTCGACCATCACGGCGCTCTGAGTGGCGAAAATTTCCATCGGGTCATGTTCGACCCAGCCGGCTTGCGGGTAATGCTGCGCGAACTCGCGCTGAGCGGTGCAGACCACGTTCGCGTCGCGGTCGAAAATGATCGCGCGGGAGCTGGTCGTACCCTGATCGAGGGCAATGATGTAGTTCTTATTCTGAGTGTCGGTCATGTCGATTGCCTTGGACGAAATAAGGGGGCTGAAGTCTGGCGCGCGATCTGTTTGGCAGGATCATGCGCCAACGGTATCAAGAAATTCGTGGTTTGCCGTCAATGGCCGGTGTTGAGTTCTGTGTCGCGGGTATCGCACTTGGCAGGTGGCGAGCGATGACCCCGCGATAAGCCGCGGCACCGAGGCAGGCGCCGACAATCGGTGCAAATACCGGAATCAGGAAGTAGGGGATATCGCGTCCGCCAGTGAAGGAAATGTCACCCCAGCCAGCGAAAAAAGTCATCAGTTTAGGGCCGAAGTCACGGGCGGGATTCATCGCGAAGCCGGTCAACGGCCCCATCGAGCTGCCAATCACCGCAATCAACAGGCCGATCAGCAGGGGAGCCAGCGGCCCCTTGGGCAGGCCATTGTTATCGTCGGTCAGTGACATGATCACGCCCATCAGGATGGCGGTGATGATGACTTCGACCAGAAAGGCCTGGGACGTGGACAAGCTGGGATTGGGGAAGGTGGAAAACACCGAGGCCAACTCGAGGCTGGCTTCGGTGCCGCGAACCATGTGGTGCGTTTGTTCGAAATCGAAGAAAAGAGTGCTGTACAGCGTGTACACCAGCAAGGCACCGCAAAAGGCGCCAGCGACCTGGGCGAGCATATAGAACGGCAGTTTGCGCTTTTCGAAGTCGGCGAAAATGCACAGCGCGATGCTGACGGCCGGATTGAGATGAGCGCCGGACACCCCGGCTGTCAGGTAGATCGCCATGCTGACGCCGACGCCCCAGATAATGCTGATTTCCCACAAGCCAAAGCTGGCACCCGCGACCTTGAGCGCGGCAACACACCCCGTACCAAAGAAGATCAACAGCGCAGTACCCAGAAACTCGGCCATGCATTGGCTCGAGAGTGACGGTTGTTGTAAAGCAGTTGTCATTGAAACCTCATTTTTTTCTTGTCTGGCGCCTGCATTCCCATTGGGGCAAAGCGCGTTTTTCACCGAGGCAGGATCCCCATCCTGTTCCCGGTTTACAGCTGGGCACTGCGGTAAGACTTTTCGTACAGTTTCAGAAACGAAAAAATATAGACAAGAAACACTGCTGTCAAAGGTCGAAAGTGAACCGTCGGTCACAAAGAAACTATTCGTTCCATGAATGATTGCGTCGCTGGGCGGTCGAAATCGACTCATAAGGATGTGACTGACGTTTTGTAACGACGCTGCGATAGAGCCTTTTGTGGACCAATGTCCTAGAATCCGGCGCAGCATTTTTTACTGCGCCAAGTCTGGAGCTGTCATGACACCCGCATTGGATTTGTTGAAAAAGGTTCGGGCCGAACACCGAGTGCACAGTTATGAACATGACCCGAAGGCCGCGTCCTACGGGTTGGAAGCCGCCGAGAAGCTCGGGTTGGACCCGGCGCAAGTGTTCAAGACCCTGCTGGCGGCCAGTGAAAAAGGTGAGTTGCTGGTGGCGGTGGTGCCGGTAGGTGGAAGCCTGGATTTGAAGGCCCTGGCCCACGCGGCTGGCGTGAAAAAAGTCGAAATGGCCGACCCGGCTGCTGCACAGCGTTCGACCGGATACCTGTTGGGCGGTATCAGCCCATTAGGGCAGAAGAAGCGTTTGCGCACCTTTATCGATAATTCGGCCCAGCCTTTCTCCAGCATTTTTGTCAGCGCCGGCCGACGCGGCCTGGAGGTCGAGCTGGCACCGGCTGTATTGGCCGAACACACCCAGGCCAAATTCGCCGATATCGGTCGTGCCTGACAGATTTCGCGCCGCTGTATGGTGGAAATAACGCCGGTCTGTCACTGGTGTGTTTTATTCGACGACTTCATGCTCGGTGGCCTGACAAAGGGAGAATGTTATGCAACTTGAGTTTCATCAGGTCGATGCGTTCAGCGATCGCCCCTTCAGCGGTAACCCGGCAATGGTCTATCGACTGGACGCCTGGCTCGCTGACGAGTTGATGCAAAAAATCGCCGCCGAGCACAATCTGGCCGAGACCGCTTTTGTCGTGCGCGAAGGGCAGGGCTGGCACATTCGCTGGTTTACCCCGACCACCGAAGTGCCCTTGTGCGGTCATGCGACCTTGGCCAGTGCTTATGTTTTGTTTGAAATCCATAAGGAGCCGGTCGAGCGCCTGGATTTCACCTGCAAGTCCGGCCCGCTGAGCGTGAGCCGTGAAGGTGGGCGCCTGTGGCTGGACTTTCCGGCGATCGTGCCGTCGGAAGTGGGCGTGACCCTGGATGTCGAGCGCGCACTCGGCGTGGAAGCTGTCGATGTGCTGGGTTCCAATGAGCTGTTTGTGGTGCTGGAGTCCGAGCAGGCCGTGCTGGACTGCAAGCCAGACATGGTTGCCCTGGCGAAGCTGCCCTGGCTGGGCGCCATCGTGACTGCCCGGGGGAGCAAACAGGATTTCGTGTCGCGCTATTTCGCCCCGGCCATTGGCATCAATGAAGACCCGGTGACGGGATCGACTCATTGCAGCCTGATTCCGTATTGGGCCAAGCGCCTGGGCAAATCGAGCCTGACGGCTTACCAGTGTTCGGCGCGAGGCGGGGAGTTGTTTTGCCGGCTGGAAGGGGATCGGGTGAAAATCGGCGGGAATGCGACGCTGGTGGCCAGCGGAACTTTTTTTCTGGGTTAGAAACCGTCTCCAATGTGGGAGCGAGCCTGCTCGCGAAGGCGCTGTGTCAGTCAGCGATGATTTGACTGACCGGACGCTTTCGCGAGCAAGCCCGCTCCCACTTTGGGTCTGTGCTTATCAGCTGGCGGTGCTGTAGCGCCGCACGCCGGATTCCACGATTGGAATCTGCGCTGCCATGCTGCCACTCGCCTGGAACAACACCAAGTGTTCCGCCGCGACTCGAATACCTACCTCCGCGCCGACCTGATGATCGACATGGCTCGGGAAGATCGATTCCAGTTGCGCGCCAGTCGGCATTTGCAGGCGATACAGCGTCGATGCACCCTGGAAAGACTTGCCAGTGATCCGCGCCTTCAAGGCGCTGTCCGGCGCATAAACGATATCGTCCGGACGCAGCAGTACATCCACCGCACCACCGACCGGCCAAGTGTAGGCACGGTTGCCGCGCAGTTCACCCAGTTCGGTCTGTACCGACTCCGGGCTGCTCAACTGACCGCGGATGAAGTAACCCTGGCCGATGAAGCTGGCCACGTAGGGTGTCAGCGGTTCGTGATACAGGTTGTAGGGCGTGTCCCACTGTTCCAGCCGGCCTTCCTTGAACACGCCGACGTGATCGCTGACCGCGAAAGCTTCTTCCTGGTCGTGGGTGACCAGAATCGCGCTGGTGCCACGGGCCTTGAGAATGTCACGTACCTCGTGGCTGAGCTTGCGGCGCAATTCACCATCGAGGTTGGAGAATGGTTCGTCGAGCAGCAACAGTTGCGGTTCCGGTGCCAGGGCGCGGGCCAGGGCGACACGTTGCTGTTGGCCACCGGAAAGCTCATGGGGATAGCGTTTGCCGAGGTTTTTCAGGTTGACCAGTTCCAGCAGCTCTTCGGTGACGCGATCCTTTTGCGGATGCTTGCGAATACCGAAGGCGATGTTGTCGGCCACGCTCAAATGCGGAAACAGCGCGTAGTCCTGGAACACCATGCCGATGCGGCGTTTCTCCGGCGCGAGCGTGAACCCGGCGCTGGAAATCGTCTCGCCGGCCAGCTGGATGTCACCTTCGTGCACCGGTTCGAAGCCGGCAATGGCGCGCAGCGTGGTGGTCTTGCCGCAACCGGAAGAGCCCAGCAGACAACCGATATCACCGGCATTCAAATGCAGGTTGAGGTTCTGCACCACGCGCTGGTCTTGATAGCCGCAGGCGAGGTTGCGCAGGTTAAGTAGTAATGGCTGGCTCATGCGTGGTGGTACGCCGGCTCGACCAGAAACTCGAGCAGGGCCTTTTGTGCGTGAAGACGGTTTTCAGCTTGATCCCAGGCTACCGAGCGCGGGTCGTCGAGCAGGTCCACGCTGATTTCTTCGCCACGGTGGGCCGGCAGGCAATGCATGAACAGCACGTCCGGGGCAGCCAGGTCGAGCAGGGCGCGGTTGACCTGGTACGGGGCAAACAGCTCGAGGCGCTTGGCGGTTTCTTCTTCCTGGCCCATGGAGGTCCAGACATCGGTGCTCACCAGGTGAGCGCCGCGCACGGCATCTTTCGGATCGCGCACGATGGTCACCCGATCGCCGGCCAGGGCCAAGAATTTCGGATTCGGCTCGTAGCCCTCCGGGCAGGCGATGCGCAACTGGAAGTCGAACTGGATCGCCGCTTCTATATAGCTGTTGCACATGTTGTTGCCGTCACCGATCCAGGCCACGGTCTTGCCCTGGATGGAGCCGCGGTGTTCGAGGAAGGTCTGCATGTCGGCCAGCAGCTGGCACGGATGCAGGTCGTCGGACAGGCCATTGATCAGCGGGACGCGCGAGTTGGCGGCGAATTCGGTCAGGGTGCTGTGGGCAAAGGTCCGGATCATCACCGCATCGAGCATGCTCGACATGACGATGGCGGCGTCGCTGATCGGCTCGCCACGACCCAGCTGGGTATCGCGCGGGGACAGGAAGATTGCCTGGCCACCGAGCTGGATCATCCCGGCTTCGAAGGAAATGCGGGTGCGGGTCGAGGACTTCTCGAAAATCATCCCGAGCACGCGGTTTTTCAGGGGCTCGAACAGTACGCCGCGGTTACGCAGGTCCTTGAGCTCAACGCCTCGACGGATCACGCTGACCAGCTCTTCGGGCGTGCAATCCATCAGGGAGAGAAAGTGCCTTGCGCTCATCATTGACTACCTTTTTGCTACAAACCGCAGATGCTCAAAGCCTTGTTTAACGGAACAACGGGCGAGACCTGCGGCGTAAGCCGCACGGGGCGACGAAATAGGGGAAGGCGCGATCTTATAATTAAATGTCGCGTCTTACCAATAGGGCTACGGTTTTTAGGGGATTTCAGAGGGGCTACGGGATAACCGCAGTAGCGCTTTTGAAGCCTGTTTCCTGACTGCAGCCAAGCATTTGTACACCGCGCCTGCGCAGCTTGGCAATCAAGAGGGGCGGTGGTGGGGTACTTGTGGTCGGTTTCCGACCTGTTGTTCGCACCGTTCCTGAACAGCACGTCCCGTCTGAACCACTTGCTAATGCAACGTGCTGGGTTATAAATAAATCACCAGCGACGCAGGAAGCCTCCGCGATGGAATCGAAAGAACAGCAGCTCATGGAATTGCTCGGCCTCACGGCACGCTCCCTGACTCATCTGACCGCCTCCATGACGTCGATGTCGTTTGAACTTCTGCGCAGCAACGATCCGGTCACCCGTGACGCCGGACGGCGCATGATCGACCGCATGGCCACTATCAGTACCGGGCTTGACGATCACTGGCGGCTGATCGGCGAATTGACCGGTGTGCATGTCGCCCACGAGCAAATCGAAACCATCCAGGACATCCAGTTGCATGCGCCGCCGAGGCTGCCGTCGGGTTGACCGGCAGCCGCCATCGGTTGCCCTGATGGCCGCCAATTCACAAGACGAACGTCGCTGGCGCAGTGGTGGGGCAGGCGCCATAGTTTTGTTCCCGCGGCCGTTATCGTCCGCCCAGAACAAGACAGAGACTGGCCATGACCAAGACTCTCCATCACCGTGCCTGCCACCTGTGTGAAGCCATCTGCGGCCTGACCATCGAAACCACCGAGGTCGAAGCCGGCAACGTACAAATCACCTCGATCAAGGGTGATCCCCTGGATACGTTCAGTCGTGGGCACATCTGTCCCAAGGCTGTTGCCCTGCAGGATATTCAGAACGATCCCGATCGCCTGCATCAACCCATGCGCCGGGTGGGCAGCGAATGGCAGCCCATCGAGTGGGATGACGCGTTCACCCTTGTGGCCGAGCGCCTGGCGGCGATTCAGGAGCGCCATGGGAACAACGCGGTGGCGGTCTATCAAGGCAATCCCAGCGTGCATAACTACGGGCTGATGACTCACAGCAATTACTTCCTCGGCTTGTTGAAAACCCGCAACCGCTTTTCTGCCACCTCGGTTGATCAATTGCCCCATCACCTGACCAGTCATTTGATGTACGGACACGGTTTGTTGCTGCCGATTCCGGATATCGATCACACCGACTTCATGCTGATCCTTGGTGGTAATCCGCTCGCCTCCAACGGCAGCATCATGACCGTGCCGGATGTGGAAAAGCGCTTGAAAGCGATTCAAGCCCGGGGCGGGAAAGTCGTGGTCGTCGATCCGCGTCGCAGCGAAACGGCGGCCATTGCCGATCAGCATCTGTTTGTGCGCCCGGGTGGCGACGCGGCATTGTTGTTTGGCCTGCTCAACACCTTGTTCGCCGAAGGCCTGACCCGCGGCAGCCATTTGCCGGTTGATGGTCTGGACCAGGTGCGCGAGGCCATCGCCGGATTCACCGCCGAGGCCATGAGCCCGCTGTGTGCGGTGCCGGCCGAACAGATCCGCCAGTTGGCACGGGACTTCGCCGCAGCGCCGAGCGCCGTTTGTTACGGTCGCATGGGCGTCTCGACCCAGGCATTCGGCACGTTGTGCCACTGGCTGGTGCAGTTGATCAACCTGGTCACCTGCAACCTCGACCGCGTGGGCGGGGCGTTGTGCACCGAGCCGGCGGTGGACCTGGTGGCCTCCACGTCGGGTGGGCATTTCAATGTGTGGCAGAGTCGGGTTTCCGGACGCCCGGAATACGCCGGCGAGCTACCGGTGTCGGCCCTGGCCGAGGAGATGCTGACCGAAGGAGAAGGGCAGGTTCGCGCGCTGATTACCGTGGCGGGCAATCCGGTGTTGTCCACCCCGAATGGCCGTCAGCTGGAGCAGGCGCTGGACGGGCTCGAGTTCATGGTCAGTGTCGATTTGTACATCAATGAAACCACCCGGTATGCCGACCTGATCCTGCCCTCTACTTCGGCGCTGGAAAACGATCACTACGACACCACCTTCAACATGTTTGCGGTGCGCAACGTCAGTCGGTTCAACCGCGCCATCCTCGCTAAACCCCAGGGGGCGCTGCACGACTGGGAGATTTTCGTCGGGCTCGCGAAGGCATTTGCAGCAAAGACCGGCAAGGAACTGAAACCGACCATTGCCCCAGCCCAGATGATTGATCGCGGTTTGCGCATGGGAATGTATGGCGATGCTTCGGAGCATCAGCTGTCGTTGACGACGCTGTTCGATCATCCCCATGGCGTCGATCTGGGTGCGCTCAAGCCCAACCTGGCGCCACGCCTGAAAACCGCCAATCAGCGAGTACAGGCAGCGCCTGACGTGATCCTTGCCGACCTCGCACGCTTTACCGCGTTGCAGGCACCGGCCGCCGATGAGTTGTTGATGATCGGCCGTCGACATGTACGCAGCAACAACTCGTGGATGCACAACTATCACCGCCTGGTGAAGGGCAAGCCCCGCCATCAGTTGCTGATGCACCCGGAAGACCTGGCCAGTCGCGGGTTGAGTGACGGGCAGCGAGTGCGGGTCAGTTCCCGGGTCGGGGTGATCGAAGTGGAAGTGCTGGGCAGTCTGGATATGATGAAGGGTGTGGTCAGCCTTCCGCACGGTTGGGGCCATGCACGGCCGGGTGTGCAGATGACCATTGCCAGTGGCCAGCCGGGGTCCAGTGCCAATGACCTGACAGATGAATGTCAGCTCGATGAATTGTCGGGAAATGCGGCATTGAACGGTGTTCCGGTGACCGTGGCGGCGGCTTGATCGTATCTGACGGAGAGACCGAGCATGGCCCTCGGCTTTCCGTTACAATGCGCCACCGTGCCGACCCATGAGTCGGAAAGTTCAGCCGAGGTGCTCCATGGATATCATCGAAACGATTAAAGAGCAGATTGCCAACAACACCATTCTGCTTTACATGAAAGGCTCGCCGAATGCCCCGCAGTGTGGCTTCTCTGCGAAAGCCGCCCAGGCCGTGATGGCTTGCGGTGAAAAGTTTGCGTACGTGGACATCCTGCAGAACCCGGAAATCCGCGCCAACCTGCCAAAATACGCCAACTGGCCAACCTTCCCGCAGCTGTGGGTCGCGGGTGAACTGGTCGGCGGTAGCGACATCATGACCGAGATGTCGGCTGATGGTTCGTTGCAGGCGCTGATCAAAGACGCTGCCGCTAAAGCCGCAGCAGCCAAAACCGAAGCCTGATCCCCCTCCTGTAGGAGCGAGCTTGCTCGCGATGGACTCAAGAAAACCGCGGGGAAACAGACTCCCCGCGTTATCGTTAACGACCATCGCGAGCAAGCTCGCTCCTACAAGAGCAGGCAATAAAAAGCCCCGCCTCTTCAATAGAGAGCGGGGCTTTTTATTGCATCAAGTTTAACGACGTAGAACTTATTCGTCGTCGCCCATCTGCGATTGCAGATAGTTCTCGATACCGATCTTGTCGATCAGGCCAAGTTGGGTTTCCAGCCAGTCGATATGTTCTTCTTCGGACTCAAGGATATCTTCAAGCAGGTCGCGGCTACCGAAGTCGCCAGCCGTTTCGCAAAA
The DNA here is from genome assembly GCF_013359695.1 of Pseudomonas sp. C2B4. Classification (GTDB taxonomy): domain Bacteria; phylum Pseudomonadota; class Gammaproteobacteria; order Pseudomonadales; family Pseudomonadaceae; genus Aquipseudomonas. Next base: position 14,213 of record NZ_JABFMU010000022.1, read on the forward strand.
GGCGATGGCCTCTTTAAGATCTTTGTGGCCGGTCTTCTCGATACGCAGGTCACACTCAAGCATTTCCTTGGTGTGCTCGCCGATGTGCAGCTTGCCCAGGTCCTGGACGTTCGGCAGGCCTTCCAGGAACAGGATGCGCTTGATCAGCTTGTCCGCGTGCTTCATCTCGTCGATGGATTCGTGGTATTCGTGCTTGCCGAGCTTGTTCAGGCCCCAATCTTCATACATGCGTGCGTGCAGGAAGTATTGATTGATTGCGACCAGCTCATTGGCAAGGATCTTGTTGAGATGCTGGATGACTTTAACGTCGCCTTTCATGATGGGGTCCTGCCCTTTGTTAGCCGTCTATAAGGCAGAGTTTGAGCCGCACAACTAAGGGTGTCAAACTTAAGTTATTGAATAATAAATGAAAATTAATCGGAATAAGAATGTTTGTGTTCCGCGTCTAGAGTCTAAGCAGTTGATTTTCAGGCATAAAAAAACCGGACATCAGTCCGGTTCTTTGAATAAGGGGCTTTTTATGCTGCTGTAAATTCTGCAGGAAAAGGAATTGCGGCCTGGGCCGTCTGCAGCGATGTCAGGGTTTCGCGAACCACTTCCTTGGCGAGGCAGGCACATTTACCGCATTGACTGGCAACGCCGGTGGCCTGGCGGACTTCCTTGTAGCTGCAGCATCCTTCATAGATCGCATCGCGGATTTGGCCGTCGGTGACGCCGGTGCAGAGGCAAACATACATAAGTGAAGACCGTCGCTCGTTTATGTCTCGAATGCGATGGATCTTAATGTTAACGAGAATGATTGTCAAAGTGCTTTCGGGGGGCTTTTTCGAGGTCTGACGAACGGTGTCTTGAAGGGATGCAGGGCGCAACATTCGCCCTGCGTTTTTTACGCCTGCGGGAAAAACCGTTAAAGACAGGCCAAACACGCAGTGTATGATGGCCGGTCTTTTCGAAGCGGGTGGGTGTCACAGGGCTGTCGCCTGAGGGTGGCAGGCTGGCGCAAACCCGGTTTTACACGTTTCTACACCAGGAGATATCCAATGAGCGTACTCGTAGGCAAACAAGCCCCTGACTTCACCGTACCGGCCGTACTCGGCAATGGCGAAATCGTAGACAGCTTCACCCTGTCCTCGGCCATCAAAGGCAAATACGGCCTGGTGTTCTTCTACCCACTGGACTTCACCTTCGTTTGCCCGTCGGAGCTGATCGCTCTGGACAACCGCATGTCCGAGTTCAAGGCACGCAACGTTGAAGTGATCGCCGTGTCGATCGACTCGCACTTCACCCACAACGCGTGGCGCAACACCCCGGTCAACAATGGCGGTATCGGCGAAGTTCGTTACACCATGGCTGCCGACATCAAGCAGGACATCATGAAGGCCTACGACGTACAGTCCGCTGATGGCGTGGCTTTCCGTGGCGCGTTCCTGATCGACGACAAAGGCGTTGTCCGTTCGCAGATCGTCAACGACCTGCCACTGGGCCGTAACATGGAAGAGCTGCTGCGTCTGGTCGACGCTCTGCAATTCCACGAAGAGCACGGCGAAGTCTGCCCTGCCAACTGGAAAAAAGGCGACAAGGGCATGAACGCTTCGCCAGAAGGCGTCGCGGCATACCTGACCGAGCACGCTGCTGCGCTGTAAGGCACACGCTTCTGCTACAAAAAGCAGGTACAAAAAAACCGGCCCTCGAGGCCGGTTTTTTTATGGGCGGGATTCCTGCGACGGATCAATCGTCGAAATCTTCCCAGCCGCCCATTTGTTTCCAGCGATTGACGATGCCGCAGAACAGCTCGGCGGTCTTCTCGGTGTCATAACGAGCCGAATGGGCCTCGCGACCGTCGAAGTCGATATCGGCTGCCTGACAGGCCTTGGCCAGTACCGTTTGGCCATAGGCCAGGCCAGCGAGGGTGGCGGTGTCGAAACTGGAGAACGGATGAAACGGGTTGCGCTTCATGTCCAGGCGCGCGACCGCGGCGTTGAGGAAACCCAGGTCGAAGCTGCTGTTGTGCCCCACCAGGATTGCCCGTTTGCAACCGTTGGCTTTGAGCGCCTTGCGCACACCGCGGAAGATATCGTTTAGCGCCGTTTCTTCACTCACCGCCATGCGCAGTGGGTGATCGAGCTTGATGCCGGTGAACTCCAGGGCCGCCGCTTCGACATTCGCACCTTCGAAAGGCTCGACGCGGAAGAAGTAGGTGTGATCCGGGTAAACAAAACCCTTTTCATCCATGGCAATGGTGGTCGCGGCGATTTCCAGCAGCGCGTCGGTGGCCGAGTTGAAGCCACCGGTTTCTACGTCGACGACAACGGGCAGGTAACCACGGAACCGGGCGGCCATTGGATGACGGGGACCGCCTCCACCGCCTTGACCTTCCTGTTCGTCGTCGAAATGGTCTTCACTCACGCGTGTTCCTCCAGCAGGCGCCAGCGCAGTTTTTCACCGGCGCGCAGCGGGATAACGGTCAGCTCGCCAAACGGCAGGCTGCTTGGGGCGGTCCACTCTTCGCGAACCAGGGTGATGCGATCGGTGTTCGCCGGCAGGCCATAGAAGCGCGGGCCGTTGAGGCTGGCGAAGGCTTCGAGTTTGTCCAGCGCATTGCGCTGTTCGAAGGCTTCGGCATACATCTCGATGGCTGCATAGGCGGTGTAGCAGCCAGCGCAACCGCAGGCGGCTTCCTTGGCGTGCTGGGCGTGAGGCGCCGAATCGGTGCCCAGGAAGAACTTTTCGCTGCCGCTGGTGGCGGCGTCGAGCAGGGCTTCCTGATGGGTGTTGCGCTTGAGAATCGGCAGGCAATAGAAGTGCGGACGAATCCCGCCTACCAGCATGTGGTTGCGGTTGTACAGCAGGTGATGCGCGGTGATGGTCGCGCCCACGTTGGCCGAGGCCGAATTGACGAACTGCACGGCGTCAGCGGTGGTGATGTGTTCGAACACCACTTTGAGGGTCGGGAAACGCTCGACCACACGGCGCATGTGTTCATCGATGAAGATTTTTTCGCGGTCGAACACGTCGACATCGCCACGGGTGACTTCACCGTGGATCAGCAAGGGCATTCCCACTTCGGCCATGGCCTCGAGTGCAGGGAAGATCTTGTCGATGCTGGTGACGCCAGAATCCGAGTTGGTGGTCGCACCGGCCGGGTACAACTTGGCGGCGTGAATGAAACCGGTGGCCTTGGCCTCGCGAATTTCTTCAGGTTGGGTGCGGTCGGTCAGGTACAGAACCATCAGTGGTTCGAACTGGCTGCCGGCCGGGCGGGCAGCGAGAATCCGCTGGCGATAGCCGTCGGCCTCGGTCGCATTGCGGACCGGAGGTACCAGGTTGGGCATGATGATGGCGCGACCAAAGGTGCGCGCGACATCCGCGACGGTATTGGTCAACACGGCACCATCGCGAAGATGAATGTGCCAGTCGTCGGGACGCAGCAGGGTCAGGCGGTCGGACATGAGGGGATTCCAGGCGGGTCAAACTCAAGGGAATGCTACCGGAAAAGACTCTTGCAGGCACTCGCTATCAAGTTTTGCGGCAAGCTTCCGATATCCAACAGGTATGCCGTAAACATCTGTGTGTCGGTCTTTTTGTTGTAGAAGCCAGTGGAGCCTCCCGTGCGCCAGCGTTATTTAGCCTTGCTCAGTGTGTTTGCCAGCCTTCCCGCGATGGCGCTCACTTTCCAGACCCGTCTGGAGAGCATCGAGTGGACGGTAGAAGGCGACAAGTTCGAGTGCCGCCTGACTCAGCCAATCACCGATTTCGGCTCGGGGCAGTTCGTGCGCCGTGCTGGCGAGCAGGCGACGTTTCGTCTGAATGCATACAACGCCATGATGGGCGGCGGTTCGGCCACCTTGCTGGCCGCCGCCGCACCCTGGCAGCCGGGGCGAGGCGACATCAATCTGGGCACGGTGAGAATCGGCAGCGGCAATGTATTGTTCAACAGTTCACAGGCTCAGGCCGGGCGTTTGATCAGTGGCCTGATGGATGGACGCAGTCCGGTCGTCCGCCATTCCTCGGGTGATGGCCGAGTATCGGAAGTGCGCTTGTTGCCAGTCAGATTCAACAAGGCGTTTGCCGACTATCAGGGTTGCGTAGCCAAACTGTTGCCGCAGAACTTCGACCAGGTGAAGCAATCCGAGGTGGGTTTCCCGGGTGGCGGTATCGATCTGGATGCGGCCGCGAAAGCCAGGCTGCAGGTGATGCTGGAATACATGAAGGCCGATCCGACGGTCAATCACATCGAACTGGACGGCCATTCCGACAACAGCGGCAATCGCTTGACCAACCGTGACCTGTCACGCCGCCGGGCGCTGGCGGTCATGGAATTCTTCAAGGCCAACGGTGTGCAGGAATCGCAGATCACGATGCGCTTTCATGGTGAGCGCTACCCGCTGGCCCCCAATACCAACAATGCCAACCGTTCGAAAAATCGTCGGGTCGCCGTACGCCTGGAGCGGGGAGCACCACCGGAACAAGTGGCCCCTCAAGCCACGAAACCGGCCGCTTCGGCAACGTCCTGACCGATTGGTCATCGTCGCGCTCTCGACATAATCTGTCGCTTCGTCGTCATAAGCTGTCGCGCCACTGTAAATTATTCTGTATGAGCGGTAGACTTCACGGCTTTCCGTAGAACCCCGTGGAGTGATGGCATGGCGGACGTAAACAAGGTCGTTCTGGCGTATTCCGGCGGCCTGGACACTTCGGTGATCCTCAAGTGGCTGCAGGATACTTATAACTGTGAAGTGGTGACCTTCACCGCTGACCTGGGTCAGGGCGAAGAGGTCGAACCTGCGCGCGCCAAGGCTCAGGCCATGGGCGTGAAAGAAATCTACATCGACGACTTGCGCGAAGAATTCGTGCGCGATTTCGTGTTCCCGATGTTCCGCGCCAATACCGTTTACGAAGGCGAGTACCTGCTGGGTACTTCCATCGCTCGTCCATTGATCGCCAAACGCCTGATCGAAATCGCCAACGAAACCGGCGCTGACGCCATTTCCCACGGCGCCACTGGCAAGGGTAACGACCAGGTTCGTTTCGAACTGGGCGCCTACGCCTTGAAGCCAGGCGTGAAAGTGATTGCCCCGTGGCGCGAATGGGACCTGTTGTCCCGTGAAAAACTGATGGATTACGCTGAAAAGCACGCGATCCCGATCGAGCGTCACGGCAAGAAAAAATCCCCGTACTCGATGGATGCCAACCTGCTGCACATCTCCTATGAAGGCGGCGTGCTGGAAGACACCTGGACCGAGCACGAAGAAGACATGTGGCGCTGGACCGTCTCCCCGGAGAACGCTCCCGACAAGCCGCAGTACCTGGAACTGACCTATCGCAACGGCGACATCGTGGCGCTGGACGGCGTTGAAATGACCCCGGCTACCGTGCTCGCGACCCTGAACCGTATCGGTGGCGAACACGGTATCGGTCGTCTGGACATCGTCGAGAACCGTTATGTGGGCATGAAGTCCCGTGGCTGCTACGAAACCCCGGGCGGCACCATCATGCTGCGCGCTCACCGCGCCATCGAATCGATCACCCTGGACCGCGAAGTGGCTCACCTCAAAGACGAGTTGATGCCGAAGTACGCCAGCCTGATCTATACCGGCTACTGGTGGAGTCCTGAGCGTCTGATGCTGCAACAGATGATCGATGCTTCCCAGGTCAACGTGAACGGCGTCGTACGCCTGAAACTGTACAAGGGCAACGTAATCGTCACTGGTCGCAAGTCCGATGATTCGCTGTTCGACGCCAATATCGCGACCTTCGAGGAAGATGGCGGCGCCTACAACCAGGCCGATGCGGCGGGCTTCATCAAACTCAATGCTTTGCGCATGCGCATTGCCGCCAACAAAGGCCGCAAGCTGTTCTGATCGCTTTGAGCCTGTAATGGATATGTGGCCTCGTCTTTGACGGGGCCACATATCTGAAAAGGGTTTTTTTGCCGATACTGCGATTTACGTCTCACCTGCTTGATAGTTTCCCGTCTGCGTATCACGGATAGGACCTGCCTCACTGCCGAATGTCTGTCAGTGGGTCGCCCTGATTCATGACCGTCACCCCATGTGAACTCAAGTTGTAAGCCACACAGAAGTTGGCGCTACCGCGTTTTCTTGTCTGTTTGGAGTACTTGAGTACCCGTCCTTTCAGTTGGTTGTCCGATTTCTCCCCCGTGAGGAACAGAATCACCTGTTGCTCCTGTGTCATGGGTATTTTCTCCAGCAAAGTGCTGAACTCCGTTTTATTTTTCATCCGGCGTGCATCGACGATGTGCAGATCCTTCATCAGTTCGGGTAAGTGAATGTGATGCTGATCCGAGTGCAGGTGTCGTGAATCGTTTTTGTCTGGTGGAGCCTGGGCATTTCCGGGGGAGGATGCGGGCCGCGAGTCGTCCACTGAAGCGTTGTTCTCCTGTGGGTCAATATTGTCCATGGCTTTCAGGAAGTGTTCATCCTTTTCAAAGTCCGAAGGCGAGTAAAGCGATCGGTAATTGAAATTGAGTGTGGCGAAGAACAAAAACAGTAAGTAAAACGGAAAGCTGATCAGGAACCAGACATAAATTTCTCGATCCCGGTTGTCCAGAAAGGGAAGTGAGACCGCTGCCGATGTTTCAGATAGTGTTGCGAATATCGCAATGATTGTCATGGGGTTGGTGATTCTTTTTTTGAGTTTCATCATGTTTATTACTCATTGTGTTTTATCTTTGCTCGTTTGATTGAAGGTGACTGTTGTTGAGGTTTATGTTACGTCATTCATGCAGTTTGAGTGCGTGTATTGTTTGGTGCGGATGAGTTTGTTTTTTTGTTTGAGTTGTTCGTTATTTGGTTTTTCAGGTTTCTTGTTGTTAATGATTGTTCGTGTATGGCTTTTTGCTGTAGGAGTAAGTGGGTGCTCGGTGTGTGATGTTTCTGGTATTAATGTTTTATAGTAAGTGTTGGTAATATTTAAGGTGGATGTTTCACGAAGTTGATTTTTTCAAGGTGTTAGCTTTTGTTTTTAGTTTCGGCGGGATACAAAATAATGGCGAAAACCGAAATGCACACCTCTGGATACCGTTTTCATAGCGTTCTGTTCGAGGGTGTTTTGTAGGATTAATCCGCGATTCTCGTAGGGAATGTCTCTCGCTGCAGGTCGCTGGGGGGGGCGGCATGCCATGGGCGAAACGACTAGGCTATTGTGCTGGCTCTAAAAATTCGAACAGCGAAAATTGGACTTGCCCATGAATAAAGTGCTGATCGTGGATGATCACCCCGTCATTCGTCTCGCGGTACGTATGCTAATGGAGCGTCATGGCTACGAAGTTGTTGCGGAGACAGATAATGGCGTGGATGCATTGCAACTTGCCCGCGAACATATGCCGGATATTGTCATTCTGGATATCGGGATTCCGAAACTGGACGGGCTGGAAGTTATTGCGCGACTTGCATCGGCCGCAATGCCCATGAAAGTACTGATATTGACTTCCCAGGCGCCCGGGCATTTCTCCATGCGTTGCATGCAGTCGGGGGCTGCCGGGTATGTCTGTAAGCAACAGGATCTCACCGAGTTGCTCAGTGCAATCAAGGCGGTTTTGTCCGGTTATAGCTATTTTCCCAATCAAGCCTTGCATACTGTGCGTGCCAGCCTGGGGAACGCCAGTGAAGCCGATATGGTGGATCGTCTGTCGGGGCGGGAAATGATGGTCTTGCAGCAATTGGCCAGAGGCAAGACCAACAAGGAAATTGCCGATGGAATGTTTCTCAGCAACAAGACCGTCAGTACTTACAAGACGCGTTTGTTGCTGAAACTGAATGCGCGCTCCCTGGTCGACCTGATCGAACTGGCTCAGCGCAACGGGTTAGTGTGATTGTCCATAGGCTGGCGATACGCGATGAACGGGCATCTATCGCGGTTCGGCACAAAGTAAAAAGCCTCCGTTTCGGGAGGCTTTCAGATGTCATAAGTCAAAGTCGTAATCAGCCAATTGCTTTTGCAGTCGGCGCTCCTCCAGCAGATTGTCGATGGTACGGCGTTTGCTCAGGTTGGTCTTCGCTACTTCAACCACAGGTTCGGCATCATCAGCCTCAATGGGGGTGAAGTCGTCTTCTACATCCAGTTGCTCTTTGCCAGTGCTCATTTAGTTACTCCAGGCTAAGACTGCCTTTGGGGCCCCTTATATCGACAATCTCCCGGCGGGTAAAAAAGATTTTTTCAATCGATAAATCAATAAATCCAATAGTGGCTCAATCGTCCGAGGTCTTGTGCTTGTATTCGCACAAGTCTTCTATTCGGCAACTGCCGCAGCGGGGCTTGCGGGCCAGGCAAACATAGCGTCCATGAAGGATCAACCAGTGGTGGGAATCGAGCAGATACTCCTTGGGCACGAATTTCATCAGCTTTTTCTCAACCTCGACCACATTCTTGCCTGGTGCAATGCCGGTGCGATTGCTGACCCGAAAAATATGGGTGTCCACGGCCATTGTCAGCTGACGGAATGCAGTGTTGAGGACCACGTTGGCGGTTTTACGACCCACGCCGGGCAGAGCTTCTAATTCCTCGCGGGTCTGCGGCACTTCGCCTGCATGACGCTCCACCAGCAAGCGGCAGGTCTCGATCACGTTTTTTGCTTTGCTGTTGAACAGGCCGATGGTCTTGATGTATTCCGACAACCCCTCGACGCCCAAGGCATAAATCGCCGCTGGGGTATTGGCTACCGGGAACAGTTTCGCTGTGGCCTTGTTGACGCCGACATCGGTCGATTGCGCCGAAAGAATGACTGCAATCAGCAATTCAAACGGCGAGGAATAGGCCAGTTCGGTCTTGGGTTCCGGGTTGTCTTCGTGCAGCCTGCGGAAAATTTCCAGACGTTTTGCGGCATTCATAGGCAGTGCATTTCCTCGAAAACTGTCAGTGTGAAGATGTTGGGCGGTGCCAGGCTTGCCAGGCGGCGATCAGCAATCCCAGCAGAATGAATCCGCCGGGGCCCAGCGTGGCCAGACGCAAACCTCCGTCGGCGGTCAGCACCCAGCCTTGCCAATCCGCGTGCGTCGCAGCAGCCAGCCACGGTAGATGACTTCCGATTGTCCCGTTGCCCATGAGTTCGCGCAGCAGGCCCAGGCCCACCATCAATGCGCCGAAAAGGCCGCAAAGGTGCAGACGATCCCGCCATGCGCTCTGGAAGAACCTTGTCTGGTCCAGTACGACGCATTGCAAGGCGATCAACGCGGCATAAATCCCCATGTGTTGATGCCATTGCAGCGACCAGACTTGCATGCCGAGCTCCGCACAGCTGGTCAGCGTCGCGGCGAGCAGCACGCTTGCCAGCAAATGCGTTGCGGGAAGCAAGCGCGAGCGCAATGCATTCAGGCTCAGGCCAAAAACACAGGTCACCACGACAAACATCAACCACAGGCCCAGGGCGCTGACCAGTGAGTCGGTGGCGCCTATCAGTGGCGGGAGCATCAATGAGTTTTGCAGCAGCGTTGATTTACTCATGGGAGGGGTTCCCGAGCAGTGGTTGCCGGTGTTCATCGAAGTAGCGCAATGCGTCGTGGGTGGCGTTGATCACCGCTCTTGACGTGATGGTCGCGCCCGCAATCTGGTCGAATTGTCCCTGGTCCTTTTTCAAGGCCCAGCCCTGGTCGAGCGGATCGGTTCGGGATTTTCCGGCAAACATTCGCAGCCAGTCATTGGGCCAGTCGGCTATTCGGGCACCCAGTCCCGGAGTTTCCGCTTGTTTGAGGGTCTTGACGCCAATCAGCCTGCCGTTGAGGTCAATGGCGATCAGCAAGTCGATGGTGCTCGCATAGCCCAGGGTCTGGCTGCGCAGCAGCACGGCATAAGCCTGCCCGGACTTGGTCGCCCGGTAACCCGCCAGCAGCGTGCTATTAGCCAGCGCCGTGCTTTCGAGCGTGAGCGGTTGTTCCAGCGGTTGATTGTCGTAGCTGTCAGGCGGTAGCAAATCCAGCAAGTTGCGACTGTCGATCAGGCGCTGCTCAGCCGCAATCCGTGGTGCACTGCTGTGCTGCACGAGCCAGGTCAGGCCGATCCCGAGGGTGGCCAGTAACGCCAGGATAGCCATGCTCGACACCCGGCTCATGGTGCAACTCGCGCTTGCCTGGCGGTGACAAGCCGTTCGAGCGCCGGCACACAGAGGTTCATCAACAGCACGGCAAAGGCCACGCCATCCGGATAACCGCCCCACGTCCGAATCAGATACGTCAGCAGCCCGACGCCGATGCCGAACAGCAGCCGTGCGCCAGGGCTTCTGGCGCCGGACACCGGTTCTGTCACGATGAAAAATGCGCCCAGCATGCTGGCGCCAGTGAGCAGATGAAACAGCGGTGAACCATGGGAGTCCGAGCCCGAACCGTTCCAGCACAACAGGCTGATGATGAACAGGCTGGCGAGCATCCCGACCGGTGCATGCCAGCTGAATACTCGCCGCTGCAGCAGAAACGCGCCGCCCGCGAGAAAGGCCAGGTTCACCCATTCCACGCCGTGACCGCCAAAGCGACCGAACGCTTGATTGCTCGAGAACAGTTCGTCCATGGTCAGGCTTTTATTGATCCGCAGGCTGTCCAGTGCCGTGGCCCGGACCCAGGCATCCGGGGTCTGACCGAAACCGAATACCTGCTGCACACCACCCGACAGATCCATGCCGTGTGAGGCTGGCCAGTGGGTCATCTGTTGTGGAAACGCGACCATCACCAGAGCGAAACCGAGCATCGCCGGATTGAATGGATTGCTGCCGACACCGCCATACAAGTGCTTGCCGAACAACATGGCAAACGCGGCAGCACTGACTGTCAGCCACCACGGGCAATAGGGCGGCAGGGCCAGGGCGAGCAGGGTGGCACTGACAAGGGCGCTACCGTCGCTCAGGGTCGGCTTGAGGGGACGCTTGCGCAATTGCAGCACCGCCGCTTCAACGGCCAACGCTGTCGTGCCTGCCAACAACACGTTGATCAACACTCCCCAGCCGTAAAACCAGAACAGCGCCAACATCCCTGGCAGCGTAGCCAGTAGAACCAGTTTCATGGCCTGCTGCAGGCGTACATCAACCGATTCAGGGGATGGCATAGGCATCCACCTGGCGCTCGGCTTCGCTGAGTGCACGCTCCAAGGCTTCAATCTGTTCAATAGGGGCCTGGCTGGTTTGAGCCTTCTTCAGTTCGGCGCGGCGCATGGCCAGCTGAATCTTCGCCCGATTCAAGTCGGCATTCTTCACCGGAACAGTGGCGGGCGCCGGGGCTGGGGTTGCCACGCTCTCCATCTGCGCCAAGGTCTGCTCGGCGGCTTCAAACTGTTGTTGCAGAACGATCAACTGCGACTGCTGTTCGAAGGTCGGTGGATGGCCAAAGGCCTTGAGCGACTTGGTCAGCTGCGCCCGGCTCATCGCCAGGTCGACCTTGGCTTTTTTCAGTGCGGCATCGGCATTGGCAGCTTTCTGTGCGCGGACGCGTTCAAGAGCGGCCTGTACCGGGTCGAGCGTCACTTCGCTGGGCTGGGCAGCGCGTAGCGCACGGGCCTGGCGTTCAGCGACTTTTTGCTGCTCTTCGCGCTGCAAACGAGCGTTGCGTTGCTCGAAACGGCGCCGTGCGTGATTGCGTTTGGCGGCGCGGGCCTTTTGATCGTCCAGGCTGAATGCCAGGCCGCCGACAATCGGCAGCACCCTGTCCATCGGCAGCGGGTGCATTTCGATGCAGTCCACAGGGCAAGGTGCCACGCAGAGGTCGCAACCGGTGCATTCATCGATGATCACGGTGTGCATCAGCTTGGCAGCGCCGACGATGGCGTCGACCGGGCAGGCCTGAATGCATTTGGTGCATCCGATGCATTCTGCTTCGCGGATGTAAGCGATCTGCGCCGGAGCCGAACCACGGCTGGCATCCAGTTCCAGAACCGGCACATTCAGCAGTTCTGCCAGGGCGTTGATGGTTTCGTTGCCGCCCGGCGGGCACTTGTTGATGGGCTCGCCGTTGGCGATGCCTTCAGCGTAAGGCTTGCATCCAGGATGACCGCACTTGCCGCATTGGGTCTGCGGCAAGAGGGCGTCGATGCGTTGAATCAGACTCATGTTTTGATCAGTCCACTGAATCCGAGAAAGGCCACTGCGATCAGGCCGGCGCCGATCAGGTCGATCGGCAGGCCACGAAAGGGCAGGGGTACATCATTGTCGAGTGTACGTTGGCGCAGGTCGTTGAACAGACTCAGCACCAGCCAGAATCCCAGCCCAGCACCCAGACTCACGGCGGTGGCAGCCAGCAATCCTTTGTCATTCTGGATGTTGAGAAGCGCCACACCGAGCACGCTGGCGTTACCCAGCAACAGCGGCCAGAGCCCTTCAAACGACAGCGTCGAGAATGCCCGGGACAGCCCCATCAGCAGTGGGCCGATCAGCAGCACGCTCAGCGGCAGGAAGACGAACAGTCGCAGCGACGTCAATTCCAGCGGGATCAGCAGCCAATGATAGAGCGTGTATCCGAGCACGCCGACGATCAGCATCAGGCAGGTCGTCGCGATGCCCAGGGCATGGACCTGCCGGCGTTCGCTGGCCAACAGCGGATCGACACCCAGCGGCCAGTGCAACACGACGTTGTTGATCAGGGCGGTGCTGATAAGCGCAAGCAGTGTTTCGGTCATGATCGTGCCGACAAATATGGGCTTTTCAACGCTACTGTCTAAAAAAGCTTAGGCATTATCCGGCAAGGATCGAGGGTGGGCCAGACATGAAAATCCCACAGGCGCGCCAGGCACGACTGTGGGATCGGGTTACCGCCGTAGTTTACTTGATCCGCTGACCAGGCTTGGCGCCGCTGTCAGGGCTCAGCAGGTAGATTTCTTCACCGCCAGGACCGGCCGCCATCACCATGCCCTCGGAGATGCCGAATTTCATTTTCCGCGGCTTGAGGTTGGCGATCATCATGGTCAGGCGACCATTGAGTTTGGTCGGATCTGGATAAGCGCTCTTGATCCCGGAGAACACATTGCGTTGCTCGTCACCGAGATCCAGGGTCAGGCGCAACAGCTTGTCGGCGCCTTCCACGTGTTCGGCCTTGACGATCAGGGCGACGCGCAGGTCGACCGCGGCAAAGGTGTCGAACTCGATTTCCGGGGACAGCGGATCCTTGGCCAGTTCGCCATTGCCGGCAGGTGCAGCTGAACCGGTGTCGGTCTGGCTGGCGGTCAGGTCTTCTTTCGAGGCGTCGGTCATGGCTTGCACTTTGACCGGGTCGATGCGGGTCATCAGCGGCTTGAACTCGTTCAACTGATGGTTGGCGAGCCAGGCTTGGTGGTCGTTCCAGGTCAGCGGCGCAACGTTCAGGAACGCCTCGGCATCGGCGGCCAGCAGCGGCAGCACAGGCTTGAGGAAGATCACCAGTTGGCGGAAGAGGTTGACGCCCGTCGCGCAGATCGCCTGGACTTCATCCTGCTTGCCTTCCTGTTTGTTGAGCGACCACGGTGCCTTGTCGGCGATCCAGGCGTTGGCGCGGTCGGCCAGGGCCATGATCTCGCGCATGGCGCGGGCAAAGTCGCGGGCTTCATAGGCGTCGGCGATGCCAGGGGCAGCGGCCAGGAACGCTTCGGTCAGCTCTGGCGCGGCGTTGGTGTCGACCATCACCCCGGCATTGCCCTTGTGGATGAAGCCGGCGCAACGGCTGGCGATGTTGACGACTTTGCCGACCAGGTCGGAATTGACCTTCTGTACGAAGTCTTCGAGGTTCAGGTCCAGGTCGTCGACGCCACGGCTCAGCTTGGCCGCGTAGTAGTAGCGCAGGTATTCCGGCGACAAGTGATCCAGATAGGTCCGGGCCTTGATGAAGGTGCCACGGGACTTGGACATTTTCTGACCGTTGACGGTCAGGTAGCCGTGCACGTTGATACCGGTCGGCTTGCGGTAGCCCGCGCCTTCGAGCATGGCTGGCCAGAACAGGGCGTGGAAGTTGACGATGTCCTTGCCGATGAAGTGGTACAGCTCGGCGGTGGAGTCCTTGCCCCAGAACGCGTCGAAGTCCAGCTCCGGCGTGCGGTTGCACAGATTCTTGAAGCTCGCCATGTAGCCGATCGGCGCATCCAGCCACACGTAGAAATATTTGCCTGGCTCATCGGGAATTTCAAAGCCGAAGTACGGCGCATCGCGGGAGATGTCCCACTGTTGCAGGCCGGCATCCAGCCATTCGGCGATTTTGTTGGCGACGGCATCTTGCAGAGTGCCGCTACGGGTCCAGGCTTGCAGCATTTCCTGGAAATCCGGCAACTTGAAGAAGAAGTGCTGGGAGTCCTTGAGCACCGGTGTCGCGCCGGAAATGGCCGACTTCGGGTCTTTCAGGTCGGTCGGTGCGTAGGTCGCGCCGCATTTTTCGCAGTTGTCGCCGTATTGGTCTTCAGTGCCGCATTTCGGGCAGGTGCCCTTGATGAAGCGGTCGGCCAGGAACATTTTCTTTTCCGGGTCGAAATACTGCGTGATCGAGCGCGTGGCGATGTGCCCGGCGTCGCGCAGTTTCAGGTAGATCTGACTCGACAGCTCACGGTTTTCTTCAGCGTGAGTGGAGTGGAAATTATCGAAGTCCACCAGGAAATCGGCAAAGTCGGCGCTGTGTTCAGCCTGGACGTTGGCGATCAGTTGTTCCGGGGTGATGCCTTCTTTTTCCGCGCGCAGCATGATCGCCGAACCGTGGGCGTCGTCGGCGCAGACATAAATGCATTGATTACCGCGGTGCTTCTGGAAGCGCACCCACATATCGGTCTGGATATATTCCAGCATATGGCCGAGGTGAATCGAACCATTGGCATAGGGCAGGGCGCTGGTGACGAGGATCTTGCGTGGCTCGGACATGGGGCTCGGCTACTTGATGAAACGGAGGTCGGCCACTATAAAGCGCCGGCGCATATTTTTCACCCTGTGAGCCTGTTTCCGGACGCATCGTCTTTGTAACCTGGGGCGAGGGAGCTTGCTCCCGCGGGGTGGCGAAGCCGCCCCAAACCCGGCGATGCTGATCTGCCAGACAAACCGGGGTGGTCAAATAGCGACTGCTATACAGTCGAGCGGGAGCAAGCTCCCTCGCCACAAATGAGTGTCCCGCGTAGGATACTCGTCATCTTTTCCAAGTCCTGTTTTCGGAGTTGCCCATGAGCGCCGTCAATCGCGCAGCGGTGGAAGCCGTCCTTCGCCAATACACCGACCCTTACCTGAACCAGGACCCGGTCAGCGCCGGGTGCGTGCGCAGCATCGACATTCAGGGCGACCGCGTCAGCGTCCAGCTTGAACTTGGCTATGCCGCCGGCCTGTTCAAGAGCGGCTGGTCGCAGATGCTGGAAATGGCCATCCAGGGGCTGGATGGCGTGGCCAATGCCCGTGTCGAGATCACCAGTGTGATTGCCGCACACAAGGCCCAGGCGCAGATTCCGGGCCTGGCCAACGTCAAGAACGTGGTGGCCGTGGCCTCCGGCAAGGGTGGCGTGGGCAAGTCCACCACCGCCGCCAACCTCGCGTTGGCCCTGGCCCGCGAAGGCGCCAAGGTCGGGATTCTCGATGCGGACATCTACGGTCCGAGCCAGGGCATCATGTTCGGTATACCGGAGCGTACCCGTCCCGAGGTCAAGGACCAGAAGTGGTTCGTCCCGCTCAAGTCCCATGGCGTGGAAGTGATGTCCATGGCCTTCCTCACCGACGACAACACGCCGATGGTCTGGCGCGGTCCGATGGTTTCAGGCGCCTTGTTGCAACTGGTGACCCAGACTGCGTGGGGCGATCTGGACTACCTGGTCATCGACATGCCGCCAGGCACCGGCGACATTCAGCTGACCCTGGCGCAGAAAGTACCGGTGGCCGGTGCAGTCATCGTGACCACCCCGCAGGACCTGGCCTTGCTGGACGCGCGCAAGGGCGTGGAAATGTTCCGCAAGGTCAACATTCCGGTGCTGGGCGTCGTGGAGAACATGGCCGTGCATATCTGCTCCAATTGCGGACATGCCGAGCATCTGTTCGGTGAGGGCGGTGGCGTGAAGCTGGCCAACCAGTATGGCGTCGAGTTGCTGGCCTCGTTGCCGCTGTCGATGGTCATCCGCGAACAGGCCGATGGCGGCAAGCCAACGGTGATTGCAGAGCCAGACAGCCAGATTGCGATGGTTTACCAGGAACTGGCCCGCCATGTCGGTGCGCGGATCGTGTTGCAGGAAGCGGCGACGCCGGCGATGCCGAACATCACCATCAGCGACGATTGATTAGCTGAAAGGCTGATCCCCTGTGGGAGCGAGCCTGCTCGCGAATGCGGTGCATCAATCACCATTGATGGTGACTGACACGACCGCTTCGCGAGCAGGCTCGCTCCCACATTGGTTTTGTGTCGGGCTTAGATCCGCAACCCGCCATCCATTTCCAGAATCCGGCCGGTGTAGTAGTCGTTCTCGAAAATGTACGCCGCCGAATGGGCGATCTCTTCCGGCTTGCCCATGCGCTTGAGCGGAATCCCGGATGTCATCTTCTCCAGCGCTTCAGGCTTCATGCCCAACGTCATCTCGGTTTCGATGAACCCCGGGGCAATACCCGCCACACGAATGCCGTAGCGCGCCAGTTCCTTGGCCCAGGTCACGGTCGCGGCGGCGACACCGGCCTTGGCGGCGGAGTAGTTGGTCTGGCCGACGTTGCCGGCGCGGGAAATCGACGAGATATTGATGATGGTGCCGCTGTTGTTCAGCTCGATCATTTTTGCCGCGACTTCACGGGTGCACAGGAACACGCCGGTCAGGTTGACGTCGATGACCGCCTGCCACTGGGCCAGGCTCATCTTGGTCATCTCGCCGTCCTTGACCTTGAGCAACAAGCCGTCGCGCAGGATGCCGGCGTTGTTGATCAAGCCATGGATCGCGCCGAAGTCTTCGGCAACCTGGGCAACCATGTGGGTCACTTGCTCTTCATTGGCCACGTTGCACAGGTAGGCGCGGGCTTCGACACCCTTGGCCTTGCAAGCCGCGACGGCGTCGTCGAGCTTTTCCTGATTGAGATCCACCAGCGCAAGCTTCGCGCCTTTGGCGGCGAAATACTCGGCCATGGATCGACCTAAACCCTGGCAACCGCCGGTGATAATGATTACTTTGTCAGTGAGTTGCATTCGCATGCCCCGGTGTCAGATCTGAGTGTTTCCTTTTTAGAGAGCCTCTCGATCTGCGCCTGATGTGGCCTGGCTGCACATGAGAACTGCCCCGATGGCGTACTGAGACTTTCATCAGTCGCCCGTCCGTTTTTCTGACGGATTCTATATAAGGAGTCATAAATTGAGCGTTGAAGCGGCTAAGCATGCACGAGAATTGCTTCTCAAGGAATACCGTGGAGTGCTGTCGACGCACTCCAAATCGATGCCCGGTTTCCCGTTCGGCTCCGTGGTTCCTTACTGCCTGGACGATCAGGGGCGGCCACTGATCCTGATCAGCCGCATCGCCCAGCACACCCACAACTTGCAGAAAGACCCGAAGTGTTCGCTGTTCGTCGGCGAACGTGGAGCCGAAGACGTGCAGGCAGTCGGTCGCTTGACCTACCTGGCTGAGGCGCACCAGATTGAGGACGAGGCCGCCATTGAAGCCGCCGCCGAGCGTTACTACCGCTATTTCCCGGATTCGCAGAACTATCACAAGGCTCATGATTTCGACTTTTGGGTGCTTGAACCGGTGCGCCATCGTTACATCGGCGGTTTCGGGGCGATTCACTGGGTCAACGAACTGACCCTGGCCAATCCTTTTTCCGGGAAGGCCGAAGTGAGCATGGTCGAACACATGAACAGCGATCACGCCAAAGCCATTGCCCATTACGTCGACCTGGCCGGCTTGCCGAAAACCTCGCCGGCGCAGATGGTCGGCATCGACAGCGAAGGCATGCACCTGCGAGTGGGTCAAACCCTGTACTGGTTGCCGTTTCAAGCGCCTTGTAATACGCCGACACAAGTCCGGGAGACCTTGGTTTATCTGGCCCACGCCGAGCAATGGCCGAAAAATGAAGCGGCTGACGCTTGAATTCACGAAACGGCGACGTCATCTAAGGTGAACTGGCAAGGCATTCTTGCGTTGAGGAACCATTTGATGCGCCCTTTTTTGTTGCTCTTTCTGCTGTTCCCGGTGTTGGAGCTGTTCGTATTCGTCAAGGTGGCAGGGGCTATCGGGTTTTTCCCGGCCCTGCTGCTGATCATTCTTGGCTCGATGTTCGGTGTGTTCGTGCTGCGGGTCGCCGGCCTGGCGACGGCATTGCGTGCCCGTGAAAGCCTGAACCGCGGCGAACTGCCCGCCCAGACCATGCTCGAGGGCCTGATGCTGGCATTGGCTGGTGGCCTGTTGATCCTTCCGGGTTTCATCAGCGATGTGATCGGCCTGATCATGCTGCTGCCGGTCAGCCGTCGCCTGTTGGCCAATAAAATGCGCCAGCGTGCCGAGGAGCAAGCGATCCGCCAGCGTGCGTTCGCCGATGACCTCCAGCCCCGTGGCGGTCCTTCGCCGCGTGAGCCGTTGGGCCGCGAACCCAATGTGATCGAAGGTGAGTTCGAACACCGCGATACCAAGTAACGTCACAACGACACGGCACCTTCGGGTGCCGTGATCGTTTGCGGGGCATCGACATGAAAAATTTTCGATACCCACCCTTGTAATAAGCTTATGCGCCCTTATGTAACGGTCACCGCAAGGTTTCTGGCAATCACGCCAGACAGACTTCCGCGTCTCGCTTGTCGAGCCGCACCCGGCACCGCCGGACTTTGTTAAACCCGCCGGGACTACACCGGCCGATGAAAACCACAATTAGGAGAGATCGACAATGAAGCTTCGTCCTCTGCATGACCGCGTCGTCATCCGTCGCAGCGAAGAAGAAAAGAAAACCGCTGGCGGTATCGTCCTGCCAGGTTCGGCTGCTGAAAAAGCCAACAGCGGCGAGATCCTCGCTGTCGGCACCGGCCGCGTACTGGAAAACGGTGAAGTGCGTGCACTGTCCGTAAAAGTGGGCGACAAGGTTGTGTTCGGTCCTTACTCCGGCAGCAACACTGTGAAAGTCGACGGCGAAGACCTGCTGGTAATGAGCGAGAACGAAATCCTCGCTGTTATCGAAGGCTGATTACCCGCTCATTTTCCCGCTACTTCAAAGTATTTAAGGAATATCGATCATGGCTGCTAAAGAAGTTAAATTCGGCGATTCCGCCCGCAAGAAAATGCTCACCGGTGTCAACGTCCTGGCTGACGCAGTAAAAGCGACCCTGGGCCCGAAAGGCCGTAACGTGATCATCGAGAAGAGCTTCGGCGCTCCGACCATCACCAAGGACGGCGTTTCCGTAGCCAAGGAAATCGAACTGGAAGACCGTTTCGAGAACATGGGCGCGCAGCTGGTCAAAGACGTTGCCTCCCGTGCCAACGATGACGCAGGCGACGGCACCACCACCGCTACCGTTCTGGCTCAATCGATCGTCAACGAAGGCCTGAAAGCCGTCGCTGCCGGCATGAACCCGATGGACCTCAAGCGCGGTATCGACAAAGCGACCATCGCTATCGTCAAAGAGCTGAAGGCCCTGTCCAAGCCATGCGCTGACACCAAGGCTATCGCTCAGGTAGGTACCATCTCCGCCAACTCCGACAACTCCATCGGCGACATCATTGCCGAAGCCATGGAAAAAGTCGGTAAAGAAGGCGTGATCACTGTTGAAGAAGGCTCGGGCCTGGAAAACGAACTGTCGGTTGTTGAAGGCATGCAGTTCGACCGTGGCTACCTGTCCCCGTACTTCGTCAACAAGCCAGAGACCATGGTCGCTGAGCTGGACGGCCCGCTGATCCTGCTGGTCGACAAAAAGATCTCGAACATCCGCGAAATGCTGCCAGTGCTGGAAGCCGTTGCCAAAGCCGGCCGTCCGCTGCTGATCGTGGCCGAAGACGTTGAAGGCGAAGCCCTGGCGACTCTGGTTGTGAACAACATGCGTGGCATCGTCAAAGTCGCAGCCGTCAAGGCTCCGGGCTTCGGCGACCGTCGCAAGGCCATGCTGCAGGACATCGCCGTTCTGACCGGCGGTACCGTCATCTCCGAAGAGATCGGCCTGAGCCTGGAAAGCACCACCCTGGAGCACCTGGGCAACGCCAAGCGCGTAACCCTGTCCAAGGAAAACACCATCATCGTTGACGGTGCTGGCGTTCAGGGCGACATCGAAGGCCGTATCGCTCAGATCCGCGCCCAGGTTGCCGAAACTTCCTCGGACTACGACCGTGAAAAACTGCAAGAACGTCTGGCCAAGCTGTCCGGCGGCGTTGCAGTGATCAAGGTTGGCGCTGGTTCCGAAGTTGAAATGAAAGAGAAGAAAGCCCGCGTTGAAGACGCCCTGCACGCTACCCGTGCAGCCGTTGAAGAAGGCGTGGTGCCTGGCGGTGGCGTGGCCCTGATCCGTGCTCTGGAAGCACTGACCGAACTGAAAGGCGACAACGCTGATCAGAACGTGGGTATCGCTGTGCTGCGTCGCGCTGTAGAAGCGCCACTGCGCCAGATCGTTGCCAACTCCGGCGACGAGCCAAGCGTTGTGGTCGACAAGGTCAAGAACGGCGAAGGCAGCTTCGGCTACAACGCTGCAACTGGCGAGTACGGCGACATGATCGAAATGGGCATCCTGGACCCAACCAAGGTAACCCGTTCGGCCCTGCAAGCTGCAGCCTCGATCGGCGGTCTGATCCTGACCACCGAAGCAGCGGTGGCTGACGCACCGAAGAAAGAAGGTGCAGCTGGCGGCGGTATGCCAGACATGGGCGGTATGGGCGGCATGGGCGGCATGATGTAAGCCAGCCTTACCCCGATACTAAAAACCCCGCCCTGCGAAAGCAGGCGGGGTTTTTTATTGCCCGTATGAAATGAAGTCAATCCATTGTGGGAGCGAGCCTGCTCGCGAAAGCTGTTTAACATTCAACCAAGATGTTGGATGTCACTTCGCCTTCGCGAGCAGGCTCGCTCTCACATTTTTGATCTGTGTTTCAGGCGCTAACCGGATGTGCTTTCGTCACGGCTTCGAATTTGGAGGCCGGCCGATACAAAATCCAGTAATAAGCCCCCAGACAAATCAACCAGCAGAACACCGCCGTCCACACGTTGTGGGAGAAAAAGTGCGCCCCCTGCATCATCCGCCCGATGGAAAACACCGAACCAAGGGCGAAGGCGAAGACGAACGCCGCTCGGGCCAATCGTGGACGACGGTCACGCAAAACGAAGAAAAGCGCGAACAAAGTGAAACCGGTCGCGGCATGGCCACCGGGCCAGCAGCGGCCGGGTTTTTCGGTGGGCGGGCGTGGGCTCAGCAATTCGCTGTAGGTTTCGTGGCCGCCAAACTGTTCGAGGCTCCACGGACACTGCACCGCCGTTACCGCTTTCATGGGGGTGACAAAGGAAGTCGCCAGACCCAGCGATAGCACGAGACAGCCCAACTCTCGCTTGAATGGCTTGAGCCTGGCGATGAAGAACGAGCAGACAAAACCGAGGATGGCCAACACCGAGAAAGCAATGACCACTTGCTTGGCACGGTCATGCAGGATGGTTTCCAGGAAGTAGCTGTGCCGCCCGATAAAGCCCCCCGCGGCCGGGTCATAGAACAGTTTGGCAAGGTCCATGTCCAGCGAGGTCAGTTCGAGCAGGACCAAAATGATTGCCGTAACGGCGGGAACACCCAGGCATAGCCAAACGTTGAGCGGGCGAGAGGTGAGGGGGACGGAGGTCGAAACCATGGCAGTTCCTGGGTCGGTGAAGTGACTGAAGAGCGCAACCGCGCGGAGTTTGAGCCTGCGCCTGTCGCCAGCCTGTGAACCGATAGTGAAAAAATCGTGAAGGCCCCGACCGGTATTTCACGGGATTGGCAGCTGCACACAATTCCTAGCCGTGAGCCAAACTTGGCCTTAAGCTGCGCGGGCCAAGACGGCCGTTTCTGTGTACGGAGAAGATGCCCATGCGAATTTTATTGGTTGAAGACAACCGCGATATCCTGGCCAATCTGGCCGATTACCTGGGGCTCAAAGGCTATACCGTGGATTGCGCGCAGGACGGTTTGTCGGGTTTGCACCTGGCGGCCACCGAGCACTACGACTTGATCGTGCTCGACATCATGCTGCCCGGCATCGACGGCTATACCCTGTGCAAACGCCTGCGCGAAGATGCCCGCCGTGATACGCCGGTGATCATGCTGACCGCTCGCGATCAACTGGACGACCGCCTGCAGGGCTTCAAGTCCGGTGCCGACGACTACCTGATCAAACCTTTTGCCCTGTCTGAACTGGCAGCGCGGGTCGAAGCGGTCATGCGCCGCACTCAGGGAGGTGGGCGCCGTACCCTGCAGGTCGGCGACCTGAACTATGACCTTGACACCCTGGAAGTTACCCGCGAAGGCCGCTTGCTCAAACTCAACCCGGTTGGCCTGAAGTTGCTGGCGGTACTGATGCAGAAAAGTCCTCACGTATTGCGCCGTGAAATTCTCGAAGAAGCGCTGTGGGGCGATGACTGCCCGGACAGTGACAGCCTGCGCAGCCACGTCCATCAGTTACGCCAGGTGATCGACAAACCGTTCGCCAAACCGTTGCTGCACACCGTGCACGGTGTGGGTTATCGCCTGGCCGAGGGGCGTGATGGAGTTTAAACAGAGCCTTGCTCAACGGATCATTATCGCCTTTGCACTGATGAGCGCACTGGTGGCGGGCGCCTTTGCCATGGGCATCGTGGCAACCGTGCACCTGGTGGAGGAAAAGCTGATTTCAGCCGGGCTTGGCGGAGACCTGCAGCGTCTGTTGCTGATGGATAACGTCTCGGACTGGAGTCATCGCCCTGAACCTGACCAGTTGTTCTATTTCAGTGGCGGACCGGGTGATTTCGAGTTGCCCAAGGATTTGCGGCACCTGGATTCGGGTTTCCACGAGGTGTTCCGCGAGCAGCTGTCGTACCACGCCATGGTCGAAATCGTCGACGGTCGGCGCTACGTATTGCTGCAGGATCAAAGCGACTTCGAAGAACGTGAACGCGTACTGTTCGCCGTGGTGCTGGTGGGCTTCGTGCTCAGCCTGGCGCTGGCGGTTTTCCTCGGATGGGTTCTGGCGCGCAAGGTCATGGCGCCGGTTGTACGGTTGGCCCGACAGGTGCGTCATCGTGACCAGTTACTGGGTTTGGCGCCGCCCCTGGCACCGGATTACGCTGCGGATGAGGTGGGCGAACTGGCGGTGGCCTTCGACGCGACCCTCGGGCGCTTGCGCCAGGCATTGACTCGGGAGCGGTTATTCACCAGTGACGTCAGCCATGAGTTGCGCACACCGTTGATGGTGCTTGCCAGCTCCTGCGAGCTGCTCTTGGAAAACCCCGGGATCGACCAGCGTGGTCGCGCTCAGGTCGAGCGGATCGCCCGTGCCAGTGAAGAGATGCGCGAACTGGTGCAAACCTTCCTGATGCTCGCCCGCGCTCAGCGCGAAGACGCCGGCATGTCGCCACAGCAAACCCTGGGTGAAGTGGCCGACGGGTTGATCGGTCTATGGCGCGCACCGATCGAGGCCAAAGGGCTGAAGCTGATTTTCGAGCCTGGCAAGCCACATGGCATCCGTTTCAACGCGACGTTTCTGCACGCGGTCATGGGTAACCTGCTGCGTAACGCGCTGCACTACACCGAGCAGGGCTACATACGCCTGAGCCTGTCAGGCAGCGGCTTCGTGGTCGAGGACAGCGGTGTCGGCATTCCCGAAGAGAAGCGCGAAGCGATGTTCGAGCCTTTTGTGCGAGGTAACGAGAAACGCGGGGAAGGGCTGGGCTTGGGGTTGTCGCTGGTGCAACGAATCTGTGAGAACCAGGGGTGGCGCGTCAGCTTGAGCAACATGGAGCCCAATGGCTGTCGTTTTCAAGTGGAGCTGCATACGCCGCAAGAGAGCTGACGGGCTGGAAGTGGACTATCCTTATGAGCGGCATTGCCATGTAAAACCTCGAAACGATTAAGGGTTTTACATGACAATTTTTTCACAAAGGCATGACCTGACGCTGACATGGCGATGCCTAAGGTGGTCGCCATCAGAAGTACAGGAGACCCTGACGATGGCCGGCCCGATCAAACTAGATTTTTCCGAAAAATACGACGATCAACACGCGCAACAGTACCTGCTCAAACATCAGGACGGCGTCAGTCGCAAACTGTCCCATTGGCGTGACGAGCAACTGGCGCGCAAGGCGCTGACGCTGGTCGGCGAGCCGGGCCTGGTGCTTGATCTGCCCTGTGGCGCAGGACGTTTCTGGCCATTGCTGGCGGAAAAGCCCAACCGAGTGATCATTGGAGCCGACAACTCCGAGTCGATGTTGAAGATTGCCATGCAGGCGCAACCAACCGGCGTGGTAAAACGGGTACAACCCTTGCACACTTCTGCATTCGACATCGCCTTGCCTGATAACGCCGTCGACAGCATTTTCTGCATGCGATTGCTCCATCACATCGGTGAAGCCGAGCATCGACTGGCCATTTTGCGCGAATTCGAGCGTGTCTCCCGTGACAGTGTGATTCTCTCTCTGTGGGTGGACGGTAATTTCAAGGCCTGGAAACGCAAGCGTCTCGAAAGCAAGCGTGGGCAAGTCGGTTACCAAAATCGATTTGTGTTACCGGCCGCTACGGTGGAAAAGGAATTTGAGGAGGCGGGTTTCCGAATTCAGGAACGTCTGGACTTTTTACCGCTCTATGCCATGTGGCGAGTTTACGTATTACGCAAGAGGTAACAGGATGGCAGTGCAGTGTGCAGCAGGATCGGATGTTGTTTCCCAGGACCGCTTCGACTATTTCTGGAATCAGCGTGGCGAATGGGTGGAAGCGCCCAACGTCCGTCGCGGAGGAGAAAGTGGCGTGGAGCGTGTCATGGGCAGTGATGGCCAACTGCTCTATGCCAAACGCCAGACCGGGCACACTTACCGTAGTTTGTTGCACCCGTTCGGTCGGCCGACGGTGTTGCGCGAGCGCGACGCTCTCATCGGTGTCGGTCTGCTGGGTGTTGGTGTCCCGGACATTGTTTTTTGCGGTGCTCAACGGGATCCGGTGCACAAATGGCGCGCATTGCTGGTCACCAAGTCACTGGATGGCTTCGAGGAACTCGAACACTGGTATGCCGGTGGGGCTCGTGAGCGTCACGGTGAAGCCGTGCACGACCGGGTACTGAAGGAGTTGGCCGAAAACCTGGCGCGCATGCACAAGGGTCGTTGGCAGCACAGTTGCCTCTATATCAAGCATGTGTTCGTTCGGGTCACCGGCGAGGGCGAGGCCGCAAAAGTCGAGATCGCCTTGATTGATCTGGAGAAATGCCGGCAGCGTTTGAGCGCCCGGCAAGCGGCAACCCATGACATGAAGCAGCTCCGTCGCCACTCGTCATTCAGCCCGACGGAGTGGGAAAAACTCGTCTATTTTTATAGGACGGCGTTTGGCAGCGCTATCAAAGGTTTATAGCAATGAAACTCGAAGTTGCGCGAGGTTTGTTTCTGGTAGGAGCCTTGGCAGTTGCTTCACTTGCGGTGGCTGCCTGGGAGCAGCCGCGTACGCAAGTTCTTGGTACAGGGAGTGGCGAGCATTGCCCACTGCCACGGGTCGCCAAGGCATCCGTGGCCACTCAGCCCGATCATGATTTATTGCTGTTCATCTTCGGACTCTCTCAAGGATTGAGGCCGCAAAGTTGAAACGAATGAAGCCCAAATAAAAGGCCTCGCTGATGCGAGGCCTTTTTTGTTGGCGCTAACTCGAATCTTGCATAAACACTGTGGGAGCGAGCCTGCTCGCGAAAACGGTGTACCGGTCAACATCAATGCTGAATGACACACAGCCTTCGCGAGCAGGCTCGCTCCCACAGGTCAATCAGTGTTCTTCAGGTTTATCGGGTTTTGCCAGCAAGGTGTACACGCACGGCAGGACAAACAACGTAAACAGCGTGCCGATCGACATGCCCGTCGCGATCACCGTACCGATATCGAACCGGCTAACCGCGCCCGCACCCGTGGCAATGATCAACGGCACCATGCCGAACACCATCGCGGCGGTCGTCATCAGCACTGGGCGCAGGCGGATGGACGCTGCTTCTTCAACGGCCTCGCGGGGTGTCAGGCCCTTGTCCTTGCGCAACTGGTTGGCGAACTCGACGATCAGAATGCCGTGTTTGCTGATCAGGCCGATCAGCGTCACAAGCCCGACCTGGGTGTAGATGTTCATGCTCGACCAGCCGAGAAACAGCGGGAGCAAGGCGCCACAGATCGATAGCGGTACAGTTACCAGAATCACCAACGGATCGCGGAAGCTTTCGAACTGGGCCGCCAGCACCAGGAAAATGATTGCCAGGGCCAAGGCAAAGGTGACCCACAATGCGCTGCCTTCCTGCACGTATTGCCGCGAGGCGCCGGCGTAGTCGAAGGCAAACCCCACCGGTGCTTCTTCCCGGGCGATCTGGCGCACGGTGTCGATGGCTTCGCCCATGCTGACCAGCGGTACTCCGGAAAGAATGGCGGAATTGAGTTGCTGGAACTGATTCAATTGCCGTGGGCGCGCCCGGTCGTTCACTGTAATCAGGGTCGACAGGGCCAGCAGTTCACCCTTGTTATTCCTGACGTAGTAATTATTGAGCCAGTCAGGGTTATCCCGGAAGGGACGTTCAACCTGGGCAATTACCTTGTAACTGCGTCCTTCGATGGTGAAGCGGTTGATTTCCGCTTCGCCTAGCAAGGTCGCCAGCGTTCCGCCCAGATCCTGCATCGACACGCCCATCTGTGCAGCCTTGGCGCGATCGATATCCACCACGACTTCGGGTTTGTCGAACGCCAGGTCGACATCGACGAAAGCGAACTTGCCGGACTCCAGCGCGCGCTTTTTCACCCGGTCCACCACTTGCAGCAGCAACTCGTAATCGTTGGCGGTATTGATGACGAACTGGAAGGGCAGACCCTCGCCGGTTCCCGGCAACGAAGGCAGGTTGAAGCCGAAAATCTGCAGTCCCGGAATGCTCTCCAGCTTGGCCTGAACGTCGGGCAGGATTTGCATCTGGGTCCGGCTGCGCTCGTTCCACGGTTTGAGCAGAAAACCGCCAATACCCGATTGCACGCCGTTGAAACCGTTGATCTGGAACGATGAGTAGTATTCGGGAAACGCCTTGAAGATCGAAACGAACTCGTCGGTGTAGGTGTTCAGGTAATCGAGGTTGGTCGGTTGCGGGGCGTTGGCCATCATGAATATGACGCCCTGGTCTTCATCCGGTGCCAGTTCCGACTTGGTGAACTTGAGCAGTACCGGAATCAGGCACAGCACGATGACGGCAAACACCAGCACCACCGGGCGGGTGTTCAGGGTGCCGTGCAGCAGGTGTTGGTAGCGGCGCTTGAGGCTTTCGAAAATCAGGTCGAGGCGGTGGGCCAGGCCGGTCGGGTTTTCATCGTGACGCAACAGGAAGGCGCACATCATCGGCGACAAGGTCAGGGCAACGATACCGGAGATCACCACGGCACCCGCCAGGGTCAGGGCGAACTCCTTGAACAGAGCCCCGGTGAGCCCCGTCAGGAAACCGATCGGCGCATACACGGCCGCAAGAGTGATGGTCATCGACACCACAGGCATGGCGATTTCCCGGGCGCCTTCGATGGCGGCGTCCAGCGGCGTCTTGCCTTCCTCGATGTGGCGGTGGATGTTTTCAACCACCACAATGGCGTCATCCACTACCAGGCCGATGGCCAGCACCATCGCCAGCAGGGTCAGCAGGTTGATCGAGTAGCCCATCATCTGCATGAAGAACATCACGCCGATCATCGACAGTGGGATGGTGACCACCGGGATCACCACCGAGCGCAACGCCCCCAGAAACAGGAATACCACCACAATCACGATCAACACCGCTTCGAACAGGGTCTTCACCACTTCGTCGATCGAGGCCTGGATGAAAAGTGTGGCGTCGTAGGCGATTTCTCCCTTGAGATTCGGGGGGAGCTGGGCCTCAAGATCCGGCATGATCTTGCGCACTTCCTTGATCACGTCCAGCGGGTTGGCGCCGGGTGTGGCCTTGATGCCGATGTACACCGAGGGCGTACCGCCGAAGGAGCTGATGGTGTCGTAGTTTTCCGCACCCATCTCGACCCGGGCGACGTCACGCAGCAGCACGCGACTGTCACCGTCGACCTTGAGTGGAATGGCCGCGAAGGCTTCGGCGGATTTGAGTTCGGTACTGGCGTTGATGCTGGTGACCACGTACTCGCCCTTCACTTCACCGGCGGCGGAGAGAAAGTTGTACTGACGCACCGCGTTGGTCACGTCGCTGGCACTGAGGCCGAAACCGGCGAGTTTCACCGGATCCAGCCACAGGCGCATCGCAAACACCTGGTTACCGAGAATCTCGGCTTCGGCCATGCCCGGCAGGGTCGCCAGTTTCGGCTGGATCACCCGCGACAGATAGTCGGTGATCTGCGGGTTGCTCAATTCCTTACTGAAAAAGCTGATGTACATCAGCGCCGAGGCGTCGGCGGCCTCTTTGCTCAAGACCGGGTCTTCGGCGTCCTGAGGCAGCTGGTTCTTGACCTCGTTGGCTTTGGCCAAAAGCTCGGTGAACAGGCGGTCGCTATTGGCGCCGATGCGCGCATAGATCGAGATCACCGAGAAGTTCTGTCGACTGACCGAAGTCATGTAGTCGATGCCCTCGGCGCTCGCCAGGCTCTGCTGCATTGGTTGGGTGATATAGCCCTGGATGGTCTCGGCGTTTGCCCCGGGGTACGCGGTGGTCACCGTGATCAAGGCGTTTTCCATTTGCGGGTACTGGCGCAGCGGCAACTTGCTCCAGGCCTGGAAACCCAGCAGTACAATCAGCAGGCTCACCACGGTGGCGAGCACCGGGCGGCGGATGAACGGATCAGTAAAAGCCATGGGGGTTCCTTGATCAGTCAGCGCGCGGCTGGCTGTTCTTCTCGGCCAACGTCTTGTCGTCGCTGATGGCGATGTGTGCACCGTTGTCCAGTTTGATCTGGCCGGCGGTGACCACCGTTTCGCCGTTCTGCACGCCTTTGGTGATCATCACCAGCCCGTCACGGCGCTCACCGGTTTCGACGAATCGCCGTTCGGCGATCAGGACAGGTTGGCCCTTGTCGTCTTTTTCCACGCTGCCGTCTTCGGCTTTCTTTTGGGTGGCGACATAGACCGAGTTGCCATAGAGCGTGTAGGTGATCGCACTTTCCGGCACGACGATGCGCGGTTGCGGGTCGGGCAAAAGGACCTGGAGGCTGGCGAACATGCCCGGAAGCAATTTGCCATCGGGGTTGGCCAGGGTGGCGCGGACCTGCACGTTTCGCGTGCTGTTCTCGACTTTCGGGTTGATCGCACTGATGGTGCCCGGGAACGCCTCAGTCGGAAAAGCAGCCACAATGATCTGCACCGGTTGGCCGACGGCAATCTTCGGCACTGACTGTTCAGGCACGAAAAAGTCGACGTAAAGGCTGCTGAGGTCTTGCAGGGTAGCAATCATGGTGCCGGTGGCCACGTAGTCGCCAACGTCCACCTGGCGAATACCGATGGTGCCGCTGAAGGGCGCAAGGATGCTTTTTTTGCCGAGCGCGGCCTTGAGTTGATTGACCGTTGCCTTGCTCTTTTTAAAGACCGCCGAGAGTCGGTCGAATTCGCCTTTGGAAATGGCCTGGCTACCCACTAATTGGCTGCCGCGGGTGTAATCCACCTGGGCCAGCCCGAGGTCGGCCAGGGCGGTTTCGAGCAGGGCGCTTTCCACGGCGCTGTCGAGGCGGACGATGGGTTGACCGGCCTTGACCTTCTGTCCTGATTCGAACTGCACATCGATGACGGTGCCGTCAGTCTCCAGGCTCAGGTCCACCCCTTGCAGGGCCTTGAGCGTGCCAACGGTGGGCAGGCGAGCTTGCCAGGGCCGTTCGGTTGCCGTGGCCACGGCGACGCTGATGGGCGGTTTCGGCGCGGAGAAGCCTTGGATCATCGTGTAGATGGAGAAGGCTTTATACCCGGCCAGCACCAGCACGATCAGCAGAACAACACCCAACATGATCAGCATGCGGCGACGCAGCATATTTCCAGTTCCTTGGAGAAATCAGGTGAGACAGTCGGGCACATTACCGCGACTGACAAAGGGAATCCAACTGGCAGTTTTTACAGGTTGCCAAGTATTAGAGGGTGAAAGTCCGAAAAGATCGCAGCCTTCGGCAGCTCCTGATACTTGTGAGCACGCAGGACGCAAAAACTGTAGGAGCGAGCTTGCTCGCGAAAAACGTCAGGGCAACGCGGGCATTCAGACAGCCCGCGTCATCGTTGACGTCCATCGCGAGCAAGCTCGCTCCTACAGAGGGTGACTACGCCATCAAGTGAAGATGGTTGTCCCAGAGCCCCGCCGGCAGCTCCAGCGGTTTTGCAACCAGATCTGTCTGACGGCAATCGTAGTACCGGCAGCGACCCTGGCCCGAGGTCACGACAAAACCGTCGGCCACTGCGCCAACCCCGGCGCAATCGGGCAGTGGCGCGTCCAGGCGCACTTCGCCGCTGTCCAGGTCCCAGATGAAGAAGCGATTGCCCCGTGGCGCAGTCAGCGCCACCAGGCGCAAGTCGCTGTGCACCGCAACGCTCGCGGTGTAGTGCCCCATCGCCTGCAACTGGTGTTCGGGCACCGGGAAGGCCACGAAGGGTTGACCGGGACGCTTGATCGCCAGCAGTTCCGAGCGTTCGTGGGCCGCGCCCATGAACTGCTGGCCGGCGACGATGGTGCCATCGCTGGCAATGCCCAGGTGGCGCACGCTGTTCATCTGCTGGGCGAGGGTTTCCTTGCTCAGCAGGGTGCCGTCGCGTTGCATCAGGACCAGGCTCGGCTCCATGGCGTTGAGGTTCATCTCGACGCGGCTTTCCGCCTCGGTACGAATCCCGCCATTGGCCACCACCAGGGTCTCGCCATCCGGCATCCACGACACCTGATGCGGGCCGATGCCGTGGGTGGAAATCTCGCCGCTGTGCACCAGGCGTTCGCCTTCGAACTTGTACACACCCAGCAGGCCTCGGCCCGGATCGGAGGTGTCGTTTTCGGTGGCATACAGCCAATCGCCGCTCTGGTGAATCACCGCGTGGCCGTAGAAGTGCCGATTCGGCCGGGACGTTACGGTTTGCAGCAGCGTACCGTCACGCAAGTCGATCAGGTAGCTCTCGGTGCCCGGGCGCCGGGCGACGAACAGTGCGATCGGCAACGTCGGGTGGTTGATGATGTCGTGGCAGCGCTGACCGACCTGGGTGGCAAACACCCGGGTGCCATCCAGCCGATAGCCGACGGCATAGTGCTTGCCATCGGTATCGTCCCGCGCCGAGAGCAGCAGCGGACTTTGATCCTTGCGCTTGAACAGCGTCCAGCCGCCCAGTGTCACTGCTCCCAGCAGCAAGCTACCTAAAGTCAGAGCCTGGCGTCGCAGCATGGCAGTTGCCCTCATCAGTCACCGTCGTTGGCGTTGAAGCCCAGTTGGATACCCAGCGCCTTGGCCAGTTCGCCTTCGTGCAGGCGGTGGACGACGTTGAGGCTGTCATAGATATCGTTGAGTTGCTGGCGACCGGCATCGTCATTGAGCATTTCGGTCAGCGAGCGCTGGTTGCTGGCAAACAGTTTGAGCGATGCGGCATAGGCGGCGTCGATCTTGTCGGCCAATGGTTTCTGGTCGCTTGGCAACAAACCACGAATCCCTTTGTTGTCGACGCCTTCCCACACGGTTTTGGCAGCGGCGAGGCTGGCTTCCATACCGGCCAGGGACGATTGGCTGCGCCACGCATCGGCCTGGAACGGTTGCGGCACGCCCTTGGTCTGGCGCCCCATCGGCGTGCCGAGTTTTTTCTTCAAGCTGTCGAGTGCGGTGACCTGCACGCGCAGCAGATCGGCGATCGCTTCGTGGGAGTCGGCATAGCGCTGGTTCGGGAATTTGCTCATTTGCGCGAGCATGCCGTCGGTGTTGTTCCAGCTCTTCAGAATCTCTTCGGCCAGCTGTTTCTGACGCTCGCCGATGGCAATCAGCAGCGGGCAGTACTTGGCCTTCTGCTCGGCATTGGCCACATCAGGCTTGCTGTCGAACAGGATGTACTCATAGGCCGACAGGCCCTGAACCACGACGCTGGACTTGGCCAGTGCAGCGGCGTCGATCTGCGGCTGAGCGGTGACCAGTTGCTCGACCTGGCGGCCGACGAGGTTTTTCTTGTCCGGCCAGAACTGTACTTGCCAGGCGCGATTGCCTTCGGCCAGCGGTCCGATCAGCAGCGGTTGCAGCTCGGCCCAGGCTTTCTGTGCATGCAGGAAGTCGGCACGGGCGGTTTCGAGGGTTTCCTTGCCTTCGCAATAGGCGAGGGCGCTGACGGCCAGTTGGCGGTCGGCTTCAACCCAACGGGTATACGTCGGCAGAATCACAGACTTGGCGATGGCCGCCGAAGTAACGGCTTGCGGGTCCTGCGGTGAACAGGCGCCTAGAGCTAGCGCGGCCAGGCTGGTGAACAACAGTTTGGGACGGAACATGTATGGCTCCCGCGAGTGGAATACGTATTAAAGGGAATTCAAAAACGCCAGCAATGCGGCGCGCTGCTCGGCATTGAAAGACAAAACCTGCTGCTGTGCCGCTTTCGCCTCGCCGCCATGCCAGAGCACGGCTTCGAGCAGGTTGCGGGCACGGCCGTCATGCAAAAACTGGGTGTGGCCACTGACCGCTTCGGTCAAACCGATGCCCCACAACGGCGGCGTGCGCCAGTCGCGGCCGCCGGCCTGGAATTCTCTGCGGTTGTCGGCCAGACCGTCGCCCATGTCGTGCAGTAGCAGATCGCTGTACGGGCGAATCTCTTGATTGGCCAGTTCAGGCTCGGCGGCGTTGGCGGCGGTGGTGTATTTCGGTGTGTGACAAGATTGGCATCCGGCCTGGTAAAACAGGTTCTTGCCAGTCAGCACGTCAGGCGCGCCGACATCGCGGCGTGCCGGGACGGCGAGGTTGCGGGTATAGAACAGCACCAGGCGCAGGATGTTGTCGCTGACTTCCGGCTCGCCATCGGGGCCGTTGCCATTCGGTGCCTGCTTGCAGGCGGTTTGCGTGTCAGTGCAGTCATCAAAGGGTCTCAGGCTGGTCGTGAGGCCCATGTCACCCGAGAACGCGTGAACATTTTGTTGATTGAGGTTCGGTTGCCCGGCTTTCCAGCCAAATCGGCCGAGGACGGTTTTCTGTTGGGTGTCATCCCAGACCCGGTTCGGACGTCCGGCAATGCCGTTTTTCGCTTTAGCCTGCGCCTCGGCATTCGCCAGGATGGCCTCTTCAGGGATGGCTTCCAGCAGGCCCAGACCGATCATCGGCGGTGCAACGCGGGCCGAGAAACGGGTATCGGGGTGCATCGGTCCATAGCCCAGCTGTGTGATGTTCAAGGTCGGCTTGCGCAGTTCGACTTCCGTACCGTCCTTGAAGCGAACCGTCACCGGCGTGTAGTCGACCCGCACCTTGCCTTCCGGGACGACGCCGGGCACGGCCATGTCCTGGAATTGCCCGCCGTAGACCGGCTCCGGCACGACGCCCTGCTGTTCGATGATCCTGGCGTAGATCGGGGCATCGGGAATCGACAGGCGGACCAGCATCGACACGGCATTCTGCGCATCGGGCGCAGGCGGGTGACCACGGCCGTCCTTGATGTGGCAGCCCTGACAGGCGTTGGTGTTGAACAACGGGCCGAGGCCGTCACGGGCGGTGGTGGTCGACGGGGCGATCACCCAGGGATTGCGGAAGAAACTGTTGCCGACACTGAAGTCCACGCGACGCGATGGCGGCAGGTTGGCCGATGGCAACGAGAACGCGTTCTGATCGGTCTTGCGCACGGTCGTACTGCCCCCGGAGCGGGCTTCACCGGGTTCTGCCTTGGTAAAACGCGGGGCGTCATCGCAGGCACTCAGGCCCAGGGCCAGAAACAGTGCGGACAAGCGAACCAGCAGCGGGGGCATCAGACATCCTGCAAGACGAGCAAAACAAGGGCGCAAAGTCTAACAGGGCAGGGGATTTTGAATAAGAGGAATTATCGTTTACTTGATGTGGGGCACACTCCATGAACACGCCACAAACCCCTGTGGGAGCGAGCCTGCTCGCGAATGCGGTATTTAGCCGCACTGAAGATGTTGTCTGTAATGGCCTCTTCGCGAGCAGGCTCGCTCCCACAATGGACCGCGTCCAGCCCCATAAAAAAGGCGACCCGAAGGTCGCCTCTCTATTCAGCCAGCGTTGATCAGAACTCGTGATCAGCGTTGTCCGGGTTCAGGTCGGCGATGCCCAGTTTGCCGGCAGCAGCCTCGATCGAACCGGTCTGCTTGACCAGGGATGCGATGGCGTCACGCACGATCTGGTTGCCCGCGGTGTTGCCGGCAGCGATCAGCTGGTCGTAGTGCTCACCCTTGTTGGCGTGATCGACGATGACCTGCATCTTGGCTTCGGTCGCGGCCAGGTCGGCTTTGAGCGCGGTGTCGGCAGCCGGATCGATCTTGGCCACCAGGGACGACAGGCTGGCGCCGGTCATTTTGGTGCCGTCGACGCGGGTGTATTCGCCCAGGTACACGTTACGAACGCCTTTGGCATCGTAGAACTGCGAGTTGTGGGTGTTGTCGCTGAAGCAGTCGTGTTCGTCTTCCGGGGAGTTGGCTTCCAGGGAAACCTTCATGCGC
Organism: Pseudomonas sp. C2B4; assembly: GCF_013359695.1. Classification (GTDB taxonomy): domain Bacteria; phylum Pseudomonadota; class Gammaproteobacteria; order Pseudomonadales; family Pseudomonadaceae; genus Aquipseudomonas. Next base: position 48,848 of record NZ_JABFMU010000022.1, read on the forward strand.
TCGCCCGCCAGTTCGCCCAGGGACAGGCTGCCCATGCCGAACAGCATTTTGCGCAGGCCGCTTTCAGCCGGTTCGGCTTCCAGAGTGGCGCGGTAGTTGTCGGCCACGTTCGGCTTCCAGTTACCGACCATTTCCTCCAGGTCGTTGACCAGCAGCTGGGTCACGGCTTTCAGGTAAGCACGGCGACGATCGTTGTGGCCGCCGGTGGCGCCTTTGCCTTCCAGGTAGTCGGAAGCCGGGCGGTTGCCGGCGCCAGGGCCGGTGCCGTTCAGATCCTGGCCCCAGAGCAGGAATTCGATGGCGTGGTAGCCAGTGGCGACGTTGGCCTCGGAACCGCCCAGCTCGTTCAGGCTGGCGAGTTTTTCCGGGGTGATGTCTTTCACGTCGACCTTGTCTTCGCCGACCTGAATTTGTGTATTGGCGATGATGTTGGCGGTGGCGCCCGGGTTACCCAGCGCGTGCTCGTAGGATTTGTCGACGTAGTCGATCAGGCCTTCGTCCAGGGGCCAGGCATTCACCTGACCTTCCCAGTCGTCGATGATGGTGTTGCCGAAGCGGAACACTTCGCTCTGCAGGTAAGGAACGCGGGCAGCGATCCAGGCAGCCTTGGCGGCTTTCAGGGTGTCGGCGTTCGGCTTGGCAAGGAAGGCGTCAACGGCGGTTTGCAGGGTCTTCGCAGTGGATTCGGCATCGCTGTAGACAGCGAAAACGATGTCGGCGTAGTGCGCGACAACGGCTTTGGCGGCAGCTTCATCGACCTTGCCGGCAGCGGCAGGTGCGGCGGCTGGGGTAGCCGGGGCAGCAGCAGTGCTGGCAGCTGGCGCAGGCGCGGCAGCTTTTTCTTTGTCTTTACCTTCGCCACAGCCGGCGAGGGAAATAGCGATGGCCAACAGACTGGCGGTAGCCAGAGGCATACGAATCATGGCGAACATCCTGCTTCGAGAGGGGGTGGTATGGCGCGACCGGCGCGCAAAACTGCCACATAATGCAAATCTTTCGCATTATGTGTAAAGGGTACTTGGAAATATTTCTTATTAACGACGGTGGCGCTTTCATTCTGCGGGAGCGAACCTGCTCGCGATGGAAGTGAACGATGACGCGGGCTATCTGGAAAAATGCGTCGCTTTCAAATTCATCGCGAGCAGGCTCGCTCCCACAAAGTGAAAGGAGTCGGCAGTCTTTTACAAAATAGCCGCGTTACTGCGCTGGGCTTGTTTCAGGTAGGCGCCTAATTCCCTGGCCGGCAGCGGTTTGCTGTAGTGATAACCCTGACCTTCATGGCAGCCTTCGGAGATGATGTAAGCCTCCTGTTCCGCGGTTTCCACGCCCTCGGCGATCACCTGCATGCCCAGGCTCTTGCCCAGCTGGATAATGGCGCGAACGATGGTCGCATCGTCGTCGTCATTGAGCAGGTCCTGTACGAAGCTCTTGTCGATCTTGATCTTGTCCAGCGGCAGGCTTTTCAGGTAGCTCAAGGATGAATAACCGGTACCGAAGTCGTCGATCGCGATGAGCGCGCCAGAGCGACGCAGGCTGAGCAGGTGTTGTGCGGCGGTGCTGATGTCTTCCATCAGGCCGGTCTCGGTGACTTCCAGCTCCAGGCTGCGTGGCGGCAGGCGATACATCTGCAGCAGGTTGTTGACCACCCTTGGCAATTCGGCGTGGTGCAGTTGCACGGTGGACAGGTTCACCGCCATGCGCAAATCGCTGAAGCCCTGGTCATGCCAGTCGCGCAATTGCTTGCAGGCCTGATCCAGTACCCACTCGCCAATGGCAATGATGGTGCCGTTCTGCTCGGCCAGCGGGATGAACAGGTCCGGCGGAACCAGCCCGTGTTCCGGGTGCTGCCAGCGAATCAACGCCTCGACGCCGACCACCCGATGGTCGCGGTAGCTGATCTGCGGCTGGTAGACGAGGTAGAACTGCTCGCGGGCCAGGGCATCGCGCAGGTCTTTTTCCAGCTCGCGGCGGCGACGCATCTCGGTGTCGACGCTGGCAATGTAGAACTGATAGCGGTTGCGCGAGCGAGTCTTGGCCAGGGTCATGGTCTGCTCGGCTTTTTGCAGCAGCTTCTCGGTGCTGTCGCCGTCTTCGGGGAACAGGGTGATGCCAATGGTGGCGCGCAGGCGGATTTCCTGATGATCGAGGGCAAACGCCGCTTCCAGGTCATCGAGAATGCTTTGGGCCAGTTCGGCGGCTTCGTAGGGTTGTTCGATATCGGCCTGCACCAGGGCGAATTGGTCGCCGCCGAGACGGGCGAGGGCGCCCAGGCGTCCGCTGTGTGCTCGCAGGCGGTCAGCGAGGGCCAGCAGCAACTGATCGCCCGTCTGGTAGCTGAACTGTTCGTTGATGCCCTTGAAGTCATCGAGACCGACACACAACACCGCCACCCGTCGTTGCAGCCTGCCGGCGTCGACCAGGATCTTGTCCAGCTGCGTTTGCAATTGCTGGCGATTCGGCAGGCCGGTGAGGAAGTCGTACTGGGCCATGCGCAACAGGCTGTTTTCCGCTTCGTGGCGCAGATGAGTGTTGCGCTCGATGGACTCCAGCAATTGGTTGGCGGTGTTGATCCAGATCCCCAGCTCGTTTTTCTCGTGGCCCTTGAGCAGCGGAATCTTGTGCTCGCTGGGACGATCCGGGTTGATTTCGGTCAGGTGCTCGATGATCCGCGACAGCGGTTTGGTCAGTAGCCAGTGGTAGACCAGATACAGCACCAGCCCCATTGCCAGGGCGCGCAGCACGCCGGATATGAAGATGATCACCGAACTGACGATAAAACCTTGCCCGTAGGTCGCCGTGTCGAGGGTGATGCTCAAGTCACCGTAATATTCGCTGTAAGGGCCACGGCCCACCAATTGGGTGGTGAACGTGCGCTCCTTGCCCAGAATCAGGTCGGTCAGCCAGCGACTGTTGGAGTGCTGCAGGTCGCGGGATTTTTGCGCGAGCATGGCTTCGTTGGGGTGGCCAATGGATGCCTGACGCACGGCGTCGTCCTGGAACAGGCCTTCGATCACCTGCATGCCCATTTCCCGGTCCAGGCTATAGACGGCCTGGGTCGAAGGGTCGCGGAACATGTCGAGGATGCGTTCGGCATCGCCGGCGACGGCCTGGCGTGTTTTATAGGCATCGAAAACGATCTGCGCGCAGCTCAAGACCACGCCGACGATCAATGCCGACAGGAGCACGACCCGAAGCAACTTCACCGACAAGCTGTTCTTGAGTTCCAGCTTCAAAGGGTTATTCCTTGTTCCGTGCGGGTAGCATCAAGTTGCCATGAGTATTGGCAATCCCGTGATGGCAGTCAAAGGGACAATCATCCATGGGGAATTTTGCCTGCAGCTTGGCCGATATGCTGTTGTCCGAGTAATTGTCCGATTAGTACTGTGTCGGTAGTCGAGTCCTTCAACTTGAGGGGGAGGTGGAGATATTTTCCGTTTGATTGATGTTAGACGGCTGTGGCGGCGGGGCAAGGGTTGAAGGCTGGTTTCATCGTGGGAAATTGGCGTGTTTGCGGATTTGCGCGGTCTTCCTGTGGGAGCGGGTTTGGTCCGGGTGGCGTTCCGGCGAAGGCGGCCTGACAGCCGACCTGTCTTTTGTTGACCGGGGACATATCCATTGCTGCGGTAACGGCCACTGGCGGTTTCGCCCTTACGGCGAGTCACTTTTAACAAACGCCTTAAAAGTAACCAAAAGCGCTCGCCCCAGCGTCCGGCCCCTCGCTGAGGCTCGGGGTTCCTTCGTTCCGAAGGGGCGGGTGGATCAAAAGCAGCCGAGGCGAGCTGACACTCGACCTGTTTGGCGGGTGTACGCAGTCCCCTGTGGAAGCGGGCTTGCCCGCGATGGCGGCCTGACAGCCGACCAACACCTTCCAGATAAACTCGGTCCAACTGTGGGAGCGAGCCTGCTCGCGAAGGCGGCGGGACCATCACCGCCGTTCTGTTTGCTTCTTCCGTCCATAAAAAAACCCGGCTAAAAGCCGGGTTTTTTGACTGGCGTCGAGCTTAAGCGGTGAAGGTTTTGCCTTCGAACTGCTCAGCCACGAATTTCCAGTTGACCAGGTTCCAGAACGCTTCTACGTACTTCGGACGCAGGTTGCGGTAGTCGATGTAGTAAGCGTGTTCCCAAACGTCGCAGGTCAGCAGCGGGGTGTCGCCGTTGGTCAGCGGGTTGCCGGCGCCGATGGTGCTGGCCAGGGCCAGGGAACCGTCAGCCTTTTTCACCAGCCAGCCCCAGCCGGAACCGAAGGTGCCGATGGACGTCTTGCTGAACTCTTCCTTGAACTTGTCGAACGAACCGAAAGCAGCGTTGATGGCTTCAGCCAGTGCGCCGGTAGGTTGACCGCCAGCGTTTGGCGCCAGGCAGTTCCAGTAGAAAGTGTGGTTCCAGACCTGAGCGGCGTTGTTGAAGATACCGCCCGAGGAAGTCTTGACGATTTCTTCCAGGGTCTTGCCTTCGAACTCGGTGCCTGGCACCAGGTTGTTCAGGTTCACGACGTAGGTGTTGTGGTGCTTGTCGTGGTGGTATTCCAGAGTTTCCTTGGAAATGTGCGGCTGCAGTGCATCGTGTGCGTAAGGCAGTGGCGGCAATTCGAAAGCCATGGTGGATCTCCTAATCAGGTCAGGTGCGGTGAGCGCAAGGCCGATCACGGGCGGCCAGACAAGCGCCGGTGAGTTTTGTACTCTTTGCGGCGCAGGTCTCGGATCATAGCACCGGGGGTGCGGCATAACCACGCAACAACTGTGTGGAATAGAGGTTCCAGAGCAGTTTGGAATAAATCATCCCGCCATGATCAGCTGCAACGCTACCGCGAACATCATCACCGCCACCAACAGATCAAGAATTCGCCAGGTGCCAGGCCGGGCCAGCCACGGAGCGAGCCACGCGGCGCCGAACGCCAGGGTGAAAAACCACAATAAGGAGGCACTGGCCGCGCCGACCACGTAAGCGCCGGGCTCGGTTTGTTGGGCGCCCAAAGAACCGATCAGTAAAACGGTGTCCAGGTACACATGCGGGTTAAGCAGGGTCACGGCCAAGGCGCTGAGCATGACGGCCCGCAGTGAGCGTACGGTCTGGTTCTCGCCCTGTTGCAGGCTCTGCTTCGAAAAGGCCCGGCGCAGCGCCTGGCTGCCATACCAGATCAGAAAGACAGCCCCCCCCCAACGGGCCACCGCCAGCAGGGTCGGATTCTGCGCCAGCACCGTCGCCAAACCGAACACCCCGGCGGCTACCAGCAGCGCATCACAGGCCACGCACAGTGCCGCTACCGGCAAATGATGTTCACGTCGCAGACTCTGGGCCAGCACGAAGGCATTCTGGGTGCCGATCGCCATGATCAATCCGAAGGCCACCAACAGGCCGTTTGTATAGCTTTGCCACATGTTCATTACTCCCCGTTGGCTGCCAGATCACGCAGCACTTGCATGGCGCGGTCGGCGTCGGCCTGGCCGACGAACAAGTGGTCGTGGTAATAGCCGGCGATCACGTTGCAGCTGATGCCGGCCTTGCCCAGTGCCGTGGCGAATGCGGCTGTCAGGCCGACGGCTTCGAGGGCCGAGTGCACGTTCAAGGTGATCCAGGCCGCGACGTAGTCGAAACTGAAACCTGCACGTTCGGCCTGGGAGCGCTCGAGAATGACCGTCAGGCCTTCCTGTTCGCGAAAGCTGCCGATGATTTCCAATCCCGCAGGCAACTGCCCGTCGCGCAAGGTGCAGAACACGTATTCGCCGGCGTTGAGTTGCGGGCTCATGCTGCGCAGCAGCGTTGCCAATGAAGTTTCGCCAGCCATGTCGGTGTTTCCTGTTCAAAAGTTCTTGCTGGCCATTTTCCGGCAGGACGCTGTATAAGAAAAACCAATAGTGCTGATCGCTCATTAGGAAAACTGATGTTCGACTATAAATTGCTTTCTGCCCTGGCCGCGGTGGTCGAGCAGGCAGGGTTCGAACGGGCTGCGCAGGTGCTGGGTTTGTCGCAATCGGCGATTTCCCAGCGTATTAAATTGCTCGAAGCACGGGTGGGCCAACCGGTGCTGGTTCGGGGTACGCCGCCGTCCCCGACCGAGATCGGCCGGCGTCTGCTCAACCATGTGCAGCAGGTGCGTCTGCTTGAGCGTGATTTACAAAGCCTGGTGCCGGCGCTGGACGAAGAAGGGCTGCCGGAGCGCCTGCGTATTGCGCTGAACGCGGACAGTCTGGCGACATGGTGGGCACAGGCCGTGGGGGACTTTTGCGCGGACCAGCATCTGCTGCTGGATCTGATCGTGGAAGACCAGACCGTTGGCCTCAAACGTATGCGCGCAGGGGAAGTGGCGGCTTGCCTGTGTGCCAGCGAACGACCAGTGGCCGGCGCGCGCAGCGTGTTGCTCGGGGCCATGCGTTACCGCGCCTTGGCCAGCCCGGCCTTCATCGCCCGGCATTTTCCCCAGGGTGTGCGCGCTGACCAGTTGGCTCGCACCCCGGCACTGGTATTCGGCCCGGATGACTTCCTGCAGCATCGCTACCTCGCGTCGCTCGGTGTCGATGGCGGATTCGAGCACCATTTGTGCCCATCGTCCGAAGGCTTTATTCGCCTCGCTGAAGCCGGGCTTGGCTGGGGGTTGGTGCCGGAACTGCAGGTTCGCGAACAACTGGAACGCGGCACTTTGCTGGAGCTTTTGCCAGATAAGCCGATCGACGTGCCGCTGTACTGGCATCATTGGCGCAATGGCGGCCAGTTGCTGGGTCTGCTGACGGATCAATTGGTGCGCGTGTCGAAGCAATGGCTGGTGCCGTTGGATTGACGGGCAGCGTCAAGACCTCACGCAATACGCAAAACCGCAAAACGAAATATTCGGAGCACTACATGAAGATTCTGGTCACCGGAGCGAGCGGCTTCATCGGCGGGCGCTTTGCGCGTTTCGCCCTGGAGCAGGGCCTGGACGTGCGGGTCAACGGTCGCCGGGCCGAGGGTGTGGAACATCTGGTGCGACGTGGCGCCGAATTCGTCCAGGGCGACTTGAGCGATCCGGAACTCGCCCGCGACCTGTGCTCCGACGTCGAGGCAGTGGTGCATTGCGCCGGTGCCGTCGGTCTGTGGGGGCGCTATCAGGACTTTCATCAAGGCAATGTCCAGGTCACCGAAAACGTGGTGGAAGCCTGCCTGAAGCAGCGGGTTCGACGCCTGGTGCATTTGTCCTCGCCGTCGATCTACTTCGATGGCCGCGACCACTTGGGCTTGACTGAAGAACAGGTACCCAAGCGCTTCAAGCATCCCTACGCCGCGACCAAATACCTGGCCGAGCAAAAGGTTTTCGGCGCCCAGGAGTTCGGTCTGGAGACGATCGCGCTGCGTCCGCGTTTCGTGACGGGGGCCGGTGACATGAGCATTTTCCCGCGCCTGCTGAATATGCAACGCAAGGGACGCCTGGCAATCATCGGCAATGGTTTGAACAAGGCCGATTTCACCAGCGTGCAGAACCTCAACGAGGCGTTGCTCAGCAGTTTGCTGGCCAGTGGTTCGGCGTTGGGCAAGGTCTACAACATCAGCAACGGAACGCCGATTCCCTTGTGGGACGTGGTCAATTACGTCATGCGCAAAATGGAAGTCCCACAGGTAACGCGCTACCGTTCCTACGGTTTGGCTTACAGCGTCGCCGCGCTCAACGAAGGCGTGTGCAAGTTGTGGCCGGGTCGCCCCGAACCGACCCTGTCGCGACTGGGCATGCAGGTCATGAACAAAAATTTCACCCTGGACATCAGCCGCGCCCGGCACTATCTGGATTACGACCCGAAGGTCAGTCTATGGACCGCCCTCGATGAGTTCTGCAGTTGGTGGAAGGCCCAGGATATTCGCTGAACGGGTCCACACTGAACCGAGTCCGGGGTTGAGGGTCAATCGCTGCGGCAGTGGGGGTTATACTCGCCGCATCAAGCCATCACCGTTTCACAAAGGTTGACTCATGCGTAACGATGCCAACGACGACTTCGAAGTACCGAGCCTGCGTGCCGACAGCCTCGACGACGATGATTTTGTACCCACCGCGCGGACCTCGGTGCATTCGCGCACTGCGCCCGTGGTCAAGGTCAAGAGTGCGAGCACCGGGCCATTGTGGGCGCTGGTGGGCGCATTGTTCTTTGCATTCGCGGGCCTGGCCTGGTGGAGCTTCCAGCAGATTTCGCTGATGGAGCAGCAACTGGTGGCCACCCAGGAAAGTTTCGCGCGCATCAGTGAGGAAGCGGCGGGGCGCCTTCAGGACATTTCCGGCAAGGTGGTTGCCAGCCAGACCAACGTGACCAGCGACAGCGAAGCCTTGAAGCTGCAAATCAGGCAGTTGGAAAGCAAGCTGCAGGACCAGAGTAAACAGCAGCAAGGCGTCGCCGGTCAGGCCTCGGAGCTGGACAAGCGCCTGGCGCAGATGACCGCGCAAACCGCTGAGCTGGACAAGCGCCTGGCTCAGGTCACCACTCAGAGTACCGCGCAAGGCACCGAGCAACAGACCGCCACCACGCAATTGCAGGCCCAGGTCAAAGTCCTGATCGGCGACGTGGCCGCGCTGAAAGCTGCGCCGGCGGACACTGAAAAATTCGACGCCCAGCTGAAAAGCCTCGGTGCCGACATCACCGCACTGAAGAAACAAGGCAACCCGAGCGCCGCTATCGATCGTCTGGAGCAGGAGATCGTCATCCTGAAAAGCGAGCAGGATAATCGTCCGACCTCAGCTCAAGGCTCGACCAATACGGCGGAATTCGACGCTTTCCGTAGCCAGGTGACTCGCAATATCAACACGCTTCAGGCGCAGATCCAGAACCTGCAACAGCAATTGCGCGCAAGGCAATAAACACGCTCAAAGTTTGTGGCGGGCCTTGTGTGGCGAGGGGATTTAGCGAAACGTCGCACCGCCCCGTTGGGCCGCGAAGCGGCCCCAAAACCTGTGACTGAGGTGTATCAGGTACACCGCGTGAAATTGTTTTGCGACTGCTGCGCAGCCGAACGGGGATGAATCCCCTCGCCACAGGATTGTTGCTCGCTTGACGATCGCCATCAGCCACACCACAAAAGCCCTACCCTCATCCCCACTCCGTCTACGCTCTTGAAACACCAACAAGAGCGGGGGATGCGCAATGGGGTTTCTGCATAAGTTGGCCTTGCTGGGCGGCATGCTTGTGTTGTGCCTGGGTCAGGTTCAGGCCGCCGGGACGGAAAAGGCTGACAGTCAGGCGGCCATCGCCCTGCTGGAAAAAGCCCTGGCCTACTATCACGACAACGGCGACAAGGCCTTCGCCGCGTTCAGCCGTCAGGGCGAATTCGTCGACAAGGACCGTTATGTCTTTGTCGTCGACACCAAGGGCGTGATGCTGGCCAGCGGCGGGCCGTCTGCGGCTTTGATTGGCCGGGATGTGTCGGAGGTGCTGGGCCCGGACCTGCAGAAAACCTTCAAGGATGCCCTGAAAGTACCGGAGGGCAATGGCATTCAGCAGGCGGAGTACCGCTGGCAGAACTGGGCCGATGGCAAGGTCGAACGCAAGCATGTGTATTACCAGCGCGTAGGCCAGCGGATCCTTGCGGTCGGCTACTACCTGCCACGGGCGTCGGCGGAGCAGGCCATGGCCTTGCTCAATAAAGCGGCCACCGACCTGGCAAGGGACGAGAAAGGCACCCTGACGGCGATCAACTCCCTCAAGGGCGGTTATCTGCAGGACGACCTGTATGTGTTTGTCGTCGATCTGGAGACTCAGCGATATGTTGCCCACGGCACCAACCTGCGCTTGATCAATACCGATTTCGGCAAGATCAAGGACCCGGAGGGTAAACCGGTGGGCGAGCCGATCCTGGCGTTGATGAGCAAGCAGGATTATGGCGAGTACGGGTATCGCTGGAAGAATCCGGTGACCGGGAAGGTCGAGGACAAGCATGCCTACCTGAAGAAGGTCGGGCATTTGCTGGTGGCGGTGGGGTATTACAGCCCTTGATGTTGAGGTGTTTGGACTGACGCCTTCGCGAGCAGGCTCGGTCCCATAAGGACCGCGCAAGTCCGATGGGAGCGAGCCTGCTCGCGAACGGTGGCGACACGGTCTGACTACCGAACCTTGTCTTCCCGCCCGCGCAACAACCTGTTCGGCATGGCAATCGCCGCCATCAGCCCCAGCAACGATACCGCCGCGCTGACCATCAACAGATGCCGGAAGGTCAGCAGCAGTTCGGCGCGCAAGGCGTTCTGGGCATCCCCCGGTGCAGCGTTCAGGCCGTCCAGCAGGACATTCCCGGAGTGCCCCTCGTTGACCAGCGAAGCGCTGGCCAAATGCGCGAAGCTCGAATCCTGCAACAATGCCAGCAGCAGCGCCGACATCAATGCCACGCCCACCGCACCGCCCAGCGAACGGAACAGGTTGGTGGTGCTGGTGGCGACGCCGATGTCCCGCTGTTCCACGGCGTTCTGCGTGCCCACCAATGAGGTCGGGAACTGCATGCCCGAGGCAATCCCGCTGAGCAACATGAACAGACTGCTCAAGATAAAGGCCTGGGGCGGGCTGAATGCCATGCCGAGGATCGAGATCGGCATCAGGAGTGCGCCGGCGAGAATCTGCGGCTTGTAGCGACCGGTCACCGAGGTGCGGCGTCCGGCGAAATACGCACCGATTGGCAAACCCATCGCCAGCGGCAACAGGTGCAGCGCCGCGCTGTCGGCCCCGGCACCGGTGACGCTCTGAAAGCGCAACGGCATGAGCACGATCAACGAAATGGCCTGGAAGCTGGTAAAGAAAATCGTGCACCAGCACAGCAGGGCGCTGCGGTTGGCGAACAGGTGCATCGGCAGCAACGGCTCTCGCGCCCGACGCTCATGCCAGACGAATACCGCCAGCACCAGCACGGCACACGCGAACAGTCCCAGCACTTCAGTGCTGCGCCACGAATGCCCCTGGCCGACCTGGGTGATGCCGAGCAGCAGAGCCGTCAGGCCGATAATCATCAGCAGTGTGCCGAGGTAATCGATGATCGGTTTGCGCTGCGGAATCGGCAGCCCCACGAGGTTACGCCGGGCCACCCACCAGGCGCCGAGCCCCAGCGGCAGGTTGATCAGGAACACCCAGCGCCACGACAGGTATTCGGTCATGTACCCGCCGAGTACCGGGCCGGCCACGCTGGCCACGGCGTACATGCTGCTGAAGTAACCCTGATAGCGACCACGCTCACGGGGCGGCACGATGTCGCCAATGATCGCCTGGCTGACCGAAATCATCCCGCCCGCGCCGATGCCCTGGAGAATCCGCGCCAGCACCAGTTGCTCCATGCTCTGGGCCATGCCGCAGAACAGCGACGCCAGGGTAAACAGGCCCATGCCGAACAGCATCAACTTGCGTCGCCCGTACAGATCACCGAGTTTGCCGTAGATCGGCACCGCGACCGTCATCGCCACCATGTAGCCGGAAATCACCCAGGCCAGCAGGCTGACATCCTTGAATTGCGCGGAAATGGCCGGCATCGACACGGCGACGATGGTCTGGTCCAGCGCGCCGAGAAAAATCGCCATCATCAGGGCGACCAGTACGCTGCGAATGGCCGGTTTTGGCGTTTCGGGGTGATTGAGATTGGTCACGGGAGAACCTGCGGGCAGTGAGGGTCCCGCAAGGGGCAAAGGCGAGCGGGGATGCTCGCCAGTGTAAGTCGGTAGGAAGCTATTCGATAGCCTCATACGGAAGTCCGACGTAATTTTCTGCAATGGTTTTTCGACCGGCCTCGGAGTCGACGAAATAGTCCAGCTCCGACTCGGCGATGCGCTGGCTGAAGGCATCGTGATCCTCGAAACGGTGCAGCATCGACGTCATCCACCAGGAGAACCGCTCGGCTTTCCACACCCGGCGCAGGCAGATATCGGAGTATTTTTCGAGCAAGTCGAGACGACCTTCGCGATAAACCTTCAGCAGGATGTTGAACAGCGTACTGACGTCGCTGGCTGCCAGGTTCAAGCCCTTGGCGCCAGTGGGCGGGACAATGTGCGCGGCGTCGCCGACCAGGAACATACGTCCGTACTGCATGGGCTCGACCACGAAGCTGCGCAGCGGCGCGATGCTCTTTTCGATGGACGGTCCGGTCACCAGGTTTTCAGCCAGGGCAGCTGGCAAGCGGGTCTTGAGTTCGTCCCAGAAACGTTGATCGGACCAGTCCTCGACCTTTTCATCGGCCGGTACTTGCAGGTAGTAACGGGTGCGCGTCGCCGAGCGCATGCTGCACAAGGCGAAACCGCGTTCGTGGCGGGCGTAGACCAGCTCGTCGTGGACCGGCGGGGTGTCGGCCAGTATGCCCAGCCAGCCAAACGGATAGACCCGCTCGAACACCTTCAGGCACTCGGAAGGGATCGACTGTCGTGCAATGCCATGTAAACCGTCGCACCCGGCGATGTAGTCGCAATCGAGGCGATACGGCTCGCCGTCCTTCTCGAAGGTGACGAAGGTTTCTTCGGTTTTCATGCCATGAAGGGCAACGTTGCTGGCCTGGTAAATCGTCTGCGCGCCGGCCTCCCGACGAGCGGCCATGAGGTCGCGGGTGACTTCGGTCTGGCCGTAGATCATCACCGTTTTGCCGCCGGTGAGGGTTTGCAGATCGATGTGCACCCGGCGCCCGTCAAGGGCCAGTTCGAAGCCGCCATGGACCAGTCCTTCGGCGTCCATCCGTTGGCCCACCCCAGCCTGGCGCAACAGCTCTACCATGCCTTGTTCAAGGACCCCGGCACGGATGCGGCCGAGGACATAATCCGGTGTCTGGCGTTCGAGAATCAGGGTGTCGATGCCGGCGTTGTGCAGCAATTGACCGAGTAAAAGACCGGAGGGACCGGCACCGATAATGGCGACTTGGGTTTTCAGCATTTTCATTGTTCTTATGACTCGCAAGCTTCACGCGACTGAGGTCGGTGAGTGATTTTTATGGATCGAGTGCTTGCATTTTTCCCTCGCGGGTCTGTCAATTGAAGGTGAAAACTGAGCCGATACCTGTACATTTTGCCAATCGGTGCGATTATCGCCCGTCATCTATTCCGAGGCCTGGATTGAAGTGATGAACAAGCCTGACCTGCCTTCGATTCCAGTGTTCAAGCTCTACGGTGAAAGCCTGGATTGGCCAACCCCGGACTTGCTGCACTGTGAAACCATCTCCAAACGCAGCCGCGAACATCAATGGGAAATCAAACCCCACCGCCACGCCGATTTATGCCAGTTGCTCTTCGTTTTCAAAGGTCAGGCCGAGCTTGAAATCGAAGGCAAACGTACGCAACTGAACGAACCGGCGATTCTGGTCATGCCACCCCTGTCGGTGCATGGTTACCGTTTTTCCGAAGACGTCGAAGGATTCGTCGTGACCCTGGCTGCGCCACTGGTCGCCCACCTTCAAGCACAACTGGGTAACTCGGTGAATGCCCTGGCCCAGGCCGAAAGTTACCCGGCCGGCAAGGACAGCGAGTACCTCAACAGCCTGTTTTCTGCCCTGCAAACCGAATACACGGGTCACCAACCAGCGCGGGAAATGCTCATGCATTCGCTCGTCAGCGTGATCATGGTGTGGGTCAGCCGCCAGGTGATCCAGCGACACTCGGCCACACAACGACCGCAACGTGCCCGGGAATACCTCAACGGTTTCATTCAACTGGTGGAAGAGACCTATCGCCAGCACGTCAAGGTCGAAGACCTGGCCCATCGATTGGGCATTTCCGTATCCCACCTCAATGGCACCTGCCGCGAACTGGCAGGGCAACCGGCGTTGCAGATCATGCACGAACGGCAGTTGCTGGAGGCCAAGCGCTTGCTGACCTACACCAGCATGACCATTTATGAAATGTCGGACGTGTTGGGATTCTCTGACCCGACCAACTTCACGCGCCTGTTCCGGCGCCGGGTAGGGATTTCGCCCAAGGCCTTTCGCGACCGCTTGAAGGCCGATCAGGACAACCGGTCCTGACGCCTTCGTCAACGCAGGGCGTTGAGGGTTGCGTTGTGGGGAATGCAGCGCTCGAAATTGCAGCTGGCGTATTCACGGGGCAGGTTGCGCAACTGCTCCACGCGCCAGGCGGCTGCGCCATAGAGCCCGAGCGTGAACGCGCAGGTGAGGAAAATGGCGAGGTACCTTTTTGTTCTGGTGTTCATGGCATGGACCTCTGAACGAATACCCTTGGGTATTACCTTGAGCATAGGTCAGCGCCGGTGAGTTGCCAGCAAACCGGGCCGTGCATCTGCCATGACATTCAGAACACTGATGTTTCCCAATGTGGGAGTGAGCCTGCTCGCGAAAGCGGTGGATCAGGCAACATCATCGTTGAATGTAGCGGCCCCTTCGCGAGCAGGCTCGCTCCCACAGGGAATTGCGGTTACAGGCCAATATCCCACGCGGGCTCTTCGGGAAACCTCACCACCAGAAAATCCAGCAGGCTGCGCAACGCCGCCGGCATGTGTTTGCGCGAGGCGTAGACCGCGTACACGTTCATCTGCCGCGGTTCGGCCTGGGGCAGCAGGCGAACCAGTTCGCCGCTGTGGATGTGCACACCGGCCTGATAGGTGGGCAGCATGGCCACCCCGGCGCCGGCCATCGCCGCGCGCAACAGCGTGCTGGCTTCGTTGGCGCTGATGTTGCCTTGCACCGGCACCGACACCTGTTCGCCATCCTGTTCGAAATGCCAGAGGCTTTTGCCGAAGTAGGAGTGGGTCAGGCAGTTGTGCTGGCTCAGGTCTTCGACCCGCTTCGGTACTGGATGCTCGCGCAGGTAGGCGGGGGAAGCGCAAATCACCGAACGACAGACGGTCAGTCGCCGGGCGATCAGGTTCGGGTCCAGGTCGTTGCTGGTGCGGATGGCCAGGTCGATGCGTTCATCCACCAGGTTCACCGTGCGGTCGAGCATCTGCATATCGATGCTGACGCCGGGGTAGCGCTTGACGTACGCCGCCATGGCATCAGCCAGTTGTGCCTGGCCGAACGAAGTGCTGACGCTGATACGCAGCAGACCGCGCGGCGCTTCGTCCGGCTCGCTGACGGCGGCTTGCAGGTCGTTGCACAGTTCCAGCATCTGCCGACAACGGGGCAGGGTTTCGCTGCCGGCGGCAGTCAGGCTCAACTTGCGGGTGGTGCGGTGCATCAGGCGCGCGCCGACCCAGTCTTCCAGTTCCGCCAGATACCGCGAAACCACCGGCCGTGACAGCTCCAGATGATCGGCGGCGGCCGACTGGCTGCCGAGGTCGACCACCGTGACGAATACCCGCATTGCTTGTAGACGATCCATGATTTGCCCGATTTCAGAAACAAACTATGTCTCAGCATCGCATTTTTTGTACTGAACCAGGCAACTAAGCTCTGTGCCCATGCCTGCTCGGCCTTCTGTTCTTCTGTGGGAGCGAGCCTGCTCGCGAAGGTCTTCAACGATAACGCGTACAGACAGGGTTGAACGCGTTGCCCTTGCGACCATCGCGAGCAGGTTCGCTCCCACAGGGGGCGGGCTTTCCATTCAGAAAACGGTGTGAATAATGATCAAGCGTATTTTCCTGGCTGCCTCCCTCGCTTTTGCCGCACAGGCCAACGCATCGACGCTGACGCTGGACGTCTACAACCCCGGCGACAAGGCGATTTTCCCGGTGACCTCGGTGCTGGTCAGCGGTGAGAAAGACGCGATCCTGGTGGATGCGCAATTCGGCAAATCCCAAGCCGAACAGGTGGTGGAAAAAATCCGCGCCAGTGGCAAGCAACTGACCACCATCTACATCAGCCACGGTGACCCGGATTACTACTTCGGCCTCGACACCCTGACCGCCGCATTCCCCAAGGCCAAGGTGCTCGCCTCGCAGCCGACCGTTGATCACATCAAGCAAACCGTCGACGGTAAGCGGGCGTTCTGGGGGCCGAAGCTGGGGGCTGACGCGCCGGCCAAAACCATCGTGCCGGACGTGCTCAAGGGCGACAGCCTGATCCTTGAAGGGCAGAAATTGCAGGTGGTCGGCCTGCAAGGCAAACAACCGGATCGCAGTTTCGTCTGGATTCCGTCGATCAAGGCCGTGGTTGGTGGGGTGGTCGTGGCGGAAAACATCCATGTGTGGATGGCCGACACCCAGACTCCGCAGTCCCATGCCGATTGGCTGGCTACGCTGCATGCCATCGAAACCCTGAAACCGGACACCATCGTCCCGGGTCACTACCTCGGCGAGAGTGCTCGATCCCTGGCCGCCGTGCAGTTCACCTCGGATTACATCAAGGCCTTCGACGAAGAAACTGCCAAGGCCAAGGATTCCGCCGGATTGATCGCCGCGATGAAAAAACGTTACCCGACACTGGGCGAGGAAAGCTCGCTGGAGCTGAGCGCCAAGATCGCCAAGGGCGAGATGAAGTGGGGTGAATGAATTTATCCGTGGCGAGGGGATTCATCTGTGGCGAGGGGATTTATCCCCGCTCGGCTGCGAAGCAGTCGTCAAATCATTGCATGCGGTTTGACGTTGAAATGCTGGGGCTGCTTCGCAGCCCAACGGGGATAAATCCCCTCGCCACAAAAGCTCTTTCGCCTTCGAGATTTGCAATGACTGACCCAATCCAACTGGAGAACGCTATGAGCAAAATCGCAATCATCGGTGCCACCGGTCGTGCCGGTAGCCAACTGCTGGAAGAAGCCCTGCGTCGCGGTCACAGCGTCACCGCCATTGCTCGTGACACCTCAAGGATCGGCGCGCGAGACGGTGTGGTGAGCAAGGCTGTCGATGCGCTGGATGCCGCCGCGTTGCAAGCGGCAATTGCCGGCCATGACGTGGTGATCAGCGCGGCGCATTTCGCGACGCTGCCTGCCAGTGCCGTCATCGGGCCGGTGAAGCAGGCCGGGGTCAAACGCCTGCTGGTGGTGGGCGGTGCCGGTTCTCTGTTGTTGCCGGACGGTACCCGGGTGATCGATAGCGCAGGCTTCCCGGCGGAGTACAAGGCAGAGGCGGGCGCGGGTGCCGAGTTCCTGGAGAATCTGCGTCAGGAAAAGTCGTTGGACTGGACCTTCCTGTCGCCGTCGGCGGAGTTTGTCGAAGGCGAGCGTACGGGGACTTTTCGGGTCGGCAAGGATGATTTGCTGGTGAGCAGCGCGGGGCGTAGCTGGATCACGTTCGCCGATTATGCGATTGCGATGCTCGACGAAGTGGAGGCTCCGAAGCATTCGCGGCAGCGGTTTACCGTCGGGTATTGAACAAGCAGATCCCCTGTGGGAGCGAGCCTGCTCGCGAAGACGGACTTACATTCAACAGCGATGTCGACTGTCAGGCCGCTTTCGCGAGCAGGCTCGCTCCCACAGGTTAAGCATCAAGCGTGCGGGCTCAGCGCGATTGCGCCTGCTCCACCAACCACCCCATCAACTCGCGCAACTTCGGCGAAGGCGCGGGTTTCTCCGGGAAAACCAGGTAATACGCCAGCCCCGTTTTCACCTTCAATTCGAAGGGCATGACCAGCCGCCCGGCACTCAGGTCATCGCCAATCAACGACCAGTCGCCAATCGCCACCCCGGTGCCCTGGGACGCCATCGACATCGCCAGATCCAGGGTTTCGAAATGCTGCCCCTTGGCGACATTGCTCAAATGCAAATCCGCGGCTTTCAACCAGGCCTTCCAGTCCCGTTCATCGCGGGTCGGGTGCAGCAGCAAATGTTGTTGCAGGTCCGCAGGCGTCTGCAAGGCCATGGGGCCTTCCAGCATGGGGCGCGAACAGACCGGCGTCAGTTGCTCGTCGAACAGGTGCCAGGAGGCCAGCGCACTGTCCGGCGGCGCCCCATACATCACCGCCGCGTCGAATTGCTCGAGATGAAAATCCACGCCGTGCTTGACCGTGGTAGTCAGCTCCACCGGAACGTCTGGCCGCTCTCTTTGCCATTGCAGCAGCCGTGGCAACAGCCAGCGCATGACGCAGGTCGGTGCCTTGAGTTGCAGGGTTTCGCGCTTCTCGCCGATCTGCTCCACCGCCTCGTCGATCAGGCCGAAAATCTGCTGGACCCGTGGCAGCCACTCCCGGCCCTCGGCGGTCAGGTCCAGGCCCCGGGCCTGGCGGATGAACAATTCATAACCCAGATGATCTTCCAGACCGGCGATCTGTCGGCTCACCGCGCCCTGGGTGATGTGCAGCTGCTCGGCGGCCCGGGTGAAGTTGCAGCACTGCGCGGTGATCAGAAAAGTGTGCAGCGCCGGCAGGGGAGGCAGTCGTTTCATTGGGATCCAAGGTATGACGTGAGGACATGGCTAGTATGACTTTTTATCCATTGTTGCGGCTACGTGTCGCCCGTTCCAATGAGGCCATCCCTGGACCTGCGAATCCATCATAAACACAGCGCAGGCCCGGCGTCTCAAACGAACAAGAAGGGCAATGACATGGCGACGTGTGGCGAAGTATTGGTCAAGTTACTCGAAGGTTACGGAGTCGAGCAGGTATTCGGCATTCCGGGTGTTCATACCGTGGAGCTGTATCGCGGGCTGGCCCGTTCGAGCATCAACCACGTCACCCCGCGCCACGAGCAGGGCGCCGGCTTCATGGCCGACGGTTACGCCCGCACGAGCGGCAAGCCGGGTGTGTGCTTCATCATCACCGGCCCTGGCATGACCAACATCACCACCGCGATGGGCCAGGCCTACGCCGATTCGATCCCGATGCTGGTGATCTCCAGCGTGCAGACCCGCAACCAGCTGGGTGGCGGTCGCGGCAAGCTGCATGAGCTGCCAAACCAGAGCGCGCTGGTCGGCGGCGTGGCGGCGTTTTCCCACACCCTGATGTCGGCGTCCGAACTGCCGGGCGTGCTGGCCCGCGCCTTTGCGCTGTTCCAGGCCGGTCGTCCGCGTCCGGTGCACATCGAAATTCCGTTGGACGTATTGGTTGAAGAAGCCGATGAGCTGCTCGCCAGCGTCCCGGTCAACATCGACCGCGCCGGTGCCGCACCGACCGCCGTGAGCCGCATGACCGAACTGCTGGCCGGCGCCAAGCGTCCATTGATCCTGGCCGGTGGCGGCGCCATCGATGCCGCCGCCGAGCTGACCGAACTGGCCGAACTGCTCGACGCCCCAGTCGCGCTGACCATCAATGCCAAAGGCATGCTCGAATCCGCTCACCCGCTGCTGATCGGTTCGACCCAGAGCCTGGTCGCGACCCGTGCGCTGGTCGCCGAAGCCGACGTGGTATTGGCCATCGGCACTGAACTGGCCGAGACCGACTATGACGTCACCTTCAAAGGTGGTTTCGAGATTCCTGGCAAGCTGCTGCGTGTCGACATCGACCCGGACCAGACCGTGCGCAACTACCCGCCGCACGTCGCCCTGGTGGCTGACTCGCGCAACGCCGCCCAGGCCTTGCTCAGTGCGTTGTCGCACAAATCCCTGGCCGAACGCCGCAACGATTGGGGCCAGGTACGTGCCGCTCGCCTGCGCGAAGAACTGGCCGCCACTTGGGACGTTCCGACCCTGGCCCAGACACGCTTCCTGGAAACCGTGTTGCACGAACTGCCGGACGCCGCCTTCGTCGGTGATTCGACCCAACCGGTGTACACCGGCAACCTGACGTTCAACCCGGAGCGTCCGCGTCGCTGGTTCAACTCGTCCACCGGCTACGGCACTCTCGGTTATGCCTTGCCGGCGGCGATTGGCGCCTGGCTCGGCGGCAGTGTCGAAGGCGGTGCACGTCCGCCCGTGGTGTGCCTGATCGGCGACGGTGGCCTGCAGTTCACCCTGCCGGAATTGGCCAGCGCCGTTGAAGCGCAGACCCCGGTCATCGTGCTGCTGTGGAATAACCAGGGCTACGAAGAGATCAAGAAATACATGGTCAACCGCGCCATCGAGCCGGTCGGCGTCGACATTTACACCCCGGACTTCATCGGTGTCGCCAAGGCCCTGGGCTGCGCCGCCGAAGCGGTCAGCGATGTCGAGCAACTGCGCAGCGCACTGCGTGTCGCGACTGATCGCCAGGGCCCGACCCTGATCGAAATCGACCAGACCCTGTGGACCCAGGCGGTGTCGAAATGACGTTTCCAACAACCCTCGACGGTCTGTTCATCGACGGTAAATGGTCGGCTGGCAACGAACATCTGCGCGTGATCAACCCTGCGACCGAAGCGCTCCTGACCACCGTCGTGGGCGGTGATGAGCAAGCGGTCGATCAGGCCGTCGGCGCGGCGACCCGAGCGTTCGTCGATTGGTCGAAAACCACGGGTGCCGAGCGCGGCGCGATCCTGCGCAAGATCGCCGCAGGCGTGCAGGCCGGCCGTGAGCAGTTGATGCACTTGCAATCGAGCAACAACGGCAAGCCACAGTTCGAAGCGGCCATCGACGTCGATGACGTGATCGCCACCTTCGAATACTACGCGGGCCTGGCGGAAGGCCTGGACGCGAAACAGGACAGTGCCGTTGAGTTGCCGAGCGACGACTTCAGCGCTCGTCTGCGTCGCGAGCCGTGCGGCGTGGTTGGCCTGATCGTGCCGTGGAATTTCCCGATGGTCACCACCGCGTGGAAACTCGCCCCGGCCCTGGCCGCCGGTTGCTGCGTCGTGCTCAAACCTTCGGAAGTGACGCCACTGCCGGAACTGGAACTGGCGGCGATCATTGCTGACGCCGGTCTGCCTGCCGGTGTGTTCAACGTGGTGTGCGGCACCGGCCTGGCTGTTGGCGCACCACTGTCGGCGGACCCGCGCATCGCCAAGATTTCCTTCACAGGCAGCAATGCGGTGGGCGTGCAGGTCATGCAACGCGCAGCGGAAACCGTCAAAGGCGTCAGCCTGGAACTGGGTGGCAAATCATCGCTGCTGGTATTGGCCGATGCCGATATCGAGCTGGCGGTGGAAGTGGCTTGCGGTGGTGGTTTCTTCAACGCCGGGCAAATGTGTTCCGCCACCAGCCGCGTGCTGGTCGCCGATGAACTGGCCGATGAATTCCTGTCCCGTTTGAAGGTTCGCGCCGAAGCGATTCGCGTGGCCGACCCGTTCGACCCGAACGTGGAGATGGGCGCGCTGGTCAATCAGGCGCAATACCAGCGTGTGCTCGGCCACATCGATCGGGGTTTGAGCGCAGGCGCCAGGTTGGTTTGCGGCGGAAATCGTCCGGCGGATCTGCCGCGCGGATATTTTTTGCAGCCGACCATTTTCACCGACGTGCCCCTCGACAGTGCGCTGTGGTGCGAAGAGATTTTCGGCCCGGTGATCTGCGTGCGCCGATTTGCCTCGGAAGCCGAAGCCATTGCCCTGGCCAACGACAGTCAATTCGGTCTGGTCGCCAGCGTCGTCACGCGCAATGCCGAAACGGCGGATCGCGTCGCCAACGCCTTGCAGGCGGGGCTTGTGTGGATCAATGCGCCGCAGGTGATCTTCCCGCAGACCGCCTGGGGTGGCTACAAACAGAGCAGCATCGGCCGCGAATTGGGGCCGTGGGGCTTGCAGGCTTTCCAGGAAATCAAACACGTGATTCGCGCCGTCTGACGGCACGAAAAAGGTGAGCGCATGCCTCGTGTTGAGGCATGCGTTGATGTCATGGCTCCAATGAGTTTTTTTCGATAGTCAGGTGTTTTGCACGACCTCAGGATGAACCCGTCGGCACAGCTCAAGCCCCGTGAATACAAGGGTTTGACGCTTACAGGGCCGCGCAGTTGCACGGTTGCTACCAGTCTCATACTTACAAAAATAATGGGAGTCCGTAATGGGCGAGCACGATCTGAACAGACGTCAATTCATCAAGACCGTGGGCGTAGCCTCGGTTGCCGCGGCGGCCATGAGCCTGCCGTTCGTCAAGGCCAACGCCAGTGATACCCGCTTCCAAGGCAAGACCCTGCGCCTGCTGACCTGGTCCGATGACACCGGCCTGGCCGCACTGCGCAACATCGCTGCGACGTTCGAAGACAAGTACGGCTGCAAAGTCATCGCCGACCGCACCGGCAGTACCTCGGAAATGGTCGCCAAACTCAAGGCCGGCGGTGATCGTCCGCAGTACGACATCATCACCCTGGCAGGCGTCGGCGCCGAAGGTCTGGCCGCTGCCAACCTGCTGGAAAAACCCGACCTCAACCGCATTCCCAACCTGGTCGATGTACCGGAGAAATACCGCACCGGCGCCAATGGCCACGGTATCGGTTACCTGCTCTGGTGCAACAGCCTGGTCTACAGCACCCGCACCATCAAGGAAGCGCCGACCAGCTACGCCGCCCTGTGGGACGCCGACCTGTCGCCGAACATCTTCCTGCCGCCGCCGAACTGGACCGAGGCCATGGACCTGATCATCATCGCCGCCAAACTGGCCGGTGGTGACGAGCACAACATTGAGCCGGGCTTCAAGAAGCTCGCCGAGCTCAAGGATCGCGTAGTGACCCTGGGGGAAAACCCGAACCAGATCGCCGAGCTGTTCCGCACCGGTTCCCTGGACATGGGCGGCCTGTACGCACCGGCCTTCTTCCCGAAACAGATCCGCGATCCGAACTACGGCCTGGGCGCGACCTTCGGCATGAAGGAAGGTTTCTACACCGACCTGATGCTCTCGGTGATGCCAAAGAACCGTCCAGGCGATACCGATCTGGCCTACGCCTTCATCAACCACTCTCTGGACCCGCTGGTGCAGGGCAAGATGGCCGAAGACATCTACAACGGTCCGGTCAACGCCAAGGCGATCATCTCCGCCGAAGCGCGCAAGAGCCCGTACATCCTTACGCCGGAGCAGATCTCCGAGAAGGCGATCATGCACGACAACGCCTTCCTGGCCACCGTGCATGACCAATGGATTCGTCGTTACACGGAAATCTTTTCTTCCTGATTGAGTGACGAACACAAGCCCTTCAAACACCGAAGATCCCTGTAGGAGTGAGCCTGCTCGCGATAGCACACTGACATTCACCATCAATGTCAGCTGACAGATCGCCATCGCGAGCAGGCTCACTCCTACAAGGGATTGGGGTGGTATGAGTTCACTGTGTTTGCCAGCTGCTTTCCATTGACGAGACCCTTGCTATGGAACACCAACCTCTGACCCATCCGGTGAGTGCCGCCCCCGTGCGCGCCGATCGGGGTGTTTCGCCGACGACGCGTGCCTGGTTTTTCCTCACGCCGTCGATGCTGTTTCTGGGTGTATTGATTGCCGCCAGCCTGCTGGTACTGCGCATGAGCGTGGGCACCAAGGGCGCGGAATGGTCCGGGTTCAGCCTGGCCAGTTATGCCCAATTGCTGGAACCCTACTACCTCAAATCCCTGATGCTGACCCTGCGTCTGGCGCTGATCAGTGCGGTGATCGCCGTGGTGCTGGCGATTCCGGTGGCCTACACCATGTCGCGCCTGACTTCGCCGTTCGTGCGTCGGATTTTCCTCGCCGCGGTGCTGCTGCCATTGCTGGTCAACCTGCTGCTGCAAAGCTACGGCTGGCTGGTGATCCTCGGCCCGGGCGGCATGCTTAACCAGACGCTGATGGGCCTGGGCCTGATCAAGCGCCCGATCATGCTCCTGTACAACCAGAACGGCGTGTTGATGGGCCTGGTGCAAACCGCCTTCCCGCTGGCCGTGCTGCCGATTGCCAGCGCCATGCGCGGCGTCGCCCGCAGCTACGAAGAAGCGGCCGCCACCCTGGGCGCCAGTCGCTTGCAGGTGTTCCGCCAAGTGGTGTTGCCGATGAGTCTGCCGGGAATCATCACCGGTGCGACCCTGGTGTTCGCCTACAACGCCAGCAGCTTTGTGGTGCCTTTGCTACTTGGCGGCCGTCGCGTGCCGATGCTGGCGGTGATGGTGCATGACCAGATCGCTCCGCTGATGAACTGGCCCGCCGCGTCTGCCGCCGGTGTGGTGCTGATTGTCACCACGCTCGCGATCATGACTTTGTCCGAATACATCACCGGCCGTCGTCGGCGCATGCTGGAGGCTTCGCAATGAGTACCCTGATCAAGAAGCGCCAGTCGCTGCTGCCGGGGGACACCGGCAAGTTCGCCGGTATCCTCTCCGGATTCATCCTGCTGTTGGCGGTGTTGCCGATCCTGACCATGATCGTCATGTCCTTCAGCGGTGCGTCGAACCTCGACTTCCCGCCCAGCAGCTACAGCCTGCAGTGGTACAAGGCCGCGTGGCACACCTTCGTGTCGCCGGACGCCAGCGACGTGCTGAGCCTCGGCCAGGCCATGGCCACCAGCCTGCTGGTGTCGTGCCTGACCATGATCTTCGCCACATTGATCGCGGTGCCCGCGGCTTACGCGCTGACCCGTTGCGAGTTCCGCGGCAAGGCCGTGGCACTGCAACTGATGTCGCTGCCGCTGGTGTTCCCGATGGTGGTGCTGGGCCTGGCGTTGCTGCTGGTGTTCGACAGCCTGCCGTTTCACATGACCACCTCGCGCCTGGTGATCGCTCACGTGATCCTCGCCTTGCCGTTCGTGGTGAAAAACTGCACGGCGGCCATGCTGTCCATCGGCAGCGAAGTCGAAGAGGCCGCGCAAATGCTCGGCGCCTCACCGCTGCGGGCGATTGTCGACGTGGTGGTGCCGTTGATGAAGTCGGGGATCCTGGCGGGCATGCTGCTGGCGTTCATCGTCTCGTTCAACGAATTCACCGTGACCTATTTCCTCTACACCATCGACGTGATGACCGTGCCGATCTGGATGTACAGCCGCACCGTGTCTTCGCTCGACCCAACCGTATTTTCGTTTGCCGTGCTGATCGTGCTGATCGACTTCGTCCTGATCTGGGCGCTGGAGAAGCTGGTTGGTGAAGGTGGCGTTTCGTTCTGATTTCTTGAGGTGATTTATGTCTGGTCTGATTCTGGAAAACGTCGAGAAACATTACGGCTCGGCCTGCGCGGTAAAGGATGTGAACCTGCATTTGCCCGAAGGCAAACTGGTGTGTTTCCTCGGCCCTTCGGGCTGCGGCAAAACCACCCTGCTGCGAATGATCGCGGGGCTTGAAACCCTGACCGGTGGCGAGATTCGCCTGGACGGTGAAGACATTGGCCACACCCCGGCACACCTGCGCAATTTCGGCATGGTGTTCCAGTCCCTGGCGCTGTTCCCGCACATGACCGTGGGCGAGAACATTGCCTATCCACTGAAGCTGCGTGGGGTCAGCAAGGCTGATCAGCAGGCGCGGGTGGTGGAGCTATTGGAACTGATCCAGCTGCAACCGATGATCAATCGCCCGGTGGCCAAACTGTCCGGTGGGCAACGTCAGCGCGTGGCGATTGCCCGGGCGATTGCCAGCCACCCGAAAATCCTCCTGCTGGATGAGCCCTTGTCGGCGCTGGATGCCAAGCTGCGCGAGTCGATGCAGGTGGAAATCCGCCAACTGCAACAGCGCCTGAACATCACCACCATCATGGTGACCCACGACCAGCGCGAGGCCATGACCATGGCCGATATCGTCGTCGTATTGGGTGAGCACCGGGTGCAACAGGTGGGCACGCCGATCGAGATCTACCGCCACCCGGCCAACGAATTCGTCGCGGACTTCATCGGCTCGGGCAACATCTTCCCGGCCACGGCGCTGGGCAACGGCAAGGTCAGCCTGCCGGGCGGCGATGCGCTGGAAGTGCCGATCTGCAGCAGCATTGTGGTGGGGGAGAAGGTGAAGATGCTGATTCGCCCTGAAGACCTGCAACTGTCGGCACCGCAGGCGACGGCGGGCAACCGCTTGCTGGGCAAGGTGACGTTTGTGCGTGATATCGGCGCGACCATCGAGACGACGGTGGAGTGTTCCGGGGTGTCGTTTACGGCGTTGAGCACGCCGTGTCAGGGGATTGGGTTGAGCATTGGGCATCCGGTGTCGGTGACCCTTCCGGCCGAGGCTTGCCGGGTGCTCGGCGCCTGACTTGCTGGCCCCTTCGCGAGCAGGCTCGCTCCCACAATGGATAGGTGTACGCAAAACCACTGTGGGAGCGAGCCTGCTCGCGAAGAGGGCCGGGAAACCCATACAAATTTCAGCTAAACACTCAACCTCAACCTCGCCAAATCCCTCAACGGCGGCGCCCCGAACAACCGGCTGTACTCCCGGCTGAATTGCGAAGGGCTTTCATAGCCGACCCGATACCCCGCCGCCGAAGCCTCCAGCCCCTCGGCCAGCATCAAGCGCCGCGCCTCCTGCAGGCGCAGTTGCTTCTGATACTGCAACGGGCTCATCGCCGTCATCGCCTTGAAGCGGTGATGCAGCGTCGACACGCTCAGGTTCACTTCCTTCGCCAAGTCATCGATGCGCAACGGTTGTTCAAAGTTGCCGTTGAGCCATTTGATTGCCTGACTGATGCGATGGCTCTGGCTATTGGCAATGGCTATTTCGTACAAACGATGGCCTTGCTGGCTGCGCAGCAGGCGATAGAGGATTTCCCGGCGAATCAGCGGCGCGAGCATCGCAATGTCTTTCGGTGTATCGAGCAAGCGCGCCAGGCGCAGCACCGCATCGAGCATCGCCGTGTCGATACGTTCCACATACAGCCCGCGCCCGGTCGGCCGGGTCGGCACGCCGATGGGGCCGGCGTCGGCAATCAATGCGGTGATTTCCGCCGGGTCGATGTCCAGCCGCACGGCCAGGATCGGTTCTTCGGCCGACACGTTCACGACTCGACCGCTCAGTGGCATCGAGACCGAAACCACCAGGTAATTCAGCGGGTCGTAATTGAAGTACTCGTCGGCCAGGCGAACTTCCTTGCGGCCCTGGGCCATGATGCACAACGCCGGTTGCGCGAGCACCGGGGCGAACTCGTGATTCTGGCTGTGGCGCGACATGAACAGCGAGTCGACAGCGGTGGCATAACTGCCATCTTCGGCGGTGTTGCGCCGAATGATCGCCGCCAGTTCCGCGCGCTGTTTTTCCATCTCGGCATCCAGGGGGGCTTGCAGCGGGTGTGGAAAGTGATCGAGCGACGACATGCAAGGCATCCTCGTAAACGCATGGACAATGGGCCAAGCTTAAGTTTGTGCAAGCGACAGCGGTAGACACATCCTGCCTGATGCTTGCCTGATTCTGCACGGGGTGGCGGTGTTACCCCGCTAACACAAGACGCAGACGAGCAAACTTGCTTGAAACTCGTACGGCGGAACGGTGCCTGCGTTTTACACATTGTTACAGGCTGCCCGTGCAGTCTCGCAGGATCGTGCAACGCAGCGGCAGGAATCGACTAACGACACAGGCGCATCGGCCCTTAACCTTGGATCCTGTCGCAGCCCGTCCCTGGCTGCCACGCGACTCCCCGGGAGGGTTGAACATGTCGAAGCAGATCCCCGTCAGTCATATGGCCTTTGTTCGGGCACGCGCCGGGCGTTCTCAAGAGCTGGGCGTGCGCCTGAGTGCGCTGATCGAGCCGTCTCGTGCCGCGCCAGGCTGCCTGAACTTTGCCTTGCAGCACTCGCAATGCGATCCCGAGTTGTGGCTGGTGTCCGGTTTCTGGGTCAATCAACAGGCCATGAACGCTTATTTCGGTACCCCGGCCATGGAGGTTTTTGCCGAGCTGGTGCAGGAGTTGGTGGTCAACAGCCTGGATTTCCACACCTTCAAGGAAGTGTCGGCGGCGCAGGCCCTCGGCCAGTCCGGGGCAGCGGTACACAAACTGGCCGGTTGAGGGTTTAATGGCAGCATTCTCAACTAGCCAGGATGCGCGACATGGCACGCAAAGCCTTTGAAACCTTCGAAGCAGTATCGGCCGTAGTCCCCCGCGAAGGCGGGTATTACGCGGCAATCGCCACCAAAGCCATCGGCGGGGCCGGTGCGCCACGCTTCAACAAGCTGCTGGAAGAGCAGACTTTCAAGACCGCCAAAGAAGCGGATGAAGCCGCCGCCCTGCAGCTGACCCATCTCAAGGGTGTTGGCGAAGACGGCGAACTGATCTGGTAACTATCTCACTGCCCCCGGGCGGTACATCTTGAACAACGCCTCAGGCCCCAGCTGGAAGTAATCCGCCGGCCCGCCGCCGCGCAGAATCGGTTCTGCCGCGGCGGTGTCGTACACCCCATCCTTCAACAGCCACTTGGCGATATGCACGGCGACCACTTCGCCCAGAATCAGCCAGCTCGGCACCACATTGCCGTCCGCCCGCTGCAACTGAATGATCTGCGTGACCTTGCACTCGAAGGAGACCGGACTTTCGGCGACCCGTGGCACCGAAATGATTTTCGAGGCGACGGTGCTCAGCCCGGCCAGTTCGAACTCGTTGACCTCCGGCCCTACGTTGGCGCAGCTCTGGTTCATTTGCTCGGCCAGCGGGCGGGTGGCCAGGTTCCAGGCGAATTCACCGGTTTGTTCGATGTTGTTCAGGCTGTCTTTGCGCCCGATGCTGGAAAACCCAATGATCGGCGGAATGTAGTTGAAGGCGTTGAAGAAGCTATAAGGCGCCAGGTTCAAGCGGCCCTCGGCATCCTGTGAAGAGATCCAGCCGATGGGACGCGGGCCGACGATCGCGTTGAACGGATCGTGGGGCAGGCCGTGGCCGTTGGCGGGTTCGTAATAGTGGATGTCGTCGGGCATGGGCCAGTCTTCCTGAAGGCTTGAATCGAAGGAGAGCCATAGTGCTAGGGCGGGCCGCCGATTTCCAGTCGGATGAAATACCTGTGTGGGAGCGGGCTTGCTCGCGAAAGCGGTGTATCAGTCGCATTGATGCTGGATGTGCCGACGCATTCGCGGGCAAGCCCGCTCCCACATGGGTTCCGTGACCATTGCGGATATTTCTGGTGCCCCAGAAATGACTAAGCCCGGCCGAAGCCGGGCTGTGGTGCCGCCATTGGGGGTTAGCTGACAGAAGCGCCGCCGGTGCGATCGTAACCATCTTCGGCAACAGTGGCGCCGCCGGTGCGATCGTAGCCGTCTTCGGCAACAGTGGCGCCGCCAGTACGGTCGTAGCCATCTTCGGCAAAAGTGGCGCCGCCAGTACGGCCGTAGCCATCTTCAGCGACGGTGGCGGAACCGGTGCGGTCATAGCCGTCTGCCGCGACAGCGGAGCCAGTGCGGTCGAAACCGTCAGCGGCGAACGTGTTGGCGGTCAGTACGGTCAGGGCCAGGGCGAGGAACAGTTTGGTTTTCATCTTCATTTCTCCAGGTTCTTTGGCGTTTGCGTCTTGGGCATGGGATTCATGCTACGCCAATTAAACTGATTAAAAAGCGCAAAATAATGCTAAAAATAATCGATTAAGTAGATGTTAACGTCGTCGAACTTTTTCGCTTTCAAGGTCCGAGTGAGCGCAAACAGCTGATCGATTTGGCAGGTTCAGAATGGGGGGCGAGCATTAACTCGTGATTAATCTGTCTTTCAGGGGGATGAAGGATTTTTCATGCGACGCTAAAACGGAAAAGGGGCAGACCCCGACGGACTGCCCCTTCTGGTGTAACGCTGGTGGACTTAGTCGGTGACGATCCGCGAATGCTTACGGGTGTCCTTCATGGTGATGTACACCAGCAACGACACGGCAATGCACGCGGTGACATACCAGTAGTAACCGGTTTCCATGCCGATGCTCTTGAACCACAGGGCGATGTATTCAGCGGTGCCGCCGAAGATCGATACGGTCAGTGCGTACGGCAGGCCCACGCCCAGGGCGCGGATTTCGGTCGGGAACAGTTCGGCTTTGACCACCGCGTTGATCGAGGTGTAGCCGCTGACGATGATCAGCGCTGCCATGATCAGGAAGAACGCGCCCCACCAGGTCGTGATGGTGTGCAGGGTGGTGAGGATCGGCACGGTGAAAATCGTGCCCAGTACGCCAAAGGCGATCAGGATCGGACGACGGCCGATCTTGTCCGACAGGCCGCCGATAATCGGTTGCAGGCACATGAACAGGAACAGGGTGGCGGCGGAAATGGTGGTGGAGTCGGAAATGCTCATGCCGACGGTGTTCACCAGGTATTTCTGCATGTAGGTGGTGTAGGTGTAGAACGCCAGGGTGCCGCCCATGGTCAGGCCGACCACGGTCAGCAGTTCCTTCGGGTGACGCATCAAGGTGCGCATGGCGCTTTCCTTGGCCTTTTCCTTCTTGGTGAAGGACTCGGTTTCTTCCATGCCGCGACGCAGGTACAGCGCGACCACGGCACACAGCGCGCCGATGGCGAACGGGATGCGCCAGCCCCAGGCGTACAGTTCTTCGGTGGTCAGCAGTTGTTGCAGCACGATCAGCACGGCCAAAGCTATGAGCTGGCCGGAGATCAGGGTCACATACTGGAAACTGGAGTAGAAACCGCGACGTTCCTTGGTTGCCATCTCGCTGAGGTAAGTGGCGGAGGTGCCGTATTCGCCGCCGACCGACAGGCCCTGCAGCAAGCGGGCGAACACCAGCAGGATCGGAGCGCCGATGCCGATGGTTTCATAGCTCGGGCTGAGGGCGATCAGCAGGGAGCCGAAGCACATCAGATACACCGAGGCCATCAGGGCTTTTTTGCGCCCGACTTTGTCGGCGTACAGGCCCATCAGCCAGCCGCCGATCGGGCGCATCAGGAAGCCAACGGCGAAGATCGCTGCCGTGTTCAGCAGTTGGGCGGTAGTGTCGCCCTTGGGGAAGAAAGTCTTGGCGAAGTACAGGGAGAAGGCGGCATAGACATACCAGTCATACCACTCGACCATGTTGCCGACAGAGCCGCTGAAAATCGATTTGATGCGACTGGCAGTGGTTCTGGGTTTGGCCGACACGGCAGCCGACCCAAGGGGCAGGGTATTGGAGTTATCCATTGAAGGATCCTTCGTTTAATTGTTTTTGTGGAGCGCGATTAGACGCAGCCTGCGGGAGCTATAGCAGGAGCTGTGCCAAGAGGGAGAGGGCCGGTTTAGAGGGGTTTTCCGATTTTCATGAGCGGAAATCCGCTTATTGAATGGTGTGCGCGAGCGGAAAATCGCTCATTCAGATGGGTATCCCTATTGTTTACACCGGCCTCTTCGCGAGCAGGCTCGCTCCCACAATGGACTGGCGTACACAGAACTACTGTGGGAGCGGGCTTGCCCGCGAAGAGGTCAGATCAAACACTGCAAAAATCAGGATTCAGAGAGGAACATCTCCCGACTCAATCCATGCCGCTGCATCTTTTCATTGAAGGTACGACGCGGCAGTTGCAGTTCCTCCAGCACGGCTTTCACATCACCTTTATGCCGGGTCAATGCCGCGCGCAGGCACTGCGCTTCGAAGGCTTCCTGTTGCGCCGCCAGTGACTGCCCGGGCTCGATGCCCGCCGGAACAGGCTCGCCAAGCCCCAGGACCTGGCGTTCGGCCATGTTCGCCAGTTCGCGCACATTGCCCGGCCAGTCGTGGCTCAGCAGATGGCTCAACTGCGGGCCGCTCAAGGGGGAAAAGGATCGGCCCAGACGCTCGGCGGCGTTGCGGGCGAAGGATTCGTACAGCAATGGAATGTCTTCGCGGCGGTCGCGCAACGGTGGCAGACGCAGCTCGGCGACGGTCAGGCGATAGGCCAGGTCTTCGCGAAAACGTCCGGCCCGCGCTTCCTCGAGCAGATCCGGTTTGGTCGCGGCGATGATGCGCAAATCCACGCGGATGCTCTGGTTCGAGCCCAGGCGTTCCAGCTTCTGTTCTTGCAACACCCGCAGCAATTTCACCTGCTGCGCCAGGGGCATGCTTTCGATCTCATCGAGAAACAGTGTGCCGCCGTCAGCGTACTCGAGCTTGCCGATGCGTTTGCCCTGGGCACCGGTGAAGGCGCCACTTTCATGGCCGAACAGTTCGGCTTCAAACAGTTGCTCCGGGATGGCCGCGCAGTTCAAGGCGACAAAGGGTTTATCGGCACGTGGCCCGAAGTCGTGCAGGCAACGGGCAACGAGCTCCTTGCCGCTGCCGGTTTCGCCGCGGATCAGCACGTTGACCGGCAGTGCCGCCAGGTCCAGCACCTGCCCGCGCAAGGTTTGCAGGCCACGGGATACGCCGAGCAGCGTGGCATCGAGTTTGGCGCGGTTGTCGGCCTGTTCGTGCAGGGCGCGGTTTTCCAGGACCAGACGACGCTTGTCCAACGCACGGCGCAGGCTGCCAAGCAGGGTTTCCGGGCTGAAGGGCTTCTCCAGGAAATCGTAGGCGCCATCGCGCATGGCATCGACGGCCATCGGCACATCGCCATGGCCGGTCAGCAGGATCACCGGCAGGTCGGCATCGCGCCGCTGCACCTCGGCCAACAACTCCAGCCCGGTCATGCCGGGCATGCGCACATCGCTGAGTATCACCCCGGCATAATGCTTCGGCAGTTGCGCCAGGCACTCGTCGGCACGGCTGAACAGCTGCACGTCGAATCCCGACAGGCTCAGCCATTGCTCCACGGCGCTGCGGATACTGCTTTCGTCGTCGACCACCATCACTGAATTCAACATGAGCCAGGGGTCTCCAGATCGATGGGCAAGGTCAGGGTGAATACCGCGCCATTGGCATGATTATCGGCCGTCAGGCGCCCCCCCGATTCGTGAACGATAGCGAAAGAAACCGCCAGGCCGATACCCAGGCCATCACCCACCGGTTTGGTGGTGAAAAACGGATCGAACACCTTGGGCAGGTTTTCTTCGGCGATGCCACTGCCGTTGTCAATGACGCTCAATCGCCACAGTTGTTCTTCGGCTTCGAGACGAATTTCCAGGCGCTTGCAGGGTTTGTCCTGCATCGCATCCAGGGCATTGCGCAGCAGGTTGATCAGCACTTGCTCCAGGCGAATCGCATCGCCGCGCACCCAGGCCGGGCGTGTCAGGTGCAGCACCGTGCTGACCTGTTCGTCACGCAACCGGGTGTCGAGCAGATGCAGCGACTGGTCCACCACCACCGCCAGATCCAGTCGTTCGCGCAAGCCGCTGGGGCTTTTGCGGGCGAAGGTTTTCAGGTGGCCGGTGAGGGCGGCCATGCGCGTCAGCATGTCATCCACCGGTTTGAGCGCCTTGTAGGCCTCGTCGACCCGGCCGTGCTCAAGCAGCAGGCGCAAGGTGGCCAGTTGCATGCGTTGTGCAGTCAGGGGCTGATTGATCTCGTGGGCCAAGGCGGCCGACATCTGCCCGAGGGCGGCGAGCTTGGCCGATTGCACCAGACTGTCCTGGGCGGTGCGCAGGTCGCGGGTGCGCTCTTCCACCAGTTGTTCAAGCTCTTCGCGACTGCGCTGACGCAACTTGGCCAAGCGCCAGCGCTGGTTGAGAAACAGCAACAGAAACACCAGGGTCAGCCACAACCCGGCGGCGGCAAGTGCGGCGTTACGGCTGTCTTCGAAGGCGACCTGCGGTCGGCGCAGCAGATGCAACGTCCAGCCTTCGGCGGCCAGTGGCAGGGATTCCCACAGGTAGTCGGTCATGCCGTCCGGGCCATTGACCCGCGCCAGGTCACTGTTGTCGTCGAAGCGGCGCAGCGATTGGTATTCAAGGGGCGTCAGGGGCTGTTTGTCGTACTGGCGGGTGGTCTTGAGTTCGGTGTGATCACTGTCGCTCAGCGGTTTCAAGTGGCGATAACGCCAGCCGGGCTGGTTGGCGATGAAGATGATGCCTCGGGCGTCACTGACCAGCAGCGTGTCGTTACCCTGGCGCCATTCGCGCTCCAGTTCCGGAAACTCCAGTTTCACCACCATGGCGCCCAGGAACTGCCCGTCGTCGTTGGTCACGGCACTGGACAGGAAGTAACCCGGGATGCCGCTGGTCACCCCCACGGCATAAAACCGGCCGGTGCCCTGGGTGCGGGTCTGGTTGAAATAGGGGCGGAAGCCGTAGTTGTGGCCGACGTAACTGCTGGGCAAACGCCAGTTGCTCGCGGCCACGGCAAGGCCGGTGCGATCAAGCAGCTCCAGGGTCGAGGATTCGGCGGCGCCGTTTATTTTTTCCAGTTTTCGGTTCAGCAGGTCCTGTTGCTCGGGGCTGACCGGACCTTTGAGCGCGTCGCGCAGTTGCGGGTCCAGCGCCAGCACCGAGGGCAGGGCGCGATAGCGTTCGATCAGGGTATGCAGTGAAGTGGCGTACAGCGCCAATTGCTGATTGGCGCGGGCTGCGTCTTCGACCAGGGATTGGCGCACCGTGTGACGCATGGCCAGGGTCGCAGCGATGGCGGCACCGGCGATGATCACCAAGGTATAGAGCGTCAGGCGCAAAGGGCGAGATAACTCGAACATGCTGGGTAATACACAAGGAATACGGAGGGGGCGCACCATAACATGGGCGGCTTCTCCTTGTGGGAGCGAGCCTGAACTGGCCTAATAATTCCGGACACCTCTTAAGGGCGATA
>NZ_JABFMU010000023.1 GCF_013359695.1 Pseudomonas sp. C2B4
GATGCTCCCGCTTCAATTCAATAACCGTGTTGCACTCAGATCCTGCAACCAGCCATTATTGTAAGCATGAACTTAAACTGAGGCCGCTTCCTTTGTATGGGCGGCTACGGATTATCGATTTCATTTGGATTTTCGCTGCCGATATGCTATTCCCGCTTCAGAGTTATCCGTGGGGCAACTCTACACTATGGCGAATATGTGGAATTAGTAAGGTAAAAGGGCTTGATGCTGCTAACAAGAACGTAGGTCGAACGGATATAATCCCGCCTGAAGATCTGTCGAAAATATTCAATTTTTCGGAGGCTGTCGTTCGGGATATGAAATCCGAGCTTTCGATCAATGGCATTGGATACAACCCTAGCGATGATCAGCTATCAGTGCTTTGCAGAGATGCCGTACTTTTTATAGTTTCAATAACTAGCGGCATGCGTAATGATGAGGCTATTGGGATCGAGGTTGGAGCTTGGCGCCGTGTCGTTAAAGACGGCGTGTTGTTTTGCTGGGTTTCCACGATAGAGCACAAAACTGGGAAAGGGCGCGTAGAGTATCTCGTTCCTGAGTTAACTCTGAACGCGCTTGAAACCTTCGCAAAATATTCAGTAGCTATCAGAAAGGAGCTAGATCAAGAGATCAGGCTTCTTGCAAAACTTACCAATCCAGATGACCCCGCTGAACATTTGCTCCGGCTGGAAAAGGCGCGAAGGGACTCGAAAAAGCTATTTCTTGGACGGCATGCTCCGGGTGGAAGAATTCAGGATCAATATGTGGAGGCCCTTAGCGGGCAGGCATCAAATTATGCATTTGATCGGTTAGCCAAAGCTGCTGGGAGCACTTGGCCACTGAGGACGCACCAATGTAGACGAACTTATGCTCGATGCTTTGTAGAATCCCGTATGGGCCGCACCTCCCTGATCTATTTAAAATGGCAGTTCAAACATACCAGCATGAGCATGACTCAGCTCTATGCATCGAATCCGCAACAAGATCTAAGCCTTTTTGACGAAATCTTCCAGCAAATGACCGAATTCAAAATCGACCTGATCGAGTCATGGCTCGATGATCAGCCATTGGCTGGCGGGGCCGGCGAAAAGATCGTGGAGATGCGGGCTATTCCGATCAAAGATAGGGCCGCTCTACTTGCCCAAACGGCCCCACATGCCAACATTCGTGCTACTGGCCACGGCTGGTGCATTGCGACGGAGCGGGGCTGCGGTGGAGCTGGGTTATACGAAGCAACACGCTGCCCAGGATGCAAAAGCTCGGTGATTGATGAGTTTTTCGCTGGCACGTGGCAGGACATTTACAGCCAACAGCAGGAGCTGATCAAAATCGTGGATGCAGGCCCTGCTGTTAGGCAGCGAGCAGAGCGCGACATGCAGATCGCACTGGATGTCATCACAAGCTTAGGTCTATCTCCCATCAATGACGATACCAACGAGGCTGGGAATGGCGATTAAGCCGACTGAGGGGCAGTCCCCTGGCCGTTCGCGGTCAAAAACACTAGATGCCCTTGATAAAGTCATTGATGGCCTTGTCGAAGGTAACGAGAAGATTTCCATCGCTTCGGTTGCCCGAGCAGCAGGCGTTACACCTGGCCTCATTCACAACACGTACCCAGCGGTGGCGGAGAGAATTCGCACACTCATGGGCAAGTCAGTGCGCGCCCAGCGTGATTCGAAACATCAGGCGCTGATGGTTGAGAAGGAGAAAAATCGTGCCCTTCGTGCGGAAAACGAGCAGCTTCTGGAGGAGCTCGCCCGATTGGCATCTGTAAACCAGGTTTTGATACTTGAAATGGCCCACTTGAAGGGTGTCGTTGACGGTAAAGTTGTCGTCTTTGTACCGAAGTCAGGGGCCAATAACGAAAAGGCCCCTGATTGAGAACGTTTCCTCTCTTTTCTTTTTGCCCAGACCCATTACCAGACAAGACTAAAGACAAACGTTTCACGTCCTTGTTTGATAAGGTCTAGATTTTAAAACCATATTTGAGTTCTCGTTCCTTGAAGGCCGTAACTCCGCCTTCAAGGATCTCGCATACATGCTGGCGGATGCCCTGAGATCTCAATGGGCCGCCTATCAGCGGTGCCTCATAAGAGCACTCTAAGCTTCCACTGAAATAATCGAATCGATAGTTGTCTACAGCAGTATCCGATTGTTGGCCTGCTTGGTTCGCTACGATTATGCACTCCGCATCAGCTGCTACCACTAGGTTCGCATTGTGAGTGACCATAATTATTTGGCGTTTTCTTTTTTTCTGTCTGATGAAATCCTTCAGCTGGTCGTAAATAGTTCTGTTGTCTAAGTTGTCCTCTGGTTGATCGATAAGAATTGGGTGTGATGCGTTGCTTAAGTGCAAAATCAAATTTAATAGCACCAATCCGCGCTTGCCTGGTGACATGGTCGCAATGTCATCGCTTTTATAGTGAACAACATAGTTGATATAGAAGCAGTTGCTATACAGCTTTCTAATTACTTCAATATCTTCTATGCCTTTGCGAATGGCAGGAATGTTGATTTTTTTTATATAGATCGAGTGTGTGCTTGCGATACGTTCTGCATGAGTTTCGATATTAAAATTTAGCTCGCCCGTGGGTAGTACAAGATCACCTAACAAATTGCTCATATTGCCGCGTCGATCAAATAACAGGGAAAACTCGTTGAATTTATCCTCATTCAGCAGGACTTCTGCTGATACCGCAATGTCTTCTTCAAATTGATAGTCCGGCTTTGAGGTTTCTTTAGCATAATCGTAATAGATTTGTATAAGTTGGGTGTATAGATCGCTTAGCTCTTGCTTGCAATCTAGTCCTTGTGTTTTGATTGATGTTTGTTTTTCGGAAATATCATCCAACTGTTTTAGCTTTCCTTCCTCTGCTTTTAGTTTTTTGGTTGCAAGATCAAGTGTTGCTTGGTCGGTTATTTTAATTAAAAGGGGCTGAAGTGTCCTGTCGATTTCGCTCGATTCAGTTGCTATTTTTATATTTAGTATTGGTGTGTTTTGAATGCTGCGAGATAGTTCTTGTTTGAAACTTTCAACTGCGTTCAAAAGCTTTCGTTCTAAAGAGTTAAGAGCGTTGCTCGTAAAGGTTGACTCGCTTGGTAAATCTATATCAGCAAGTATCAAGTCTTTAAGGGTTTCGATTTGAGCATTAAATCTACTTGTGACAGACGCGGATATCTGCTGACTCCCAATCTCAATTTTTGAAATAATAGCTTCCCGCTTTTCAAGGCTTGATTTACGAGTCGAAAGACGCTTGTATTTTTGTTCCTCTAAATCGGAGAAGCCGGATTTTTCGCGCAAAGTTTTAATTTCACTCTGCAATCTTTCAATCTCAGCCGTAATAGCCGGTCGGGTTCCAATTGCTTCTGCCTCCTTGTTTAGAGAGCCGTACTTAGCTCTAAGCTCAAAAAAAGATTCGATCTTCTGATTTATATCTTTGTTGGTTGTAACTATTTTTCTTTCTTGAGTTTCAGAAAATTGTTGAAATGTTGAATTTTGTAGAAGTATGTCTTGCACTAGCGCGTTGAGTTGGGATCTTCCATCTTCCTCGGCCAGATGATTAATATAGAGCTGAGGTATGTATGTGATAGGTTTTTTTTCTGAAATTTCTGAAAGTCGACTGATATCGCCGTTAGACCAGCACGCTTCAAAGTCGAGAGAAGGTAGTCCCGTGTAAGTCGAAGCCTTAGCTAACTGCATTTTACTATCAACTTCTTCTGCATTTACTGCTCTGGCAATATGATAGAGCAGTAAAGATTTTCCGGAGGATTTCCCTCCAATGATCGTATTCAGATCCGGATTGAGCACTTGCCATTTTTCGCTAAATAGCTTCTGCTGCCCATTGTTTAAGAAGCGTACTTTTTCAATGGTCTGGTAGGGGCTTTTTTGCTGCGGTGAGAGCTCTTGTATCGCAACCCTTGAGCTAGGATCGTAAATCACCTGTTTTAAGCCTGAAAAAGTTAAATCACCCTTGACCCATGTATGTCTATTTTTTGCGGGGTTGAATAGCTCATCCCATTTGTGTGCGTCGGAACCCCATAAACAAGCTTTAATTGCTCCAAACTCTTTTATGAAGGAAGCTTTTTCTTTACCTCCAAGAAAAAATGCTGCCGTTTTTTGGTTTGAAGAAAATATGAAGTGCGCCTGTTTTATAAGGTTTTTGCGTAAATTGTGTCCTTGTGAGTTCCAGTTGACATCGCTAAGGTCTTCGTCGCACGGAAGAGCTGTCAGATGCCTATCCTTAAAAAAAGCATTCTGATTAAGAAGTCTTGATATTTCGTCTTCATCTACAGATGCGCACATCATCCCAACGAATAATGCGCTGCCACTTGTTGCGAATGGCGGGTGTTCCGCAATCAAACGCTGACCGAGTTCTTCAAGATTAGATCTTGTCAGTGGACGACGCTCAATTTGGCTGCCGACAGTAGCATTGAAAAAAATCTGGATTTGCGAAATGAAATCGCTTTCAATTTTTTCTACAGGTATTTCATCGGACAATAGAACGTGGTAGTTTACCTTCCGATTCCAGGAAAGATCTGCTTCTTTACCAATAACCAATTTGTTAATTCGGAACTCTATATTGGGAAATATTTTTATTTCGTTAATTGCAAGGAGGGTTTCGGCATCAAAGAGTTCTTTCATCTTTTCAGGATTATCTAAATAATCCCGTCTAAGAATCTTGTACCCCTCTGGCAGATAATAATCGGTAACTCCAATTGCGCTAACTCCGGCTGCAATGGCTCGCGTGAAAAGTTCAGTTACATATCTGTCCCAGTCTTGGCCAAATTCACTCCTGAGCACAGAGGCAGGAGTATGCACATGAAGATCCCACTTGCGCCATTCCGATCCTTTTGGGTAAGTCTTATTCACTTCAAATCATCCATTTAAGAGTTGCAAGCTTTTGAGTGTGACTGTTCTTTTTACTTCCAGCGCGGGTAGCATTGAGCCATCAATGCTATTGAAGCCGATTTCGAGGCGCCTGCATATGTGAACGTTGTTTGGGTGGGCATTTCTCTAGGGACGGTGAAGCATGCCTTGTCAGGAACGTGGGTTGCTAGGCGTCTGCTTACACACCTGTAGAAACATTTCGCTAGCTTTCACTCGTTCGAGCGCATCACCTAGAAGGTAATCGTCAATGCTAAAATCTTGAAAACTGTTAGATGAATAATTTATTTATAAATCAATGGCTTACAGTTTACTAACCGTTAGTGTCATTCAGATACTCAGATGGCTGCATCGTTGCTTGCACCAATGAGGCCAAGGCGCTTGGTTTGAAGATGGGAGATCCTTATTTCAAGATCCGGGCATTTCTGGAGCGTAACGGTGTTGCAGCGTTCAGCAGCAATTACACGCTCTACGGCGAGTTATCGCACAGGATGGCCATGGCTACAGCGTCCCTGGTCAGTGCCGTGGAACAGTATTCAATTGACGAATCCTTTGTACGCTTAGAGGACCAGCGCGAACCATTGGTGGACGTGGGCCGAGCTATTCAGGCGCGCGTGCTGCAGTGGGTCGCGTTGCCGGTAGGTGTGGGTATCGGCCACACCAAAACGCTCGCCAAGGCAGCACAACATGCCTCGAAGATCTGGCGAGAGAAAACCGGTGGTGTAGTAGACCTGCGCAAGCCGGAGGCCGTTGAGTGGTTGTTGCGCCGGATGCCTGTCGAAGAAGTGTGGGGCATTGGCAGGCGTATGCGCGATAACCTGGCCGGTGAAGGCATTAAAACAGCGTGGGAGCTATCGCACGCTGAGCCGCGAACAATGGGCCGCAAATACTCAGTGGTCTTGGAACGCACGATCAGGGAGCTTCGCGGCGAGTCCTGCATCGACATGGAACAAAGCCCACCGGACAAACAGACCATTTGCTCAAGCAAGATGTTTGGTCAGCGCGTCCACACAATCGAGGGGCTTGGCCAGGCGTTGGCCACCTATATCCACAAGGCCGCTGAGAAGCTGCGCAAGCAGCGATCTTTGTGCGGTGGCCTGCGGATCGGCATACAGACCTCGATCCATGGCGACGGTCCGAAGTACGCCAATGCAGCCACGGTCATTCCCGACTACCCAACAGATGACGTGCGCGTGCTGACAAAGCACGCGCTGCGTGCGTTGGAAGGCATCTACAGGCCGGGCTTTGCGTACAGCAAAGCTGAGGTCATGTTGATGGATCTGCGAAAGCGTGGTGAGTACACGCAAGATCTGTTCACGCCGAGTCAACCGGCGCGCACTGACGCGCTCATGAGCGTTATGGACAAGATCAATAGACGGTGGGGACATGACTGCTTACGCACTGCAGCTGTGCCCCTGTCGCCGGACTGGGGCATGCGTAGGGCTCTGCTGAGCCCTAGCTACATGACCAGTTGGGATCAGATGTGGACAGTAAAATGCTGAATCGCAGGCAAAAAAAAACCGCCTGAGAGGGGCGGTCTTTTTTGCTGGTCTGGTTGAGAGACCTGGCCAGCGGTTCCACTAGATACAGTCACTGAGGTCGATAGTAGAAAGAGTTGACACGTATGTCAATCACTACGTCTCATCCTACGTCACTGCCGATCACGCTGGCATGATGCCATTCCAAAGCTGAGAAGATGCGGTATGATGCCCACGCTTATGAGCGATTTGTATCAAGTGGAAGGGGCTGGACGTAAAGATTTCGCTGTACCACCCCTCCCGACACGACCCTGAGAAAGTCGTGCTGGTGGATGTTTTGGGAGGGCCAACCCCCGGTCGTACTTCCACTAGATACAGTCACTCGTACCTAAAGCGCTGAGTGCCAGCACAGGCGTTGGAAGGATGGCCAGCCAACACGGAGGCCATGGAATATGAAGCGTATGCTAAATATTTTGAGCCACGTATGGAGCACCTTGCGAACCTTGAGCATGCTCAAGTCAGCCTGGGAATTCATTCGTGATCATCATGATTTCTTGTCCTAACGGGCAGTGATCCGCTGATGTTGTAACACCAGTTGTAGGGCCGCCCTAGCTTGCTAGGGCGGTTTTTTTTCGTTTAGGCGCATACGAATTCTCGCGTGCGAGAAAGTCTTACGTCCGAACAGATGGGAATTCCGGTATTGCATTGCCTTGCGGATCGGAGCTTGCGTCCCATGCCCACCACCCAGTTCCGTAATGAGTCCGGTAGTAAGTGGCCTTCACCTCTTTACGTGCCAGATATTTAGGATCGGAGCGGCCATAGACCTCCATCGGATATTCAGTGCCGGCACTGGCGTCCATCAGCCAGAAGTCGGGGAATACCTGGTCTTCGCTTGAGTCGAATCGCAAGGGTTTGACGAACCTGCGTGATTCCTCACGCAACCTCGCCTCGATCACCGCTTCATAAGAGGATTCCACCGGGATCCACTCGTCACTGACCACCATCAACGCGACATTGAGCGCCTGTGCTTTACCCGGCTCCGTGGGTTGATCGGTCTGAACAATCGCTATAACCCGCCGTCCTTGCCTCCAGGCCGACAGCTCACGCTTGAATCGACGAGCAACGGTCGACCAGATCTCGTCATCGAGGAACATGCGAGGCACGCCATTGAAACCCGTGATGGTCAGGTAGCGAGCTGCGGTCTTTTCTCGGTCTTCGGTATGGCCTGCAAGTGGAGCGATCACCAATAAGCGACGGTTGTTCTTGATCGCGCTCTTGACCTTCCGCTCGTTGGCCTCGGATTGAAACCCCTTCGATCCTGCCGCAATGACAAGCGCATCACCGATCCGCATTCTCGACGCAAGCATTCGATCTGCTGCGTCCTGTAGCCTGCTATGAACGAGGCCCAACCCGCGTTTACCTGCCATGCCCGGCGACCATGTATTGAGCCCTGCTTCATTCCAAAGCAGGTGCAACAAGCCCAACAGGGTCATGGCCGGTTTTGTGGCTTTGCCGCTGCCCGAGCTGCTGCCGGTGGCTTCGGGTGCCTGTCCAGTGTCTGCGGGCTCTTTCTTGCGTAACGAGAGGGTGAGCTTGATCTTGAGATCACCCTCGGACGTTTCTTCAACCACGCCTTTGCTGTACGAGCCAAGACCCGATTTATCGGGATCTGGCGAGTAGTAAACGCAATCCAAGGCGTGTTCGGCGCCGGTGCGTGGATAACGCGAAAGGTGGAATGAATCGTTATCCGACATATGCCGTACAGCAAGGAGGCGGCAACCAGTGCCAGGGCATTGGCAACTGACGGTCGCCTGCTTGTGAGCTTTCTGCAGTACCGCTTTCCAAGGTGCTGCATAGCTGGCCTGAGTTTGGAACTGCTCGCTGTACTGCTTGACTGAATCACCGTGAACGATGGTCACGGCGTATCGTTGATCAGACATAAGATGACTCCTACGGATCGTCGTGGAGCGCGTCGATAGCGGTGCTGGCCATGCGCGCTAAATGCGCCTTGGCCACGTCCGCGACAGCTTCCAGCCAGCGAGGGAAAAACTCGTCGAATGTGAAGTCAATGACAGCGCCATCGTGCGGGGATTTGGCGCTGCCCAAATCGATAAACTGCGCGGTGTCGCCGATCCGGCAAAGGTCGTAGGGATCTTCCTGCTGAAACCAATCCAGAAAAGCGGCCGCTGGGCCGTGTTCGACCAGAACCTCATAGACGTCATGGTCAGGGCCTGTGAAAAAGTCATCAGGCCCGTCGCTTTGAATAACTTCTTCCACATGCCGGATCTGAGCCCGTACATAGCTTGAAGACATTGGTTGGATCTCCGTGTGGTTGCTGACGCCAGTTCGGCGCGCTCTGTAAATACCCACGGCCACGGTGTATGATGGGCGCGTGGATTTTTGCTCCTTCGCAAAAAACCTAGAAACCCGCAAGCATTGCCGTGCTGCGGGTTTCGTCATTTTAGGGTTCCTTCTTTTCGCTGTGCGGAATCGAAGGCATATCAGGCAGGTCTACTCCCTCTAATGAGTCTTGCGCCGGTGGTGCCATACCTGGGCCGGATGGCAATTGGATTTCGCCGTCATCCATGGTCGGCAGTTGCTTGAGTTTGTCGCTGCCAAGATCGGCCTGGTCCTCTGACGATATAAGCACCCGAGCATTGAAGCGGGCGTATTGCAGATTTTCGCGTTTGTCTGCCCATGCGATCCGGCTATTCACCACGTAGGCGAGTGTTCCGCCACGTTGCCCACCTACACTGATCGTCTGAATCCAGTTGTGCTTGGCCAGGACGCTGATTGCTCGCTTCGTGGTCGCAATGGACGTGTCCATCATCTTTGCCAAGGTCGACTGGCTGACGATCAATGCGCCGGACTTATCCATATGCTGGACGATGATGTGCATCAATTGCCCGGCCCTCGGCGCTTGAGCGATGAGAGCTGCCCATGCTTCGTGTCCCGCTCGTTCGGTCTGAACCCATGTACCGCGTTGTGTCGGTTGGACCAGTGCGCGGACTTCCCCTTCGTCATCAATCATTGTGCCTCCGGCAAGCTGTGTTAGCGTGTTAGATATCGTGCAAATTTGGAAGATATCTAACAAGGTAGGTCTATCTTAGCTCATGCAGTGAGCGATAGGTAGTGCATCCATGCACGTTATCTCTCACAAAATGGGGGATATCGTTCAAGGATGAGCGAGGGGTAGCTCATGGGGGGGTAGCTCATATAGTGAGCTAACCTAGCTCACAGATAGTGAGCGGGGGTTAGCTCATGGATAGTGAGCGATGGTGGTGCAAAGTAGGTGAACTGAGGTTCGCTCAAGTCGTGAGCTAGGCAATGCCCTGGAAGCCCCGTAATTCAAGGGCTTCTATCTCCTGGTTCTTATGATCTCTAACCACTCCAACTCATGCAGTGGCTGTTAGGGACTCAAGGTCGCCTGCCGGCGGCGGCCAGTCGTGAACGAATGACAGACTACGGCTACGCCTTCGCTAGTCATTCATTCCCAACCGGCTCAACTGGATAAACCTTCGACCAGTTCGTCACGGATACGCATCACGGTCGTTGTTGAACAAGCTG
The DNA here is from genome assembly GCF_013359695.1 of Pseudomonas sp. C2B4. Lineage (GTDB taxonomy): Bacteria > Pseudomonadota > Gammaproteobacteria > Pseudomonadales > Pseudomonadaceae > Aquipseudomonas. The sequence continues at coordinate 9,931 of NZ_JABFMU010000023.1, forward strand.
CATGACGGGCGATTGCTCGGATCCCTAGGCCAGCGGCCAAAAGCTCACTAACACGCTTTCGTAGTTCCAGATCTGCCGGTCTGCCCTTGTAGACCCCTGCGGCTTTGGCTTTGGTGATGCCTTGCGACTGCCGGTGCCGACGCTGCAGATAATCCTTCCGGGCGATTGCCGCCATCATATCCGTCATCATTGAATTGATCGCGGCCAACATTCGATCTGTGAACTCGTCACCAGATGGCAAAGTGAGGCCCTGGTAACTAGTCGGCAGGTCGACAGCTACGATTCGCAGCCCTCTGCTGTCAATCGCCGTTCTCAGTGCCCGCCAGTCCTGGTCGTTCATACGAGACAGCCGGTCAATAGCTTCAACCAGAATTACGTCACCCCGGCGCGCATCGTTCAGAAGGCGTTGAAGCTCTGGCCGATCAGCGAGCGCGCCGCTGATGTTCTCCATGTAACTGGCAGCGATAACCTTTCCGTGGCTTGCAACAAATTCTTCCAGTTGATCACGGGCACGACTGGCGTCCTGATCCTCGGTAGAGGCTCGGAGGTAAGCACGCACGAACATGTAAACCTCTCTGTATCATTTTGGGTGTGTTCATGTGAGTGTATCAGAAAGGCTGTCACTTAAATTGAATCGTTCGTGAAGATCCAGAGCGCCGCCGCGTCTTACTTGAGATATACCCAAATATGACAGGGTGATCACACCTAGCAGGGGCAACCCGTCACATTGATTACTCGCTTTTTCGTGCAGGCGCTGCGGTGGGTGAGGATGTCGCTAAGCCCGGAGGTTATGCCCCTGTGTCGTACTATACAGGGGCACCATGTTGCTGTTTCAGCGCTTCCACGCTTCACGAAGCCTTGTCAGTACAGGCGCAGCATTTTCAATTGCCGTGCGGTGATCAGATGCCGCTGATATCTGCGCCATAGCATCAATCACGGGTTTGTACTGTTCGTCAGCTTTCTCCTTCCCGTGCAGCTTCACCAGCTCGGTGTGGCCAACATCAGGTAAAGGCAATGGTTTGTTGTTCTGGGCTTCGGTCAGAGCTTCGCGTGCGCTCTTGTAATTCAGTTCGGCGGTGGCTAATTTTTGATAGTGCTTCTGCCGTTCGATTTGCTCTGGCTCGAACTCAGCGGCAAGTTGAAGCTGAGCCATCAGCCACAATGATTGGTCGATTCTGCTCACAGCTTCGGATAGAGGCCGTAGGATTTCGGACAGCTCTTTCATGGTGACTGGTTTGTCATTGCTCATGGGCCTACTCCTTGTGATTCATTGAATTCTTCTGCCAGTAGCGCACGCGTACCGCGTCGGCTTCCTTGACGAAGCGATCGATCATGTCGGTGGGTGCGCAGATCTGCGCGCACTTCCAGCCTTCGGGGGTCTTCATCAGGTATGCCGAATAAATTTTGTTGCGAATGGCAAGTGCCCGTTGCTTGGTGAGCCCATGTGCATTTGCAACGGCTACAAGGCCCTTGCCTTCAACCAGCAGCTCATAGGCAACATCGAGGTTGCGGGCATGCATCTTTGATTTTGAACGGATCCGCTCGAATTCATCGGGCGGGATCCGTAGGTCCTGGTCAGCAACTCGGCTACTCATTCCGGTGCTTTCCAGTTCTCGGCCTGGGCGGCTCGCGCTTTGTCCAGCTCGGTTTTGAGATAGTCGATTTCGGATTGCAGGGTTTCAACCTGTGCGGACAGGACGGTATTCGCCTCGCGCAACTTGTCGAGTTCATCATCGAGAAGGGCAGGGCCTGCGGGTTTGGCCTTCGTCTTTGACCCGCCATGAACGCGCAGGGCTTTGGTGTTGCGCAGCGCTGTTCTGACCTCTGTCCGCACGTTCATATCTGGATTTGCGTCTGCACGCTGTAGCAGGTCAGCAGCTGCAGCGCTGTCCAAGCGACCAAGGCGACCTAGATCATTGACAGTCGATATATCCGCGGTGATGCCCTTGGTAACAGCCTCACGGCTGGCCCCGTCACTGGTTACGTTTTCCAGATAAGCGATGCGTTCCGCTACCCAATTGAGGCTTTTGTTCCATTCGTTAGCAACCGCCTGCAGGGTTCCCAGCTCGTCCTTGTCGGCTTTCAGAGCGAGTGCAATGTCCAGCTGACTGAGGTTTTCGCTGTGTACGTTCTCAGAACGCTGGATGCGCTTGGCCTGTGCGTCTGTAAGTTCACGCACAACCGCTTTCAGCAACATGCCTTTCAGTTCGCAAGCCAGGTAACGGCGTTCACCTGCAACCATCAGGTATTTGAAACCTGACTCGGGGTTGGGGTGGGGACGGAGAATTGCAGGCTCGATCTGTCCGTTCTGTTCTATGTCGTCGCCCAGCTCCTCAAGCGACTCCTTGGAAAACCCGGGGTTATTACGGTTTCGAATCTGCTTGATGCATTGTATTTCACCGGTGCTGACGCCGATGATGGTTTCACCATCATTGAGCGCCGGTTTCTTCTGAAAATCCGAAAGTTTTTTTGCAGTCGCAGAAACGGCCCTGCCAAAAGGATTTGGTTTCTTCGTCATGTGATCTACCTCAGATTGACCAGACCTTCTCAAGAACAGCGGCACAGGCAGATTTCATTTCCCGTCCTGCAGCACGCTGACTACCGGATTTCGCTTTCCACCAAACCGGATTGCCGCTAGCGAGTGCCGAGTTGATGCATGGCCGGTGAACGATATGGACCGGAAACATGGCATCGCCATAGCTCTCCTGAAGGCTTGGCAACAGGTCAATTTCATTGGTTGATCGGCTGTTGATCTGGTTTGGAAGAAAACCGAGGAACTGCAAGTTCGGGTTGTACTGCTCACGCACAGCTTCGATAGTGGACAGAAGCTTGGGCATGCGAGCGAGTGTGAATCCGCTGATATTGAAAGGCGACACCACCGCGTCAGATGCTGCGAGCGCGGCGATCATCCGGCGTTGCAGGTTGGGCGGTGTGTCAATCATGCAGAGGTCAAAATCAGCGGAGAAGTGATCGAGCGCTTCTTTCAACCTGGTCACGATGCTGAGATCCATGTCGTCAACATCCAGCAATGGAACATCGGCCTCGATTAGCCAGATGTTTGCCGCGACCTGGCGAGGGTACAAGCCCTTATATTCGTCGCTGAATAGCATGCTTGATTGGACATAGGTTGTGTCGTCCCCGTCTTCGAGAGGCGGGTAGAACTGCGATAGATCGCCTTCATCGAGGTCGACGACAAGAACGCGTTTACCTTGCTCGGCTGCGAGACTGACAAGATGGACTTCAATAGTCGTTTTGCCGACGCCGCCTTTCTGGTTCGCCACGGTTGTGACTTTCATCGCCATGGGTATTCTCCGGTGAGCGCTGATTTGTGTAGGCACATCCTTGCATGGGTAAACCCCTTGGTCAACACCTTAATAGGGTTTACTTTGCATTCTTTCTCGCATGCGAGAAATAGGCAGCCTGCTAAAATCGGCACCGGGTCGGGGGTCTATAGAGCGGGGCGTTTCCTTGCGCATCTATAGGGCACTGATCAAGGGTGGCGGATCAGGGCGGCTCCTGTCCGCCGCCCGACCTCTCTAGACCGGGCATTCTGACCGTTCGTCTCCTGTTTGTAACAAAATGTCATTTCCGTTGTCATTAGCGCGTGAAGCACTGTCGTGGTGCCACATCCGCTCTTAGGCAAGGCACAGCCTTGCACCACTCGATGACGTGAATATGGAAATTCGCAGCCCTTTCAAACACTTATAGAACCATAACCGTAGCCGGGCTAATGCCTGGGGCTAGGCCTTTCGTTTTTTATCTGCATGGATCCAAATTTTTCAGAATGAAACCTTGATTTCGTCAAATGAAATGAATATTCTGTGTCACGAAACAGCGATTTCATGGAATAAAACCCGATAGAGGGAAGAAATGAGAGGTGGGATCTAGATCAAAGACGTGTAGGACTCCAGTATCGCCCCTGTATCTAGTGAACGGTTGCCCAGGGGAAATGATGCAGAGCCTAGACAAAAGAGAGTTGGCGGTTTTCGCCGTCGCACAGCCGGACTACCGCGTCGTTCTTGAGGAACGAATCGAAAGCGACGGACGGAAGTGGGCATTAATTATTGAAAGTCCTTCGACGGGACAGGTTTACAACGTTGTAACCGCGTTAGGGAAAACCAGGTTATTCAAGAATGCCGATACTGCTATCGACTTCATAAAGGAAACCTGCCCTAACAATCCTTTTAGAGTAATAACAGTAACCTACGGGGTTCCCCCGTCATGATGAAAGAGGCAATGGTATGCAATCTCAAACTTCCAAAGTTGGACGCAACATAGAAGGACTGAACAAACAAACTTGGCGCACTTGGCTCAAGGCCAAAGCATCACAAACCCTGCAAAGCGTTCTTTCGCAAAAGACCCCGTCGCATAAAGCGATGATGCGTAATGATTGGGTGGCCAAGGCTACCAAGTTTGCAACGCTGGGGTCGATTCTCTCGCTCGCCCTGATCCCTGAATTCGCCAACGCTGCACTGGATTTCAGCGGATTGAAGGGCATGGCCAAGGACTTTGTGTCCTTCCTCATCTTTGACGTTGGTTACTACCTGGGTATCGCAGCCATTGCGTTCTGCGGTTTCCAGGCGAAGTCCGGTCGTATGTCGTGGGGCCAGTTTGGCTGGGCCGTATTCGGTATCTTCCTGGTGTTCTTTGCCCCGAACTTTGTCGACACGATCAAAGAAGGCGCTCAATCAAGCTTGAGGTAATCCATGGCCGAGCCAGATCCTGATGAAGGTGAAGTGCTCGTAGTGGCGATGGCCCGGCCATCAATGGTGGGGCCGTTTACCTTATCGAGTATTTTGATCAGCCTTATAACCCCAGTGTTAGCAGCACTGTTACTTCGATCACTTTATGTGCTCGCTACGATGCCAATACTTTTTGCCGCTGCGTACTGGATCTGTAGCAAAGACGTGTACTTGTTCGGTGTGCTTAGAGCAGCATTCAAGTTGAGAGCATCACGACTACGTAAACTGTGGGGATATAGAAGTTATGCGCCTCGTTGATAAAGCTTTTAATAAGCTAGTGCGAAATATGGATCTTTCGCTTGGTGTCCAACATCCAGAAGGGTCCGATCAGGATCTCGATGAGTTGGTGGTCAGCGAGATGGTGCCGTATGACGTGCATTATGACGATCAAACTGTCATCACCGGCGAGGATTCACTGGTGCAGGTCATCAAGATCGATGGCCTGATGTTTGACTCGCTCACCAGCACGCAAATCAAGCTGTTTGAAGAACGCCGTAATACTGTGCTGCGCACGGTGGCGAGCAGCGATTTTGCCATTTACGTTCATGTCATTCGTCGCAAGGTAACGGACTTTCCCGAAGGGCAGGGCGGTACTTGGTTCTCCAAGTATTTCAATGCCCGGTTGCGCAAGCGCTATGAGAACAGAGGTTTCTACGTCAACGAGATCTATATCTCGTTGGTCCGCAATCGCTTTCGCTCCGGCGTGCCTGGACTCATGGATCGTGCATTGGCGCTGGTTACTGGTAACTCCGCTGCGGATGAAGCTGGCGAGACACATGAAGCGATGGCCGACTCGCTCTACAAGGCAGCAAACCTTGTACTGCGAGGCTTGTCCGATTACGGCGCTACTCGTCTTCGCATTCAGCGTCATCCGACCGCAACCAATGGTGTAGTTGATCGCGAAGCTGCATATCAAGCAGTGTCCCGCTTCCAATGGAAATGGGAGGACTTCAAGGTCCAGCTTGGGGATCACGATGAGTACGACGCGGAAGCTGTTTATGATTACCTGGGCGAGGAATACTGCGAGCTGAGTAGCTTCTTCAACTACTTGATCAACCTTGAGTATCGGAAAATCCCCGTCACTGAGCTGAAAATCAAGGAGGCGTTGCCCTATGCCCGGTTGAATTTCCGCATCCTGGCGAACATGTGCGAGATTCGAGGCAGTACGTCAGCTCGCATCGGTTCCATGTTGAGCATGGCCGAATGGCCGCGTCGTACACCGTCGCGCATGATGAATAAATTTCTCCAACAGCCTGTTGAATTCATCATCACTCAGTCGTTTTTCTTTGAAAACCGCATTGAAGCTGAATCCGCAATGATGGATGAAACTCGGCGTCTCAAGGTTGCGGATCCACACAAAATCTCGGAGGACGATGCAAAGGAACTGGCAGAGGGTATCCGTGCTTTGCGCCGTGGCGATACAGTCAATGGCAAACATCACCTGACCATTTTCATTCACGTTCCCTCAGACGCCAACACCAACGCCGAGAGTCGCAAAGCCAATGTGAAGCGACTGGATGATGCGGTGGGTTTGATCGAGGGTTGTTTTGTCGACCTGAACGTCAAGTCGGTTCGTGAGTGGTTGGCCCTTGAGACGTTCTACTGGTCGCAGCTACCTGGTCAACAAGAAGCTCTTATCGGTCGCCGGGGAAAGATCAAGTCAACCAACTTTGCGGGCTTCGCGTCGTTGCACAACTTTGCTCGCGGACGTCGTGACGGCAACCTATGGGGCCCTGCAATCACTGCTTTCGAAACGGAAAGCGGCACTCAATATAACTTCAACTACCACCGTGAATTGGAAGGGATGGTCGCTGGCCACACTGGTGTGGCCGCAGGCACCGGGTCGGGTAAAACCGCATTGATCGCTGAAACGGTCAGTGAAGCGGACAAAGCCTTGCCGGTGGTGTACTGGTTTGACATGCGGTACGGGGCCACCGTTTTCATGATGGCTATGGGTGGCGTTCATTCGATCCTTTCACCACACAACAGCATGGGTTGGAACCCTTTCAAGTTGCCTGATACGGCTGAGAACCGTGCCTACCTCATCGATCTACAGATCCAGATGCGGGAGTGCTACGCAAGCACCCCCACTGAGGCCGACGACATTAAGCGGTTCAAGGATGCGGTAAACGAGAACTACGAGCTGCCATACGAAAATCGCCGGTTGCGCAATGTCGTATGGACTTACGGGCACGGAGCTTTAGCCGACATTATGGCTATTTGGCACGGTGCCAAAGGAATCGAAGGCGCAAACGCCGGGGTTTTTGATAACGAAACCGATACTTTCGATCTCAGTAAATCCCGGCACTACTGCTTTGAAATGTCGGAGCTGATGAAAGGTGGCGATGCGCGCCCGGAACTGCCTGTCGTGATGAGCTACCCACTGCACTGCATTGAGCAGGCTATGGATGGCAGGCCATTCATTCTGGTTTTGGATGAAGGCCAGAACCTGGTCAAAAACGATTTTTGGCGCAATCGGATTGATAATTTCATCATGCAGATCCGCCGTAAAAACGGGATTTTGATCTTCATCACCCCTGACGCGAAATACTTCCACAGTGAAACCGACTCCATCGACAAGCAGACCGTGACCAAGATCTACCTGGCCAGCGACTCGGTGAAAGACGAAGACCACACGAACCTGACGGAGGAAGAAAAGAAGTGGTTGCGCGAGCTGAATCCAAAGGACCGCAAGTTCTTGATTCGTCGCGGTCAGGAATCGATTCGTGCGTGCTTCGACCTGACTTCCGATAACCCTGAAGAAGACCTGTCCGATTTCATCCCGGTCCTGTCTTCAAACGATGTTGGTGTGGCCTTGATGTACTCAATCATTGAGCGCCTGGGCACCAATGACCCCGAGGTCTGGGTGCCAGTTTTCATGGCAGAGGCCAAGGCCAACAACACCCATAACTTAAAGGCGATCAAATGATGGCTCGTATGAAGAAACTAGGTCTTGCTACAGCGATAACTCTTACGCTCGGTGGTGCAGCGAACGCGGGTGTCCCTACATTCGACTACGCAAACGCTGCCGCGATGGCTCAAGAGCTGCTCCAGCTCCAAGAGCAATTCAAGGTACTCAAGCAGCAGTACGAAACTCAGACCAACATTATGAACAACATGCGCGGTTCCTATGGCCGTGGTTCTATCGGTCTGAATGATTCGATCAATTCCGCGTCCGTGGTGCCTGGTTCCTGGCAAGAGGTGGTATCTCGTCAGAACTCTGGTGCCTACGGCAGTAAGCAGTCGCATTACGAGGAACTGGTCAACACCTTGCCGCAAGAGCTGTTCGCTAATCCGGATAGCAATCGCGCACGCGGCTATCAACTCAGCTCTAACTCTGTCGTTGCCGCCATGTCCGCCGGTGAAGCGCTGTACAGCGAGGTACAGGTTCACTTGAACAACCTGACCACGATGTCAATGCAAGTGGATAACACCACCAACGCGAAGGACGCCGCCGATCTGCAAAACCGTATTGCCACTGAAAACGGGATGCTGACTTCGGCCCAGTCCAAATTGCAGGCGTTGAACATGAACCTGCAGGCGAATCTGGCGAATCAGGAAAACCAAGCAACGTCGCAGAACGAACAGTTCTTCCGTTGGAAAAAAGACTAATTCTCGCGTGCGAGAAAAGGAGATCACATGAAAACTCTTTGGCTGATTCTCAAGATCATCACCGTACCGGCTTGGGGGCCTCTGTGGCTGTTCTACCGGTTTGGCAAATTCATGCTGCTGCTCGTCATCGTGTCTGCCGCGTCGGGCTGTGTAACCAACACCGGCAAGATCGACAAGTCGCCATGCGCCTGTGAGTTCAAGCCTTTCGTTATTCAGGCCAAGGAGGCCCGCAATGCCTAAGTTCTTCACCGTCACCAATACCGTATGCGTGGTCATCGCCGGGTTTGTCGTGGGGACCATCATCTACGTCAACACCACCACCTATCAGTTCGGAAGCGAGGCTCCTGCGGTTTCCAATGGCGATGCTCCAGTACGGATCGAAACGTCCTTGGGCAACCCGTTGTTGAAAGCCTCTAAAGCTGATGTGGCCAGGTGGTTTCCGGGGACCTGCTTCGCCGAGATCTACATGAAGAACCCATCGTACAAAGGGGGCCTGGTCGCTGGTTGCATCGACAAAACGTCGAAAGAGATCAAAGCCGAAACGGGTGTGACACTTGGTGCTGATGACTTCCGTTCTTCCGAGGTCATCACGCACTTCAAGTCTGTGTACGGGGCATCGAATCCATGGCGGACCTAACCCTCAAGGGCCTGATTGGGGCGACCGATGATGTGACGACTAGCTTTGTCGCCGAGGTCTTCCCAAATCTCGCTAACTTGGTAGAGCCCCTAGTATGGACAATAGCCGTCGCTTATTGGGCAGTGCTGGGTATTCAGACCTATAACGGCAAAATCTCTGTTGCGCCGTGGGACATTGTTAAACGGGCAATGCTTACGTTTATGGTCTTCCTGACGCTCAATTGGTCGACGGGGGGATCGGCGCTCTATCAGATTTGGGGGACTTGGACTGAAACGATTGCAGCACAAATCATGAGTCGAGGTGTTGATAGCACTTCTATGCTTGATGCGCTTTATGTGAATGTCGGTCAGGTTGCAAGCACGTTGATGAACGTAAGCTGGCGTCAGTTCGGCATGATTATCATGGGTTCCGGTTTGTTTGCGGTTAACTGCATTCTTTTTATCGCTGCAATCCTGAATATGCTGATTGCCAAGTTTGGTGCAGCGATCATTATGTGCATTTTGCCAATACTGATCGGATTCATATTTTTCGAGCAGACGCGTCAATGGACAATGAGCTGGTTCAGCAAAATGCTTAACTTCTCGCTGATTTACATATTGTCCATCGCAATTGTTCGTTTTGGATATGCGATTTTCGGCCAAGCAATTGACGAAGTTGCCAATACAGCCACCATTTCGGATGCTGCGTTGATAACCGCTCAACAATGGGGAACTCTTATCATCGTTGAAGGCGTGTTGATCATCTGCTTATTGCAAGTGCGCGGGTGGGCTGCTGCGATTGCTACCAGCGCAACAGTCGGTGGTTCTTCGCTGGCAATGATGGCATTGCGAACCGTAGGATTGGGGAAATAAGCAATGGACAATACATTAAAGAAAGATGAGATTGCGCGCCGTAAGCGTCAACTCGAACACAAGAAGGTAAAACAAGAACGTAACCGTGGTTATTTTCTGAATGGTGCGTTTGCACTAACCGTGGTTGGGTTGGCCATAGCCATTGCGTTCCTGGCTGAAACCAAGACGTTCGTCAATGTGGTGACGGTGATCGGCGCCGATGGTGAAGTGCTTAAACAGCGCACCGTTACGGCGGAAAACGTCGACAAAGAGCAGGCTATCATCGAAGGCGTTCTGTTTGACTTCATACGTGCTTGTAACACCTTTGACCCTCGGCGCAAGCAACAGCTGTCCGATACCTGCCACACATACATGACTCGCAATGTCGCGGTCGAATATGAGAAGGAAATCAGCCCTGATAATGCGCGCAATCCATACGCATCGCTCGGGGAAAACGACTGGATCGAAGCCCAACCCAAGCGCATGAACAAGATTGGCGATGAGTATCAGGTGATGTTTATTTCAACCAATCACAAATGGGGTGATAAAGAGCCAAAGGTTACTTCCTATCTGGCAACGATAAAGGTTGCACATACGATGATTCCTAGAGCTTTGGGTGATCGTTGGGAAAACCCGTTTGGCACTTTGGCAACTTTATACCGTAAGAGTGAAGAACTGAGCCGCCAGTAATTCATTCCCCCCAAGGAAACTAATCATGAAAAAACAGTTCGTTCTACCGACAGCTATTGCCCTGAGTTTGGCTCTGTGTGCATTTAACGCACAAGCTGCAAAGTTGCCGAGGGCTCTGTCCTCCGACAACCGTGTCAAACAGGTTCCCTATGATCCAAACCAAGTTTACGAGCTGGTCGGAACATACGGGTACCAAACATCTATTGAGTTCGAAGCGGATGAATTGGTCAAGGTTGTTGCACTTGGTGATACGATCTCCTGGCAAAGCATGCCATTCCGTAACCGGGTTTTCTTGAAGCCCGTGGAAGACAATGCGGACACAAACATGACGGTGATTACATCCAAACGGACGTATTACTTTCAGCTCAACAGTACGACGGCGAAAACAAGTCAGTCGTACCTGATCCGATTCGTTTATCCAACCAGCCGTGTCACATCGTATAACAATGCATCGGAAGCCCCAGCGCCTGCCGCTACTGGGCCAATTACCAGCACCGGTACTCCGTCCTCCCCGAACATCAACTACGGCTATTCGGGTGACAAAGAAGCCATCGGCCTGCAGGGCGTCATGGATGACGGTCAGTTCACCAAGTTTCTGATGAAAAAAGGTGCGGATCTGCCGCAGTTTTACCGCGTACTGCCTGACGGCACCGAGGCGATGGTCAATGCACGCCGCGAGGGCGAGTACTGGGTTGTTCAGCGTCTGGCCAGCATGTTCGTAGTGCGCAGCGGCAATTCCTATATCTGTGTTGAAAACCTGGCGAATCCGTACAAGCGCACAGTTACTCGGGGTGCGCGTGATGGGGGAGGGGCATAACCATGGCGAAGGAACCTATCAAGCCAATTGATCAGCAAGCGGATAAAACCCGCGAAGAAGAAATGGCCGAATGGAACGAGTCGCAATCGAACTCGATGCTAAAGGCTGGTTCTGGTGGAAAGCGCAGCGGCGTTCTCATGATTGGCGCAGCGGTTGTGGCGTGTGGCTTTGTGTACTGGCTCAAGCATGACAGTGGCGAGCCTGCTGCCCCTGCAAAAAACGATGAGATAGTCGCGGCTGAGCGCCGTAAGGTCCAAGACCCAACACCTAAGCGCGAAGCGGCGAAGGTCAAGCCAGTGAGCAACGATGGCGAGCCTGGCGCACCTGCTGACACACCGCGTTCAACAGCTGAGCGTCAGACTCAACAGGAGGGTTTGAGCGAAGCTGAACGTCAGCGACAAGCGTTGGAATTACAGGAAGAAATTAAACGCAAACAGATGCTCGCTGCGCGCCAGCGCTCTGCGATCTTTGCAACTGCAAAGGACGATGGTTTTGCGCAAGGTCGTGACGATCAAGATCCAGCTCAACAGTCAGCCGGTGGGTCGTTGCTGGGCGGTAACTCGGGTAATTCCGGGCACGTCTCCCGCAATGCCAACGAGAATTTCGCATCGTCGACTTACTCCACCGGCGTGCCGGTGGCGAAAGCTCGGGCTCTGGAGAACTTGCAGTTCAAGGTTCTGCAGGGTGCTGCAATCGAGGCGACTTTGCAGCCACGTGCGCAGAGTCAATTGCCCGGTCAGATTTGCGTAACCACTGCTCAGGACGTTTATGCAGCGGAGGGTCGCCGCGTAATGATCCCTTGGGGGTCTTCGGTGTGCGGGAGCTACAACGCCAGTCTGACACCTGGTCAAGAGCGCCTATTCACCGTTTGGAACTGGTTGCGTATGCCCAAGTTGGCGGGTCGCCGTGCAATGGAAATTCCATTGGATAGCGCTGGATCTGATCAGCTGGGTTCCGCTGGCCAAGGTGGTGTCGTTGATAACCACTGGGCGCAGATCTTCGGTGTTGCTGCTGCCGTTTCGATCATCGGCGCGGGTGCTTCCAACTCCGGCGTTTCCTCGGGCGATCAAGACAACTCCGCGTCTCAGTACCGCACTCAAGTGCAAGAGGCTGCCGCTGAGTCTTCGCAAACCATTCTTAGCCGGTACGCAAACATTCAACCGACAGTCACCGTTCCTCATGGCTCACGCGTGGTGATCTACCTGCAGCGTGATTTGGACTTCACCGAACAGTTCGCCGAGGAAGCCAAAGAGGCTGACAACGGCGGCGTGAAATTCATTAACTGAGGTTTTTCCATGTCTGAGATTGCTTCGTTCCGCCAAAAGCTGCGCAGTTTTGATTTCCTGCTCGATGACCCAGCGGTATCCGAGATCGCTATCAACGGTCCAGGCAACGTATGGGCGGCGTATCGCGGTAGCCGCTTCATGCGCCCCGTCGCTGTGGATGGCGTCACCCTTCCGCTGATCAAGTCGCTAGCCGAGTTGATTGCGGCGCATACAGAGCAAGAGGTCAACGCTTATACGCCGATCCTTTCCGGTCGCATCCCTATGGACATGAGCGACCACGTAGCGGACTCGGAACGTGGCGACTATCGAGTCCAGTGCGTGCTTGCGCCTGCCGTTGAGCAACATATCGGCGGCATCGTCTGTATTCGTAAACCTGGCCGCGTTCAGCTGACGATGGACCAATACATCGCTTCGGGAGCGTTTGACCAGATCAACGAGGCACGCACGCCAGATCAGTACAGCGATGATCACCTGGTCGAGTTGTACCGCGCCAAGCGCTGGTCGGAATTTTTCATTGGGTGCGTCAAGGCCCACAAAAACATCATGATTTCGGCAGGGACAAACGCGGGCAAAAGCACCTTCCTCAACATGCTGTTGCAGCATGTAGACCCTAATGAGCGGATCGTCACAATCGAAGATACCCGCGAGATCCGTCTCAAAAGCGAGAACGTGGTTCATTTGATCTATTCCCGAGGTGGCCAAGGCAAAGCGCGAGTCACGCCGTTTGATCACCTTGAATCGATTCTCCGTCTTACGCCTGACCGCGCAATCATGGGCGAGCTTCGCGGTGCTGAGGCTTACCCCTATCTTGAATTGCTGAACACCGGTCATAGCGGTTCATTCAGCACTATCCACGCGGATAGCCCCGACCTGATGTTTGACCGGCTTGCGTCGATGGCATCGCGTGGCGGTTCCGACATGAGCAAAAACCAACTTGTGGAATTCGCCCGTCAGCTGATCGACGTAGTGATCCAGTGGGAATATGGCTTTGATGGCCGTCGTTACATCACGGAGGTGCAATATGCAAAAGCTGCCTAAATTCGCGCTGGCCATCCTCGCATCGGCCTGCCTTGTCGGCCACGTTGCCGCCGAAGAATCACAGCCCAAGCGCTTTTCCGAACTGGCAGCTAAGTGCGCGCCGAACGTTCATGCGTCAACTCTCAAAGCGCTGATAGGCAATGAATCTTCGTTCAACCCCTATGCCATTGGCGTAGTTGGTACTCGTCTAGAGCGTCAACCCCAGTCCCTGAGCGAAGCCGTTGCGACGGCTGAGCAACTGGAGCGGGATGGTCATCGTTACGCGATGGGCTTGGGGCAATTGTTGGTTACGAACATGCGAGCCCGGGGCCTGAGCTATCAAGATGTTTTCGAGCCATGCCGCAACCTGCAGGCGATCAGCAATTTGCTGATCGAGTATTACAGTCAGGCCCTCAAGACCAGCAGCACGAAGCAAGAAGCGTTGTTGAAAGCAACGTCGATGTATTACAGCGGCAACGAACTGCGCGGTTTCAAACCAGACCATCCTGGGGAAATGTCCTACGTCGAAAAGGTTGTCGACCGTGCAAGTAATCCAACGGCAGAAGATCCGATTGTGCCCGCGTTCGACATTCAGGAAGCCGCGCAAGCCATTCCTGTAGTCGCTAGCACCAAATCCCCATCGAAAGCTCGTAAGCGCGCTCAGGGAGCCGCTGAGCAACCTGCAGGCCCGTGGTTGACCTTCACGGATGCAAATGGTCAGGCGGTAGCACAGGCCCAGCCTCAAGCACAGCAAAAGCCGCAGATTCAGGTCCAGTTGGATACCGGCGATGCGCCCGAGGAAAAACGGCAGTTCACAGCCTTCGACGCGCGGACTGCCAATGCAGAGCCAGCGGCAATGCCCGTACAGCAACAACAATCTGCCCCTTCATTCGTACAGATAATCAACTGATTTCTCGCATGCGAGAAAAGGAGATCCCAATGCGCAAACACTTTTTAGCTTTTATGGCGACCTTGGCATTCGCAGGTGCTGCCCAAGCAGGCGCGCAGCCCCCTACAGACTTCTCGGATGGGGACAACAGTAATGAGGACGCATGTGGCGCAACCCTTTGTCTGCTTGGCATGTCCCGCGATGGTGATTGCAACAAATATCTCAAGCGCTATTTCAGCATCGTGAGATTCAAGCACGGGCACTTCAGCCCTTCACGCACTGCCGCTGCTCGAGGGAATTTCGTGGCGCAATGCGTTGGTGATCAGGCTGGGGCCAAAAAAGCAAACGATCAGTGGGGAGGCTCACGCAATGGATTCTAAGTTGCACGCTTTCCGTATTTTTGCCTTCTCCGCGCTATTTGGCTTGGTGTCGCCGATTGCATGGGCGAACCAGCCCACGGACGCCAAGTCGTCAGCGGTGGCTGTCGATGTTGATGGTGCCCGCCGTATCGAGGTGGGGTTTTCTCCGGAAGGATCTGCCCGCGATTTGGTACTGCGAACCATAAATTCAGCCTCCAGCTCGATCAGGCTCTCGGCCTACATGTTCACCAGTCCTGATGTTGCGAAAGCATTGATCACTGCGAAACAGCGCGGGGTCGATGTGGCGGTGGTTGCTGATTACCAAGGCAACCTGCAGGGCAACGGCTCACGGGCTGGGAAACACGCTCTGTCACTCCTGGTACGTGCTGGCATACCGACGCGCACTATCAGCACTTACGCGATTCATCATGACAAGTTCATCGTAGTGGATGGCAAAGCGGTAGAAACCGGAAGCTTCAACTACACCGCTGCCGCCGCCAAGAGCAACAGCGAGAACGCATTGGTGGTTTGGAATGATGCCGATCTCGCCGAGCAATACCTGAACCACTGGCAAAGCCGGTGGGATCAGGGCAAAGCTTTCAAGCCGCAATATTGAGCGAGGGTCTACCAATGGACAAAGACGAAAACCCAATGGACAAGGATCGAACGCAACAGGGTGAACGTGGTGCTTATCAGCTGACTGGAGCCAAGCGACCTGGTGAGAACGTAGCAGAGCATGTGAACGCTTCGCCACGGAATGCCGAAGACTGGGCGACCGATCATAAGCGCAGTAGTGAGCCATCCTTCGAGCTGTTTCAAAAGTACGGTCCAGCTATCCAGCCGGACATTGGCAGGGCCTACGAAGGTCCAATCGTTCATCGCGATTCCCAGTCGTTTTATCAAGCATCACGGGTCAATGGTTACGATGTTTTGATTGAACACAAGCGCACGTCGCTCAACAGCGCGCAATCCAACGTGTTCACCAATGACAGGTCAGTGAGCGTTCGTTATGTGTCTGAAAGCGTCGGCATAGCGAAGCCAGCCCTGGAGCTGGATGGACAAAGATCACCGGAACGCCTGCCGAAAGGCGCCGCTGGAATAGGGCGGGTTTAATCCGCTTTCAATTGCTGCAGATCTAGGACAGATAAGAGGATTAGGACATGGCCAAAGAAGACGTTACTAAAACCACCTACACCATCAATCAGGAAGGCAAAGAGCGTCAGGTATTCACTGACGCAAAGGCTGCGGGAGAAGCGTGGTTCAAGGCAGACTTGACCAATAAACCGATGATCCTGGTACAAGAGCCCGGTGATCGTCCGAAAATGTACGCTGGCACCGGTGTGCATGAAGGTAAGGCATACAAGGATTTGCCGTTTGATAATGCACCTGGCGCTGCTGAGTTCAAGGCGTCGTTCAAAGACGCCCTCGAATTGAGCAAGAAGGAGCTGGCAGGCGCTGCAGCAGGTAAGCCAGTCGAACATGAGCAAGCCCGTTCAAAACAAGCGGATATGCCGGCGTTCGAGCACGCTGTAACTGGCAAAACCTACGAAGGTAAGGTTGTCGGGTTCAAAGAGAACCAAGTCATCCAGCAGATTGTGAACGGTGATCGAGTGACGCACATTGCGCATGATCGCTCTGCGCTGAGCAGCGCTAAGTCCGGGCTTGTCCAAAGTGGGAAAGACCTTTCCATTCGTTACCCTTTCGCCGGTGTAGGCATCGTCAAAGACCGTCAGCTGCAGCATGAACAAAAGGTGCCTTCGCACCAGCCAAAGGGGTTCGGCGGAATGGGCCGAGACTGAACATAGGTAGATTGTTTGAAAAGGGGGCTTTGCCCCCTTTTTGCTGCCTGCGGTAAATGTGGAAGCGCGCCATGCTGTCAGAACGAAGCGCGGTCAAGGGGTTCGGGGAGCAATGGAACAGTAAACGCACTTAAGCCCAGTACCTGCCCGCAAACCAGCGCTCTGTCTGGGGAGTACGATAAAACCACCGTTTTATGAAACCGCTTTAACGAACATCAGGAAGGACCGTAAACATCCGAAAAGCGGTTCGATAAACTCGTTTCGACAATCAGAGTTCTCCAATCAACAGTCACATACGAGTAAAGCGAACTCTAATTCGTGCTTACGTTGGTTTTCGGTTCCATTGCTCCCCAAATGTCGTTTTCAGAAGGCGACTGCACCAGTTCACTGGGCTGGCCGCCGTGTGTGCATAGAACTTCTGACCGGGAACGGTCAGAAGTTCTATGCACGAAGCGCCGCGAGAGATCGGAATTGCTCAGAACTCTTGTGCACGGCGCGACAAAGCCGGAACCGCCGAAAATTCCGGCGATCAACCGGCAAGCTGCTTGATGCGCTCGGCCAGGCGGCCGAAAGCCTCGTTCACGTATTCCAGCACCTTGGGTTCTGCGCCCTGCGTGCGCAGCGAGTCTTTGAAGGCTTCCAGGTCGGACAGCCATTGCCGATGCAGGCGGCCCAGCTCGTCGAGCTGAGGCCGGAAGTCTTGGAGACTGCCGCTCGCACGAAACGCCTGGTAGCCACGCTCAAGCGTGGCCGCCGTGGTCAGCAGTTGCGCGCCCATTTGCTTGTGCTGTTCGGAGAACTCGGCCATGCCGTCATAGGGCCGCGAAGCCTTGCGGCGCTCGGCTTCGGATGCCTCTTCCATGATGCGGGCGTAGCGGTAGAACCCTGGGAACTCGCGGGACAGCGCCATGAGCTGCTGATCGGATGTGCCGACCCAAATCCTGTGCAGGTCAGGCCCGTACCCCATCATGCGATTGATGATGGCATGGGCCTCGCTGACACCCTGGGCGGCAAGCTGCTGCATGTGTTGGTCGATCTTCGCGGCCAGTCGGCGGAATTCGTTCATGCTCATGTCCGTCACAAAAGGCGCGTTGATTGCCCTTGCGCCGTGAGAAGTGCCACCGCCTTCTTATCGAAGGAAACGAAGGTTTCCCCGCCAAGCCAGTTGCCTTCGTAGGCAATGACGCCATCGGCAAAGTCTCCGCCCGCGTCGAGCACCAGCAAGCCAGCCTCCACGGCAGGCCGGTTCACTTCCACATTCGCGGCGGCCAGTAGTGCCCGGATCGCGCTGGCCGCGTCGGCTTGCTGGAAGCCGTAGACACGCAGCAGCACCCAAACAAATTCGCATAGGCACGGCAGCGCGACCGCGATCAACTCGGCGTCGGTCAAGACTGCGGCGGCAACGTCCGCTTGTGCGGGATCGTCACGCACAACCGCACGCACAAGGACGTTGGTATCGACTGCGACCTTCATTGCTTACCTGCCCAGCCTTGCGCCGCCGCCTCGTTGATTTCTTCGATGGTGGCAACCTTCTGCGTCTTGCCCGCGAGCAGGCCGACAAAGCTGGCTATCGTCCCTGCGGGCCGTGCCGCCTTGAGCACGCCCCGACCGTCTGGCAACAAGTCCAGCTCGATCTTGTCGCCTGGCCTGATGCCGAGGTGTTGCAGTACGTCCTTCCGAAACGTCACTTGTCCCCGTGCGGTAACGGTCAATGTGGTCATGGTGGTTTGCCCTCGCAATCAAGGTTGATGCTTCACATAGTAATGCAAAAATGCCTTACCGTCAATGTCCGTCAAACGATCATTAGTCGGCCATGCCGGACACTGTCCAGCAAAGTTATTGCACAACGGGTTGTCGGACATTAAGATAGGCGGACGGAATGACGGACAAGAGAGGCGGCAAATGGCACTGATCGGCTATGCGCGGGTATCGACGGCGGAACAGGACACCGCCTTGCAGACGGATGCGCTACGCAAGGCAGGCTGCGAGCGCGTTTTCGAGGACACGGCTTCCGGGGCCAAGGCCGACCGCCCCGGCTTGGCTGATGCGCTGGCCTACCTGCGCGACGGCGACGTGCTGGCCGTCTGGCGGCTGGATCGGCTCGGGCGCTCTATGCCGCACCTAATCGAAACGATAGGCGCGCTGGAAGCGCGAGGCGTCGGCTTCCGTTCTCTGACGGAAGCCATCGACACCACCACGCCAGGCGGGCGGCTCATCTTCCACGTGTTCGGCGCGCTGGGCCAGTTCGAGCGCGACTTGATCCGCGAGCGCACCAAGGCCGGGTTGACTGCCGCCGCCGCTCGTGGGAGGAAGGGCGGGCGAAAGCCGGTTGTCACCGCCGACAAGTTGCAGCGAGCGCGGGAGCACATCGCCAACGGGCTTAATGTCCGAGAGGCCGCTACACGGCTCAAGGTGAGCAAGACGGCCCTGTACACCGCGCTGCAATCCACCAGTGCAGCCGACTCCTGATATTCCGTGCAGTCGTCTTCTGAAAATGACAGCTACCCCGGTTACGCGCTGGGAACCGACAGCGAGCTGCCCGAGCCGGTCATCCTGTGGGTGGCGAAGCAAGTCCAGGCCGAGCCGGCGAGCTGGGCAAAGTACGGCGAGCGCGACGTGACCCGTCGCGAGCATGCCCAGGAACTGCGCACCTACCTGCAACTGGCCCCGTTCGGCCTGTCCGACTTCCGCGCCCTGGTGCGCGAGCTAACCGAGCTGGCCCAGCAGACCGACAAAGGCTTGCTGCTGGCCGGTCAGGCCCTGGAGAGCCTACGGCAGAAACGACGCATCCTGCCGGCGCTGAGCGTGATTGACCGGGCCTGCTCGGAAGCCATTGCGCGAGCCAATCGGCGGGTCTACCGCGCCCTGGTCGAACCACTCACGGACTCGCATCGGGCCAAGCTGGACGAGCTGTTGAAGCTCAAGGCCGGCAGCAGCATCACCTGGTTGACCTGGCTGCGCCAGGCACCGCTGAAACCCAACTCTCGGCACATGCTGGAACACATCGAGCGGCTGAAGACATTTCAGTTGGTGGACTTGCCCGAAGGCCTGGGCCGGCACATCCACCAGAACCGCCTGCTCAAGCTGGCCCGCGAGGGTGGGCAGATGACGCCCAAAGACCTCGGTAAGTTCGAGCCGCAGCGCCGCTACGCGACCCTGGCCGCCGTGGTGCTGGAGAGCACCGCGACCGTGATCGATGAGCTGGTCGATCTGCATGACCGCATCCTGGTCAAGCTGTTCAGCGGCGCGAAGCACAAGCATCAGCAGCAGTTCCAGAAGCAGGGCAAGGCGATCAACGACAAGGTGCGCCTGTACTCCAGGATCGGCCAGGCGCTGCTGGAAGCGAAGGAAAGCGGCAGCGACCCCTATGCCGCCATCGAGGCGGTGATTCCCTGGGACGAGTTCACCGAGAGCGTCAGCGAGGCCGAGCTGCTGGCCCGGCCGGAAGGCTTCGACCACCTGCACCTGGTCGGCGAGAACTTCGCCACCCTGCGCCGTTACACGCCGGCCTTGCTGGAGGTGCTGGAACTGCGCGCCGCGCCGGCCGCGCAAGGCGTGCTGGCAGCCGTGCAGACCCTGCGTGAGATGAACGCCGACAACCTGCGCAAGGTGCCGGCCGATGCACCCACGGCCTTCATCAAGCCGCGCTGGAAGCCGCTGGTGATCACCCCGGAAGGCCTCGACCGGAAATTCTACGAAATCTGCGCCCTGTCCGAGCTGAAGAACGCCCTGCGCTCCGGCGACATCTGGGTCAAGGGCTCGCGGCAGTTCCGCGACTTCGACGACTACCTGCTGCCGGCCGAGAAGTTCGCCGCACTCAAGCGCGAGCAGGCCCTGCCCCTGGCGATCAACCCGAACAGCGACCAGTACCTGGAAGAGCGTTTGCAGCTGCTGGACGAGCAGTTGGCCACCGTCACCCGCCTGGCCAAGGACAACGAGCTGCCCGATGCCATCCTCACCGAGTCAGGGCTGAAAATCACCCCGCTGGATGCGGCGGTGCCGGATCGGGCGCAGGCGCTGATCGACCAAACCAGCCAGTTACTGCCGCGCATCAAGATCACCGAACTGCTGATGGACGTGGACGACTGGACGGGCTTCAGCCGCCACTTCACCCACTTGAAGGACGGGGCCGAGGCCAAAGACAGGACGTTGCTGCTGTCCGCAATCCTCGGTGATGCGATCAACCTCGGGCTGACCAAGATGGCCGAGTCGAGCCCCGGCCTGACCTACGCCAAGCTGTCCTGGCTGCAAGCCTGGCACATCCGCGACGAAACCTATTCGGCGGCCTTGGCCGAGCTGGTCAACCACCAGTATCGCCACGCCTTTGCCGCCCACTGGGGCGACGGCACGACCTCATCCTCCGATGGCCAGCGCTTCCGCGCGGGTGGCCGGGGCGAGAGCACCGGGCACGTCAACCCGAAGTACGGCAGCGAGCCGGGACGGCTGTTCTATACCCATATCTCCGACCAGTACGCGCCGTTCAGCACCCGCGTGGTGAATGTCGGCGTCCGCGATTCCACCTATGTGCTCGACGGCCTGCTGTACCACGAGTCCGACCTGCGGATCGAGGAGCACTACACCGACACGGCCGGCTTCACCGATCACGTCTTTGCCCTGATGCACCTGCTAGGCTTCCGCTTCGCGCCGCGCATCCGCGACCTCGGCGAAACCAAGCTGTACGTGCCGCAGGGCGTGCAAGCCTACCCGACGTTGCGCCCGCTGATCGGCGGCACCCTGAACATCAAGCACGTGCGTGCCCACTGGGACGACATCCTGCGCCTGGCCAGCTCGATCAAGCAGGGCACCGTCACCGCCTCGCTGATGCTGCGCAAGCTCGGCAGCTACCCGCGCCAGAACGGACTGGCCGTGGCCCTGCGCGAGCTGGGCCGGATCGAGCGCACGCTGTTCATCCTCGACTGGCTGCAAAGCGTCGAGCTGCGCCGTCGCGTGCATGCCGGCCTGAACAAGGGTGAAGCGCGCAACTCCCTGGCCAGGGCGGTGTTCTTCAACCGCCTCGGCGAAATCAGGGATCGGAGCTTCGAGCAGCAGCGCTACCGGGCCAGCGGCCTCAACCTGGTGACGGCGGCTATCGTGCTGTGGAACACAGTGTATCTGGAACGCGCCACCCAGGGGCTGGTCGAGGCTGGTAAGCCGGTGGACGGCGAGCTGCTGCAATACCTGTCGCCGCTGGGTTGGGAACACATCAACCTAACCGGCGATTACGTCTGGCGGCAGAGCCGTCGGCTTGAAGACGGGAAGTTCAGGCCGCTACGGTTGCCCGGAAAACCTTAGCGTACGATTTTTTCCGTTTTCTCTATTCGCCCCTGGCAGTCGCGCAATGTCCTCGCTGTTTCACCAAGCTCACGGATGACGAGGGCAACTATCGGACCGTCGAGCAGATCCAGCTCGATGAGCGCCGGCAGAGCTGTCCTCATTGCGGCGAGCGGCTATGGACGCTGATGCGTCCAGGCAAGCCTGAAGGTAGCAGCCGGCGTTCCGTGATTCTCAAGTCCATGTGTCGCATACCAACGATCGGCCCCGTCAAGGCTGAGCAGCTGGTAGGCCAGTTCGGAGAGGAGTTTCTCGCCTCAATGCTGGCTGACAACGTCCATGAGTTCATCAATCTGATGGATCGCGACGGCAACTTCGTCTTCAGCGACAAACAGGCGAAGCGCATGGAGCGGGCAATGGCAAACATCGAGTTCGGCCTGGGCGAGGGCGGTTACCAACCGACCGAGTTCATCAAGCGGTATCTGCCGGACCACACGTTTGATCTGTTGATCGTGGATGAGGGCCATGAGTACAAGAATGCTGGCACTGCACAAGGCCAAGCGATGGGTGTTCTGGCAGCAAAAGCGCGCAAGACGTTGCTGCTGACGGGCACCTTGATGGGAGGCTATGCCGATGACCTGTTCTACCTGCTGTTCAGGATCCTTTCGAGGCGAATGATTGAGGACGGGTATCGGCCCAATGAGCGGGGAAGTCTGGCGCCGGCCGCGATGGCGTTCATGCGAGAGCATGGGGTGCTAAAGGACATCTACACCGAGAAGGACTCGCGGTCGCACAAAACTGCTCGTGGGAAAGCTGTGAGTGTGAGGTCTGTAAAAGCGCCAGGGTTTGGTCCGAAAGGGATTTTGAGGTACGTGCTGCCATTCACCGTTTTCCTGAAACTCAAGGACATCGGTGGAAACGTGCTGCCACCCTACGATGAGGAGTTCGTCGAGGTGGACATGGCTGATGAGCAAGCCGCGGCATACGCCAGGCTGGCTGCAACCCTGACAGCTGAACTGAGACAGGCACTGGCTCGTAGGGACACAACGCTTCTAGCAGCCTGTCGGACTTTTCCCCTCGCCGGTAGAATTGCGCATCGCTCCTGGAACCTGACTGTATGAGCCGCTTTCGACCGATAAACCGCGAAATCGACTACTTGCTCCCGCCGTCGGTGCAGGACTGGCTGCCCGAGTCACATTTGGCGCGCTACGTGGTGGAGGTCGTAGAGGGCCTGGATCTGTCGAAGCTGGAGAGCGTCTATGCGGGCCGTGGCAGCGCTGCCTACCATCCGGCTATGTTGCTGTCGTTGCTGATCTACGGCTATGCCACGGGTGCGTATTCAAGCCGCAAGATCGAGCGAGCCAGCTATGACTCCCTGGCGTTCCGGTTTATCGCCTGCGACCAGCACCCGGATCACGACACCCTGGCCAGCTTCCGCCGTCGCCACGGAGAGCAGTTCGCCGCGACCTTTGTGCAGGTACTGCAAATCGCGCGCGAGAACCAAGTCTCGCGTTTTGGCACGGTCAGTCTGGACGGCACCAAGATCCACGCCAATGCCTCGCGGCACAGCGCCCTGTCCTATGCTCACGCCGAGAAGATCGAGGCCCAGCTAAAGGCCGAGGTCCAGGAGATGCTCAAGCTGGCAGAAGCGGCCGATCAGAGCGACCTCCCCGACGGGGTCAGTCTGCCCGACGAGATCAAGCGGCGCGAAGACCGCCTGGCCGCCATAGCAGAAGCCAAGACCAAGATCGAAGCGCGGGCCAAGGAACGCCTCGAGCGCGAGCAGGCCGAGTATCAAGCCAAGCTGGACAAGCGCGAGGCCAAGGAAAAGGCCAACGGCAAGAAGCCTGGAGGCAAACCGCCGAAGCCGCCGCAGGTGGGCCCGCGCCCGGACGACCAGATCAACCTGACCGACGAAGAGTCGCGCATCATGAAGGTGGCTGGTGGCGGCTTCGAGCAGTGCTACAACGCCCAAGCGCTGGTCGATAGCGAATCCATGTTGGTCATGGCGCCGCATGTGACCCAGGCGGGCAACGACAAGGAACAGGTCGTACCGATGCTGGCCAAGCTTCAAGCGCTTCCCGAGGAGCTGAACCAGCCGGAGAAATTCCTGGCCGATAGCGGCTACTTCAGCGAGAAGAATGTCGAAGCCTGCGAGGCCGCCAGGATCGAGCCCCTGATTGCCGTGGGCCGCGACGCCCACCATCGGCACTGGCGCGAGCGTTTCGAAGAGCCGGCAGCGTCATCGGAGCCGACCAGTCCGGTCGACAAAATGAAGCACCGACTCAAGACCAAGGCCGGGCGCGCGGCCTATGGGCAGCGCAAGCAGACGGTGGAACCGGTATTCGGAATCATCAAGTCGGTGATGGGCTTCCGTCAGTTCCTGCTGCGCGGTCTGGCGAATGTCCAGAACGAATGGACCCTGGTGTGCCTGGCGTGGAACTTGAAACGCATGGCCACGTTGCGCCCGCATTCCGTTCAAAATGCGTGAACAGAGGCTGAATCCGCTCGAATTCAGGAAATTCAGGGCAACAACCGGTTAAAAACGCTCAAATAGTGGGCAATTCGCTTTGTCTTTGTCGCGCTCTGTCCATTTATGAATTCAAGTCCGACAGGCTGCTAGGGTTCGCCCATTCTTTTTTACATGATGCTTTTCTGATGACTGCCGACGACCGTATCAAACTCGAACCGAGCTGGAAACACGCCCTGCGCGAGGAGTTCGAGCAGCCGTACATGAACGAGCTGCGCGAGTTCCTGCGCCAGGAGCACGCGGCGGGCAAGGAAATCTACCCGCCGGGCCCGCTGATCTTCAACGCGCTCAACTCTACGCCGCTGGACAAGGTCAAGGTGGTGATCCTCGGCCAGGACCCGTACCACGGCCCCGGCCAGGCCCATGGCCTGTGCTTCTCGGTGCAGCCGGGCGTGCCGGCGCCGCCGTCCTTGGTCAATATCTATAAAGAGCTCAAGCGCGACCTCAATATCGATATCCCCAGCCACGGCTGCCTGCAAAGCTGGGCTGACCAGGGCGTGTTGCTGCTCAACACCACCATGACCGTGGAGCGCGCCAATGCCAACGCCCATGCGGGCAAGGGCTGGCAGTTCTTTACCGACCGGGTGATCGAGGTGGTCAGTGAGCATCAGCCGCATTTGGTGTTCCTGCTGTGGGGCGCCCATGCCCAGGGCAAGCAGAAGCTGATCGATGCGACCAAGCACCTGGTGCTGACCTCGGTGCATCCATCGCCGTTGTCGGCGTATCGCGGGTTCTTGGGGTGTGGGCATTTCAGCCGGACCAACAAGTTTCTTGAGCAAAATGGCGAGACGCCGATCGAGTGGCGGTTGCCGCCTATCTAAGGCTCAACGCCAATGGGTGTGTGGGAGCGAGCAAGCCCGCTCCCACAGTAGAGAGGTGCCAGCTTTTAGACGGTGCCCGGCTGGCGGTTCCAGTGGCGGAATAACGGCTCCGCCAGGAACAACACAAACAACAGTCGCATCACCTGCATTGCCGTCACCAACGGCACCGACAGTTGCAGGGTCTGCGCCGTCAAACTCATCTCCGCAATCCCGCCGGGCATCATGCCCAGCGTCAGCGAACGCAGATCCAACTGCGTCAACGCACTCAAGCCCAGCGCCGCCAGGGTGGCGATCAACATGCTCAGCAGTGTGCCAATCACCGTACGGCCCATGAACGACGGCGCCCGGCGGAAGAACTGCCGGTTGAAGTGGCAACCCAGGCCGCTGCCGATCA
This sequence comes from Pseudomonas sp. C2B4, assembly GCF_013359695.1. Taxonomy (GTDB): domain Bacteria; phylum Pseudomonadota; class Gammaproteobacteria; order Pseudomonadales; family Pseudomonadaceae; genus Aquipseudomonas. The sequence continues at coordinate 35,625 of NZ_JABFMU010000023.1, forward strand.
ACCATTGGCCGATTTGGCTGCCGCCGTCGGGCAGGCCGATGTGCAGATCCCAGGTGATACTGGCGATGGCGCTGACCAGCAACGGCCCGAACAACCAGGGGTTGGGTTGGCGCAGGCGCTGCCAACCCCAGGCGACCAGGGCGCCGACGGGAAACAACAGGGCCAGCCAGGCCCAATCCACGGGCGCCGGGTGAAACTGTGGCGCACCGCCGCCCAGCAAGTACTTGAAGATCGCCGGCACGCACAGCACCACCAGCAATACCCGCAGACTCTGGCCAGCGGCCACGCGACTGAGCACTGCGCCATTGCGCGCGCCCAGGTTGACCATCTCGCCGGAACCGCCCGGCATGCTCGAAAAAAACGCGGTGGCGCGGTCTTCACCGCTGCGGCGCATCAGCCACACACCGACAATGCTCGACAGGCTGGTGACCAGCGCACCGAAGAAGATCAGGCCAAAGTGGCTCATCACCTGCTCGACCACCAACGGGGTGAAGTGCAGACCGATGCCGATGCCCACCACCCATTGCCCGCATTTGCGCCCGCCGGGAATCTCGGCCAACTGCCAAGGGGTGAGGCAACGCACCAGGATGATCGCCAGCAACGAGCCGACCATATACGGCAAAGGCCAGCCGATCAGGCTGGCCAGGTAACCGCCGGCCAGGCCGACCAGCGGTGTTCCCCACCAATGTCTGAGGCTGACCTCAGACATCGGCTACAGCACGACGCTGCAGGGCGCGCTTGCGCCAGATGCGCAGCAGCGGTACGAACAGCATGATTGCAGTCAGCACCCACACGCCAAAGGTGATCGGGCTGGACCACAGGATCTCCAGCGCACCGTTGGAGATCGACAGCGCCCGACGCAGGTTCTGCTCCATCAGGCCGCCGAGGATAAAGCCCAGCAGCAGTGGCGACAGCGGGAAATCCAACTTGCGCAGGATATAGCCGAAGATGCCGATGCCGATCATCAGGAACAGATCGAAGGTGGTGGCGTGGACCGCGTAGACGCCAATGGCGGTGATGATGGCAATCACCGGCACCAGTGCCCAGTTCGGCACGGCAAGGATGCGCGTGAAGATGCGGATCATCGGGATGTTGAGGACCACCAGCATGATGTTGGCGATAAACAGCGAAGCGATCAGGCCCCAGACAATGTCCGGTTGTTGTTGGAACAGCAGCGGGCCAGGTGTGATGTTGTACAGCGACAGGGCGCCGATCATCACCGCCGTGGTGCCCGAGCCTGGAACGCCCAGGGTCAGCATTGGCACCATGGCGCCGCAGACTGAAGCGCCGATGGCGGTTTCCGGGGCGGCCAGGCCGCGCATGTCGCCCTGGCCGAACTTGCCACTGGCGCCGGCGATACGTTTCTCGGTCATGTAGGCCACGGCCGAGGCCATGGTCGCACCGGCACCGGGCAGCACGCCGATGATAAAGCCCGAGATGCCGCAACGTATGTTCACCGTCAACACCGACAAGGCTTCCTTGACGTTGAACATCATGCGTCCGGTAGCTTTCACGGCTTCCTGGCCGCGGTGGGTTTTTTCCAGGAGCAGGAGGATTTCACTGATAGAGAACAGGCCCAGTACCAGGACCACGAACTGGATGCCGTCCGTCAGGTGAATATTGTCGCCAGTGAAGCGGTACACGCCACTGTTGGCGTCGATACCCACCGCCGACAGGAACAGGCCGATCAGCGCTGCGACAAAGGTTTTCAGCGGTTTGTCACCGGCCATGCCGCCCAGGCAGACAATCGCAAACACCATCAGGACGAAATATTCCGCCGGGCCGAAGGCTATCGCCCATTTGGCCAGCAGCGGTGCGAACAGCACCATGCCGCAGGTGGCGATAAACGCACCGATGAACGAACTCCAGGCCGACAACGACAACGCTACACCGGCCATGCCTTTACGGGCCATCGGGTAGCCGTCGAGGGTGGTCATCACGGTGGAGGCTTCGCCCGGGATGTTCAGCAGGATCGAGCTGATCCGCCCGCCATATTCGCAGCCCAGGTACACCGCTGCCAGCAGGATCAGCGCCGACTCGGGCGGCAGGCCCAGGGCGAACGCGATGGGGATCAACAAGGCCACGCCATTGATCGGCCCCAGGCCTGGCAATAGCCCAACCACGGTGCCGATCAGGGTGCCGATCAGTGCGGTCACCAGGTTATAGGGGCTCAGCGCGACGCCGAAACCCTGGCCCAAATAGCCAAAAGTATCCATATCAGTTCTCCAGAACGTCGAGCAGACCGAGGGGCAGCGGCACGTCCATGGTTTTATCGAACAGCAGATAAAGACCGACGCTCATCAAGGTGATGACCACCGCACTGGGCAGCCAGCGGCCGCCATACAGCCGTGCCATCGGAATACCGATCAGCATGCTGCTGAGCATGAAACCCAGGGGTTCAAACGTGGCGGCAAACACCAGCAGCAAGACCACACAGATCCCGATCTTGACCAGGGTCGGGCGGTCCAGCGCCGGTTCATCTTCAGTATGTTTGGTGGGTTGCGGACGAATCAGCATGTAGATCAACGCCAGGCCCATCAGCCCGAGCAGCAGCAGCGGGAACGCCCGGGGTCCTACGGGTTCGTAGGAAAAGGCCGCCTGATAGGGCCAGGCCATCAGCGCCAGGCCGATGCAGACCAACAACATCACGCCAGCGAAAATGCGTTGTAAGAGCATAGGGGACTCCTTTGCGACTCGTATAGGCGCTAGCTTGCTCACGAAGAACGCCAGGACATCGCGTGTATCCAGGCAGCACGCGTCATCGTTGCAGTTTTTCGCGAGCAAGCCCGCTCCCACAGAGGGGCGATTACTGGATCAGGCCGAACTCTTTGGCCAGCACTTTGTAGTCAGCCACCTGTTTCTTCACGTAGGTGTCCAGCTCCTGGCCGGTCATGGCGAACGGGAACAGCTCGCGCTGGTCGCGCAGCTTGGCGAAGTCCTCGGAGGCCAGCAGTTTGTCGAACGCGGCTTTCCACCAGGCGTAGTCTTCATCGCTGACTTTTGGCCCGAGGTAGAAACCACGCACCACCGGCCAGACGATGTCGTAGCCTTGCTCCTTGGCCGTCGGGATATCCTTCATTTCCGGCTCGTCCAGGCGCTGCTCGGAGAACACCGCCAGCAGGCGCATATCACCGCTCTGGATGTGTGGCATGGAGTCGGAGATATCGGTACTGCCGACCTGGATATGCCCGCCGAGCAGGGCGGTGGCGATTTCGCCGCCGCCTTCGAGGGCCACGTAACGCAGGTCACGCGGGTTGATCCCGGCGGCCTTGGCGATCAGTGCGGTTTGCATCCAGTCCTGGCTGCCGACGGTGCCGCCGGAGCCGATCACCACTTTGCTCGGATCTTTCTTCAGGGCCTGGACCAGGTCGTCGAGGCTCTTGTAGGGCGAGTCGGATTTGACCGCAATCGCGCCATAACTGGTGCCGACGGCGGCCAGCCATTTCACGGCGCTCTCATCAAAACGCCCGAACTTGCCCTGGGCCAGGTTCAGCAGCGAACCGCTGGACCAGGCCACCAGCGTGCCGGCATCGGCGGGGCGCTGGGCCACGACGGCGTTGTAGGCCACCGCCCCGACGCCGCCGGGCATGTAGGTCACGCGCATCGGCTTGCTCAGCAGCTTTTCGTTGATCAGTGCGCTTTGCACCAGCTTGCAGGTCAGGTCAAAACCACCGCCGGGGGAGGCCGGTGCGATGCATTCCGGGCGCTTGGGTTCTTCGGCGGCCAGCAGTTGACCGGCAAACAGCATGCAGCCGGCGGCCAGGGCAAATTTACGTAGGGATGAAGACATGAGGAACTCCGTCATTGTTGTTATTGGGGAGATGACTTTCAGCGGTTACCACAGCGCGACGCTGTAACTGACCAGCACGCGCACTTCGTCTGCGTCCCGGGCCGAGTAGTTGGAGCGGTAGGTGGCGTTGCGCAGGCGCACGGCCACGTCCTTGAGGGTGCCGCTTTGCACCACGTATTTGATCTCGGTGTCGCGTTCCCACTCTTTGCCGGTGTCGCCGTTCTTGAGCTGGATATTGTCACCGGACATGTAACGGCTCATGAAACTCAGGCCGGGAATCCCCAGCTTGGCGAAGTCGTAGTCGTAGCGGGCCTGCCAGGAGCGTTCTTCGGCGCCGGCAAAGTCGTTGAGCTGCACGAAGTTGATGAGGTACGGGTTGCTGCCATCCACATAGGGGAATGCACTGTCACCGAACATGCGCTGGTAGCCGGCGCTCAGTTTATGGCCGTTGAGGCCGTAGCTGAAAATGCTACTGAAGGATTTGTTGTCAATGTTGCCAGCGCGTGCACTGCCGGCGTCATCGCTGATGGCCAGGCGCATGTCGGCGGCGAAGGTGCCGGGGCCCATCGGGCTGGAAGTGAGCAGGCCGAGGAAGTGCTGGCGGTACACGTCGTCCAGTTGGGCGAAGTGGTAGCTGCCGGTGACTTTTTCGGCAAACTTGTAGTCCACGCCGCCGAAGTTGAAGTATTTGCCGGTGGCTCCACTGACGAAGCGGCCGTTCTTGTTGTTGAGGGCGATATCCTCATAGTTGCTGTCGTTGCGGTCCTTGACCTTGTCCAGGCGCCCACCGGTGAACGTCAGGTTCTTGAACTCCTTGGAGGTCAGCAGGCCGCCGTTGAAGGTCTGCGGCAGGATGCGCCCGTCGTTGGGCTTGAGGATTGGCAGCTCAGGGATCAGCGAACCGATTTTCAGCTCGGTGGCCGAGATTTTCACTTTGCCGGTCAGGCCCAGCTTCGAGTATTCGTCGGCGGCGCGGCCATCATCGTGGGTCGGCAGCAGGCCGCTGCCGGTGCGGTCCGGGCTGGAGTCGAGCTTGACCCCGAGCATGCCCAGCGCATCCACGCCAAAACCGACGGTGCCGTCGGTGTAGCCCGACTGCAGGTTGAGCATAAAGCCCTGGGCCCACTCGTCGCGCTTGGATTGCTGGGCGCTGGTGCCGTCGCGAAAGTCGCGGTTGAAGTACATGTTGCGGGTTTCCAGGGTCGCGCTACTGTCTTCAAAGAAGGCAGCCTGGGCAAGCGGCGAAAAGCCGGCAAGGGTAGCGGCACTGGCGAGGGCGGTCTGGGTCAGGCGGGAAAAACGAACAGACGGGCAAGTATTGGGCCGTGTAGGCAGCATCGGTGTGCACTCCGTTTATTGTTTTTATTTGGCGAAAACGCATCAGGGCGTTTTTCGGGCGCTATAGGTCAGATAGCTCGGAAGGTATAACCATCCGTTTTTGGATGCTAATGGGCGAACCTTTCACTAACCTTTCAACGCCCTTTCCATGTTTTCGGGCTTCACAGCACAGGCTGCGGCTGTAAACTGCGCCGCGAGTTGGTCAACCCGGGGCGGCGTCGGCCACCCCTTAACGAGGTAAGAATCCATGCGTGTCCTGCTCGTCGAAGACCATTTGCAACTCGCCGAAAGTGTGGCCCAGGCGCTCAAGAGCACGGGCTTGACGGTGGATGTGCTGCACGATGGCGTGGCTGCGGACCTGGCCTTGAGCAGCGAGGAGTACGCGGTGGCGATTCTCGATGTGGGCCTGCCGCGCATGGACGGCTTCGAGGTGCTGGCGCGCTTGCGGGCCCGTGGGAAAAACCTGCCGGTGTTGATGCTCACCGCCCGCAGCGATGTAAAGGATCGGGTGCATGGCCTTAACCTGGGGGCCGATGACTATCTGGCCAAGCCCTTTGAGTTGACCGAGCTGGAAGCCAGGGTCAAGGCCCTGTTGCGCCGCAGTGTGCTGGGCGGCGAGCGGCAGCAGACCTGCGGGGTGCTGGTGTATGACGTGGAAACCCGGCGTTTTACCCTCGGCGGTGAACTGCTGACGCTGACCTCCCGCGAGCAGGCGGTGCTTGAAGCGCTGATCGCCCGTCCTGGCCGGGTCATGAGCAAGGAACAACTGGCGTCCCAGGTATTTGGCCTGGACGAGGAAGCCAGCCCCGACGCCATCGAAATCTATGTGCATCGCTTGCGCAAGAAGCTTGATGGCCAGCCGGTTGCCATCGTTACCTTCCGCGGCCTTGGTTACTTGCTGGAAGCCCGCGATGCGTAAGCACAGCAGCCTGCGTTGGCGTTTGCTGTGGAACCTGGCATTGCTGTTGGTGGTGCTGATGCTGGCCAGCGGCTTGAGTGCCTACTGGAACGGTCGCGAGGCGGCCGACACCGCCTACGACCGCACCCTGCTGGCCTCGGCCCGCACCATCGCTGCTGGGTTGTCCCAGCGTGACGGCACCCTGAGCGCCGATGTGCCCTACGTGGCATTGGACACCTTCGCCTACGACAGCGCCGGGCGGATTTACTACCAGGTCAATGATATTCACCAGAAGCTGATTTCAGGCTACGAACACCTGCCTGGCCCGCCGCCCGGTACGCCACGCACCGACGATTACCCGGCCCTGGCGCGGTTCTATAACGCCAAGTACCAGGGGCAGAATGTGCGGGTGGTGAGCCTGCTCAAGGCGGTGTCGGAGCCGAATATGAACGGCATGGCCGAAATCCGTGTGGCCGAAACCGACGAAGCCCGCGTCAGCATGGCCCGCAGCCTGATGGCCGACACTCTGCTGCGCCTGGGCATGCTGGCCGTCGGTGCCTTGTTGCTGGTGTGGTTCGCGGTGAGTGCGGCGTTGCGCCCGCTGGAGCGCTTGCGCACGGCAGTGGAAGAGCGCCAGCCGGATGATCTGCGCCCCTTGCCGTTGGTTGAGGTGCAGCACGAATTCGGGCCGCTGGTGCGAGCGTTGAACCACTTTACCGAACGCCTGCGCGGGCAGTTCGAGCGCCAGGCCCAGTTTATCGCCGATGCGGCCCACGAATTGCGCACCCCGCTGGCGGCCCTCAAGGCCCGGCTGGAGTTGGGCCTGCGCGCCGAGGAGCCGGCGATCTGGCGCAGCACCCTGGAAACAACGGCGCAAGGCACGGATCGCTTGACCCACCTGGCCAATCAGTTGCTGTCCCTGGCCCGCATCGAAAACGGTGCGCGGGCGATTGCCGAAGGTGGCGCGCAGTTGCTCGACCTCAGCCAATTGGCCCGTGAGTTGGGCATGGCCATGGCGCCCCTGGCGCATGCGCGGGGCGTGGCGCTGGCGTTGGAGGCCGATGAGCCGGTGTGGTTGCGTGGCGAGCCGACCTTGCTGAATGGGGTTGTAAGCCGGAACCGCCGAAATTTCCGTCAGCCCAGTTCCAGTCCCGCCACGAGCGCATCCAGGTCGATGAACTTGCCGTCAGTCTGGAAGGTGTAATGCCCGTTCAGCAGGATGTGCCGCCAGGCCGCTGGCGAACCCACGAGCGCACCGCGCTGGCCAGCGCGTCGCCGGAAGCTCTATGCGCCCATCTGCCTCTACTGGAAAACCAGGTCAGCAACGTCTGGTCGATGGGTAAGGATGGCCGCTCCTACTGGCCCATCAAGCGCCAGGCCGCCACGGCGGATCGCATTGCCAACCACAAGGGACGCAATCCGCAAGAGCGCGCCTCCCTGAAAAAGCGTCTGCTGCGCAAGTGGATGAGCAAATGAACCTGTCCACCATCGAGGCGCTGGCTATCGCTTGGGCGCGAATCGCTGAAGAAGCAGAACTCCCAGCCGGCTACGAGGGCACGGCGACGCCAGAGGCGCATCGGGCCTGCGAGGTGATCCAGGAGCGGATTCGAGAGCACGTCGTCGCCACCAATGACATGCGGCTGTTCGGCCTGCTGCACCTGCTTGGGCAGGCGTCGCTGCGCATGGAGCAAGCGCTGTGGCCGGAAGAATATGCGCGGATGACCCGCGAGGTCGAGGAAGCTCTCCGAGAGGCCGACGACCCCAACGCCAAGTCGTACACCCACGAAGAAGTCATGCGGGCGATGCAGGAACTCATCGACCAAGCGCGAGACAAGCCATGTTGATCGGCTGACGGAAATTTCTGGGTTTCCGGCTTACAACCCCGAGTTGGACCATATTCGCCATAACGGTCGTCGTGTCCGCCAGGCTCGAACGTCTTGAACTTGATGTAAGCGGGTTCGATAAGACCTAGCCGATTCAACGTTATCACTGACACAGGGTCGTGGGCGTTCGTACCATCGACGCCGGGACCGTAGGCAAGTGGAATGGCGGGGGCCCCGCCGAAGGTGGGTTCCGCGTCCGCAGGACCGCCGCAGGCGTATTCTGCTTGACGGTGCGCAGTGACCCCCAGTCTGCGCCGGGGTGTGTGGGGTAGCTTCACCACCCCGCGCACCCGAGGCCTGGGCGACCCCAGCGCGTTGACAAGGGCCGCGCCCTTGGTGTTGCTTTGTTCTGCCGTCCAGGGGGCCCCCTGGCTGCCAGGGGCTATCCTAGCTCTGCTTGACGACCACCGTGTTGCAAAATTCGCTAGCGCGAGTGATGGAAACACCGGCAAGTTTAGCCAACAGACCAATAGGAATGAGCCCGACCAAATGTTGGTACCGGGCCAATTTTGAAACCCGCTGATATGGGGTCGCCCCTAGAAACTTCTGCCGCTGTTCTACAACGGCGAAGGGCACGCCCACGGCGCGGCTTATCTTCGCGGCTGACATTGATCCGAACAGTGATTCGTAACCCAGCCACGGACCGACATAGTTTTTTAGCGGGGCCGCTGCTCGTGGCTTCGGTAATGGTTTAGCAGGGGTATGGCCTAACGTTTCACGCCAGTTTCGAACCGTTGATCTTGATACTCCTGCCAGATCTGCCACGTCCTGGTCATGCACAAGGCCTAAGAGCGGCTTGTAGGGACGCAACGGGTGGTTGATGGGGAAACGCTTTGGTTTAGGGAGTGAGGCCGGTCCCGGCTTGGCCTTGACCCCTAAAGACTTCCGGTATTGATCGACGCTGTAGGCTGAAACCCCGCAAAGACGCGCTACAGTGCGAGTTGATTCTATGCCCAGCAAATGCCGGTAGGGCTCGATGGCCATTCTTACATTCCAAGCTTCGATACCGAATAGCTGACGCCGGTAACGAATTACATTCTTTTTCGTACCGACAAGCTGAGCCAAGTCCTCGTCTCTCATGGTTCCCAGTTTGCAGTCATACCACCTGGCTTGGCCTATATTCTTCCAATCAGCCATATAATCCTGTCATCTAAATGCGAAAGGTTCCGGCAATACCGGAACCCATATTCTCATCACAATTCAAAAAATCATCTACACGCCTGATTTACCTGCGCTCGCTCCGTCCAGGGCGGAACGCTGTTTGCGTTCCAGCGCCTTACCGTCCAACACCGTGCGCGGCTTGATGGACTCGTTACGCTGACGCTCTCGCGCTTGCTGCAATGAAAGGGCGGTGGTTTTGTCGTAACGGTTTGCGATGGCGGCAGGCAATCCGGCTATTGAGTCCGTATAGATGCGCGCTTCGTGTCTTGCCCGACTGATGGCCACGTACCAAAGGTTTTGTGAGGTCGTCCGGCTTTTCGTGTTGATGGATATCATCACTCGATCATTTGTAAGACCTTGAGCGCTGTGGACGGTAGCGGAATAGGCGTGTTCTAGATGCAAAGGCCGGTTAGTTGGGAGGGCCACTACACGTTCTGGCGTGCCGTCTTTCTCTTTGAGGGATGCCAGCTCGATGACGCCATTGGCGTTCCCAACCACCCGCATTCGGTCGCCGTTGGTGAGATCCAGTTTCTGGTCATTGCGGGTAATCCGCACCAGATCGCCAACGGAAAACTCTGGCTTCTCAAGGTTGTACACGCTGAGTTTTGTCAGCTTCCGAGGATTGAACTCGACGCGATTCCCATTCTTGTCCTTTACCACCAGCACGTTTCCGGGCAAGGCCTGGTCAACGGTATACAGCTCCCCTCGGGACAGACCAGCCCTTATGTAGTCCTTCTCGGGCTGTACGATCATTCCCTTTTTGTAGCTTGGAGCGTACCGGCGTTCGGCCTGTGTGGTGTCGACGCGGTTGAGCGTTGGCAGCTCTTTTCCGTTGCCCACGAGCCCAAGCGACTCCCTTGTCATTGCGTTGATCTGTTTGCGGTCCTTGTTCGTACCGGCGACGATCAATACCTCTTTACGTTCTTGCGGCGTCAACGACATGTAGTCACGAACGATGGCTTGGTGCCGTTGGCTGGGCTCCCTGAATTCTTCAACATGATTAACATGCTCAAGTGATTTTCCCGGATTGCCATCAGCCGCATGCTGAACAGCAATTTTTAGTTCCTGGTTCTTCTGTCGCTGAATTTCCTTGATCCGCGCAGTTTGCATACCGTGTTGCTGTAACTGGGCGAATGGTTTGCCAGCCTCGATAGCTTCAGTTTGTTTGGTGTCGCCCAGCATCACCAGTCGTGCGCCTGATTGCTCGATGGTTCGCAATAACTGTTCCATCTGGCGGGCACCGACCACACCAGCCTCATCGAGTACGACGATTGTCCGCTCGTCCAGCTTCTTGTCTTTGGTGTGGAAAAAACTAGCGAGTGTGTGAGCGTCCAGCCCCTCGTTTTTCAGTGCGGTTACTTGGTTGCCGTAGGGTGCCAAAGCAACGACACGAAAACCTGCATCGGTCGTTGTGGAACGCTCGGTCATGGCATTGTTGACTGACTCGATCAACTTCACAGCGCGATCAACTGAGTAAGTTTTGCCGGTGCCTGCGTCGCCCTGGATGCCAACGAATCGGTTGCTCGTACTGACGATCACTTCCACGGCCTGGTACTGGCCTGCAGAAAGTGTTGAGCCTTCTAGCGCTTTCGCTACCTGTTCTTTGCTCAACAGCGGTGCGACTTGGCCACGTCCGGTGCGCTCGATGGCCAGAATCGCCTTTTCCCGCTTTAGTGCCCGTTGAGTGGTGTACCGTTTTTCAGCTTCCACCAAAGAGCCACGATTGATAGCCATCTTGACGTACTGCTGGGCTTCCTTGTCGGTCCAGCCCTTTTGTTCTTTCAGTAATGCGCGCCACCCTGCAGGTGACAGCGCTGCCCCCTCGGTTCCGGTGGCCATCCTGTAGGTTGGTGGCGATTCGATCAACGTTCCCTGTTTCACCAGACGTTTGATTTCATCGTCGACTTCGGATGGCGAAGCCAAGCCCACAGCGCGCCGTAGTGCAGCTGTGCGCAGATCTGACTCGCCGACAACCTGCTCACGTTCGGTCAGATGGTTTATGGCGTATTGCACCACTGCTTGGCCTGCGGTGATGCCTTCCGGCAGATTGTGTTCTGCATGGATGCTCTCTGAGCGCCTGCCGTACTCGCGGTTATCAAGCTGACTGCGGCCACCGAACTCGATGCCTAGATCTCTCGCCTTGGTGACCCAGTATTCCTTGACCAGATGACGGTCGCGCTCGTCTTTGCGTGGCCTGGTGGCCATCGCAATGATCTGCTTTTCCAGCGCTGTGGCGTTGCTGCGTGTTTTGCCGTCCTTGGCCAACGCTTCCTCGATCACCTTGGACCGACTCGAAAACGCCTCGATCTGGTCCCTCGAAATATGGGCCAGCTCGAAATTCCCGTCTTTGTCCAACACCCGAATTTCATAGCCCAGCTCGCGCAGCTCCTTGGCCAGCTCGCCCTTGTACATGGCGTCGATCTGCGGTTGGATCTTGAAAATATCGTCGTTGTGTATTGCTCGCCATTTACCGTCTGCACGCCGTGTCGCGTTCATGACTACTGCGTGGGTGTGCAGCTGAGGATCTTTGGCGCGGCTGAGTTCATGGCGAAACTTACCAATGATCAGGTTGCCAGTTCGTTCGAGCATGGACTTGCCATGTTCCTTTCGGCGGGTCTGCGCCAGTTTCTCGACATGCTCCATCGCTTTAGTCACTGCGCGGTCGTGCGCCGCTACCACGTCCTTGTCACCGGCGATCAGTGCCTGCATAGACACAGATTTTGGAGCTGAGAAGGTCAGGTCCAAACCCATCCGGCGATTAACTATTTCACCTGTTTCTTTGTTGACGGTCTTGGGCATCACCTCGCCGTTCGGGAGCTTGCCGTCAAAAAGCTTGGCCAGCTCCTTCTGGTCGATTGGCCCATCCAGTCCTAGAAGCTCGGCGCCGATCCCCTGCCACTCACCGGGGGACTCTTTTGCGTAGTAGTCGTCTGCAGCTGTGTAGTAGCCAGCTGCAGCGTACTGGTTGCTCCCCTTGATAGAGGTAACATTGAACATGGCTACCTCGTTACGCGGCTTGACCGGTGATCATGATTGCCTGGGCGCGCTCTTTGTAATCGATGTATGGCGTCTTCACCTTGGTGATCGGGAAGTCTTCACCGAATTTCACGTAGGCGACCAGATCTGGAAGGTTGGAGATTTCAGACGCCTGAACCACCGGCTCATCCCGTGTGACTTCCTCGGTCCTGGTCAACTTGCCCGCGGTGTAGGATTTCCGCCAGCGCTTCACATCGTGAGAGCCGAGGATTTCGCTGGCCATGCCTGCGTTCTTGGCGTTCGCTGCAGCAAGAATGACGTAGTTTCGGAAGCACGAAAGCAGCGTTTCCGCATCGTCACGGCCATAACTGGCATTGAGTTGGGACCAATCCTGCAGACTGCCGACCATACGCAGACCATGTTTCCGCCCTTTGGTCGCCGCTGGAACAAAGCTTTCCAGCTTGCCGAGGGACTGCAGCTCGTCGAGGAACAGCCATAGCCGTTTGCCTGTCATTGGCTCAGAGCTGAGGATCGTTGCGCAGATGGTGTCAATCCACGTGGCCACCAGTGGTTTCATGGTGTCCCGCATGTCCTCCCGCCAAGTGATGAACAGATTGCCGGCATTCGGATCGTTCACCCACTGATAGATGGAAAAATCGCCCTTGCTCATGTAGCGCAGGGGACGAATGTATTTGTTCATCATGAACTGGATGCTGGCGATTGCCTTCTCTGCGTTGTCGCGGAAGTAGCCCTCGGAGTCCGTGTTGGCCAGGAAAGCGCGGATGGTGTCGCCATCCTCCCGCACCAGCAAATTTACCAGCGTGTCTTGGTTTGGGTTGTTGGTTTCTTTCAGCTTGCGCATGGTGTCGGACAATACGTCGCGTGCGTAAGCGCACCATTGCTCGTCACTCGGATCGACCTGGGGCGGAATTATCGACTTGGCCATCCGGTTGAAGTCATGGATGCCACGGATCTCGTTGAAGATCGTCCAGCCAGCGGACCGAGCGTCGAATGGGTTGAGAATGTAATCGCCTTTGAAACTGAATTTCGAATAGAACGTGCCGTTTGGGTCGACAACGGCCATGCGATCACCACGCTTCAATGCCGAGGCGATCATGCCTTCCATAGTTACCGACTTACCGGCACCGATAGACGCGCAGATCATCGTGTTTCGATCTTCAAGGTGCAGAGGCATAGGCAGCTTGCCAATCATGATCGGCTCAGACTTGGCCAACCCCCGTTTTTTTCGCTCACGATTGGTCTTCTCGTTGCGGCGGCGCACCTTTGCCTTGACGGTATGCCAGTTTTTTATCTCCGAACCCCGTAGAAATTCCTGGTACTGCTCGCCACGGAACCCATCGTCACAATATTCGTACAGGTAATAAACCAGTGAAGCGGCGACCGCTGACGTGGCAATTGTGGCCCCCAATACAATCGGGTTGTGCCAGCCGTTGTGAAGCGTTTCCTTGAACGCTGCAGGGAATGGCGTCAAAGGCATCTGCGCCAAATACACGCCCGCTGCCCATCCAGCGATCGGCAAACCGAAACCCGCTGTCATCACCGCAGAATCGACTTCTCTTTTATGCATTGTCCTCTCCTGATAGACGCTCGATGTCGCTTGCCAACTCTGGCAACAGCGTTCTGATGAGCTGATCGGTGTCGGCCAGATGGCTAAGTTCGGCACGCAATTCGTTGACCTTTCCTTGCTGCAAACCTTGGCGCAGCAGGTGAACGGCAATGGTCAACAGGGTTCGGTTTTGCGCCTGAGCCTGACTGACGTTTTCGAGCAAACCAAGCACGCGTTGCTGATCTGCCCAGCTGTCCAAATCGGTCTGTCGGCCACCTGATTTCTCGCTGGCCAGAGCCCTGTCACGCACATAGGTGGACAGGTGTTTGTAGCCTGCTAACGCCGCCGCTTGCTCTAGGCGAGCCTCTTGGTCGTCGTTTAAACGTATGGGTAGTGTCTTCGCCACGGTGGTCCTCTCAGAGCCAAAAATGGGACATATTCAGGCTAACGATAACTGCCAAAAGAACGTATAGCAAATGTAATACATAAAAAGCTTGATTTTACTGGTCTAGATGGTACTTTCGTAATACATATGTATAGCACATAAAAAACAGGATTTTGCTCTGTAGGCCGCGCACAGCGCGGCTTTCACCTCCCGCTAGGGGGTGCGTGTTGTGTATTGAGACTTTGACCCTGTTAAGGGGAAAAGTTGAAGCTCTTGTTAAGGGCGTATCCACTAGTTAGGCCGAAGGCCGTAGGGGGGTAGCAAAGACAGGATGCAACTAGGATGCAACTAGGATGCAGAAAGAATGCAACTTGACGGCAGATAGGTGGCGAGTAAGATGCATGTAGGTTGCACATAGGATGCAAAAAGGATGCAAAATGACCAACAAAGATCTAACGAATGCACTGATGGCGGTAGGGCCTGAATCAAAGGCAGCGAAAATACGCCAGGTGATGCCATTGATTGAGCAGCAAATCAGTGCAGGTGTACGTCTCCAAGTGATCCTGGATGTGTTGATACAGCAGGGTGTCGAGCTGAGCATGCCAACGCTGAAAAGCTACCTGCAGCGGTATCGAAAAGCGCAACGACAAAACCCTGCGAAACAGACAAAAACGACAAGCCCAGTGCCAAGCATGCAACCTGTGATTGAGCGAGAGGCACCGGAGATAGAGGGAGGTGTATCGTACTATACAGATGCAGATTCAAAGGAGAGTCAAACGGCCCCGTTGGGGCCGAGTGAGCTGAGCAAGATTATGAATCCTGGGGACGATCAGAACGCCTCAGATCTGGCCATGTACGAAAGTGCTGGCCGTAGCAGAAGGAAGCGCACATGAAACTCGCAGTAGTCAATTTCAGTGGCAATACCGGTAAAACAACCGTATCCGATCAATTGGTTTGGCCGCGCTTAGGAGGTTTGCGTTTTGCCATTGAAACGATCAACGCCGGTGCTTCAGACGACGCGGCTGAGATAGAACGTATGAAGGGTCGCCAGTTTGGCGAGCTTTCCGAAATTTTGATGACCGAGGACAATGCAGTTATCGACGTTGGAGCATCCAACGTCGAAGATTTTTTCAAGTACATGGGCCAGTTCGCAGGCTCGCACGAAGAATTCGATTACTTCCTGGTGCCCACGGTATCAGAGAAGAAGCAACAGGCCGATACGATCAACACGATCAAGACCTTGGCAGCGTTGGGTGTTCCCCGTAGCCGGATCTTGGTGGTGTTCAACAAGGTCGAGATCGATGACGCGGACGACTTGCCGCACACCTTTGCTGCATTGATCGGTTTCCATGAGCTGGAAAAGAAGTTCACGCTCAAGCGTGATGCCGTTATCTATTCGAACGAAGTTTTCGAGCGGTTGCGGGCTCTGAAAACGAATATTGCCGCAGTAGTGCAAGACACCACGGATTACCGTGAACAATTGCGTACAGCAAAAGACGACGCGACCAAGGAACACGCTAAGCGGATGATTTCGGTGCAGCGGTTGGCCAAGTCTGCCTGGCAGAACCTCGATCAGGTTTACGCCACGCTCTTTGGCAAGGTGAAGTAAGCGATGGCCAAGGAGCCTACGACAGCGCGAGAAGCGATGTTCGGGCAGATGATGGAAGATTTCGACGCCATCGTCCGTCGCCTGGAACAGGTCGACGGCGAGTTGGCGGGGAAGATCTCCGAGGCCGTGCGCGATGGCTCAGGCAAAGCTCTGCTCCAGTCGCAGATGAACTTCGAATCCATGATGGAAAAGGAGCGCAATGCGCTGATCCTTGCCGGGCGCGAAGCGGTCGCAAGGATCGGTAACGAGATAAACCGAAGTTCGGCTAATCTGGTCACGGCGCAAGCGCAGCGCCGCGCCGTGGGTTTCTGCGCTTTACTCATCGGCTCCGGGATGGTCATCGGCGCGCTACTCATGATCGTCGGCCACCTGCTCGGGCTGTTCGGTAAATAGGGGGGGCACTCCCCCTTTTTTTCAGATTTATTCTGTATAGTACGATACAGATTATACTTTTCCACGAAGTCCCCCCCCCCGGCGCTGGTGATCAGGCTTCGGGGGGGTTCTCGCATGCGAGAAAGGAGTCCATATGTCCGCTACGCCAAGTCAGCAGCTTTACGAAGAAATTGAGGGGGCTTACGACTGGTTCAACGAGAAATTATTCGACGGCCAGTTGCCTGGTTGTATTTTCACTTTGCAAAGAAAGGCGAACACATTCGGGTACTTCTCTCCTTCGCGGTTCCTGCGCCGGAACGGCGCGGGGAAAAGCGATGAGATTGCACTCAACTGTGCGTACTTCGCGCATCGTCGTATCGATCAGACCCTTTCGACACTTGCTCATGAACAGGTACATCAGTGGCAGGTTCACTTAGGCACTCCTTCAAGGAGTGGCTACCACAATCGCGAGTGGGCCAACAAAATGAAAGCCATCGGACTGATGCCGTCAGATACGGGTGAACCTGGTGGCAAACAATGCGGCCAGCAGATGACGCACTACATCATTGATGGGGGGCCATTCGCTGTTGCGTGTCAGGAGTTGATCGATCAGGGGGGCATGCTTTCCTGGATTGACGTGGTTACCCATCGGGTAGCCATGTCAGCTACCCAGCTTTATGGTCCGGACGGTAAACCCGTTGAGCAGCCCTTGGCTGACCCGACGATAGACATTCTCGCTCTAACCTCGGCGGGTCTATTGACACCGGCGCCGAACCCGGAAGATGCAAAGAACAAACGCAAATACACATGCCCGAGCTGCCATTTGAATTTGTGGGGTAAGCCTGGTTTGAGCGGTCGCGTGCAATGCGTCGACTGCAAGGTGCTGTTCGTCGACTCGAAAGAACTGGTGGAAGTCCCAGTTGAGCCGGTCGCAAATTTCTGACGAATCAGGATGATCGTCAGTTTTTGCGCCTGGCTGCTGCCGATCAGGCGACTTATGAGCTGCGGATCCAAGGGCGCAGCTCTTGGTCGCCGAAGGCAGCTTCGGCGACGGTGGGCTCACGCATGAAAAATCGCCCAGCGAGCGAGGCCCAACAAAGGCCAGAGCGAGCGGTGCAGTTATCCACGGGCCAGGCGTGTTGTTTGCCTGGACGGTGGGTAACTGCAGGGTGATTTCCTGAGTCGTCCGCAAATCTTGAACGTGAGCCCACCGGCGACCGGCCATCTGGCCGGTTTTTTTCGTCCTTCCATCTGCGGATCCAAGGGCGTAGCTCTTGGTCGCCGAAGGCAGCTTTTGCGCTGCAGGAGCTCACGCACGAAAAATCGTCCAGCGAGCGAGGCCCAACAAAGGCCAGAGCGAGCGGTGCAGTTGTCCACGGGCCGGGCGTGTTGTTTGCCCGGGCGGTGGGCAACTGCAGGACGATTTCCTGAGCCTAGCGCTGATCTCAGACGTGAGTTGCTGCAGCGCCCGGCCGCCAGGCCGGAAGGTTTTAAATCCGACCGGGAGGTCGGCCAAGGAAAATCCCCTGTGCCGTACTTTACAGAGCAAGCGGAGCGCGCAGCCCGGAACGGGCGTAGGCGTGAGGATGGAAGCCCGAAGGGCCAAGACCCGGCGCGCTCTTGGCCGGGGCTTGGTTTACGACAGCCGTTGAGGCGCAGCCGAACACGCCCGGACGGCTTAGTGAGTTCCATTCATTTTGGTTGTCGAGGATCTTCACAGACTGATTCGGGAAAAACGATGCTTTGCAGCGTCCAGCTAACAAAGCGGTGCGCCTGTTCAATCTCGCTTTCCAGCGCTTGCCGATCGGGGCAGTTGTGATCATGGGCGGCGTCTTGCAAGAGCCGCACGCGGTCGAGCTGGTGCAGCAACTCCGGCGTGAGGGTCACGGTTTGAGGCGCGAATGTATAAGCCACCGGGTCATCTTCAAACAGCACCGGCAAGGCCATTCCGTTGTCTTTTAGCCATGATTTAAAATCGGTTTTACGCATCTTTGCCAGCCTTTTTCGGTGCCGGTTTTGTGTCCATATAGGGCTTGGCCATCTCCATGACCTGTGCGGCCAACTCGGGCGGCAACCAGACCATAACGGGCACCAGCTCACTGGCCCCGTGCTCGTCTAGGATTGCCCGAACTCGCTTTACTGCTGCGTGAACGGTCTGTTTAGACATGCCCCTATCGTTGGCCACGTCTTGCGGTCGTTGGCCATCTACCAAGATGGCCTTGGCGATCTCTACGGTAGAGACCGCCAAGCGGCGCGAGGCGAATACCGGCGATATTCTTTTCCAGTCCTCGGCGGTGTAAATCGGGTGCATGTAGTAGCTCCGTTTTTCAGTGGTCAATGATTAGCGGCCACCGTTTCGCGGATCCGGGAACGGATCTCGCTATGGGTGATGATCGGCAGACACAGGAACGACCAGCAATGACCGAAACAACGGGCATACACGCGCACCAAATCGCCGACCTCGGGGGCCTGCAGTATGAATGAATCGCCGGTGTCATCGGCGAAGTAGTCCAGCACCTGGCCATGACTGACCGCAAAATCAAAGCGCGCCTCAGTGATGCGCGCAGGCTTGGTGCCGTTGGCCGCTTCCTGCGCCTGCAGGAAAGCGGTTTGATCGTCCAGCACAGCGCCGGGGTGACGCACGCGAATCTCCGGCAACATTAGCCAGCTGCACCGAGCGGCCCACATGTTGGGGCCAATCTCGCGGGCGTAGTCAATAATCGTTGTTTGTCCTGGTACAAAGAAAACTTTCTGCATGGCGGCTTTCTCCTTGCGAGGAAGGCCGGGCGGATAAAGCCCGGCCTGGACTTGTTAGGCGGCTTCGCGAATGTGCTGAGCCAGTACCCAAAGGGCGCGGTTTAGTTTCACGTCCTGGTCAATGCCGGAGACGGCGCGGGTAGTGGTGCGGCGACCTTGCTTGTTGCGGCCTGTAAGCCCTCCCTTGATGCTGTTTTCCTGTACGCGGTTGAACGTGGTCCAGAGATCATCGGTGCGATCTTCACGGCGGCGAGGCATGAGCAGCTGTGAAGCTGTCACCGGCGCCGGGCCTTCTGCGGGGTCGTAGCGGTAGGCCAATGCAGCCTCGGCGAAGGCATGTTGCAGCTCGGGGCGGATCTGGATTTGCTTCATGGTTTCGCGCTGATCCTCGATCAGTGCAAATTGATTCAGCACCTCGTAAGCCCCCTCGATGACTTCGCCAATCACGTCTTGGCGTCCGCTGTGACGGACTTTCTGATCCATCGCGGCTTCGCCCAGGACAAGGCCGTTGGCGCACACAAAGCGGAAGCACCCGCCCATCATTTGATAACTGCTAGTGCCATCGTGGCTGTTGAGCAGGATGATTTCGTTGGCTTCCTTGTCCATGATGTTGGACGCATGGCGCAGGCGGATCATGTGTTTGGTGTGCTGGATCTTGTCGGAGTTACGCACGCGGGTTTGGCAGGCCATGAAGGGTTCAAACCCTTCTGCGCGCAGCGCGGTAAGCACGTCGACGGTTGGGATGTAGCGGTAGCGATCGGAGCGGCTGTCGTGCGCTTCGACGGCAAAGATGGACGGCGCGACACGCGCGATTTCGTCGTTAGTCAAAGGGGTGTTGCTGCGAACCATGCAAGGGTTGCGGAAGCTGCTGGATAGACGCATTTTTGAATCTCCTTCGCGATGTGCCTGGGCGGTTGCCGCCGCTGGTTCCAGGCTGTCTTAGCGGTATTGCTTCGACGTAGAAATTATCGCAAAAGATCGTTACATAGTCAACTATTAGTACAATCTAATTTTACTTATTTACGCTCATAAAATGCCCGGCACTGGGCCGGGCTCTGATAGCGCAGACAGTCAGTCAGAACGGAATCCCGTCATCCTCGGGGTCAAAATCGGGCAGCGGTTGCGGCGCCGCTTGTTGTGGGGCCGGTTGTTGTGGTCGCCGCTGTTGCTGCGGCCTTGGCGCCTGGTTGGTGCCGTCCTGGTTCTGTGGTCTGCCCCCCAGCAGCTGCATGGTGCCTTGCATGTCTACGACAATTTCTGTCGTGTAACGCTTGATACCGTCCTTCTCCCATTCGCGGGTTTGCAGCTTGCCTTCGATGTAGACCTGTGAACCTTTGCGCAGATACTCGCCGGCAATCTCGGCCACCTTGCCGAACAGGGATACCCGGTGCCACTCGGTTTTTTCGACCTTCTGCCCGGTTTGCTTATCGGTCCATTGCTCACTGGTGGCCAAGCTCAAATTGGTCACGGCGTTACCGTTGGGAAGGTAACGAACCTCGGGATCCTGGCCGCAAGTCCCTACTAGAATCACTTTGTTTACGCCACGGGCCATGATGGAAACTCCTTTTAGATGCCCCGGCGTACCGGGGCTGTGGGGTGGTTTAAGTATGCGTCGCCTTGCGATCAGTCTTCGAAGCAACCGCACGGGCAGGTCATTGCATCCAGGCCATGATGGCAATAGCCGTTCTCGGCGTCCGCCTGTTCGCGTGCGGCGTTTTCAGTCGCATTCATGTAGCCATATTCCCGCGCATACTTGAAAACTTCCGCGAACTCGGGCGCTGTTTCGTCTGTGCCGAATTCACCCTCTACACCCGCGCAAAAGAAGTTGTGAACGACAGTTTCATAGGTCGAACCACGCTTACAGGCATACGAAAAAATATCGTCGACCTTGGCTTTCATTTCTTCAATGCTGGGGGCCTTTGGCTTGAAAATGCCCTGAGCAAAAGCCAGGAAGTCATCAGCGGTCAGCCAGTTGTGAAAGATTGGCGCGGTGGTTTGAGACTGGGTATCAATGTTCATTGAAAGCTCCTTCGCGATTTACCTGGGCGGTTGCCGCCGCTGGTTCCAGGCTGTCTTAGCGGTATTGCTTCGACGTAGAAATTATCGCAAATCCACCACCCCAAGTCAACTATTGGTAAAATCTAAATTGACCGTCGGTCGCTGTTCTCGCATGCGAGAAATTCGCTAATTCGCTTGCTTTTGGCGTGCTTTTGGAACTGCTCAGAGGCCGAGCGTTGGGCGCGGGAAATAAACGCTTTTCAAAGCAGCAGCCGCAGGCTGCATCAAAACCCTTGGGACTGGAGCGCGCTGCCGGTGGTGGGTCTGCTCGTCAGCTTCGGAAGGTCGCGGTAAGCCCGGACTATCCAGAGCCGGGCCGCGTGCAAGGGGTCGTGGAATACCGCAGGCGCGAAGCGACAAGGATATGCCGCGAAAGCCCCTTGCAGGCAAGGCCGGGCGGCGGATAGGCCATTGGGGCGATCCGCTACCTTCCGATGATGATGAGCCTACCTGGTGATGCGGAAGGACCGGCAAGCGGAGCGCGCAGGCCGCAGGCCGGAGACGTGAGGATCGAAGCCCGAAGGGCCAAGACCTGGCGCGCTTTTGGCCAGGGCTTGGTTCACGAGAGCCGCCCCCCGAAGGGGGCACGCAAGAGAGGGTATTAGTTGCGAATTTCCCATGGTTTGTAACGCAATACACCGCTTAAAAACACGATGACGATGACGGCAGACATTTCGTTATCCACTTTTCAATTCAGCCAACTCTGCTAACAGCAGCGTGCTTTGGGCTGAACTGAGTCGTCCCTGGTCTTTCAGTTCACTGATGACGGCAGATAAAGCCCCGTAGCCCTTCAAGGGGTAATTGGGCTCATGTTGTCGCCTCGAAATTGAATCGTGTAGCCGCTCCATAGGCTCGCAAACCTCGGGATACTTTGTAGGAAGGTCGGCCAGCTTGAGTGGCGCGATCACCAGCTCCGGGAAGTAGATGGCCAATGCTGGTCTATCGGACTCCATCAGAGCTTGAATGCCGTCGCGCAAATCCATTTTGGTGGATCCGCTGGCCAGCCAATAGGCTCCAGCGATTTCGTCCTCAGACGCGGTTTCGAGCCACATGAGAACATCGAGGTAATCGTTCGAGCGCTGCGCATTTGTGTTGTCCATTACTTCGGTCCTCAGAGGTCCATTTCATCGCGTGCGGAATCGACCAGCGAGCGGCATAGTTCGGCCCTTCGCATGTAGGTCAAGCCGTTGCCAGGCCAGATCGAGGCGGCGGCCTCGTAAAGTTCCGCGGCTGAATACCACTTCTTGTGCAGTTCTGCCAACCGCGCAGCGGATTGCAGTGCATGGCAGGAACGTTCGGCTTTGCTTTGAGTGAGGTCACGAAAGTGCATTTGTGGATCTCCTTCACTGATTTCCCGGGGCGGTTGCCGCCGCTTGTCCTAGGAAGATAAAGCGCCCCGTCAGGGGCGCAGATTCATGCTGCGTTATCGAGGTGATTGACTAACTGTAGTGACCTGCATTTGAAAACGTCCCGACCTGCAATCATCGCGGTTTTCGACCAGGATTAACTGCGAATGACCGACCCGGCCAACCAGCATTAATTACGAATGAACCAGCATTGATCCGCGCCAACCTGCATTCCATCATCGCCAGCCAGGATTAGCTGCAAATACAGCGGGGCTTGTAGGTAGGCGATCACAGGCAGGGCGATGCGATCAATTCGCCGTCCGGCGGTGCTACCAGATGCCGCTATCTAACCGAGTCGAACTCCCCCAGCAAATTCGGCGATCTGGTACGGCGACCGAGCCAGACCACTTTGAGCGCTGATTTCAGAAGGCTCTGATCATGGAGCACAACCGCGCGAGCTTTCTCGCGCTTGCGCTTATCAGCGCCCTGAACGGCCCCCATGCTATATCGCGCAGCCAAGCATGGGCCTAAACGCCTCCACCTTAGAATTTATGTCACATTACTGGCCTGACAGACCCTTTGCATGCCTTAGATCAAATGACGAGTTAAGTGACAAATTTTGACGCCTGGGCCTTTCTCGCGCACGCTGTCACATAATCGAACGTATTTGTTACAAAGGGGAAAGTATGCTGATCGGCTACATGCGGGTATCGAAAGCGGACGGTTCTCAGGCAACCGACCTGCAACACGATGCTCTGATCGCGGCAGGAGTGTCTGCTGCACATCTGTATGAGGACATGGCCTCGGGACGGAAGGATGACCGGCCTGGGTTGGCCGCGTGCCTGAAGGCTCTGCGCGATGGCGACACGCTTGTGGTGTGGAAGCTCGACCGCCTGGGACGCGATCTCCGCCATTTGATTAACACCGTCCATGACATGACCGCCCGCGGTGTTGGCTTGAAGGTGCTCACTGGTCACGGTGCGGCCATCGATACCACCGCCGCCGCTGGGAAGCTTGTTTTCGGGATCTTCGCGGCACTGGCCGAGTTCGAGCGAGAGCTGATTTCCGAGCGGACGCTCGCTGGGTTGGCTTCGGCGCGTGCGCGTGGCCGGAAAGGTGGCCGACCGTTCAAGATGACGGCTGCCAAGCTGCGCCTGGCTATGGCGGCCATGGGGCAGCCGGAAACCAAGGTGGGTGATCTGTGTGAAGAGCTGGGCATCACCCGGCAGACACTCTACCGGCATGTTTCTCCCACGGGAGGCCTGCGGCCGGACGGCATGAAGCTGCTACCTGGCGTTAACTCATGACGGTGCTGACGTATCGACTCACCGAGTTGAAACAGAGCCACCAGGCCCTTGAGCAGCGCCATCAGCAAGGCTGAGCGATGCCTCACTGAGAGCCAGGCCACTCTGGCCGTGATCGAGCGGGAACGAAGTCTACTGGCGGAACGCTCGACCCGAACGGAACCCAATTGACTCAGTGGACCACAGAGAAGCTGGCCCTCCCGCAAGACGACGCGGTGCGTTCCAGCGAACTGGCGGAGTTCAGGACTCTGAAGGTGAGCCAGTCAACGCTACCTTGAGGTTATGGGCGTCGGTGCAGCAGTGACCCTGACTATTTCCGACTCATCAAGTCATCGGTAAGGTCTTGTTTAAATGCTAAATCATTGGTTGGCACGGGGCAGCTGTTAACGTACTAGTGGAGCACTAATGCTATGGCTCATACTGCGCTTAACCGCTAAGTCTCAAAAACCGAAAGGAGATTGGAAGTGCGCTACATCGCTGTTTGCGTATGCCCTCGCTTTTTCGTCTGCCTACATCGAGCTTGATACGGGCACTGGTGCGCTTCTTCTCTTCGGCGCTGTACAGCTAACTATGGTTCTCCATGGACTGTCCAAAGGGGAGCGCATGTCCAATACGCGACAGTGGTCCACCCTACCCTTCATGCATCCCAGCACCCCGACCACACACGAGTTCATCATGGCGTACTGCATCCAGGACATCCTCGACAACACTTCGCTACAGACACGCTTGCTGGGCGGCGCTGCTGGCGTCGGCCGGCAACTGCGCTGGGCGCATGTCTGCGAACTCATGGACCCCACCGAATGGCTCGGTGAAGGCGACCTGCTGATGACCACCGGCATCGGTATTCCGATCGAGCCGCAGGCTCAACGGCTCTACGTACGACGCCTGGCCAAGGCCCGGCTGGCCGGGCTGATGATCGGCGAGAACATGCAGGCGCCAGCGGACATCTCCGCCGTGCAGGCAGAGGCCGAGCTGCTCGGGCTTCCGCTGTTGATGACGTTCTATTCTGTACCCTTCTCGGCCGTCACCCGCGCGATTCTCGATGCCAGCAAAGAGGAAGAGTACCAGCGGCGAATGGCGGTCAGCCGGCTATACGAAAGCGCCCGCCTTGGCTTGCAGGGGCTGGGGCTGGCGGCCTTGCTCAAGCGCCTGGCCAGCGACGTTCGCTCACGGATTTACCTATTCGATGCGAGGAATCTGCAGCCGTGGCAGGATGATCTCGACACGCTCCCGACGAGCTGGCGTGACGCGCTGGGCCAGCGGGAGATTCCCGATGCCGTGACCCGTTGCAGTGACGGGTCCGAGGAAGCACTGGTCATGGCCCTGCCGTCGACCCGCCACTGCCACCTGCTCGCCACCGCCGGCGAGTTGCTGGACTATGGCCTGTTACACCATCTCGTGGGCGTTCTGGGGACCGAGCTCGTGCGCCTGCAGGCCGAACACCAGCGCCTGCTGCGCCTGGGCTCGGAACTGCTCGACGACTTGCTCCAGCAGCGCCTGACCGAGCGTTCGGCGCAGGAGCGACTGGCGCAGTTCGGCTGTATGGTGGAACAGGCTTGCCTGGTGGTCGCCAAGGCCGCGTCCACCGAGCAGGAATCTCTTAAGCAGCGCCTGGCCCGGCTGGACGCCGGCATTGCCGTACGCCTCCAGGGGGCCGAGCTGATCGCCCTGCTGACCGATCCTCGCGCGGCCGAGCGTCTGCAGCACGAGCTGGACTGCCCGTTCGGCCAGAGCAACCCGCTGGGTCATGCGCTACGGACACTTGAAGCACTGCGCGAAGCCAGGCTCGCGCTGGCACACGCCACGCCGGACCGCCCTCTGGTGGTCTATGCCGACGCCCGCGACGAACAGTCCTGGTTGCCGAGCAGCCTGGACGATGCTGCCCGCGTTCACCGTTTGGTGCTGGGCAGCCTGGCGGATTACGACGACCAACATGGCGCCCGTTTTCAGCATACGTTGCGGGTCTTCCTGGAAGACAACCGCTCCTGGCAGAAAGCCGCGCAACGCCTAAATGTGCACAAGCAGACACTGGTGTATCGCATTCGACGAATAGAAGAGATCACCGGTCGCTCACTTGAGTCGACGGAGGATGTGGCGGTGCTGTGGATCGCACTGCGCTGCGCCGATATCGCCCGGATCAGCGATTGAAGCAGCCGGCGCCGACGCGCCGGCCTGCCGAGGGCATCTGTCAGCCCAGGATCAGATAGGCCTTGCGCACGGTCTGACGGATCTCCCAGGTGCCTTGGGTATTAGCGGTGAAGTACAGCGCATCACCGGCACGGAACTCCACCGGAGCGCCATCATCCGGCGTGAAACTGCCCTCGCCGCTGATGATGTAGCTGTACTCAGCTTGCGCCACCTGGCGGCGGAAGCGGCCTTCGCTGCACTCCCAGAAACCGCTGGTCGCGCCGCCGGACACCGAGCAATGAGCCGCCAGACTCGCCTTGGCCACCGGCTCGCCCAGCGGCTGGCCGACCGCCAGCGGATCTGTGAAGCAATGTTCGCCGTCGATACGAATGAGCGTTGGGTTCATGTCATGTCCTCAAGATTTGTCTTCCAGCCCAGCGGGGGCGAAACGCGCCAGGAAGCGGTCCAGCACAGCGGGAGGCATGCCGGCCAGTTCTGCACGTTCCTTGCGGATCACGGCATTGCGAACCATCGAGCCGCCGATATAGCGCAGGGGTTCGGGCGGGAAACGGCGGCAGGCGCGTTCCACCAGCGGGCAACGGCTCCAGGGGTTGTCTACGCCCAACGCAAGGCTCGCCAGGATGCGCCCGCCCAGGCGGCTTGGCCCTACTCCGTTACCACTCCAGCCGATGCCGTAATGGATGTTCGCTTGGCCGCCCAGGCGACCGAAGATGGGCAGGCTGTCGTAGGTACGGTCGATCGGACCGGACCAGCGATGGGTTACCCCAACATCGCACAGGGCGGGGTAGGTCCGGCGCAGGTCCGCTTCGGTCAATTCCAGACTGGAGGCATCCTCGCTGAACACCGTGCCGATGCGCGAGCCGTAGGCGAGCGCGCCAGTCCCTTTGCCAAAGGCGATACGCCCATCCCGCGTGGTGCGGTAGTAGTCGACCATTAGTTGTGAGTCGGTGATGGCCTCGCCGCCCTTCCAACCGGTGGCGGCCAGGCGCTCGGGCACTGCCTCGGTGACCACGATCGAGCTGTTCACCGGTACCATCAACGCTGCCAGCTCTGGAAGCGCTGCGGCCCAAGCATTGGTAGCCAGCACTACTTGCCGAGCCTGTACCTTTCCCTGGCGGGTGTCGACCTGGACCGGTTCGCCGGGCTGGATCTCGGTCACGGCGCAATGCTCTCGGATTTCCACTCCGTTTTCCAGTGCTACCCGCCGTAGGCCGCGCGCAAGCAGCGCCGGCTGGACCGTGGCGTTGCTACGCTCGAACACCCCGGCCAGGTGAATGGCCGACCCGGTGCGCCTAGCCACCTCTTCACTGCTCAAGCGCTCGAAGGGCTGTACACCCAAGCGCTCGCAGGCCGCCAGGGTTCCGTTCCAGGCGTCCACGTGCGCCGGGGTCGTGGCCGTCCACAGCCAGCCCTTGCGCTGGTAATGGGCGTCAATCCCATGGGCCTGGCAAAAGTCGCCCAGTTCCTCGATCGCCTGCTCAGCGCTTTCACCTAGGAATTTTGCTTCACGCTCGTCGCAGAAGCTGCGCAGCGTGCCGATCTTGGGCCACCATGACATCACAAAGCCGCCATTGCGGCCTGACGCGCCACCGCCGCAGACGTCCTGCTCGATGATCATTACCCGGGCATCGGGCTCCATCTGCTTAATGGTCAGGGCCGTCCAGAGTCCAACGAAGCCTCCACCGATGATCAAAATGTCCACCGACTCCTGTGCCAGCGATTGAGGCGTGAGCGAGTCAGTGAAATCGGCAGCTTCCATCCAGTAACTGGGCTTCAATGGAGGGGTCGGGTTTAGTTTCATTGTGATTCCCCACGGTGCGGTATTTTTAGGTACTGACAGTTTCCCAGTACCTGGGGGCTCCAACAATTAAGCTACGGTAGGAAAACGGCGCGGGGGCTCGTTCGATCGTATGAGCGGGGCGTTGGCTGAAGTGCTGGCATTGCGTTTTCAGCAGTTCCGCCCTTATCGAGGGCACTCCTTATCTGTCACCGCGCGTGCTTGCTCACTGCGCAGGGCCTGTAGGTGCGGCCTTGCCCGCGATGAAATCGTACGAATGTATGAGCCACCCCGCCCATTTGTTGGTTGCGACCGATTGAGCCCGCGCGCCCCAAGTAGGAACGTAGGGACGTGCAACCAAAAACAATAAACGCGGAGAAACATCGTATGTGGAGAGTAGGCGTTGATGTGGGTGGAACCTTTACCGACCTGTTCGCCTGGGAGGAAACCTCAGGTAAGCAGGTGACGGCGAAAGTCCTCACCACCAAGCAAGACCGTTCGATTGCGGTCCTAGAAGCCATCGACAAGGCCGGTATCGCCATCGCCGATATCTCGCACCTGATGCATGGCACCACTACCGCGACCAATGCGCTGATCGAGCGCAGCTACCCTGACGCAGTCTTTATTACCACGGAGGGTTTCCGCGATACCCTCGAAATCGGTCGGCAACATCGGGAACACCTGTACGATCCGTACCAGACCAAGCCCAAGCCGATCATCAAGCGCCGCCACCGTTACACCGTGCCCGAGCGTACCAATGTCCGTGGCGAATCCGAACGCCCGCTGGATGTCGCGGCCGCTACCGAGGTCTCTCGGCGCATCCGGGATTCCGGTATCCGCTCCGTGGGAATCGGGTTCATCAACTCTTATGCCAGCGGCGATCACGAGCGGCAGATGCGTGACATCCTGCTTGAGCACTGCCCGGACGTGCACGTCGTGCTGTCCTCCGATACTCGCCCGGTCTTTCGTGAACATGGTCGTTTCACCACCACGGCGGTACGCGCAGCTTGCATGCCAGTGATGGTCAAATACATGGACGACCTGGAAGCCCGTCTGCGCCAGCGCCAATTCACCGGCAAGTTACTGATCCTCAAGAGCAGCGGCGGCGTTATGTCGGCAGAGCTCGCTCGCCAGCATCCCGAGGACATGCTCGAATCCGGTCCGGCCGGAGGCGTCGCCTATGCTGGCTATCTGTCTCAGTTGAGCGGCTTCGAACGGATCCTGCATACCGATGTCGGCGGCACTAGTTTCGATGTGTCCATCGTCGAGCACGGGAAGGGCCTGATCACTCGTGACCACGAGCTCGAATGGGAAGTGCCCATTGTGGTGCCCATGCTCGACATCCATAGCGTCGGTGCTGGCGGCGGTTCCATCGGCTGGGTCGACCAGGGTGGCTCGCTGCGCGTGGGGCCCAAGAGCGCCGGTTCCGAACCGGGGCCTGTTTGCTATGGTAAGGGCGGCACTCAGCCGACTATTACCGACGCCAACCTGCTGCTCGGGCGTCTGGAGCCAACCCTGGGTGGCAAATTCGAGCTAGATATCGCCGCCGCGGAGCAGGCAATGAACCGCTTGGCAGAACAAATCGGCCTGCCGCCGCTGGCGACCGCCGAGGGGATGATCCGCATCGGCTCTGAATACATGGCGCAGGCGGTGAAGAAGATCCTCGTCGGGCGGGGGCGAGACCCACGTGATTTCGTCTATGCCAGTTTCGGCGGGGCTGGCGCGCTGCATGCCTGCTTCGTTGCAAGGTCGATGAACATCCCGAAAGTCATCGTCCCGCCCTATGCCGGTGTCGCGTCCGCATTCGGTGCCACTGCCATGAATCTGCGTCAGGACCTGGAGCGTTTCTACTACTCGCCGGTGAAGGAAGCGAACCTGGGCAAGGTCAACGAAATGCTACTGGAGCTCGAGGAAAGCGCCAAGCAGGTACTGCGTGAGCAAGGCATTGAGCAAGACAGCGACATCGAACTGATCCGCACCGCGCAGATGCGCTATGTCGGCCAGTCGTACGAGGTGGAAACGCCCATTCCGGCGGGGCTTCTGAGCGACGCGCTGCTGCCGGGCATCGAACAGGCGTTTCACGCAGCGCACAAACAGGAGTTTGGGGTTAGCTCCGAGGACTTCGCCCCTGCGTTCGTCTCGTTCGGTGTCACCGCCATCGGCCGCATGGACTCGCCGCCGCCGATCGACCTGGTGAACACCTCAGTCGCCGACGTCGTCAAATCGGTGCGCGATGTGTACTTCGACGGCAAGTGGCTGCAGTGCAAGGTCTATGACGGTGAAGCACTCGGCACCCAGCACCAAATCGAAGGCCCGGCAATCATTGAGTACGAACATGCCTGCACGGTCATGCCGCCGCAGAC
Organism: Pseudomonas sp. C2B4; assembly: GCF_013359695.1. GTDB lineage: Bacteria > Pseudomonadota > Gammaproteobacteria > Pseudomonadales > Pseudomonadaceae > Aquipseudomonas. The sequence continues at coordinate 65,357 of NZ_JABFMU010000023.1, forward strand.
GCGTGCCCACGTCAATGCCATGGGCGCCCTGATCATCGACCTCGAACAACAATAAGAGGACTCCTCCATGAGCAAGAACCTTTCGAACACCGATTTTGGCCAGGACATCGACCCGATCACCTTCGAGGTCATGCGCAGCATCTTCGAATACGCCAGCGACCGCATGGCCACGGTCCTGCAACGTTCATCGTTTTCACCAATCCTGGCGGACATGCTGGACTTTTCCAACGCGATCTATGACGCAGACCTGCAGCTGATCAGCCAGGCCGCCAACTGCCCGGTACACCTGGCTGCGATGAAGTTCAGCGCCGAAGAAGCGGTACGCAGCATCGGCAAGGACAACGTACTTGAAGGCGACGTGCTGGTGGTCAACGACCCCTACCGGGGCGGCACCCACATCAACGACATATCCTTCATCAAGCCAATTTTCTACCAGCGTGAACTCATCGGCTACGGCGTCAGCCGTGGCCACTGGATGGACCTGGGCGGCGGTGGCGCTGGCGGCCAGGCGTTCGGCACCCACATCGCCGCCGAGGGGCTGCGCCTGCCCCCACTGAAGATCTTTTCGCAAGGCAGGATCAACGAAGACCTGCTGGCGATCATTCTGAACAATTCGCGAACCCCACACTTTATCAAGGGCGACCTGCAGGCCCATCTCGGCGCGCTGCTGGCGGCCGAGCAGGAACTACAACGTGCGTGTGACCGCTACGGCGCGGCCACCGTGCAGAAAGCCATGAAGAAGATCCAGGCCTACACCGAGAAGATGATCCGTGAAAGCATCCGCAAGATCCCCAACGGCTTGTACGAAGCCGAGGATTACGCCGACACCGACGGCATTGGCAGTGAGCGTGTGAAGCTCAAGGTTAGCCTGGCGATCAGCGACACTTCGATCACCGTCGACTTCTCCGGCACCGACCCGATCTGCCAGGGCGCGATCAACTCGCCGCGGGCCAACACTATTTCGGCAGCGCTATATTCCCTGCAGTTCTTCCTGGCGCCTGATGCTCCGCAGAACCAAGGGATGTTCAACCCCATTGAGGTCGTGCTGCCAGAGGGCTGCTGGCTGAACGCGACGTGGCCAGCACCGACCATCGGCTGTACCACCCTGACGTCCTCGAAGATCACCAGTGCCATCTGGCAGGCCCTAGCCAAGGCAATCCCCGATCGCATCACCGGCTCGACCTGTTCGGAGTGCAACTGGTTCGTCGCCAGCTGTACCTCGGCTGACGGAAAAACCGACGTGTTTTCTGATCTGCCTGCAGGCGGCTGGGGCGGCACGCCGTACGCCGATGGCATGAGCGTGACCATGGATCCCCTGGGCAACTGCATGAACATGCCTGCGGAGACCGCCGAGTTGTTCTTCCCGATCGCATATGAAGCCTTCGAAATTCGCAATGACTCCGCAGGCGCTGGACGTCATCGTGGTGGGCTAGGTGCGGTGTTCAAGGTGCGCTTCTTGGGCGGAGGCGAACTTGGCATGGAAACCTCCCGTACCCTCGAAGGCAGCCCGGGTGCAGCTGGCGGCCTGCCCAGCGCGGTGCAACGCGCCAGTCACCTGCACGCCGACGGGCGCGCACAGGTAATCGGCGGCCTCGACCCCCACGGTGCGTGGACCAATCCGCTGCTGTCTTCGCATAAGTTCGGCGCAGGCGATGTGTTCATGTTCGAAAGCACCGGTGGCGGCGGCTGGGGCGATCCACGCAAGCGTACGGTTGACGAGGTGCTCGAAGACGTACTGGACGAGTACATCAGCGTCGACTCGGCCAGGGAGCACTACGGTGTAGTTATCGATCCGCGCACACTCAGGATCGATGAGGTCGCCACGATGCGACTGCGAGGGGAATAAGGCTCGGCCCCTCTATCAGGGATCATGTTTGAGTGTCGAGTCTCGGAGCGGCCGCTTTGCGGCCCTTTCGCTCGAGTGTTGTTCTGCTTCCCTTCACCACCCAGGCGTTGAAGGGCTCCTGCAGTTCTTCGCCATTCGCCCAGAACTCAAGTTAAACAAACAGGACACTAGGCATCAGTCAGTAACACCCCATACCAATAAAAGCCCGACGCGCCACCGCTTGCCTGTGGCCGAACGGGCAGCTACATCCATAAGAAAGGAGCATCAATGTACCTGTGCGCTAAACGCAAGCTGATCGGTCTGGCATTACTTCCAACACTAATGCTCATGAACTCACCCTCCTACGCTGTGGCGGTCACTGATAATCTGGACATCGGAGGAGCCATCCGCGCCCGTGGTGACTTCGACCCGGATGAAAACATTTCGGAACTCAGCTTCGACACTTTAATTCTGACGACAACCTACACTTCTGAGCGCTGGATCGGTGCTGCGAAATACCGCTTCTATGGCGGCGATTATCCTTTCAGGGGATCTACCGGTAAGGTGGGGGACATATCATTTCCGGAATACGCCTGGGTGGGCTACAAATTTGACGATGCCCATCAAATACAGGTAGGCCTCAACCAGATCCCATTCGGCCTGCAGCATTACTTTGGCAGTATATTCTTCGAAACGTTGGGCAACGTCATTGGCCTCGAAGACGTTCAGGACTTGGGTATCAAGTACATCCAGCAAAGCGGTGATTGGAATTTGCAGGCTGGCTACTACATCAGCCCAGCAGATCAAGGAAAAGGCACCAGTCGGGGCGGCAGGACTTGGTCTCCAAGCGTTGCAGCGGCAGACGTCTATGTCGTTGATGGAAGTAACAACAAAGAACGCGACATCGTGGCCGGACGCTTAGTTCGAAATTTCAAACTTGGGAATTGGCAATCCGAGATCGGCGGATCGATTTTTACATCCTCTCTGGAAAATCGGGACACCAATGATAACGGCCGACGCAATGCGGTTGCAGTCCACTACAAGGGGAAAAATGGCCCTTGGGGTGTTCAGTTGCAAGCTGCTCGTCAGGAAGTGAACCCCCAAAACCCTGGCACTGACAAGGTAGTGACATTCGGTGCACTGGACGGTACCTTCAACGTTGCCTCAAAAGGCGACTTGTATGTAGCCGACCTAAGCTACGACATTGCAGAAAAACTAGGCTGGTCCACGAACATCAAGGTGTATGGCAACTACAGCCTGTTCGACAAGGACGAAGATGCGTTCAAAGATTCACAGCGATTCATTCTGGGAACTTCGTTTTCTGTGGGCAGTACTTTCATCGCTGTCGAATGGCTCAATGGAAAAAATGATCCTTACGTAGGGGCCAGCAGCTATACGCAAAGCGCGGGAGCCGGTGGTACCAACCAGTGGGAAAATCAACTGTATACCAACATCGGCTATTACTTCTAAGTCGCTTGACCTCCACAGAGAGCCGGCGCCAGCCATGTAGGGGCCTCGCCACTGCGGGCATAGGCCGGTAGACAGAATTGGCGGTGCGGCTGGCAGAGCAATACCCCATCTTAAAAAAGTTGCCATTGGCCTGTTGAACGTCAATGCAACGATCATGATGGCCATTTGCCCAGCGTATTGTACAAGGCATCATGCACATGAAGTGTCCATTTGGCGGAATGCGATAGCCGATGCCTCAAAATACCCACATAGCATGTGCGAGTGGGGCTCGTTTGCTCCTGACCTACGAGGTCCTCCGTCGTCAGTTCATCAGCCCGCGGTAGCAAAGACTTCCTCAGTAATGCAATCGACTTCTGACCATTGGTGCAATCGACTTCTGAAAATGACACGTTCTGTGCAGCCGGCTCCTGAAATTGACATCCAACATCAGCTTCCAACTTTCAGTATCCGTCTACACTGAGCTATCACTGAATAGTTGGACAAAACCATGTTGATTGGTTACGCCCGCGTCTCGACCGACGATCAACTCCTCGATCTGCAACGCGATGCGTTGGAGAAAGCGGGCTGTGAGCACCTCTTCGAGGACACCGCTAGTGGTGCCAAGGCCGAGCGCGTGCGGCTGACCGCCTTGCTGTCCACGTTGCGACGGGGCGACACCGTGGTGATTTGGCGCCTGGATCGCCTCGGCCGCTCGCTGAAGGACCTGATCCGATTGGTCGAGCAGCTGGACGCCGCCGGCGTTGGCCTGCGCAGCTTGCAGGAGAATATCGACACCGCCTCAATTGGAGGCCGCTTGGTGTATCACCTGTTCGGCGCCTTGGCCGAGTTCGAGCGCAACCTGATCCGCGAACGCACCCAAGCCGGCTTGTCCGCCGCGCGGGCTCGCGGACGCAAGGGCGGGCGCAAGAAACGGCTCGATCCGGCCAAGCAAGAACTGGCCCTGCGCCTCTATCACGAGCGGCAACACACCGTGGCGGAAATTTGCCGGATGATGGGCATCGGTCGCTCGACGCTCTACAACTACCTGACCGAGGCCGAGCGTGATGCCCAGCGGGCGGCGTAAAATCATTCCGACCGATTCGCTGATTCAATTGCGGCAGCGGCTCGACCGCTTGCCGAAAAAAAGCCCCGAAAGGACTGCTCAGGTGGCCGCGATAGCCGAGTTGTACGGCGTGTCGCCAAGCACCGTATACCGGGCGCTGAATCTCATCCATAAACCCCATGCGGCTCATCGGGCCGATTACGGCAAGCCGCGTGTGTTGCAGCAAGCCGAGCTGGAGTGCTACTGCGAGCTGATCGCCGCGCTGAAACTGCGAACCACCAATAAGCAAGGAAGGCACCTGTCCACCCGCCGCGCCATTGAGCTGCTGGAAGACTACGGGGTGGAGAGCGAGCAAGGCTTGGTCAAGGCGCCCAAAGGGGTGCTGACCCGCAGCACGGTGAACGAATACCTCAACCGCTGGCATCTGGATCAGTCACGGTTGTTGCGGCAGCCTCCAGCCACGCGTTTTCAGGCGACGCACAGCAACGACTGTTGGCAGTTCGACCTCTCGCCCTCCGACCTCAAACACATCGACAAACCGGACTGGATCGACCCGGCCAGGGGCGAGCCGACGCTGATGCTGTTCAGCGTGGTTGACGACCGCAGTGGCGTGGCCTATCAGGAATACCACTGTGTGTATGGCGAGGATGCGGAGTCGGCGTTGCGCTTCCTGTTCAACGCCATGGCGCCGAAAGCGGACCCTACCTTTCCCTTCCAGGGCCGTCCCAAGCTGATCTACTTGGACAACGGCCCGGTGGCCAAGCGCCGCGTCTTCCAGAACGTCATGCAGGCGCTGGGCATTGACTGGCAGACGCACATACCCGCCGGAAAGGATGGCACCCGCACCACGGCCCGCTCGAAAGGCAAGGTGGAGCGACCTTTTCGCACCGTGAAGGAAGCCCACGAGACGCTGTATCACTTCCACAAGCCGGAAACTGAAGCGCAGGCCAACGAATGGTTGCTGCGTTACCTGGTGCGCACCTACAACACCCAGGATCATCGCGCCGAACCGCATTCACGGATCGATGACTGGCTCGCCAACTTGCCTGTCGAGGGCCTGCGCGAGATGTGCACCTGGGAGCAGTTCTGCCGCTTCGCCCGCGAGCCGGAGCGGCGCAAGGTCGGCGTCGATGCGCGGGTCAGCATCGACGGTACGGCCTACGAGGTGGAGCCCGACATGGCCGGCGAAACCGTGATGTTGCTCTGGGGCTTGTTCGATGACGAACTCTATGCCGAGTTCGAGGGTGAGCGCTTCGGACCTTATTACCCGGTTTCCGGCCCCATTCCGCTGCACCGTTACCGCGCCTTCAAGCGTGGCAAGGCGGATGAGCGATCGGATCGCATTCGCTCGCTGGCTGACCAGCTTGGCCTGCCCATCGCCGCCTTGGCCGGGGACGATGTGCGGCTGATGCCGCCGGCCGTTCCCGTGTCACTGCCCCGCCAACCCTTCGATGCCGAGGCACATGAATACCGGTTTCCCAGCGTCATCGCCGCCAAACTGGCCATCGCCGATGATCTGGCGCAGCCGTTGGCTAAGCTCTCAGCCGACGATCAAGCCTACATCCATCAGGTGCTGAGCGAAACCCTCATACAGTGCATCGTACTGGAGCGCGTGCGGGGCTACTTCCGCCACAAGAAAATAGGAGAAGAACATGCGGGCTGAAGTGATGCAGCACTACGGACTGACGTTGCCACTGAACCAGGCCGGGTACTTTGAAACCGCCCACCATCAACAGTTGATCAAGGACATCAAGGGGGCAATCTTCGAAGGACGGCTGATTGCCCTGTGCGGTGTCATCGGCAGCGGTAAGACCGTGATGCTGCGCCGGCTGCAACAAGCGATGGAGGAGGAAAAGAAGATCACGGTTTCGAAATCACTGGCCATCGAGAAGCACAGCATCAAGTTGGCCACCTTCATCGCCGCGCTCTTCTACGACCTTTCCACCGAGAAACAGGTACGCATCCCGACCCAGGGCGAAAAACGAGAGCGTGACCTGCGCGAGTTGGTGAGGAAGAACAAGCGCCCGGTCGCCCTGTTCGTCGATGAGGCGCATGACCTCAACGGCCACACCCTGACCGGCCTGAAGCGCTTGATGGAGCTGGTCGAGGACGGCGACGGTCGGCTGTCCATTGTATTGGCCGGGCACCCCAAGCTGCGTAACGACCTGCGCCGACCGACGATGGAGGAAATCGGCTACCGCACTGACATTTTCTCGCTCGACGGCATCACTGGTAGCCAGCGGGAATATATTCATTGGTTGCTGGATACCTGTACGGCGGGAAAGGTCGAATCCGAGTCGATCTTGACTGAAGATGCCATTGATTTGCTCGCCACCAAGCTGCGCACACCCCTGCAAATCCAACTGCATCTTAGCTTGGCCCTGGAGGCCGGCTACCTGACCGGTGAGAAGCCCGTGTCGGCAGAACTCGTGCATTCAGTTTTGTCCCGCCAACTGGATGACCTGGAGCCGACTCTCACGCGCCACGGCTACCGCCTTAAGGAACTGGTGGAGCAGTTCGACGCCAAGCCCACCGAGATCAAGGCGTTGTTCAGCAATACGCTCGACCCGGCGCGGGCCGTCGAGCTGCGCGACAAGATGCTGGCAGCGGGCTTGCCGATTTGAGCCCCATTATTTGCAGCTAATCCTGGCTGGCGATGATGGAATGCAGGTCGGCACGGATCAATGCTGGTTCATTCGCAATCAATGCTGGTTGGCCGGGTCGGTCATTCGCAGTTAATTCTGGTCGAAAACCGCGATGATTGCAGGTCGGGACGTTTTCAAATGCAGGTCGCTACAACTAACGAAAGGCCAACGGCCACTGGGCGAACCCATACAGGCATATGGCTGAGCAAGAAGGTTTCCCCTTGCTTGGCGAGCAGGATGGTTTGAGCCATTACACCGGCAATGGCTTCAGCAGCCTTTGGTGGAACCGCGTTCCCGATCCGTTCCCGCCATGCTTGATCGCTCAAGCCATCCAGTTCGAGCATTTCCTCGGGGTCGACAAGGCTTTGCAATGCAGCCATTTCAAGTGTGGTGAATGGGCGGTGCCAGGTGCCGTCGAGGCTTCTGATCACGCATGTCAGTCGATCATTGGCTGCCGGCATTCTTGGATCGGCGACACTCCAACGGCCATTGTCCAAGCGCGCACTGGCGGACACAGCACCGGCAGTGCTGTCCCAAGGGACCACGCCGTAATGCCCGCCAGTGAGATAGGCATCCCCTTTCACGCGGCGCAGGCCGGAGCGAGGATCCTGCACAGCGAAGGCCCCCTGCCCTGTTGTACTGCCCGCGATCACAGTTCGAGCGCAGCCATTCCAACGGGTTACGTTGTACTTGCCGTGTCCACCAGCTGCGCCACGCGGATCCGCAACGCTGAACGTGCCCTGACCTGGTGACTTGACCCCAATAATTGCGCCGCTGGTGTCCTCCCACTTGCGCACGCCGTATTGATGATATTGCGGGGCGTCTATGGGGCTGCGCGGATCTGCGACAGAGAATGCCCCGTTGGTAGGGCCTGATTGGCCCGCCACGGTCCCTACGGCTTTATTCCAGGCATTTACACCCAAATAGCCTGAGAACGCCTCTGGCACGATCACAAAGTCCCGCAGATAGCCGTCATGGATCGCCAGTTGATCGAGGCTGCGCCAATCCTTGCCCGCTTCGACAAGCGCGAGCCGCACCCATGTTTTCCATTGCAGTGACGGCACGCGGTGCATTGGGCCTGCGCGCTCGATGTCACCTGGCATCGGCATGCGGCCGAGGACGGCACCGACGGATTGCAACGACTTCTTTTCCGGCTCGTACAGGAACGGAGGAACCTTCTCGACGTGGCGGGCGACCAGCAAGAACCGTTTCCGGGATTGGGCCAGTCCCCCCAGTTCGCCGCAGTCGTGGGTCGTCTCCGAGACGGCGTAGCCGAAGAACTCAAGGATCTGCCCGATCTGATCAAGCAAGTGTCGGCCACGGCTGGCCAGACGCGGTACGTTCTCGAACACGATCAAGCTGACTGGGTTGTGTTGCCATGCTTCGCACATGAGCCACACGCAACGTAGCGTCAGCTCGTTGAGCGCCTGATATTTGGGGGTGAGGCTCAATGCTTCGGACAACAAGCCCGACGCGCCTTTGCATGGGCTGCTGATGAACACAACGTCAGGATCTTGGTAGCCAGCGGCGCGGCGAATGTCATCCGGCGTAGCCTCCCGCCAATCCGCAGGCGGTTGCTTGCCGTGAAACGCGATGTACTGCTCGCGGGTGAACAGATCCATCTGAGTACCTGGTACACCGGCCAAGCGCTCAAAATCCTTGAGCGCTCCGGCGTCCACGTCGACACCACCGACGCAACGCCATTCGGCCTGCAGCTTGCCGACTATCTCTTTGTTCTGGTTGAAACCCTTTGCGCCGCCGCCAAGACCGCAGCAGAAATGAAAGTGCTTGAGCACGTACCTGATAGGCATGATCGTATTCCGTCACTGATGCCCGGACCGAGAGGTCCGGGCGTGCTGAGGTCAAATGGCTGAGGCTGTCGCTTCGGCCATGTCGCGGAAGATTTCGGCGTGCAGTTCCAACGGGAACTCGGCGAGAACTTCGCGCTGGCCGATGCCGGAGCGCTGCGCGACAACCATGTACAGGGTGACGGTGGAAGGGATTTGCCCAGGACGGGCTTGGTGGGAGGGTTCAACGGTAAAACCGCTGTACTCGCGAAGGGTCTTCGCGTCGCTGAAATAAAGCAGGTGGGTTTCGGTAGCCATTGTTTGAATCTCCTTCGAGTGGCTTGGAGCGGTTGCCGCCGCTTTGTCCCAAGCTGCCGAGGCGGTATTGCCTCGACAAATCCATTATTTCAAAGGAGCCCCAAAAAGTCAACTAAAAGTATCATTAGATTTTACCTTTAGTAATTTTTTATTAATTCACTTCAACTGACGGGCAATACAGGCCAGCTTAGTTTTGAATGGCTCGACAACTGGCTTCGCGCAATATTCAGCTAGTTCACTGGCTTGTCGTTGCGACACAAGAACGCTGTACGATACCGCACCGACAGCGACAAACAGAGCCAGTACCAGCAGCACAGTGCTGCGTTTTGATTTAGCGTTTTGCATCGATCTGATTTCCTTGACCTGGTGAAGTGGCCCGGCGGAGCGGGCGATGGGCTTAGCAGTTTATTTCAAGAATCGACATCAACTGGTGTAGCCATCAAATCAGTACCCCAGCCAATGCATTACGTCACGGGACTTGTATTCCGAGTGGTCGCCCAGCTCGTCTACAAGATCGGCGAAGGCGAGGGAATGTTTCTCGCACTCGGCTTTTGCTTCGTCGCGGCTTACCACGTTGTCTTCTTCGAGAGCTTCGTCCAGGGTCATCGTTATCACCTCATCTGTTGGGGTTGCCCGGTGCTTACCTGCACCAGGCGCGCCGAATGTTGATTACTTGGTGTCGTCGCCTTCGAGGTCACTGCGACTCGGCGCCAGGTCGACCAACGCGCGTTTCCCTTTCGGATCGATGACTGTGAACACGCATGCGCTACCTGGCTCGCCATTCGCTACACGCTTAGCGAAATACTGTTTCGCAACAGCTTGAGCAGCAGCCAGGGGACCGCCAGTTACATCAACGTCCATTTCCCAAATAACACGATGAACAGCCATTTCATTCTCCTTCGCAATTCGCTTGGGCGGTTGCCGCCGCTGGTTCCAAGCTACCGAAGCGGGATTGCTTCGACGGAGAAATTATCTCAAAAAATAGAAAACGAGTCAACTATAAGTATCATCTGATAGGACTATATATTTACTTTCTCGCATGCGAGAATGCGCCCATCCGCTTGACCTTGTGTCATATATATAATACACTTATACCCATAAAAACGATTATCCAAACCGCCACTTACATGACTTGGGAACGCAAACTGCGTGACAAGAAGGCCAAACTGATTATCGCGGCGCGGGTGTTGCGCGTAGCCCACGGGTTGCTTGGTGACGTGCAGCCAGTCGGTCAAGGCGTCAGTGAGTTGCGAATTCATCATGGCCCCGGCTACCGGGTGTATTTCCAGCAGCGCGGCGATCAGCTGGTCCTATTGCTCTGCGGTGGGGATAAAAGCAGTCAGGCGCGGGATATAGAAACCGCTAAAACTCTGGCAAGCCAGTGGAGTGAAGACGAATGAAAGAACCAATTTACGAATACGATCCAGCGGAATTACTCACAGACGCGGAATCTATCGCCATCTTTATGGCTGATGCTTTCGAATCGGGGGATGCCTCATTTATCGCGCAAGCGCTGAGCGTGGTAGCTCGCGCCAAAGGCATGACCGCAATTGCAAAAGAGGCAGGCGTTACCCGCGCACACCTCTACCAACTGAAAAACGGCAACCCGACTTTGAAAACCATGATTGGGGTAATGCGGGCGGTTGGCTTGGACATGACAGCCAAACAACACAGTGAAGCTGCCCACGGATAAAGGAGGCACCATGTCTGGCCGTGATACATCAGCGCGCCTGCCCGTCATTGACGGGCCATGCAAAGGCCAACGGATTGCACAGGTTCAAGACAGCTTCTCTTTCGAGATTGCTAGTACCTCAAGCAAGACCAAGGGGAAGTTTACATACCATTTACGCCGCCACCGGCTGATCGGGCTGGTGTGGGCTTCGCCTACGAACAAAAGCGTTTCGCCCATTGAATCCTAGGCAGAATGCTTGCAGACAAGCCCGCCAATGTGCGGGTTTTTCTTTACTCAAATGTTGACTCGGCGGCTCTGCCGGAGCTGCTCAGAGGCCGAGTGTTGGGCGCGGTAAATAAACGCTTTTCAAAGCAGCAGCCGCAGGCTGCATCAAAACCCTTGGGACTGGAGCGCGCTGCCGGTGGTGGGTCTGCTCGTCAGCTTCGGAAGGTCGCGGTAAGCCCGGACTATCCAGAGCCGGGCCGCGTGCAAGGGGTCGTGGAATACCGCAGGCGCGAAGCGACAAGGATATGCCGCGAAAGCCCCTTGCAGGCAAGGCCGGGCGGCGGATAGGCCATTGGGGCGATCCGCTACCTTCCGATGATGATGAGCCTACCTGGTGATGCGGAAGGACCGGCAAGCGGAGCGCGCAGGCCGCAGGCCGGAGACGTGAGGATCGAAGCCCGAAGGGCCAAGACCTGGCGCGCTTTTGGCCAGGGCTTGGTTCACGAGAGCCGCCCCCCGAAGGGGGCACGCCTGCAGGTTGTCGTTCCTTCCATCACTTCCCGCTGGCTGTCGCGTAAAGGCTGGATTACTGTACATGCAAACAGTATTCCGGTGATTTATGAAAGTCGTAGCAATCCAGCCTCTCTTGGGATCTGGCGTCCCGCTTCAACTGTTGTCCTGCACCGCTGCCGGTGGATTTCCCAGCCCAGCGGCTGATTATTACGAACCGCCCATTTCGCTCGACGAACTGTTGAACATTCGCGCACCACATATCTGGATCGTGAAAGTCGAAGGCGAGAGCATGCGGGATGCCGGAATTTTCACCGGAACCCGGTTGATCATCGACCGGACAGTGACGGCGTGTTCCGGACACATCGTAATGGCATACGTCGACAATCAACCCGTGGTAAAGCGGCTGGCCAAGTCAGCTGCAGGGTGGACACTCGAATCAGCAAACCCGACATACAAGGCCGTTACTCCCGACGAATACAGCACCGTCGAAGTGTTCGGCGTCGTGACTTGGAGTCTGTCGCCTCATGAACTTTGAACCCCGGCGCCCTGTGTTCGGCCTGGTCGACGCGAACAAGTTTTACTGCAGCTGCGAGCGCATTTTCCGGCCTGAGCTGAGGGGTAAACCAGTGGTGGTTCTTTCGAACTCGGATCTGAGGGGTGGAAACCGTTAGTAAATTCTGTAGAGTCCGCGCCACCTTCTGAACTGCTCTGGAACAGCCGTTTCCAGCCTTCAAGAGGAAATCCATCAGCACTGGCTTAAGGCAGCGGTATGAGGCTTGTATTCGCAACAAAAGACCTAACCCTGGCAGGCAGATCCTTCGAAGGCTTTCCGTTGCTGATTGGGTCTGAGGGATGGCCGGTCGAACCAGCGCAAACCTTTCTTTGGCAAGCACTCATTGAGTCAGGGGAGTCTTTGAGCGATTTGACGTGGGAAGCCTACGGACGCCGTCTATACGATTACTTCGCCTTCCTTGATGCCAATGGCTTGGCCTGGAACGAGGAAAGCCCGGCCCACGGTCTCAGCGTTCTCTCCAGGTACAGGGATTGGTCTAGCGGAGAATTATCTCTTGATCCTGGCACGGTGAATAATCGCCTGGCTCTGGTCGTGAGGTTCTACCGATGGGCCAAACAGCGCGGCCTTATCACCATTCTTCCCTTTGGAGAGAAAAGGGTGAGAGCGGCTTCTCACCAGGGACTCCTTACGCACGTTGCGAGGCCTGGAGCCGAGAACACCAAAGCGTCGGTGATGGTGCGTGACCGTAAGCGACCGACAAAATTTTTGACCAAAGATCAGGTCAAGGTATGCCTTGCAGCGGATACTGATCCTAGTCACCAAATACTGTTCCATCTCATGGTTCGTACTGGGCTTCGCTCCTGTGAGGCAAGGTCATTCCCAATAAAGTACGTTTTCAATCCCAGATTAAAAAAGGGGCTGCGCTTTGGGCAGATGATAAGCATTGCTCTTGATCCTTCTGACATGCATATCAAGTACGAGCGCCCGAGAACCATTGATGTGCCTTGGTCGCTGATGGAGGACATGTGGTCTTATTCCCTTCATCAGCGTGAGATTCGTAAATCGCAAGGTGATGGATCTGTGACGGCGCTCTTGCTTACCAACGAAGGTAGACACTACTCCAAAGATTCTGTTGTGGATGTCATGAAGTCTTATGAGCGTAAGTGCGGCTTCTATGTTCGTGCACATATGCTTCGCCACACCTATGGTACTTACACGCTACTGGCTCTTCGGAAAAGTAAATACTTTGAAGGGGAGCCGTTGCTGTACGTAAGAGACAGATTGGGCCATTCCGACGTCCAAACAACAATGATATATCTGCATCTAATCAATCAGCTTGAGGCTCAATCCGTCCTTGCGCATGAGGACGAGATTGACATGATGTTTATGGCTAGATCTACGAAGCAGATCTGAGGTAGTTACATTGGCAAGGCAAAAAAACTACACGGCATCGTTGAAGTCTGTCACAGAGGGATTCGAGGCTGTTGAAAATAATATCTGCATTGATCTTCCGAAAAACCCTAGAAACCATAAAAAACTAGACCATGAAAAATACCTGGGTTTGGGTTTTGATGCCTGGGCAATTCAGAGCTTGCATGTAATAAGGGTATTGCTTCACGGAGGAAATTTCTCTGTGGCGACCTTGATAGGTTATTCTTCAAATGGGCTGCGGTATTTTTTAACGTTCTTGGCCGGTAGAGCGGTCGAGTCACCTCCTGCTACACCTAATAATCTAACCAAGCGGCATTTGGAGCGTTTCGTCTCTTGGCTTAAACTGAAGTATCCGAACGGATCGACAGCAAAGAATTACTACACTAGCTTCAAGTCGCTCGTGATTGTCATGGCTGATTACGGTTTCGTAGAAGGCGATCTTGATGACCTGCTGCCACCAAACCCGTTTCCAAACAATGCTAAAGTCACCAAAGATGCAGATCCCCTAACCATTGGGGAAATGCAAAGGCTGCTAGGTGCATTGAAGACCGATCTCGTCGCGATTCATAAAGGAACCTTTTTAGGTAATGGCGCCGAGGCGATGACAGTGATGTTAATAATCACTGCCGCAAGATCGGGTATCAATACCACGCCACTGCTAGAAATGAAAAGGGATGCCTTACAGCCTCACCCATTTCTTCCTAGTCTGCGTTTGATTACGACAATAAAGCGACGGGGCAAAGGTGCGCAGAGCAAAACGATACGCCAGACCAATCTGCTGGATGAGTACAGCGCTATACCGCTAGATGGCGTTGCTGTCCTGAATAAAGCTCTTGAGATGAGTAAAACGCTTGTGCCGCTCGCATCGAAGGATATCTCCTCGTGCGTATGGTTATACCGTTCTGGCCAGCCGGGCCGCTTTGACGACATTGTAACTCTAACTCCAAGTGCAGTTTTTTCCTCGACCAGGAGTATTTGCGACCGACATGCGCTCCAAGATGATCAAGGGAATCGATTGAATGTCACCCTCAGCCGATTGAGAAAGACAATGGAAAGCCGTCTTTGGAAGCTCAGCGGTGGGGATATTCTCGAAGTTTCATCGGTCATGGGGCATACGCCACAGGTTGCAGATAACCACTATTTAAGGATCAACGACGAAATTAAGGCTGAGGGAGCTATTTTTGTTGGTGAAGCCTTTCCTGACAAGCTACGTGGAACCCACGTTACGTCTACTCCTCCTGGAGGTTGCCAAGACAGCCTGTACGGCAATCGGGCGCCTAAGGATGGGGTCAATCATTGCTCTGAGTTCATCCACTGCCTTGGGTGCCCTAGCTATGCCATCGTCGGGACACTTGAGGATTTGTATCGCCTATTCAGCTACCAGCAATTCCTCTATGCGGAGGTTGAATACTATCTGACGGATGAATGGGAGGCATGGCGCAAGCGCCAGTTCAACTACATACAGTTAATAGATGCATTTACTCTACAAAAATTTGATCCGGCTTTGGTTGCCCGAGCAAAGACTAAGGCGGAAGCATCTCCGCATTTGTTTTGGGCAAAAAAAATTGAGTTCATGAAAAAAAGAATGGATGGCAGGATTTGAATATCAGGAACTCGAATGCGGTTTTGAAGGCGTATGATGTCCTTATTGCGCAGCCAATAACAGCCAATGGCCTGAGCCCCGCAGAGCGAGACGCTATTATCGTAAGCGCTATTGTTGACGAGCATGGTGAAACGCTAGTTCTTAGCAGGCTCGGGGATTCCCAGTGGGATCTTCGACCATTTTTTGATCAGGCCAATGTTGCCGAATACTTTAAGTTCATAAACTGGGATACGAGCATTCCTCAAGCGCTCATTGATGATAGCAAAGCCGTGACTTATGCTTGGTTTAAAAGGGGGATGCCCCGCTCAAAACCCCCTATCGCAAGAGGTATTACAACTTTGGCGGTAGCAAGCGTTATGCCATTTTTGCGGTGGCTTAAAGATCTTGGTATCGCGAGATTCTCTGATGTCCGTCCAATCCATATCAGTAATTATATCCATGGCGGCCGCAAAAACTGAGTGCAACACCTGACCTTTCCGGTACGGTGCTGCCACT
>NZ_JABFMU010000024.1 GCF_013359695.1 Pseudomonas sp. C2B4
GAGAGACTGGCGGCGTGAACCTTGACGGGTGTCCAAGATTACTTGACCAGTTCAGCCTGCTCGCGAAGACGGCTTATCAGTCGACATCTATGATGCCTGACACACTGCATTCGCGAGCAGTCTCGCTCCCACATTGGGACTCGTGTCGTCGAAGCCATTCCTCCCGGGTGATTTCCCAGACCTCCTTGGCAAATCGCCCACCAACAAAATCGCCCTCATCGGTACAAATCAAGCGCATGCCGGTACGTACGGAGAGCTTGCGAGAGCCAATGTTCGGCACCGCTTTCGGCACCCGCAGCACTTCTCGTCCAAGGGTTTCGAACCAGTAGGCGGTGACGACCTCACTGGCTTCTGTCATCAAGCCCTGACCTTGCCATGGCGGGCCGAGCCAGAAGCCGCGGTTGTTGTCCTGCTCGTTCATCAGGCTGATGTTGCCAATCAACTGTTCTGGCGCCGACTTCCGGCGAATCGACCAATGCCATTCCTCGCCAAGGGTCATTGCCGGCAGAGCAATGTTGCGCAAATAGGTGAGCGCACCGTCGGCCGGATAAGGCCATGGGACGAGGGCGTTCAAATAACGCACTACTTCCCAGTGTGGGAATTGTTGCTGGATGGCTTCGGCATCGGCCAGTTCCAGCGGACGCAGGATCAAGCGTTCGGTATACAGCGTGGGTATGGCGTCCATGTTCTTCGCAGCTCCTTGAGGCGGACTTAGCGGCTGCCGGTCGTGGGCCCCGGCAGGCTGAGCTTGCCACTATCGACGAAGCGCATCGTACCGAACAACCCCCCGGCCAGTTTGCCGCGCAGGACGTAGGGCATGTTGTTCAGGGTCTGCACCTGGCTGAGGCCAAGGGTCTGTCGCAACATCGAGAACGTCGAGACGCTGACCGGTACGCTCAGCACCGTTTCGGAAAAACGCTCGATCGAGCCCGTCTGATCGCTGACACCGGAAGCGAAGGGCTGGCCGTTGATGTCAAGGTCCAGGGCCACGCCGTTGTAGGTGAGGGTGGTGTCGTTGGGGTTCTGCACGCGAATCTTCACGGCAAAGCGCATTTCCATGTCCTGGCTCTGCAACGGCTGGATGCCCACCACGTTGATGTTCAGCGGATCGCGATGGGGCAACAGGGCGCAGGCGCTCAGGCAGAGCAACAGCAGAGACAGGATGAACGTATGAACGTTGCGCATGGACGTGCTCTCTCAAAGGCTCTCTATCGGCAGAGAAGCGGCTGAACCGTCAGCGGCTCAGCCCTTGAGCGTTTCTAGCGGTTCAACTGTGCGGCACCGGGCGACATTGCCGGTTCACCCTTGGCCGGCACATCGGGATTCTCCATGACCTGCAGAATCGAGGCTTCCGGATCGAAATCGTCCTCTTCAAGCTCAATGAATTCCTCGGGCAGAAAGATATTCAAAACGATCGCGCACAACGCGCCAACGGTAATCGGCGATTCGAAGATGTTGTGCAGTGCCTTGGGCAACTCACGCAAGACTTCCGGTACCGCCGCCACACCCAGGCCCATGCCGATAGAAATCGCCACGATCAGCATGTTGCGTCGATGCAGGCCTGCTTCGGCGAGGATCTTGATCCCGGCCACGGCCACGGTGCCGAACATCACCAGCTCGGCGCCGCCGAGCACCGGTTTGGGCATCAGTTGCAGCACGGCGCCAATCATCGGGAACAGCCCCAATACCACCAGCAGCCCGGCAATGAAAAACGCCACGTAGCGGCTGGCCACGCCGGTCAGCTGTATCACGCCGTTGTTCTGCGCGAAGGTCACCATCGGCATGCTGTTGAACACGGCGGCCATGGCCGAATTGAGACCGTCGGCCAGCAACCCCGACTTGATCCGGCGGATGTAGACCGGGCCCTTGACCGGCTGCCGGGAAATCATCGAGTTGGCGGTCAGGTCACCGGCTGCTTCCAGCGGCGACACCAGGAAAATCACTGCCACCGGCACGAACGCGACCCAATCGAAAGAGAACCCGTACTTGAACGGCACCGGCACGCTCATCAGCGGTACGGCGGGCAGGCTGGCGAAGTCGACGTGCCCCAGGAGCCAGGCGACCCCATAACCCAGGGTCAGGCCGATGACAATCGCGCCCAGGCGCAGGAAGGGGACATCCACCCGGTTCAATACGACGATGGTCCCCAGTACCAGCGCCGCGAGGCCCAGATGGCTGGCCGCGCCGAGGTCGGTGGCACCGAAACCGCCGGCAATGTCGGTCATGGCGACCTTGATCAACGACAGGCCCATGAGCGTGATGATGGTGCCGGTCACCACCGGGGTGATCAGCATGCGCAATTTGCCGATGAACTGGCTCAACACCACTTCGATGAACGCGGCGAAGAAGCACACGCCGAAGATGGTCGAGAGGATTTCATCGGTACCGCCACCCCGGGCCTTGACCATGAACCCGGCGCTGAGGATCACGCTGATAAACGAAAAACTGGTGCCTTGCAGGCACAACAGGCCGGAACCGATGGGGCCGAAGCGCCGCGCCTGCACAAAGGTGCCCAGGCCCGAGACGAACAGCGCCATGCTGATCAGGTAGGGAATCTCGCTTTGCAGGCCCAGGGCGCTGCCCATGATCAGCGTCGGGGTGATGATCCCGACAAAACTGGCGAGCACGTGTTGCAGCGCGGCGAAGACGGTGGCGGTCAGGTGCGGGCGGTCGTCGAGGCCGTATATCAGGTCGTTGTGGCGGGGGGCAGGGGGTTTTTCAGAGGCGGTCATGGTTATGTGCGGGCCAGAAGGCGGGGCCGGGTCAGAAAATGGAGGCGCAGGATGCCAGAAAGACTATTTTGTGGCGAGCGATGGGGCCTGCATCCACCACATCTCCCCCTGTGGGAGCGAGCCTGCTCGCGAAGAGGCCGGTACATCCAACATCTATGTTGCCTGTTACGCCCCCTTCGCGAGCAGGCTCGCTCCCACAGGATTAGTGTTGGCCTTCAGGGCAGGCAAACGCCGCCAGCAAATCTTCTTCAAATGCCTTCTGCGCATCCCCCGGCACCTGCGCCCGATGACGGGCCAGGTGAAACGCCACCTCGAAACTCATGCCTTGGCGGCGCACGGCCCGCAGCAAGCCCTTGTCCTCCCAGTGACGGGCAAAGTGCTCAGGCAGATAGCCGATGTGCTTGCCGGACAGAATGAAGGCGAGGGTGCCTTCGACCTGCTCGGAGCGTGCCGAACACTGTTTTCCTTGAAAGGGCTCGTCGCTGCGAAGGAAGCGGTACGGATGATCGACCCGGTCGCAGGCCTGCAGCGCCTGGTCATCCGGCGCGTCATTGTCGAATAACGGATGGCCGGCCGCGCAGTACAGGTGTTGGGTTTCCGTGAACAGTTCGCGATAGTCGAAAGCGCCTTGTATCTGCGAGAAATAGCCGATGGCCAAATCCAGCCGCTGTTGCAACAGCAAGCGCTCCATGTCGCCGGGCATGGCACTCATCAATTCGATGCGCACCGATTCGTCGCGCTCGCGAAAGCGCCGGATCGCCTCGGCCACCCGTTGCAACACCGATTGATCCAGTGCTTCGGACAGGCCCAGGCGCACCTCACCGATCAGCCGCCCGGCGACGCCGTTGGATTGATGACGGAACGCTTCGATGGATTCGAACAGCCCGCGAGTGGCACTGAGCAGTTGTTCGCCCTTGGGCGTGATCCTGAATCCGCCCTTGCCACGGCTGCACAAGCGATAGCCGAGGCGGGTTTCCAGTTTGGCCATTTGCTGGCTGATGCTGGACTGGCTCAGGCCCAGTTCACCCTGGGCCGCGCTGAAGCCGCCACACTCCACCACGCTGACAAACAGGCGCAGCAGTTGCAGGTCCAGATCGTGGAGTTGACCGAGCATCAAACATTACTCCTTGGTAATGTCAGGTTAATACACTTGATATTTTATCAATGTATCCGACGTCGCATCCTGCAACCACTTCCTCCGGTCAGGTGTTCGTCATGGCTCCCGTGTTCAAGATGTGTGTCCCCGCGCTTTTCCTTGCCATGGCCGCAGCGGCCCAGGCCGAAGAAAAAGTCGTCAATCTTTACAGTTGGGCCGATTACGTCGCCCCTGAAACCCTGCAGCGTTTCGAACAGGAAACCGGCATTCACGTGCGCTACGACACTTTCGATGCGCCGGAAGTGCTGGAAACCAAGCTGCTCACGGGCGGCAGTGGCTATGACGTGGTGGTGCCGTCCTCCAGCGTCCTGGCGCGGGGCCTGGCGGCCGGCGCGTTGAAAGCCATTCCCCATGAAGGCCTGAAGGGGTATGCCAACCTTGACCCGGACATGTTGGAGAAACTCGCCGCTGTCGATCCCGGCAATCAATATGGCGTGCCCTATACCTGGGGCACCCTGGGGCTGGGGATGAATGTCGAGGCGGTGCAGAAACGCCTGCCGAACGTGCCGCTCAACAGCCTGGATCTGCTGTTCAAGCCCGAATACGCCAGCCAGCTCAAGGACTGCGGCATTGCGATCATTGACTCGCCCCAGGAAGTGATCGGCCTCGCGTTGCACTATCTGGGCAAGGATCCCTACAGCACGGACAAGCAGGATCTCGACGCGGCACAGGGCCTGTTGCACAAGCTGCAACCTTCGGTGCTGTACGTCGCCAGCGGGCGGCAGATCAACGATCTGGCCAATGGCAGTGTCTGCCTGGCATTGGCGTATAACGGCGATGCCAGCATGGCCGCCGATCAGGCGCGCAAGGCCAACAAGCCCTACGAAATCGCCTATCGGATTCCGAAGGAAGGCACCCTGGTCTGGCAGGACAACCTGGCGATCCCCAAGGACGCGCCGCACCCCGAAGCCGCACGCCAGTTCATCGAATTCATGTTGCGTCCCGAATCCGTCGCCGCGCTGACCAACACCCTGTTCTTCGCCACCGCCAACCAGGCCGCGACTCCG
Source organism: Pseudomonas sp. C2B4 (assembly GCF_013359695.1). Classification (GTDB taxonomy): domain Bacteria; phylum Pseudomonadota; class Gammaproteobacteria; order Pseudomonadales; family Pseudomonadaceae; genus Aquipseudomonas. The sequence continues at coordinate 4,896 of NZ_JABFMU010000024.1, forward strand.
CTGGTGGACGAGGCGGTGCGCACCGATCCGGACATTTACCCGCCCGCCGACGTGCGTGGCCGGTTGTACGCCGACCGCAGCATGAGCCTCAAGGACATGCGTCAGCGCACCCGTCTGTGGACCGCTTTCCGTAGCCGCCAACAATAAACAAGGAGCCCGAGATGGACGTCCCGATGCAAAACGATCAGGCCATGACCCGCGACAGTCTGTATGGCACTGCCGCCGAAAGTACCTACGCCGGCATCACCAGTTTCATGCGCCGTCGCTACAGCCGTGACTTGCGCGGTGTCGACGTCGCGGTCAGCGGCGTGCCGTTCGACACGGCCACAAGCAACCGTCCCGGCGCGCGTTTCGGACCGAGAGGGATTCGTGCTGCGTCCACCGGGATCGCCTGGGAACGCCACTGGCCCTGGACGTTCGATCCGTTCGATCACCTGGCGGTCGTCGACTTCGGTGATTGCGACTTCGATTACGGTTCCCCGCAATCGACCCCGGAAACCATCGAGGCCCACGCCGAACACATCCTTAGCGCGGGCAGCGCGATGCTGACCTTTGGTGGCGATCACTTCATCACCTATCCGCTGCTCAAGGCCCACGCACGCAAACATGGTCCGTTGTCGCTGATCCACTTCGACGCCCACAGCGACACCTGGCCGGACGAAGAGGGCAAGCGCATCGACCACGGCACCATGTTCTGGCATGCGGCCAAAGAAGGGCTGGTTGATCCGTCGCGTTCGGTGCAGATCGGCTTGCGCACCACCAATGATGATCATCAGGGCTTTGAGGTCCTGGATGCGCGGCAGGTGCATCGGCGCGGGGTGGATGCGATTGTCGAGGCCATTCGGGCACGGGTCGGTGACCACCCGGTGTACCTGACCTTCGACATCGATTGCCTCGACCCGGCCTTTGCCCCGGGTACCGGAACGCCGGTGTGTGGTGGCTTGAGTACGGTGCAGGCCCTGGAAATCCTCGGCGGGTTGCGCGGGATCAACCTGGTGGGCATGGATGTGGTGGAGGTGGCGCCGGCGTATGACAATGCGGACATCACTTCGCTGGCGGCGGCGACGTTGGCGATGGAGATGCTGTGTTTGTATGCGGCCAGGCATAAGGTTGATCGGTAAACACAAACCATTGTGGGAGCGAGCCTGCTCGCGAAGGCGGTGTGTCAGTTAGCATTAATATTGACTGACACAGCGCATTCGCGAGCAGGCTCGCTCCCACAGGGGGAAATGAGTCAGGCCACCGGGATTTTCGGCAGATCCAGGGTGACGCCCCCGCTGAACCGTGCAAACGAACCGCTGATGGATTCATGGGGCACACCTTTGGCCACCTCGCTGACGCCATCGAGCCGCGTCAATTGCTCGGCATTCAGCTGCACGTTCAAGGCTCCCAGGGTTGCGTCCAGTTGTTCACGGGTGCGCGAGCCGAGAATCGGAATCAGCGTGGTGGTCGAGCGCTTCGCTTGTTCGCGTAGCCAGGCGATGGCTACATGGGTCGGGCTGGCGGCCAGTTCCTCGGCAACGGCCAGCAAGGCGTCGAGGAGGGCGGTTTCACGGGCGCTTTTCTCGGTATGTACCAACACGCCGAGTTTAGTGGCGCGGTTGTCGCCTTGGGTGTTGCGGTACTTGCCGGTGAGGAAGCCGCCACCCAGCGGTGACCACAAGGTCGCCGCCAGTCCCAGCGCTTCGGCCATGGGTAGTTGCTCGCGCTCGGCGGTGCGCTCGGCCAGGCTGTATTCGACCTGAATCGCCGCAATCGGCGCAAAACCGCGCACCTCGGCCAGCAGGTCGGCCCGGGCGATGCGCCACGCCGGGAAGTTCGACAGCCCGGCGTAATGGATCTTGCCGGCGCGTACCAGATCGTCGAAACCACGCAGGATTTCTTCCATTGGCGTCACGCCGTCGCTCATGTGCGCCCAGAACAGGTCGAGGTGATCGGTCTTCAGCCGTTTCAAACTCTCTTCCACGGCGCGAACCATGTTCTTGCGGTTGTTGCCAGTGTGGGAAATGCCCGCTGCTGGTGTAGTCCCCAAGGTGTATTTACTGGCGATGACCAGGTGATCCCGCTCCGCGGCGATGAACTCGCTGAGCATGGCTTCCGACTGACCGCCCTGATAGCCGTTGGCGGTGTCGATGAAGTTGCCGCCGGCTTTCAGGTAACCGTCGAAAATGGCCTTGGCTTCATCACGCTCGGCGCCATGCCCCCAACCGGTGCCGAAGTTGCCGGCACCCAACGCCAGTTCGGAAACCCGCAGGCCGGTTTTACGGCCAAATACTTTGTAATGCATGGGATGACTCCTGAAGGTACGTCGAGGTCGATATAAATTATGTGCGAAATCTATTAAATATGATCCTAGTCATATTCAGCGTCAAGCTCCTTTTTCCTCGGTTCAGTTGTAGGCGCAATGCTTGCGGTTGTACCCGTTTTTTTTGTGGGAGCGAGCCTGCTCGCGAAGGCGGCCTGACAGCCGACCTGGCTTTTGCGGATGCACCCCATTCCCTGTGGGAGCGGGCTTGCCCGCGATGGCGGCCTGATGGCCGACCTGTCTTTCGTTGACTAAGTACATATCCATTCCTGCGGTAACGGCCACTTAGGGTTTCGCCCTTACGGCGAGTCACTTGGAAGAGCCCCAAGTAACCAAGGGCTCTTGCCCCTGTCGTTCGGTGCCTCGCTGTGGCTCGGCATGCCCTCGTTCCGGTCCTGCTCCGTGGGCCCGCCGCGATCGGCCATCCTTGGCCGTGCGCGGCTAACCCGGCATCCATGCCGGGTTGCCCACTGCGCAGAACCTCCACTCGGCCTCTCGAGGGGGCGTGTACCGCGAAAAACCAAAGCGAGGCGGCCTGACAGCCGACCTGGCTTTGGCCGGGGAACTCGGTCCCCTTTGTGGGAGCTGGCTCGCCAGCGATGGCGGATTACAAGCCGACCTGAATTTCGCGCATTTCCCCGATCCCCTGTGGGAGCGAGCCTGCTCGCGAAGGCGGCAGTGCAGTCGACGATGCAGTGCCTGAGCCACCGACATCGCGAGCAAGCTTTGCTCCTACAGGTATGCGGTGTTTCCACTTTGCTGCTGACAGTTTCTGACAGGGGGCTCTGCTAAGCTCCCTCGACTCTCCGGACAGGACCTGCCCATCGTGTCGCGAACCACCCGTTTACTGACGTTGTTGCAAGTGCTGCGCGGCAAGAGCCGTCCGGTGACGGCTGCAACGCTTGCCGGCGAACTGGAAATCTCCGAACGCACGTTGTACCGCGACATCGCCGAACTGACCGCGCTCGGCGCGCCAATCTATGGCGAAGCGGGGATTGGCTACGTCCTGCGCAGCGGTTTGTTCCTGCCGCCGTTGATGCTCAATGCCGACGAAACCGAAGCCATCGTTTTGGGGCTGCGTTATGTGGACCAGCGCGGGGATGAGGTGTTGAGCAAAGCGGCCGCCGATGCGCTGGCCAAGATTGCCGCGGTACTCGCACCCGAAGCGCTGGACGCGTTACGCAATCCGACCGTGATGCCGGGGCCGCCGGGCTATGGTTTTGCACCCAATGCAGTGCCGTTGAATGTGTTTCGCCAGGCCATTCGCAATCAGTCCAAGTTGCACATCGATTACGCCGACGCCCAACAAGTGCCCAGCCAGCGGCTGATCTGGCCGTTGGCCTTGGGGTTTCTCAACGAGGTTCGGATCATCGTGGCCTGGTGTGAGTTGCGCAGCGCTTTTCGGACGTTTCGTACCGATCGCATATCGCAGGCGAGTGAGCAGGGCGAGCGATATCCGGGGCGGCGCAGCGACCTGTTGCGGACCTGGCGCAAGCAGATGCAACTGGATGAATCCGGGCGTTTCACTCCTGACAAGAATTGACACTGCCCTGTTTTAGCATGGCTCCAGAATCAACAGACAAGGAGCCTTAACATGTCCAATCCCGCCTCGGCACTGGCGCCTGCCATCGCCGCCTACATTGCCGCCGCCAATGCCCGCGACACTTCGCGGGTCGGCAGTTTCTTCGCAGAAGATGCCAATGTGTTCGATGAGGGGCAGCACCGGATCGGCACGCAAGACATCGCCCAATGGATGCAAGACACTGGCCGTCGCTACCAGCCTCGGGTCGAAGTGCTGGAGGTGCAACAGCGTACCGGCAAGGTGCTGGTCAATGGTCTGATCTCCGGCACGTTTCCCGGCAGTCCCTTGGCACTGCGCTACATGTTTCGCCTGAATGAGCAGGGCAAGATCGCCCGGCTCGACATTTCACTGTAGTCATCGCCAACGGATGGCATACTGCCGCGCATGAACGTCGACTCCCCCCTCAGTGCCTGGCAGCACGCCATCGAACAAAAGGGCTTTGTCCAGGATGAAGCCCAGGAACATGCCGTCTGGGCCTTGCAAAAGTGCCATGAAGCGCTGCATGAGGGGCGCGCGCCGATCATGGGCGTGTACCTCTGGGGCCCGGTCGGGCGGGGGAAGACTTGGTTGATGGACCAGTTCTACCAACACCTGCGGGTTCCGGCCCGGCGTCAGCACTTTCACCATTTCATGGGCTGGGTGCATCAGCGCTCGTTTCAACTCACCGGCACTGCCGACCCGTTGAAGGCCCTAGCTCGCGAATTGAGCGAGGAAGTGCGGGTGCTGTGCTTCGACGAGTTGTTCGTCAATGACATCGGCGACGCGATCATCCTCGGGCGGTTGTTTCAGGTGATGTTCGAACAGGGCGTGGTCGTGGTCTGCACCTCCAATCTGCCCCCGGAGCAGCTGTACGTCGACGGCTTCAACCGCGACCGCTTTCTACCCGCCATTGCGGCGATCAAGCAGCACATGCAGGTGATTGCGGTGGACGGCGGTGAGGATCATCGCCTGCACCCAGGGCAGGGCCTGCAACGTTACTGGGTGGCCGCGCCTGGGCAGCCCAGCGCGCTGGCGGATGTGTTCAAGGTGCTGACCCTTGGCCAGGCGCTCTCCAGCGATCCGATCAAGGTCGGCTACCGTTCGCTCGATGTGGTGCAAGCGAGCAAAACCGTGCTCTGGTGCCGTTACGCCGACCTCTGTGAACAGCCGTTCGCCGCGATGGATTTCATGGCCTTGTGCGACACCTTCAGCGCTATCCTGTTGAGTGACGTCCCCAACCTGAGCGCGCAAAAACGTGCCGGGCGCATCGCCCGGGGCACTGAAGACGGCGCCGTGCGAGTGGAGGCAGGGGATCGCGAACTGCCGCAGCTATCGGTGCATGACGACGGCGTGCGGCGTTTCATTGCCTTGGTGGACGAGTGTTACGACCGCAAAGTACCGCTGTACCTCGAAGCGCAGGTGCCGATGGATTCGCTGTACACCGAGGGCTACCTGGAATTCCCGTTCCGTCGCACCCTCAGCCGCTTGCAGGAGATGCAGCTGCAACGCTTTGCCCAGGCATGAGATCGAGGAGGGCATCCATTATGAATCAACCTCTGTCCCACCATTTGCTGACCATGGCCTACCAGAACGCCTGGGCCAATCACCGGTTGGCCAAGGCCTGGTGCCAATTGAGTCCGCAGGACTTGAGCGCGCCTCGGGTCAGCTTCTTTCCCAGCATTCGCGCGACCCTCAACCACATCCTGACCTGCGACTGGTTCTACGTGGATGCCCTTGAACGCGAGTTGCGTGGCGATGATCCGCACCCCGATTGCTACGTGTTCTTCAAAGACGACGAGCCGTTCAGCCAGGGTCCGGATCTGCGACGTGAACAGACTCAGGTAGACCGGCGACTGATCGCCTATTGCGAACAAATGCGCGATGCCGATCTGGGCAAGGTCGTGACCATCTCCCGGGACACGCCGCAACATGAGAGTCGATTGCGCATGCTGTCGCACCTGTTCGAGCACCAGATCCATCACCGTGGCCAGGTGCACGCGATGCTCAGTGGCACGTCGGTAAAGCCGCCGCAGCTGGACGAGTTTTTCTGTGTCGGCGAGTCGCACTTGCGGGCCGAGGACTTTGCCGAACTCGGCTGGACCGAGGCCTTGATCTGGGGGCATTGAAGGCGCATGTCCCTGTGGGAGCGAGCCTGCTCGAGAAAAACGGCTGGGCAACGCGGTCATTCGGACAGCGCAGATAATCGTTGACCGCCTTCGCGAGCAGGCTCGCTCCCACAGGAGTACGCGAACTCGGCAATGCCTGCGATCTTTTGATTTTCAAACAGACACGCTCGCGATATCGTCGCCGGGCCATCCAGGGCGAACTGCGCGCTGGGGCTATTTAACGTGATTGGGGATGGAAATGGATTCCGCGGAAATACTTGTGTTGCAAGCCAGCTACACCAACCCGGTGCATGCCGAGGCGATTGGCGTGGTGTTGAACGGTTACGCCCAGGACCCGATGGGTGGCGGTCATTCCTTGCCCACCACCGTACTGGAGCAATTGCCAGGCGAGTTGGCCAAGCGCCCCCACGCATTCAGCGTGCTGGCCTTTGTCGGGGGGGAGCCGGCTGGACTGGTCAATTGCTTTGAAGGCTTTTCGACCTTTGCCTGCCGACCATTGGTCAATGTGCACGATGTGGCTGTGATGCCAAAATTTCGCGGCCTGGGCTTGAGCCAGCGGATGCTGCAAAAGGTCGAGGACATCGCCCGCCAGCGCGGCTGCTGCAAAATCACGTTGGAAGTACTGGAAGGCAATGCGGTGGCGCAGGCGTCCTATGGCAAGTTCGGTTTTGCCCCGGGCGAGTTCGACCCGGCGCACGGGCGCATGATGTTCTGGATCAAGCCGCTTTGATCCGCGCATAAAAAAAGGGCGTCCATCCGGACGCCCAACGGTCTTCTCTGACTGAAGAGCAAACAGTCAGAGGTGTAACAATCATTTCGGCCTGTAGGACTCGGTCATTTGCGCCGTTTGATCGTCCGGAACCCGCAGTTCCTTGGCCTGGCTTTGCGTGATGTTGCCCAGCGCCACTTGCTGGTTGTAACGCAGGGTTTCGTAGTAGTACCTCATGCGTTCAGCCCCGCCCTCGGCAAAGGCGGCGGCGGAGCCGAACGTCATGAGGACGGCGAGGATCAGCGTAGTACGTTTCATGGTGTGCCTCCCACTTACAGATGTCGGATGCCTTTTCGTCCATGAGCCAGTGAGTCAATGGATCTAAGTCGAAGGCTCATTATCCGCCGATTCCGTTAAATGGGAATTAATAACCCCTAGAGTTTCCAGTCCAGGCTCAAGGTCACCGTGCGCGGGTCGCCCCAGTACACGCCGTTGTAGAAACCGACGTTGTCGTAGTACTTCTTGTCGAACAGGTTGTTGACGTTCAACGAGGCCGACAGGTGCCGGTCGAATGCGTAGCGCGACATCAGGTTGACCACGGTGTAGGCCGCTTGCCGGATATCCGCGCGCTCGGTGATCAGGCTGCCATCGGCACGGCGCCCGACCGGTCGATTGGCGCCGCGATAGACGTCGCTCTGCCAATTCACCGCAGCGCCCACCGTCAGCGCCTGCCACTCGCCGGGCAAGTGATAGGCCGTGGAGAAGCGCAACATGTTCAAGGGCTGGTTGGTGTTGATGCGCTGCTTTTGACCATCGACCGAGTGGGTGTAGGTGTAGCCAGCGGTCATGTTCCAGCCTGTCATGACCTCACCTGACAGCTCGGCTTCGAAGCCTTGCACCTTGTTGCCTTTACCGCTCGATTTGAAGAATTCCTCGCCGGTGACCGGGTCCGGCGGGACCGAGTCGTCGAGTTCGGCGACGTTGTCCTGCTTGCTCCAGAACAGCGCGGTGGCCAGGTTCAGGCGTTCTTCCAGCAAGCTGCCCTTGAGGCCCAGTTCATAGTTGCTGCCGACCACCGGTTCGAGGTACTGGCGACTGCTGTCGCGATTGGTCTGCGGTTTGAAAATGTCGGTGTAGGAGACGTACACGGTGTATTCCGGCGTCAGGTCGTAAAGCAGCCCGGCGTAGGGCGTCCACATGTCGTTCTGCTGCTGGCTGCTGTGATCGACGCCGCTCAACTGCAGGTTGTCGTCGTAGCTGTTGGTGGTGGTCGAGGTTTTCCAGCTGCCGTAGCGGCTGCCGAGCACGGCGTGCAAGTCTTCGGTGAGCGTCAGGCGGGTCGCCAGGTAACCGGCCTTCTGCCGCGTATAGTCTTTCGACCCGGTCAGGCTGGTAACGGTGTCGGGAAACTTGCCGATGTTGCCCATGTATTTCCAATCGGGGATGTTTTCATAATCCGCCGCTCGCGGGCCGTCCACTGTGTAAGGCGAATCCTCGCGGCGCTCGGCCTCGCCATAGCCCACCATCAATTCATGATCCCGGCCGAACAGCGTGTAGGGGCCGGAGACGTTGAAGTCATAGGCCTTCATCTTTTGCGTGCCGATCATGTGGCTGACGTTGGCGACCATGCCGCTGCGATCCGCATTCGGGAAGCCGCCACCGCCGTAGTAGATCTTGCCGTCGGTATCACTTTCACGATGGGTGTACGCCGCCTTGAACTGCCATCCGCCGCCCAGTTGATGGTCCAGATTGGCGAACGCGGTCTTGTCCTTGAGCGGCCAGGAACTCCAGGAGGTGGCCATGTTGGTCGAGCGCCCGAGGTTGGCCTTGCCACCATCGGAGTTCCAGTAAGGCACCGTGCCCCAGGAGGTGCCCTGGACGTGCTTGTTCTGATAGTCGTAACCCACCGCCAGCAGGGTGTCGTCGGTTAGGTCGGCTTCGAGAACACCGTAACCGACTTCCCGTTGCTGCTGGTATTTGTCGCGGTACGAATCGCTGTCGCGATAGGCCACCACGCCGCGCCCGCGCAGGCGCCCGTCGAAGGCCAGCGGCCCGCCGACGTCGAGGTAGCTGTAGTAATCGTCATAACTGCCACCGCTGACGCCGGTCCTGGCTTCCCATTGCGACGTGGGTCGTTTGCGCACCATGTTGATGGTGGCCGAAGGGTCACCGGCGCCTGTGGTCAGCCCCGTCGCGCCGCGCACCACTTCGATGCGGTCGTAGATGATGGTGTCGGAATCGGACTTCATGTAGCTGAACGTATTCAACATCCCATCGACCTGGAAATTGTTGATCGTGTAACCGCGTGAGGAATAGCTGACCCGGTCCGAGTCGTTGTGCTGGACCACAATGCCGGTGGTCTGGCTCATGGCCTCGGACAGCGTGCTCAGTTTGAAGTCGTCCATTTGCTGGCGGGTAACCACCGAGACCGACTGGGGGGTGTCCTTGATCGACAGGTTCAGGCGGGTGGCCGTGCTCATGGAACCGGTGGTGTAGGCGTCGGTGTTTTCGGTGGTGCTGCCCAGACTCTGGGCGGTCACGTTGGTGGCGCCGAGCATAAGCGTGGGCGTCAATGGCGCTGTTTCAGGCTCGGTTTCAGCCAGCAGATCCGGGCTCAGTGCGGCACCGCAAAGGCCAAGGGTAAAAGTCATGGAACGGGTGATAGGCGCGAACATCGCAGCCGACTCCTTGTCGTCGTTGAAAAATTTCCGTTTGTTCAAAGACGAAGGAGGGGGGAGGGATTTAGGATTAAACGAGAATAATTATTATCTTCCGGGTCTTGCTGACACCCGGAAAACACTGTGGGAGCGAGCCTGCTCGCGAAAGCGGTGGGTCAGTCGACAATGATGTCGATTGAAATTCCGCCTTCGCGAGCAGGCTCGCACCCACAGATTTTGATTGTATTGAAACAGTTACTTCAGCACGACTTCCGCCGTATCCGGCTTCGTTTTGGGCTTGATCAGACTGAAGTCAATCAGTGGCCGCTGCTGACGCTCGTACGGGTTGCCGATCATCAATGGCCGTGGCTTGAAGCTGTCGCTGACCAGGCTCTTGCTGTGATCGAGTTCATCGAAACTCAGGCCTGCCAGATCCGCCCAGGTGTGGATCAGGTGCGAACTGCTGTAAGGCCGGCTCAGGTCACCGGCAAAACTCCAGTCGTGGGTTTCGCGCCATTTCGGCGAAGCCCAGGCCATGAACGGAATGGTGTACATCGGCGCCGTCGGTTTGCTCTCGTTACGGCCAAGGGTGGCATGACCGGCGGAGTCAAACACGTCTTCGCCATGGTCGGAGAGGTACAACAGGAAGCCGTTCGGGTCCGACTTGGCGTAGTCCTTGATCAGGCTCGACACCACAAAATCGTTGTACAGCACCGCGTTGTCGTAGCTGTTGTACGTCGGCAGTTGATCATCGCGCACACCGGCCGGGACGCCATTGCGGTCCTTGAACTTATCGAAGGTCGAAGGGTAGCGGTACTGGTAGCTCATGTGCGTGCCGAGCAGATGCACCACGATCAACTTGCGGGGCGCCGCGTCGGCCAGGGCCTTGTTGAACGGCTCGATCACATCGCCATCGTACTGCGCGGCGTTCTGGTTGCGGTTGTTGTTCAGGTACACCTGTTCGTCGGCCTGCTGGGAGAAGGTCGTGAGCATGGTGTTGCGCTTGGTCATGGTCTGCTGGTTGGTGATCCAGAAGGTTTTGTAGCCCGCCTGTTTCATCATGCTGACCAGCGACGGCGTCGACAGGTACAGATCCGGGTTGTCCTCGTCGGCGAAGGTCAACACCTGCTGCAAGGCCTCGATGGTGTAGGGGCGCGGCGTGATGACGTTGTCGAAGACCGCCAGCTGATCCCTGAGCTTGTCCAGCTCCGGGGTCGTTTCCCGCGGGTAACCGTAGAGGCTCATGCGCTGGCGGTTGGTGGACTCGCCGATCACCAGCACAAGGGTCGCCGGCTGGTTGGCCATCGAGTCCTTGAGGTTGTGCAGCGGTGGGATCTTGCTGGCACTGGTCAGCATTTCCTGCATCCCTGCCAGGGTGTCCAGGTAGCGGTGATAGGCCACGGCCATCTGCCATGGCACGGCCGGTTCAATGCGGGTTTCGAACTTCTCGAAACCGCTGGCGAAGCTGCCGGTGCGTGCCGTTTGCTTGATCAACGGATAACCGATCACGGCCACCAGAATGGCGGTCGCAGCGACCAGGGCCCGACCGCGCGGCATGTACACGGGACGCAGGCGCGTCCAGAGGAACCAGGCAAAAGCGCTGTGAGCGAGGAACGCGACCACCATCCACCAGGCAAAGTACTGAGTCATGTACTCGCCGGCTTCAGATACGTTCGACTCGAACATGATGAAGATGACGCTTTGGGAAAACTCTTGCTGATAGATGAAGAAGTAACCCAGGCTGGCCATGGAGCACGCCCAAAGCACAACACCAATCAGCGCCGCCATCAGGCGCGTCTGCCTCGGGAACAGCAGCATCGGCGCCAGCCAGATGGCGCTCATCACGAACGCCTGGCGGAAACCGGCAAAGCCGGAGGTGCCCGTCAGTTGGATCAACAGTTGGGTGATGCCGGAAAAATACCAGAAGAACAGGAACAGCCAGATCAACCCTGCCCAATCGAAACCTTTCGCAGACGTATCGCTGCGTTTAAACCACGACATTCAATGCTCCAGCCAATCAACACTTCCACCGCCAGACCACTACAGTCGCCGATGAACGGGTGGCGCACGAAGACCGAGCGGCCACAATGAGCCGGAGTATCAACAAGCGGATGTGAAAAGTTCGTGAGTTGATGGAATGGGGCGAAGGGTGACGGCGTATCGGAAGCAGGGCGGTGCTGCTTCCGATTCAAGCGAGGGGATCAGGCGTTGGGAGCGCGTTGGGTCACGGCCAAAGGCTGCTGGCCCTGGATCAGCAAGCGCAGTTGCGCCAGCTCTTGTTTCAGTTGGTCGCGCTCATCTTTCAACTGGCGCAATTCGTCACGACGGATCGTGGCATAAAGGGTTTGTGCTGGCAGTGCGGTGTGTACTGTGCCCATTGCTCACCTCGCAAATGGCGTGTCTCAACTGTAGAACTGCCCCCCAATCAGCGGCTGAACTACTATCGGCGCCAATTTTGATTTCTTTTCCCCGTGAAGGGAACTTTTTTATTTTTCATTGTCGTTGTGTCTTCAGCTTGATTCCCGACGTTATCTGTCTGGATCGGGCACAATGCCCGGAAACTATGTGCCAACGCTCTGGACTAACCTCAATAGTCGCGTTGGGCTATAACCTTTGACACACATTTATTTGTAGTAGGGAGCATCAGCACATGCAACTCGGGATTATTGGACTGGGCCGCATGGGCGGCAATATTGCGCGGCGCCTGATGCTCAACGGCCATACCACCGTTGTGTACGACCGCAATACCGCCTTCGTCGACGCCTTGACCGAAGAGGGCGCTACCGGCGCTGCCGATTTGCCAGCCCTGGTCGCTGGCCTGGCCAAACCACGAGCGGTGTGGGTCATGCTGCCGGCAGGCGCACCGACCGAAGACACCATCGAAACCCTGAGCACCTTGCTCGAGGCCGGCGATACCATCATCGACGGCGGCAACACCCACTATAAGGATGACATTCGCCGGGCCAAGACGCTCTCGGAAAAGGGCCTGCACTACATCGACGTCGGTACCTCCGGTGGCGTCTGGGGCCTGGAGCGCGGTTACTGCATGATGATCGGCGGCGATGCCGAGACCGTTAAGCGCCTGGATCCGCTGTTCGACAGCCTGGCCCCGGGCATGGGCGACATCCCGCGCACCAAGGATCGCAAGTCCGAGGACGACCGTGCCGAGCGCGGTTACATCCACGCAGGTCCCGCCGGCGCGGGGCATTTTGTGAAGATGATCCACAACGGTATCGAGTACGGCATGATGCAGGCCTTCGCCGAGGGCTTCGATATCCTCAAGACCAAGTCCAGCACCCGCCTGCCGGAAGACCAGCGCTTCGACCTGAACGTCGCGGACATCGCCGAAGTCTGGCGCCGTGGCAGCGTGGTCTCGTCGTGGTTGCTCGACCTGACGGCCGACGCACTGGCCAGTGATTCGAATCTTGATGGTTTTTCCGGTTCGGTGGCAGACAGCGGTGAAGGTCAATGGACCGTCGAAGCGGCCATGGAGCAAGCAGTACCGGCAACGGTGCTGACGACCGCACTGTTTTCCCGCTATCGCTCCCGTGGACAGGGCACCTTTGGCGACAAGATCCTTTCGGCCCAGCGCTTCGGCTTCGGCGGCCATGTGGAGACGCCTAAAAAATGACCCATGCGATCCGCAGGAAATCCAAGGCTGAACCCGCACCACCCACCACGCTGTTTCTGTTCGGCGCCCACGGTGATCTGGTCAAGCGCCTGCTGATGCCGGCGCTGTATAACCTCAAGCGTGACGGTTTACTCGGAGATGGATTGCGGATCGTCGGCGTTGACCACAACGCCATCAGCGATGAAGGCTTCGCCAAAAAACTCGAAGACTTCATTCGCAGCGAGGTGGCCAGCAAAGTCGGCAAGGGCGACAAGTCCCTTGACCCGGAGTTGTGGGCCCAACTCGCCAAAGGCATCAGCTACGTCCAGGGCGATTTCCTGGACGACAGCACCTATCAAGCGCTGGCGGCGAAAATCGCCGACAGCGGCACCGGCAATGCGGTGTTCTACCTGGCTACCGCGCCACGTTTTTTCAGTGAAGTGGTGCGCCGTCTCGGCGCCTCGGGGCTGCTCGAAGAAAGCCCCGAGGCGTTCAGAAGGGTGGTGATCGAAAAGCCTTTCGGCTCCGATCTGCAAACGGCCGAAGCCTTGAACGCCTGCTTGCTCAAGGTCATGTCGGAAAAGCAGATCTACCGCATCGATCATTACCTGGGCAAGGAGACCGTGCAGAACATTCTGATCAGCCGCTTTTCCAACAGCCTGTTCGAAGCGTTCTGGAACAATCACTACATCGATCACGTGCAGATCACCGCCGCCGAAACCGTCGGCGTGGAAACACGCGGCAGTTTTTACGAAAACACCGGTGCCCTGCGGGACATGGTGCCCAATCACCTGTTCCAGTTGCTGGCGATGGTGGCCATGGAGCCACCGGCTGCTTTTGGTGCCGACGCGGTCCGGGGTGAGAAGGCCAAGGTGGTCGGCGCGATCCGCCCCTGGTCGGTGGAAGAGGCCCGGGCCAACTCGGTGCGCGGTCAATACACGGCGGGTGAAGTCGATGGCAAAGCCCTGCTGGGCTATCGCCAGGAAGACCGGGTCGCCCCCGACAGCAACACCGAAACCTATGTGGCGCTCAAGGTGATGATCGACAACTGGCGCTGGGTCGGGGTGCCGTTCTACCTGCGCACTGGCAAGCGCATGAGCGTGCGCGACACCGAGATTGTCATCTGCTTCAAACCGGCGCCCTATGCGCAGTTCCGCGATACCGAAGTCGATGAGCTGGCGCCCACTTATCTGCGCATCCAGATTCAACCCAATGAAGGCATGTGGTTCGATCTGCTGGCCAAGCGGCCGGGCCAGGCCCTGAAAATGGACAACATTGAACTGGGCTTTGCCTACAAGGATTTCTTCGAGATGCAGCCGTCCACCGGCTATGAAACCTTGATCTACGATTGCCTGACCGGTGATCAGACGCTGTTCCAGCGTGCCGACAACATCGAGAACGGTTGGCGCGCGGTTCAGCCATTCCTCGATGCCTGGCAGCAGGATGCAACGGTGCAGGGCTACGCCGCCGGTGAAAACGGGCCCCAGGCTGCCGAAGAACTGCTGACTCGCGACGGTCGCGTCTGGCATGGCCTGGGATGAGGGAAACCCCGTCGCATCCCATCCGGTTTTTGCTCAGCGACATGGACGGCACGTTGCTGCTGCCCGATCACAGCCTCAGCCAGTGCACTGTCGAAGCAGTTCGCGCGTTGCGCGAGGCGGGCGTGTTGTTCAGCCTGGCCACGGGGCGTCCACCCCGGGCCATGTTGCAGACAATCGAGGCCCTGGGCGTCGACCTGCCGACGGCTGCCTTCAATGGCGGCACCATCGTCCACCCGGACGGCAGTTTGCTGGTCGCCCATTACTTGCCAGTCACGGCGGCGCTGACTTCGCTGGCGTTGTTCGCCGATCAGCCGGACGTTGAGGTCTGGGTGTTCAGTGGGGGCGACTGGCTGGTCAAAGACCCGAGTGGCCCCATGGTGCCCCGCGAGCAGCACGGGCTGGGGTATCCACCGGTGGTGGTCGACAGCTTCGAGCCGTTTCTGGCATGCATCGACAAGATCGTCGCCACCAGCAATAACACGGCGCTGCTGGTTGAGCTGGAGGCACAGTTGCTGGCGAAGGTGGAAGGCCAGGCTCAGGTCTCGCGTTCACAGCCGGTGTATCTGGACGTGACCGCCATGCAGGCCAACAAGGGGGATGCGTTGGCTACGCTTGCCGCGTTTCTGGGGGTGCCGCTGGAACAGACGGCTGCAATGGGCGATGGAGGTAATGACCCGGCGATGTTTCAGCGCGCCGGGTTGTCGATTGCCATGGGGCAGGCGGAAGAGGCGGTCAAGCGGCAGGCGGATGCTGTGACTGCCAGTAACGTCGAAGACGGCGCGGCGCGGGCTATCGAGCAATACATCCTCCCGCGATAACGACACAAAACTAATTGTGGGAGCGGGCTTGCTCGCGAAGGGGCTGTGTCAGTCACGAACAATGTGAATGACACACCGCTTTCGCGAGCAAGCCCGCTCCCACATTTTTTTGTCGGTGTTTACAGCCAGTAGCTCACCGCATACCAACCAAGAATCCCCATCACCACCGTATACGGCAACGCCATCCACACCATGCGCCCATAAGACAACCGAATCAGCGGTGCAATCGCCGAGGTCAGCAGGAACAGGAATGCAGCCTGGCCGTTGGGCGTGGCCACGCTCGGCAGATTGGTACCAGTATTGATCGCGATGGCCAGCGTCTCGAAATGCTCGCGGCTCATGTGGCCGGCGATGAATGCCCGTTTCACTTCAGTGATGTAAATCGTTGCCACGAACACATTGTCGCTGATGGCCGAAAGCAAGCCATTGGCAATGAACAGCATGCCCGGTTGTTGATCGGCGGGGAGGGCCAGTACCCACTGGATCAAGGGCGTGAACAGTTGCTGATCGTGAATCACCGCCACCACGGCGAAAAACACCACCAGCAGGGCGGTGAACGGCATCGCGTCCTTGAACGCCGTGCCCAGGCGGTGCTCGTCGGTGATTCCGGTGAACGCGGTGATCAGCACAATGACCATCAAGCCGATCAGGCCCACTTCCGCCACATGAAACGCCAACCCGGCAATCAGGATCAATGCCGCCAGCCCTTGCACGATGAGCGCTGCACGCTGGCGCGAGGTACGTTCGGCATTATCCTGGGCGGCGTAATCGGCCAGCACGGCCCGAACATTGTCCGGTAGCAATGTGCCGTAACCGAACCAGCGAAGTTTCTCCAGCAGCACACAGGTCACCAGGCCTGCCACCAGTACCGGTAGCGACACCGGCGCGATCTTCAGAAAGAATTCGGCGAAATGCCAACCCATCTCATGCCCGATCAACAGGTTCTGTGGCTCGCCCACCAGGGTACAGACACCCCCCAGCGCCGTGCCAACGGCACCGTGCATCAGCAGGCTGCGCAGGAAGGCGCGAAACTGATCGAGATCTTCATGATGGAGCTTGGGCAGGTGCTGGTCATCGCTGAATTCGCTGTCTTGGCGCGGATCGGTGCCGGAGGCCACGCGGTGATACACCGAGTAAAAGCCGACGGCCGCACTGATGATCACGGCGGTCACGGTCAATGCATCGAGAAACGCGGAGAGAAACGCCGATAAAAAACAGAACATCAACGCCAGGCATGCCTTGGAGCGCACTCCGAGCAGCAATCGCGAGAATAGAAACAACAGCAGGTCTTTCATGAAGTAGATGCCTGCCACCATGAACATCAGTAGCAGGATCACGGGAAAGTTGTGCAGCAGTTCATCATAGAGGGCTTGAGGCGTGGTCATCTTCAGCAACAACGCTTCAACCAGCAATAAACCGCCGGGCATCAATGGATAGCATTTGAGTGCCATGGCCAGGGTAAAGATGAACTCCAGCACCAGCAGCCAGCCCGCCGCGACCGGACCTGCGGTCCACAGCACCAGAGCATTGAGTATCAGAAAACCGACGATACAAAGTTTGTACCAGCGGGGTGAGTTGCCGAGAAAGTTATGCGCGAACGCCTGGGCCATCGAACCGGACATCGGCCACTCCTTTTAATAAGAAGCGCGCAAGTTGCCGTAAGCGATAGAGAAGATCAAGTGCGGGAAAACCAGGTTGGATCAACCCAAATAGCGAGCCACCACCGCACGATAGTTGCCGTCCAGCGAATAACCGCCGACAACGATGTTTCCATCGGTTTGAACTGCCACTGAAGTGGCCGTATCGAGACTTCGGCCAAGTCGGGTGCGGACCCAGCCTGCGCCGTCGCCAAAGCCAGGATCGAGCTGCCCGGTCGCCAAGTAGCGACCCACGATAAAGTCGGCCTCGACACCACCAATGGTTGCGCCGACGGTGACCACGCGGCCGTCCGGTTGTGCCTGGGCAGCGGTCCACTGGCAGCCGCTGCGGCCGATCTCCAGCAATTGCGCCTGGCCGTCGTGACAATGCCTGTCCGGGCGGCCATTGATGTGGAGTTTCAGGGCGAGGCAACGCATGGGGTCACGGCTGCTGCCAAAACATTGCATATCGCCGGCTTCCAGTTGGACGACCTGGCTGACTTGCGCGTTTTGTCCCTGAGCCTTGAAGCTCATGAAGCCATCCACGGCAAAGCGTTCGTCGAGACTGCCATCGGGGTGATAACGGGCCAGCAAGCCTTCCTCGGGGAAATTGATCGAGCCGCCCACCAGAATTCGGCCGTCGCGTTGCACATTCACGCTGTTGAGCCAGGTGTTCATCAACAAGTGCCTGACGATCACAAACCCTCGGCCGTTGAATGTGTTGTCCAGCTCGCCGTTAGTGTCGATCCGTATGAGCATGCCGGCGTGGTCGGCCAGTTCGAAGTGATGGTTGGCCACCAGCACGATTCGGCCGTCCGCCTGGACGTCGGCATCACAGGCTTCGGCCCCGGGGACACCAGGCGGCAGCCAGGCATCGCGAATCCCGTGGGACAGATTGCCCGGCAGGCGCACGATGCTGCAACCGTTGTCGCCGAACCGCTGGACCAGGCAGCCTTGCGGGTCGAACAGCGCCAGGGCAGGGAGGGTACGGTGGGCATTTTCGTAGTGCAGGCCGGTGACCAGAATGTTCCCGTCGGACAATGCGTGAACCTTGCCGGCCATGGCTTCGAAGCCCGGCGCGAATTGCCCGATCACGCTGCCTTGATTGCCGAATGTCAAATCCGCCGAACCGTCCTCCAGCAATCGGGCCAGTCCAAAACGGCTGCCCGCCGGCGTACCGACCTTTGCCGCCACCAGCAAACGACCGTGGGAATCGATGGCGACACTGTTGGCCATGCTCGAAACGCTGCCGGCGAAGTACACCTGGGTTTTACCGTGACTGGCGAAAGCCGTATCAAGGCTGCCGGCATGACCGAATGAGGTCGGGGGGGCTAAAACAGACTGGATTGACATGCACGCATCTCCTTGCGAGTCGTCGTGGTCCAGGAGTTGGGAGTGGCGACTTGATAAGGAGAATATTCAATCCCTGAATGCGTTGATGCACAACTGGCAGAAATAACAGGCGGAGCGGCGTTGTGTGCCACAACAGTGTCTTTTCGAACCACTGCCAAGCCTGCAAAGGATTAAACGTGCGCTAGTTCAAATAACGGAGTGTCGCAAGTTCAGTTGACCCTGAAAAAAAACAGGCAACTAACGACAAAGGGATGGCGCGGATTACTCCTTGGAGTAATCCGCAAAACACTTAGTGCGGCATCGACCACGATTGCAGTGTGTAACCTTCCTGGCTCAACTCTTCACGGGCCTGTTTCAACAGGCGCTCAAGCTGCTCCGGGTCGGTGTATGCGCTGCTCGGGATCTGCTTGCGGCCTATACTGTTGTTGGTGCGGTCGATGACGGTCAGGCAGAGTTCGCCGTTGCCGTCCTGTGGCGCCCAGGCCACGCACTGGAAAGGTTTAAATGCGCGGTCGGCAATCAAAAGAGCTTCGTTGATACGGAGCGGGGCGTTCATAGGATCTTCTCTCTGTATGCCCAATCAAGTGATGTGCCGACGGTTGGGCTTACCGTTCGGCAGGTTACTTGTACTGATGCCCGTTACCGGGGTTCGGGTCACACACAAAGAAAAGAAATTTCAAACTTTCTTTCAAATGCCCCTCACAAACACTTGTTTTGAAAGCTGAATGAAAGGAAAGACTCGTTAGGTAACTAACAATACAGTTTCTTATAACGATTTACGCAACAACCCTATAGTCAAACGATACAAGGCCCTGTCAAATTCTTGCTAATGTTACAGCCAGGTCCGCCAAATGACTGTTTTTAATAAAATTTCCTCGAATTTGGCGCCAAGGAACCGTCATGAGCGAAGCGCCAGCTTTACGACGTCTATTAGTGGTTGATCCCTGTGACGACTGCCATCGTGTATTGCCGGGATTACGCTCCGTGGGTTGGGACGTTGACAGCTGTTCGCTGGAAAACGCCTCCGACCGAGCCTGCGATGTGGGCCTGTTGCGCCTGCAGCCGTTCCACCTCGAGCATCCGGACGCCGTCAAGGAATTGATCAGTCGTAGTGGTACCGAATGGATTGCCGTCCTCAATCAGGAAGTCCTGCGCCTGCAAAATGTCGGGGACTTTGTCTGTGAATGGTTTTTTGACTTCCATACCTTGCCGTTCGACGTATCCCGGGTCCAGGTCACGCTGGGGCGAGCCTTTGGCATGGCACGCCTGCGCGGGCAGGGCACGGTTCATATCGATCAGCCCGAGCATGAGCTGCTGGGCGACAGCAAGCCGATACGTGAATTGCGCAAACTATTGAGCAAGCTGGCGCCCACCGAGTCGCCCGTGTTGATTCGCGGCGAAAGCGGGACAGGTAAAGAACTGGTCGCCCGCACGCTGCACCGGCAATCCCTTCGCCACAGCAAACCCTTTGTCGCGATCAATTGCGGCGCGATTCCCGAGCACCTGATCCAGTCCGAACTGTTCGGGCACGAGAAGGGGGCCTTCACGGGCGCCCATCAGCGCAAGATCGGGCGCCTGGAAGCGGCTAACGGCGGCACGCTGTTTCTCGATGAAATCGGTGATCTGCCCCTGGAGCTGCAGGCAAACCTGTTGCGTTTCCTTCAGGAAAAGCACATCGAGCGGGTGGGCGGCAGTCAGCCGATTCCGGTGGATGTGCGGGTCTTGGCCGCGACCCATGTCGATCTCGAGGCCGCGATCGAGAAGAAACGCTTTCGCGAAGATCTGTACTATCGCCTGAACGTTTTGCAGGTCGCGACTTCGCCCCTGCGTGAGCGCAATGGCGATTTGTCGATGCTGGCCAATCACTTTTCACATTTCTACAGCCATGAAACCGGTCGCCGTCCGCGCAGTTTCAGTGATGACGCCTTGATTGCCATGGGCAAGCATGACTGGCCGGGCAATGTTCGCGAGCTGGCCAACCGGGTTCGTCGCGGATTGGTATTGGCCGAAGGCCGGCAAATCGAAGCGCGAGACCTGGGGCTGATCAGCCATCATGGCGTTGCCCCTCCAATGGGCACGCTGGAAGAGTACAAGCACCGGGCCGAGCGCCAGGCCTTGTGCGATGTGCTTAACCGCCACAGTGATAATTTGAGCATCGCCGCCAGGGTACTGGGAATCTCCAGGCCCACTTTCTACCGTTTGTTGCACAAGCATCAGATTCGTTGAAGCCCTTTTAGTCGCAGCCTGCTCGCGAAGAGGTCATCGCATTCAACATCGATGCTGACTGAGCCACCGCTTTCGCGAGCAGGCTCGCTCCCACAATGGCCGGTGGTGGCACACATATTTCAAGAGGATCGCAAACCCCCTGTGGGAGCGAGCCTGCTCGCGAAGAGGTCATTGCATCCAACATCGATGCCGGCTGAGCCCCCGCCTTCGCGAGCAGGCTCGCTCCCACAATGGCCGGTGGTGGCACACATATTTCAAGAGCATCGCAAACCCCCTGTGGGAGCGAGCCTGCTCGCGAAGAGGCCATTGCATCCAACATCGATGCTGACTGAGCCACCGCCTTCGCGAGCAGGCTCGCTCCTACAGTAAAAACCCCGCTGCGAAATGAATCGCAGCGGGGTTTTTTGTGGGGCTGGATCAGAAGTAGTACGGGAATTTCAGGCTGAAGGAAAAGTCCGGCGAGTCCTCGGTCAGGCCGATGGCCAGTTGAGGGACGATTGTCAGGTTGTCGGTGGCTGCCAGTGTCATGCCGATGTTGAAGTTGGCCGAGTTGTAATCGCTGTTGGTGATCGATTGCCAATCGCCACCGTCCGGCTTGATCTTGCTCTTGCGGGCGAACTGATCGGTGAACGAGAACGACATACTCATCTTCTCGTTCAAGGCGAATGCAATACCGGCGCCGATCTGCCAGGAATCGCCCAGTTTTACGTCACCCTTCACTTTGGAGCCGACCTGAGGGCTGATGTCGCTGAAAGAATCCTCCATGTTGTAGGTGTAAGACAGGCTGCCGAACAGTACGGCCGGGTCGAACGTCTTGACCAGCGAGATCCCCGGGGTAATTGCCCAGACACCGTTGCCGGTAGGCAAGTCCTCGGGCACCGCAAGGTTATCGTTGCCAGGGTCCTCAACCAGCTTGATACCGTAAGGGTCCTTGCCGGTCGGTGCCTTGACGCGCAAGGTAGCGACCGCGTCGGGCAGGTTTTCCGATTCATCCAGGAACTTGTAGGCAACGCCAACGTTGACATCGCCGATGGTCGGGTCGCGGGTGACGCTGGCATCCGATGTCACCGGTCCTGCGCCACCAGCGCCTCCGGAGGAGTACGTCGATTCGCGATACACCACGGGGACGTTGATATCGAACTGCCATCGTTGCGCCACGTTGTAGCGCGCGGTCAGGTCCAGGGTCCAGTTGTCGGCCTTGATGCGGTCGAGGTTGATGTTGCCGAGAAAAATCGAGTCCAGTGCCAGGAAGCCGTTGAGCGTCAATGCACGGGTATCGTAGTGGGTATAGGTCAGGCCGGTTTCGACACTGAACTTGCCGCCGCCGAAGAACCCGCTGGCTTCGTCGTACAGGTTCGAAACGCTTTGAGCCGGTTCCGAGTCGTCCTTGAGTGACTGCCCGTAGGAACTGCCCGTGGTTCCGGGCGCACCCGCGGCCACCGCCTGGCCGCCCTTGGTCGTTTCGGCGGGGGATCGGGTCAGGCGCTTGGGAGGCGGTGTTGCAGGTGTTTCTTCGACTTGGCGAACGCGCTGTTCGAGGACCATCAGCGCGTTCTGTTGTGCTTCGTAACGTTGTTTCAACTCCATGAGTTCTTGTTTTAGTGCTTCAACCTGGGGGTCCGGTGCTGCCTGTAGCAATGCTCCCGGAGCCAGGCTACTCAAACAAACGATAGCTCTGAGCGTAAACGATCGGTGCATGGGTAAGCCGTCCCTTCTGAATGCATCTGATGAGACTGAGCGTAGATCAGAATCCGGAAGTGCGAAGACCTTTGAGCTGGTCCAGATTGCCGTTGTAGGACCCGGCCGCCTGCGCGCTGTCACGCAGTACGACATTGAAGGACGTGAGGTTGCGGACCTGATTGGTACTGCCGAGCAATGTCGTGTTCTGCATCAGTCCACCTTGGCCAAGGCGTTGCATGGCACTGCCCTGGTTGTTGTTGGCGACGATGTTGAGTTGTACGCCGGTGCCGGTGGAGGAAATAC
Organism: Pseudomonas sp. C2B4; assembly: GCF_013359695.1. GTDB lineage: Bacteria > Pseudomonadota > Gammaproteobacteria > Pseudomonadales > Pseudomonadaceae > Aquipseudomonas. The sequence continues at coordinate 27,422 of NZ_JABFMU010000024.1, forward strand.
TCAGCGAGCCCGCGCCATTGGAGCCGGTCAACGTCGAGCCTGGGTCCAAAGCCTGGCCCGGTGGTTGCGTGGCTGGCGTCTGGTTCGCTTTTGCAACGTTGATATCAACATTGTTGTAGGCCGTATTGTTGTCGCCGGCAGCACGTACGACTTGAGTGACACCTTGGGTGCTGTTGAGGCCGTTGCCGCCCGTGACGGTACCGGTGCCAGGGCTGGTGTTAGTGCTTGTGTCTTGCGAGCGCGTTGAGGTTGAGCTCGTAGGTTTTTCGTCGATCATCGACACGTAGAACTGGGGTTTGATGGTCGATTGTTGAATTTGCATCGAGGACCTTGCCCCGATCACTTCACCTTTGGCATTTTCCCAGGTGCTGGTCATGACGACGCCGAAACTGATAATCCGGCCCGGCATGACATAGCGGCCTCGCAGGGTCGCCAATTCCTGATCCTTCAGTTCGATGGGTTTAAATATTTCTGCCTGGGTGGGCAGGCTGGCGGTCAGGCAAACCATGGCCAGCCAGATTGGAGTCTTCATTGGATACTCCCGGAGCTTCATGCTCCCTTGTTATTAGAAGAAGTCGCTTTGGATGAATCCAAAATCCATCAACTCTGCGTCTTGCACCGGGTTGAAGGCGTTGATGCGGTTCCTGGCGGTCAGGGGCAGGGGTGGGTCGAGCAGCGCATTGGTTTTGTCATAGCCTTGGCCGATGATGGCAAAGATGATGCCGTTCCAGCCTTTGACAAAGTCCTCGACTTTGTAGCGTTTATGACCGAGTACCGGATCGCCGATGTAAACCCAGCCGTCATGGACTCTTTGCATGACCACAAAGTGTTTGTAGCCACGGACATCCATGAGCACGACAACCGGAATCTTGATGTCGTTCAAGGTTTCCGTCGCTACGCGGTAGCCACGGGCCCGCATGCCAATACTTTCCACGTAGCGCTTCATATCAAGCATGGAGAAGCCCTGAACGCGGACAAGATCCTGATCGGAATGTGCCAGCATGCCTTCAATGATCTGTTCTTCATTGACGTCCAGCCAATAGGCCTGGCGCAATATGGTTGCCAGCGCCGCGGCGCCACAACTGAAGTCGGTTTTCTGTTGCACCAGGTCGGCGAATTTACGTTCGCGTATGCTCTGGATCGGCTTGTACACCACCGCGCCACCCGGAAGGATGGAAAGCGGCATCTGCGCCGCCTCGATCACACTGGCCACGCAAAGCAAAAATGCCAAGGCGATAATGCGCATGATGGGATGCCCCCTGGTTGTGTTGAAAAGGCCCCCGTGAGGGGGCCTCCAGAGACAGCATTAGAACGAAGTGTTGGAGATAGCCAGCGAGTTGCTTTGTTGGTTGCCCACACCAGCAGCTACGTTGACACCCAGGTTGCCACTGCCGCCATTCACCGAACCACTCAGGGTTGCAGTGTTGGTTACAGGGTTTGCCCAGCCGGTTGGAGTCAGCACTTGGAAGGAAACAGTGTTGCTCAGATCATATGCGCTGCTCTCACTGTAGCTCTTCGCTTTGTCGTACGCCGATTCGGACGATTGGCTGCCCGATTTTTCGAACGAGGACGCGTTCGCTTTCTCGAACGATGCATCGAACGATTTTTCGAACGAGGATTCGCGCGATTTATCGTACGAGGATTCGTGTGAACGGTCGTACGAAGAGTCGCGCGAACGGTCAAACGAGGACTCGTGCGATCTGTCGAACGATTTGTCGACCGAAGCATCGAGGGTTGCGTTAAGCGATGCGTTAAGCGAAGCGTCGGAACTGCGGCTGCGAGTGTGGTTGCCGAAAGTAACGGAACTGGAAGCCTCTGCCGCAGCGTCCAAAGTCGCGTTCAAGGAAGCACTCACAGTGGTATTCGAAGAACCGCTAGCTGCGCTGCTGTTGGAACCACTTGCAGTGCTGCTGTTGGAGCCGCTTGAAGCACTGCTGTTGGAACCGCTTGCCGCGCTGCTCTTCGAACCGCTTACATCAATGCTAAGCGAACCGCTGGACTCAGAGCTTTTCGATCCGGCCTTAGCCCAACTCGAAGAATTGCTTTGGCTGCCGCTCGCTTCGAAAGATTTATCGAAGGAAGAACTGCCGCTCTTCGTGGTGGTGAGGGTGATCGTATCCAGGCGGAAGGTCCGATCGGCGGCGTTGTTCACAACGAGGCCTGGACCGTTTTGATCGGCGGACGCAGTAGCGGTTGCGTTGCCGAGCGGAGCATTGGAGTTGGCAATTGCCATGGTGTTTTTCTGCTGGTTCAGGTCGCCGCCAGCGATGTTGATCCCCATGTTGCCGCTGCCGTTATTACCCGAAGCGCTCATCGTGGCAGTGTTTGTGGTGCCGTAGTTGTACACTTTGTTGTTGTTGCTGTACTGCGTGACGCGAGCGGTGGCAGAAGCACTGCCGAACACGAAGCTGTTGTCGAGGCTGGAGTCAGCGCCGGCATTGGCAATGGCAGCCGCGTTGTCTTGCTGGTTGCCTGCACCTGCCGCCACGTTGACGCCGACGTTGCCGCTGGTGCCTGTGGCGGAGCTGCTCATTTCAGCTTCGTTCTGGGTCCCCTCGTTGGTGATGCGATTGTTGGTACTGCTTTGCTTATCGTGAGCATTGGCAGTCGCATACACAGGGATCTTGGTTGGAGGAGGAGTGTGGTGGCCGTTATTATGGTGGCCGTGACCCCGATCGTTTCCAGCTTGTACAGCAACAGCCATGACCGCAGCAATTGCGAAAACCAGAGGCTTCAGTGCCATCGAAGGTTTCATGGTGATTCTCCGTACTTATTTTAGGTTAAGTGTTGTTATTACCTTTTGGGTCAATCCACGACCCGTACGCTGAGGGTGTTGGCCATTCGGTTTCCCACCCCGGCGCTCTGATTCAACTGAATTACCCCACGGCTACCGGTGAATGCCTGGTCACTGGTAGTGACCTGGCGATAGCCGGGTGTAGAGTCAGTTGGATCGGAGTTGTTGAGCAGCGCCACGTTCTGTTGCATGAGGACGCTGTCGTCGAGACTTTGCGGCTGGGCACTGATGCTGATGCGCAGTGCATTGGCCTGCTGGTTGCTGGCACCCGAGCTCTGGTTGACACCCAGTGCGCCGTTGCCGTTGCTGAAGGAGTTGCCTTGAATGCTGGAGCTGGCATCCATGTTGGGATCGACTATCGTGCGCAGACGTTGGCGAATCTGCGTGGAAGCACTGGCGTTGGTGCCAGTGGCGATGGCCCGGGCATTGGCCTGTTGTTGCAGGTCGCCCGCGGCCTGGTTGACTGTCAGGTTGCCGTTGTACTGCATGCCGGAATTGTCGATTTCGGCATTATTGATGACGGGAGGCTGGGCGAAGGTCGATGCACTGCAAAACATGGCGATCATCAGCAGCGTACGATTCATCTTAACGGTCTCCCGCGATGATATTCAGCGCGCCCATGCCTCGTTGAACGCTTGAATTGACCATGTTGGCAATGCCACTGCCCCCATTTCCCGACCGTCCGCCGGGGAGGTTGGTCAGTTGGGTCTGATTGGTGATGTTGCCGCCCAGGTTGTTCGTGGCGCCTTGATTGACCAGGCCTGAGATACCCGTACCACTGGTGACGCCAGCAAAGTCGCCGTCACTCAGTTCGTTCGTTTGTCTTAGGATTTGTTGGGAGGGGTTGGTATTGACGGTCGTGGGGTTGGGGTCGGGGATCATCGGCGGGCGCGTTGCCATGCGCGGTTGGACATCACGAGTGATGACAACGATGCCGTTTTCAGCCTGTACAGGCAGGCTGACACTTGAACCTAGCGCACATCCGATCAGCAGGAGGCTGTAAAAGCCTTTATCAAGTTTCCCCACGGCGGCAATTCCTTCTGTTAGTCGTACGCTGGCCCTTATCAGCGATACGAGGAACAGAGCAGAAGGTGTGCCGGTTTTTGATTTTCTATTGATAACAGGGGCTTGGCTTCGATTGACGAAATGGTCAAAAGGATTTGTAAAGCCACTGAGACAGAGCCGCCCAGAAGTACCGTCTTTGCCGGCGGCATTGCTCATTACGGGCGTTTGGGCCAGGTTGTATCAGCCGCTTTACATTATTGCGCCGAAACGCTCGGAGCGCTCTAACTCGCGGTTTTACGCGGGGCGGGTGTTTCAGAAATGGACATTTTCGGCCGGGAGGGGGCCAATCTGTCAGGCGTCGAGCAAGCGCGTTACCGCCTCGAATGCCGCCTCCTTTCGCTGCTTCCAATCACCTTGCAGCACCTGATAAGGCTGGCGGTGCTGGTCAAGCCATTCTCGGCTGGCCTGGAAAAACGCCTGGCGTTCTGCCAGTTGTGGTTGGCAACGCTGTCCGTCGTCATGCCACGCCACGTGTTCGGGGTTCAGCAGCAAATGCAAGTCGTAATGCCGAGCCAGCAATGCTTGCTCGATCCACTCCGGACACGCGCCAAACAACGTGCGACTCCAAAGGATGTTGCTCAAGAGGTGCGTATCAAGAATCAACAGTGAAGGCTGTTTGGCGCGTGCTTCATCCTCCCACGTCAGCTGGCCATGTGCTATGGATGAGATGTCATCATAGCGGGTTTCGCGCGCTTCGCTTTCGATAAAGTGCCGAACGTACTCGTTGACCAATATGCCGCCATAATTGGCGAAAATCTCACTCGAAAGCCAACTTTTACCGCTGGATTCGGGGCCTGTCAGCACAAGGACTTTCATGTGCGCAACGCCGGGGCCGCGCGCCATTCACGCCAGCCCTGCACGGCCAGCAGCAGGAACAATCCATACAAAACGGCAGTCAGGTACAGCTCTTTGTAGACGAACAACCCGACGAAGATAACATCCACGACGATCCACAGCGGCCAGCACTGCACACGCTTTTGGGCCATCCACCATTGCGCTACCAGGCTGAAGCCCGTGAGTGCCGCATCGAGCCAGGGTTGTGCGGCATCGGTCCAGTGCGCCATGGCGGCGCCCAGCAACAGGCTGCCAAACGCGCCGATGATCAGGCCGAACATCACGGATCGACCATCAAGCCAGCTGACCTCGCGCCCACGCCGCGCATCGCCAGCATGCGTCCACTGCCACCAGCCGTAAATCTGCAGGCCGGCATAGATCACTTGCAGCAGCATGTCCGAATACAGCTTCACTTCGAAAAAGATCCAGCTATAGATAAGCACCATGACCAGGCCGATCGGCCAGCACCAGGGGTTCTGCTTGACCGTCAGCCAGACGGCAATGACACCGAGGGTGGCGGCAAACAGTTCAAGCCCGGACATGCAGGTTCCTTGGGGGAAAGTCGAAGAGGGGGCGGATTGTAACCTCAGGCGGCCTTTACGCCATACCTTGCGGGAACGAGCCTGCTCGCGAAAAACCTCCGGGCGACGCGACCATTCAGACAGGGCGCGTTAACGTTGAAGTCCATCGCGAGCAGGCTCGCTCCCACAAGAAGTCATGCGGGCGATGTTTTGGCTTACACGCGGAACTGCCTGAGCAACCCGTTCAACTGCTCACTCAACCCCTTGAGCCGTACGCTTGCAGCGCTCGACTGTTCAGCCGCCAGCGCGGTGCTGTGGGAAAGCCCGGCAGCTTGCGTGACATTCTGGTTGATGTCCTCGACCACGTGCGCCTGTTGCAGTGTCGCGCTTGCAATCGAGGCGTTCAGTCCGTTGAGGCTGCGCAATGCCTGGCCGATGGCATTGAGGCTGGCACCCGCCAATCCGGCCTGTTCAATGGTCAGTTGCGAGGCCCGGCTGCTGTCGCTGATGACTTTGACCGCCGCCTCGGAGTGATTTTGCAGGCGTTCGATCATCGACTGGATTTCTGCCGTGGACTTCTGCGTACGCTGGGCCAGCAGGCGTACCTCATCGGCCACTACCGCAAACCCGCGCCCTTGCTCGCCGGCCCGGGCGGCCTCGATGGCGGCGTTGAGGGCGAGCAGGTTGGTTTGCTCGGCAATGGAACGAATCACTTCCAGAACGCTGCCGATCTGGGTGCTTTCGGCGGCGAGCGTGCGGATCACCTCCACCGCCTGATCGATGGTGTCAGACAGGGTATTGATCTGTTGCAGGCTGCTATCGATATTGACCTGGCCTTGTTGAGCCTGAGCTTGGGCGTCGCGCATTTCGCTGGCGGCATGCTCGGCGTTTTTCGCGACATCCTGCACGCCATAGGTCACTTCATTGATAGCGGTAGCCACCAGTTCCATCTGTTGCGACTGTTGCTGACTGCGCTGCTGGGCCTGAATGGCGTCGTTGCCCAGATCGCTGGACGACTGGCCCAGGGCGCCGGCGGACACCTGCAACTCACCGATCACCAAACGCAGCTTGGTGGTGAAGGCATTGAAGTGCCGCGCCAGTTGAGTGACTTCGTCCTGGCCGTGGGTGTCGAGGCTGCGGGTCAAGTCGCTTTCACCGCTGGCGATGTTGGCCATCGCGTTCACGGTTTCCTGAAGTGGACGGACAATGCTGCGGGCGATCACGATCACCAGCCCCGCCATGATCAGCGCGATGGCCAGGCCGATCGCCGATGCATCCCGGACCTGGCCATGGAACTCGGCCTGCATGTCATCAATGTATACGCCCGAGCCGATCACCCAGCCCCAGGGCTCGAACAGTTTGACGTAGGAGGTTTTTCCCACCGGGGCGTTGGCGCCCGGTTTGGGCCAGCGATAATTGACGATGCCGGCGCCCTTGGCCTTGGCGATGGCAACCATTTCGTTGAACACCGCGAAGCCGTCCGGGTCGCGGATGGCCGACAGGTTCTGGCCATCGAGTTTCGGGTTGGCCGGGTGCATGACCATCACCGGCGTCAGGTCATTGATCCAGAAATAATCGTTCTGGTCATAACGCAAGCCACGCACGGCTGTGAGGGCCTGTTTCTGTGCCGCCTCGCGGGTCAGGGTGCCGGCGGTTTCCAGGTCGTGGTAGTAGGTGAGAATGCCGCTGGCGGTTTGCACCACATGCTGGGTTTTCTGTGCCTTGGCCTCGTAGAGATCATCGTGAATCTGCTTGAGCATCATGACGCCCAGGGCCAAAAGCATCATCACGGCCACGATCAAGATGAGCCACAAACGCCGGCTGATCGACATATTGCGCAAGCTGTTCATAACGCGGTACTCCGGTTTTTATTCTTGTATTTAATGCTTGTCGGCAGATGTCCGACCCGATATCGCGGCGACGCAAATCAGGCTTGCCTGATAGCCTTTCGGCTTTGCGCGGAAAAACCTGAATACAAAATGATATTTCACGGAATTTTCCGCAGCCTGCAGGTATCTTGTGCGCGCGAGTTTTCAACTACGCTGAACGCTTTGAAAAAATACAGACGGGGCCTGCGTTGACGCATAGCCTTTGGGGGATTGATGGATCTTTGGACTGCCTTTCAGGCGTTGATTCTTGGGGTTGTTGAGGGACTGACAGAGTTTTTGCCGATTTCAAGCACCGGGCACCAGATCATTGTGGCCGACCTGCTCGATTTCGGTGGCGAGCGCGCCATGGCATTCAACATCATCATCCAGCTCGGGGCGATCCTGGCGGTGGTGTGGGAGTTTCGCCGCAAGATTTTCGACGTCGTCATCGGGTTGCCAACACAACCCAGTGCCCGACGCTTTACCGCCAATCTGCTGATCGCCTTCCTGCCGGCGGTGGTCCTGGGGGTTATTTTCGCCGACCTGATTCACCACTATCTGTTCAACCCGATCACCGTGGCCACCGCGTTGGTCGTGGGCGGTATCGTCATGTTGTGGGCTGAGCAGCGCCAGCATGAGGTGCATGCCGAAACCGTGGATGACATCACCTGGAAAGATGCCCTGAAAGTCGGCTTCGCCCAGTGCCTGGCGATGATTCCGGGGACCTCGCGCTCTGGCTCGACGATCATTGGCGGCTTGCTGTTCGGCCTGTCGCGCAAGACCGCTACCGAGTTCTCGTTCTTCCTCGCCATGCCGACCATGGTGGGCGCGGCGGTGTACTCGGGTTACAAGTACCACAAGCTGTTTGTGCCGGCCGATTTCCCGGTATTCGCCATCGGCTTCGTCACCGCGTTTATCTTCGCCATGATCGCCGTCAGGGGCTTGCTCAAGTTCATTGCCAGCCACAGCTATGCGGCCTTTGCCTGGTATCGCATCGCCTTTGGCCTGGTCATCCTGGCCACCTGGCAATTCGGCTGGGTTGACTGGACCGCCGCCAAGCCATGAGTGATTCCAGCACGCGCCACAACCCCGGGCGCCCATCCGGAGGCGAGATCCGCCATCTTCGGCTCAAACTGCTGATGTTCGCGGTACTCTGCGCGCTGCCGCTGTTCGGGTCGATGTCGATGTGGCTGCGAGGGGTTTCGCCGATCCCCCTGGCGGCCTATGGCGTCGTCAGCGTGCTGGCCTTTTTGCTGTACTGGAGCGACAAACGCAAGGCGCGGGCCGACCACTGGCGTACCCCGGAAAATGTGCTGCATGCACTGGAGTTCGCCGGCGGCTGGCCGGGCGCCTTGCTCGCGCAGCAGGTGTTTCGGCACAAGACGCGCAAGGTTTCGTTTCAACTGGTGTTCTGGCTCATCGTGCTGCTGCACCAGGTGTTCTGGATCGACATGTTGTTTCTTGGTGCGCATCTGTTCGCATTGTTCTGAAAGCGTGTGTTGCACCTCTGTGGCGAGGGGATTTATCCCCGCTGGACTGCGCAGCAGGCCCCTTTTTTAGGGAAATGAGGGGGCCGCTTCGCGGCCCAACGGGGATAAATCCCCTCGCCACAGAAATATTTGTCTTACTTAGTGAGCAGGTTTTAAAGCAGCAACCCGACCTGCGTGCGCTTGGGCAGCTTGCTGACCACCAGTTGATGGGAGCGTCGCAGCAAGCCTTGCAACTCTTCGGCGCCAAGCGGGTAGGGCGTTGTCATGATGATCCACTGGGCCCGCGCCAGATAGGGCGCCGGGTGAATCCCCGGGCGGTCGCAGTGACCCAGAAACAGATCCTTGTCGACCTTGAACGCCAGGGAGTCGCCGCGCAGGTTCTGCAAGGCAAACATCTTGTTTCCGGCCACTGAAAACACCCGCACGCCACCCCATTTGTAATCTTCCCGCGCGCCGGGCAACGCCAGGCAAAAGGCAGCGACGTCGGCCTCACTCATGCGTCCGCTCTTCATATCAATCGATCCCCGCAGGCGTTGAATGTTTCGATCAAATGGTCGAGCCACGCGCGTACCGCGGGCATCACGCCGCGTCGGTGCGGGTAGACCGCTTGCAGCCAGCCACCCGGCATCGACCATTCAGGGAGCAATTGCACCAGCGAGCCGTTGGCCAGCTCCTGTTCGCAATACATCATGGGCAGCGTGGTGAAACCCTGGCCGGCGAGGGCACAGGTCTTGCGCACGATAAAATCGTCAATGCCCAGCCGTGCTTCACGGGCCAGGTCGTAGGGTTTGCCCTGGCGATCCACCAGGCGAATGTGCACCATGCGATCCGGTTCAAGGGCGCCCAGTACCGGCAGGTTTTTCAAGTCGTCCGGATGATTGATGTCCTGTCCGCGGATAAACCCCGGGCTCGCCACCACGAGCATCTGCGCCTGTCGCAGGCGACGGGTCACCAGCAAAGGGTCTTCATCGCCCGGTTCGCGCACGCGCAAAGCGACGTCGACGCCTTCGGTCACCAGATCAACGCGGCGATTGACCAGCATCACCTCAAGCTGTACCTGCGGGTATTTCTCCAGAAAGCTGCTGATCACGCCGGGGAGCATCTCGTGCGCCAATCCGACGGGGGAGGACACCCGCAGTCGCCCCCGGGGCTCGCTCGACATGCTGGCCACGGCCTCGTCGGCCATTTCGGCTTCCAGCAGCATGGCCTGACAGTGGCGCAGGTAACGTTCGCCCACGGCCGTCAGCTTGAGCTGTCGAGTGGTGCGTTGCAGCAATCGCGCACCCAGCCGCTCCTCGAGTTCAGCAATGCGACGAGACAGCCGCGACTTGGGGATCCCCAGTAATCGCCCGGCAGCCGCGAAGCCTCCGGCCTCCACGACTTTGGCGAAGTAATAGAGGTCGTTAAGGTCTTGCATGAGCGTGCTCTCAATCGTTCTATCAGTGGGACAAACTATCGCATTGTTGCAGTCTAATCAGTCATTGGTTTCGTCGGTAGGATTGTTTCCATCAGATCGCCCTGGCGGCGATCCTCACCTGGAGATCCCACATGAAACTGCTGCATATCGATTCGAGCATTCTTGGTGACAACTCGGCTTCCCGTCAGCTGAGCAGTGAAGTCGTGAAAGCCTGGCAAATCGCCGAGCCAACGGCCGTGGTGACCTACCGCGACCTGGCTGCCGACGCCATCAGCCACTTCTCTTCGACCACGCTGGTTGCAGCGGGTACCACGGCTGAACTGCGCGACGCTGCGCAAAAACACGAAGCCGAGCTGAGCGCGTCGACCCTGGCCGAATTCCTCGCCGCCGATGCCGTGGTGATTGCAGCACCGATGTACAACTTCACCATCCCGACCCAACTGAAGGCCTGGATCGACCGCATTGCTGTAGCTGGTCAAACCTTCCGTTACACCGAAGCCGGTCCGGAAGGCCTGTGCGGCGGCAAGAAAGTGGTGATCGTTTCGACTTCCGGCGGTCTGCATGCCGGCCAGGCAACCGGCGTTGCCCATGAGGACTACTTGAAAGTGCTGTTCGGCTTCATCGGGATCACCGACATCGAATTCGTCCGTGCCCACGGCCTGGCCTACGGTGACGAAGTGCGTACCAAAGCCATGGGCGACGCCCAGGCGCAAATCAGCGAGCAACTGTTCGCCGCCGCGTAAGGCTTGAATAAAGACGTCGAACGACGCAGGCAATACTCAAAAAACTCTGTATTCTGATCACGCAAGGGTCAGGTACGGAGTTTTTTGTTTCTGGCTATTACATACTTTGCTCAATAGTGGCCCGGGTTATGCAGTCGAGGGGAAACGTCTCGGATCCGGTAACAAGGTGGGGCATCCCATGATGCGTCTTTGTGCAACCTTACTGATTTGCCTGTTCAGCAGCCTGAATTCAGTGCACGCCGCCCCTGCGCCGCACCCTCACTGGAGTGTCGGCTACCACGAGATGAGTTTTCTCGATCCCCTCGACCTGCAACCGATGCGCGCCATCGCGTTTTATCCCTCCAGCGAAAAAGAGCACGCCAGCAAGCTTGAGGGCTACACGGTCGAGGCTGGTGAAGACATTAAAGTCGCCATGGGTCGTTTTCCCATGCTGATGCTGTCCCACGGCAACACGGGAACCCCGCTGGCCCTGCATGACCTGGCCACGTCGCTGGCGCGCAAGGGGTTCGTGGTGGTGGCGGTGATTCACCCGGGCGACAACTCCAAAGACCATAGTCGTCTCGGCACCTTGAGCAATCTGTACGGCCGGCCGATCCAGATTTCCGAAGCCATTACCGCGACCCTGGGCGACCGTATGCTGGCGCCCTTCGTCAATGCCGATCAGGTCGGGGTCATTGGTTACTCGGCAGGCGGGGAGACGGCGTTGATACTGTCCGGCGCCACGCCGGACCTGGACCGCCTGCGCCGTTACTGTCAGGAACGCCCCGACGACCGCGATGCCTGCAATACACAGGGTGAGCTGATCGTCGATCGTGATGATTTGCAGCCGGTGGCCGACCCGCGAGTCCATGCGTTGATGCTGATGGCCCCGTTAAGCCTGAAGTTCGGCCGGCATACCCTGGCTGATGTGCATGTGCCGGTACTGCTCTACAGCGGCGACGGCGACAAACTGGTGCCCTTCGACAAGAACGCCGCCGCACTGGCGCGCAAGTTGCCGGTGGCGCCGGACTTCAAGCTGCTGGCCGGGGCAGGGCACTTCGTGTTCATGGCGCCGTGCAACGACGAACAGATCGTCATCATGCCGGCACTGTGCACCGATGCCGATGGCGTCGACCGTGAGGACATTCACCGCAACCTGATTTCCGAGGCCGGGCGTTTCTTTGCTCATACCTTGGGCAAGGCGAGCCGGGCGGGGATGCAGACCGCGGATCAATAGATACCCGGGAACCCCTGTGGGAGCGAGCCTGCTCGCGAAGGGGCCGGCAAATCCGACATCATGGTTACCTGACACACCGTCTTCGCGAGCAGGCTCGCTCCCACAGGGAATCATCAGTGGGCACGTGAGCTGCGCACGACACTGTTCAAATTTGGGAGCGAGCCTGCTCGCGAAGGCGGCATTCGAGGCGCAGAAAATTTGGCGGATGCACTGGCCTCTTCGCGAGCAGGCTCGCTCCCACAGGGAGCGTAATGGGTCTAATCCATCGCCCGACGCTTGAGCAGCAAGGTCAGCGCCAGTGCGCTCACCGACAATAACGCCGCCACAAAGAAAATCCACGAATACCCCAGGTTCAGCGCCACCGCGCCCATCAATGGCCCGGCAATCGCCAGCGCCAGATCGAAAAACACCGCATAAGCACTCAACCCCGCGCCACGGCTGGAGTTTGGTACCTGCTTGATCGCTTCGACGCCGAGGGCCGGATACACCAGCGACAGGCCGAAGCCGGTCAGGCCGGCACCGATCAAGGCGTAGCCCGTCGAAGGGGCGAACCACAGCATGGCCAGGCCGATGGTCTCGATGGTCATGCAGGCAATGGCCGAGGTAAAACCGCCGAAGCGGCTGATACTGGAGATGAACAGCAGTCGCGCCAGAATGAAACACACCCCGAACATCGTCAGGCAATACGCCGCGCCGCTCCAGCCACGGTTGACGTAGTACAGGGTGATAAAGGTGGTCAGGGTGCCGTAGCCGATGGACGCCAGGCTCAAGCTCGCACCGAATGGCGCAATCCGCCCGAACACGGCCCAAAACGGCAAGCGCTCACCGCGCACCACGGGTACCGAGGGTTTGTTGCGAATCAGCAGCAGTGCCAACGCGGCCAGCACCGACAGGGCGATCCCCAGGCTGGTGAACCCCAACTGATCGACCATCACCACCCCAAGTGGGGCACCGATGGCAATGGCGCCGTAGGACGCGATGCCGTTCCACGAAATCGAGCGCGCCGTGTGTTCCGCGCCAACCTGGCCCATGCACCAACTGATGGTCCCCACCCCGATCAACCCTTGGGCGATCCCGAGCAACAGGCGGCCGGCGATCAGGATCACCAGGCTCAGTAATGGCAGGCTCTGCAGCAGGGTCGACAACAACGTGAGCACGCCGCTCAACACAATGCCCGACAAGCCGTAAACGATCGCGCGCTTGGTGCCGACGCTGTCGGACATGCGCCCGGCCATGGGGCGGCTGAGCAGGGTGGCGAGGTATTGCGAACCAATGGTCAGTCCGGCGATGACTGCACTGAACCCGAGCTGTTCGTGAACGTAACCCGGCAGCACCGCAATCGGCAGGCCGATGCAGAGGAAGGCAATAAAGGTATAGAAGACGATGGAGACGATCTGCAGGGTGATCGCCATGGAGCTTTGCGGTGGCTGTTGCTGCGCAGACATGAGGGCTCGTTCGCGGGCGGCGGTGGGAGAACTGCATGATGGCGCGGCGGTGGGATAAAAGGAAGCAGGCTAACTACTTTGCCCCTAAATCATCGGTGTTAATAAGGGCCTCTTCGCGAGCAGGCTCGCTCCCACAGGTAAATGCGTTCCAACTGTGGGAGCGAGCCTGCTCGCGAATGGTTTCGGCACCCAGGACAATCCAGGCCATGAAATGCAAAAAGCCCCGTCACCAGGACAGGGCTTTTCACTTGAAGCTTTACGCTAACGGCGTGTAGTTGCCCTTAGAACACCACACCCTGGCTACGCAGGTAGTCATCGTAGGTGCCGCTGAAGTCGGTCACGCCGTTCGGGCTCAGCTCGATGATGCGGGTGGCCAGGGACGAAACGAACTCACGGTCGTGGCTGACGAAGATCAGCGTGCCCGGGTAGTTCTCGAGCGCCAGGTTCAATGCTTCGATGGATTCCATGTCCAAGTGGTTGGTCGGTTCGTCCATCACCAGTACGTTCGGCTTTTGCAGGATCAGCTTGCCGAACAGCATGCGGCCTTGCTCACCACCGGAGATGACCTTGACCGACTTGAGGATCTCGTCGTTGGAGAACAGCATGCGGCCCAGGGTGCCACGAATGATCTGCTCGCCCTGAGTCCACTGGCCCATCCAGTCGAACAGGCTGACGTCGTCTTCGAAGTCATGGGCGTGGTCCTGGGCGTAGTAGCCCAGTTCCGCGCTTTCGGTCCATTTCACGGAACCGGCGTCCGGGGTCAGTTCGCCCATCAGGGTGCGCAGCAAGGTGGTCTTGCCGATACCGTTCGGACCGATGATCGCCACGCGCTCGCCGGCTTCGACGGTGAAGCTGAAGTTCTTGAACAGGGTCTTGCCGTCAAAGCCCTTGGACATCTGCTCGATGGTCACGGCCTGGCGGTGCAGTTTCTTGGTTTGCTCGAAGCGGATGAACGGGCTCACGCGGCTCGATGGCTTGACTTCGGCCAGCTGGATCTTGTCGATCTGCTTGGCGCGGGAAGTGGCCTGCTTGGCTTTCGAGGCGTTGGCCGAGAAGCGGCTGACGAAGGTCTGCAGCTCGGCGATCTGGGCTTTTTTCTTGGCGTTGTCAGACAGCAGTTGCTCGCGGGACTGGGTCGCCGCCGTCATGTATTCGTCGTAGTTGCCCGGGAACAGGCGCAGCTCACCGTAGTCCAGGTCGGCCATGTGGGTGCAGACGCTGTTGAGGAAGTGACGGTCGTGGGAAATGATGATCATGGTGCTGTTACGCGCCGTCAAAATCGTTTCCAGCCAGCGGATGGTGTTGATGTCCAGGTGGTTGGTCGGTTCGTCGAGCAAAAGGACTTCCGGGTCGGAGAACAGTGCCTGAGCCAACAGGACACGGAGTTTCCAGCCTGGCGCGACTTCGGTCATCGGACCGAAATGCTGTTCCAGGGGAATGCCCAGGCCCAACAACAGCTCACCGGCACGGGATTCGGCGGTGTAGCCGTCCATTTCGGCGAACTCGGTTTCCAGCTCGGCCACGGCCATGCCGTCTGCTTCACTCATTTCCGGCAGCGAGTAGATACGGTCGCGTTCGGCCTTGACCTTCCACAGCTCTTCGTGACCCATGATCACGGTGTCGATCACGGTGAATTCTTCGTAGGCGAACTGGTCCTGGCGCAATTTACCCAGGCGCACGTTCGGCTCGAGCATGACCTGGCCGCCGGATGGCTCGAGGTCACCACCGAGAATCTTCATGAATGTCGACTTGCCGCAACCGTTGGCGCCAATCAAGCCATAACGGTTGCCACCGTTGAACTTGACCGAAACGTTTTCGAAAAGCGGCTTGGCGCCGAACTGCATCGTGATGTTAGCTGTAGAAATCAAAGGTTTTTCCTGCGAAGCATTCAGAGTAGCTAGGGTGCGGCAGTACCGAATCAGTACCCGTTTCCGCCATTCGGATCACGGGAAATGCATCCCGGTCAGAAGCGGAAGATCCATCTGGCAATAAGTGGACAGCAGCATGTGGAGCGCTTGGCCCGAGTCGAAGTGCGCTGAGGCCGGGGTCATTTCCCGTCATCAACCAAGGGGGCGCGTAAAGTTTGGCGGCGATTGTACTGGTCTGGCCCTTCAAGCGATAGGGCAATAAGGCCGCCGTGACGCTTTGGCTGTATGGGAGGACAGATTTTCACACTTGAAGGCTAACAATTGGTTACAGGTGGTGGCTAAAATGCCATCTTTCTACCAGATGCCGATATCAGGCATGGCTCAAGGACCGGGCACCGGGACCGCTGTTTCGTAATCAGACGCTGCACAAGACCCGTAAGCCGCTGGCTGGCAGGGGGCGCAGTTTGTTCACCTCTGACGTGTGACGATTTCCGTGAAACTCATCATTGCCACTATCTACGTTGTATCCATCGCGTACGTCCACCTGCGGGGGCGCGTGCGTCACAAACTGGGTCGCCAGCTGAGCGATCACTCGACGTTTCTTGCGCCGATCAATTGCTTCCTTTATCTGTTCTCGAAAATCCCCAACAAGCCTTACCTCGATCCGGCGGACTTTCCCGACTTGAGTCCATTGCAGACCCACTGGGAAGAAATTCGCGCCGAAGGCCAGAACCTGCTGCGGGCCGGCGAAATCAAGCGCTCGAATCAGTACGACGATGTCGGCTTCAATTCGTTCTTCAAGACCGGCTGGAAGCGTTTTTATCTCAAGTGGTACGGCGACAGCCACCCGTCGGCAATGAAGCTTTGCCCGCGTACCACCGAGCTGGTACAGAGCATCGGCTCGATCAAGGCGGCCATGTTCGCCGAGTTGCCACCGGGCTCCAAACTGGTGCGTCACCGCGACCCGTATGCCGGTTCCTACCGCTATCACCTGGGCCTGGAAACACCCAACGATGCAGGCTGCTACATCAACGTCGATGGCGAGAACTACCACTGGCGCGATGGTGAGGCGGTGATGTTTGACGAAACCTTCATTCATTACGCCGAAAACACCACCGAGCAAAACCGCATCATTCTGTTCTGCGATGTCGAGCGTCCGATGAAGTACCGCTGGGCTGCTGCTTTCAATGGCTGGTTCAGCCGGCATGTGATGTCGGCGGCGGGCGCGCCAAACGAGGCGGGCGACAAGACGGGGGGCATCAATCGCCTGTTCGGCAAGATCTACAAGATTCGCCTGCGCGGCAAGGAACTGAAAAAGCGCAATCGCAAGCTCTACTACCTGGAGAAGTGGGCGATTTTTGGTGGTTTGCTGGCGATTTTCGTACTGATTTGAATAGGTAGGAAGGCTGACATCGCCTTTCGCGAGCAAGCCCGCTCCCACAGGAACTGCGCAAACCCTGTGGGAGCGAGCCTGCTCGCGAAGGGGCCGGTATGTTCAGCACATCACTTGCTGGCTTTCTTCGCAGCCGTCGGTTTGCCGGTCGATTTAGGCTTGGCAGCCGCCTTGCTTGCCCCCTTGCCACCCAGACTGCGCTTGAGCAACTCGGTCAAATCAATGACATCCGCGGTCTTGCGCGTCTCTTCTCCCGTATCCGTTTCAACGTCCTCGATCTTGCCTTCATGGGCCTTCTTGTCCACCAGCGCCATGATCTTGTCTTCGAACTCATCCCGATAGTCGTCCGGCGACCAGTCAGCGCTCATGTCCTGCACCAGGCGCTTGGCCATGTCCAGTTCGCCCTTGGCCAGTTCGGCCTTGGTCACGTCGGGGCCCAGCGCCAGTTCATCCAGGCTGCGCACTTCCGCCGGCCAGCGCAGTTTCACCAGTACCAGGGCCTTCTCCATGGGCATCAAGGCGGCGAGGTACTGACGGGTGTGCAACACCACGCGGGCCAGTGCGACTTTGTTGGTTCGGGTGAGGGTTTCACGTAGCAAGGCATACACCTTGCCGCCGCGTTTATCGGGCGCCAGGTAGTAGGGCGTGTCGATGTTCTGCAAGGGAATCTGCTGGCTGTCGACAAAGGAGAAAATATCGATGGTCTGGGTCGACAACGGGTGCGCCGAGCGTATTTCCTCTTCGCTGAGTACGACGTAGCGTCCCTTTTGGTAAGCGACGCCTTTGACGATGTGCTCCTTGGTCACTTCCTTGCCAGTGACCTTGTTGACGCGCTTGTAACCCACCGGCTCCATGCTGCGGCTGTCGAGCCAGTCGAAGTCCACCCCATGTGAGGACGTCGCCGATACCAGCGCCACAGGAATATGCACCAGCCCGAAACTGATTGCGCCTTTCCAGATTGCCCGTGCCATGGTCGTCTACTCGCCATTGATGATCAGGTGACCCTGAGCCTCGAACAAAAGTTTCAGCGGCTTGCAGCCCGCGGCCGGCATTGGATCAACTTCGTGTTACATCTCGCCGTGGAGGTTTTGGTTAACAAATCCGAACCCTGGGCGTAGCGTGCTATCGAAGACTCTATTCACGCATTCGTCGAGAGGCTCCCCCATGAACCGATGCGTACCCGCCCTGATGCTGCTGGCGTTGAGCGGCGCTATGGGCCAACAGGTGCACGCGCAGGATCTTTCACGAACTGCACTGTTGCAGGTCGCCCAGAACTTGCCGAACAGTGGCAACAACAATCCCTACAACAGTCCGATCCGCCGGGCCAACCCCAATAGCATGCAGGGCACGCAACCCAGTGCCCCGGCCATTCGCGGTCCGAACACCGTGCCTGTGCCGCGACCGCCAACCCTCGATAACGGTGGCATCGGCAATCGCTATCCGCAGGAGCGATCCGTTCCCGCCAGCCCACCGAAGTTCATTCCCAATCCACCTGTACGAGACCCGGGCACCAGCAACCGTTGAACGGCAGGAAAGTGTTCCTGCCAGCCATTCTCATGACAAAAGGATTCGTGCATGTTGCGTCTACTCCTCCTGGCCACCGCTTGCGCCAGCGTATTGATGTCTGCCGCGTTGCCTGTATCTGCGGCACCCACCCGGGACATGGAAAGCGAACAAGGCACCCTTGAGGTCACGCCCATTGTCCAGGGCCTGGAACATCCCTGGGCACTGGCATTTCTGCCGGATCGCAAGGGCATGCTGGTGACCGAGCGCCCCGGCAATCTGCGGGTGGTGACCGTCGAGGGCAAGCTGTCCGCACCGATCAATGGCGTGCCAAAAGTCTGGGCCAAAGGGCAGGGCGGTTTGCTGGATGTGGCGTTGTCACCGGATTTCAGGCAAGACCGTACGATCTATCTGTCCTACGCCGAAGGTGGCGGCCAGGATGGCAAGGCCGGCACGGCCGTCGGGCGCGGGCAGTTGTCCGAAGATCTGACGAACCTGAAGAATTTCACGGTGATTTTCCGCCAGGAACCCAAACTTTCGGTTGGCAATCATTTCGGCTCGCGACTGGTGTTCGACCGCGATGGCTATCTGTTCATTACCCTGGGAGAGAACAACGATCGCCCGACCGCCCAGGACCTCGACAAGCTGCAGGGCAAGATCGTACGCATCTATCCTGATGGCAAGGTGCCGAACGACAACCCCTTTGTCGGCCAGTCCGGCGTACGCCCGGAAATCTGGGCCTACGGCGTTCGCAATCCGCAAGGCGCGGTGCTCAATCCGTGGACCGGTACCCTTTGGGAAAACGAGCACGGACCCCGGGGCGGTGACGAGGTCAACATCATCGAACGTGGCAAGAATTACGGTTGGCCGCTGGCCACGCACGGCATCAACTATTCAGGCCAACCGATCCCGGAAGCCAACGGCAAAACCGCCGAAGGCACTCGTGGGCCACATCATGTCTGGGAAAAGTCTCCGGGCTTGAGCGGCATGACCTTCTATGACGGTGATCGTTTCAAGGCCTGGCAGCACAACGCGTTCATTGGCGCACTGGTGACGCAGGAACTGATTCGTC
This sequence comes from Pseudomonas sp. C2B4, assembly GCF_013359695.1. GTDB lineage: Bacteria > Pseudomonadota > Gammaproteobacteria > Pseudomonadales > Pseudomonadaceae > Aquipseudomonas. Next base: position 46,651 of record NZ_JABFMU010000024.1, read on the forward strand.
TGCAACTGGACGGCGACAAAGTGGTTCACGAAGAGCGCTTGCTGGGTGAACTCGGCAAGCGCATTCGTGATGTGCGGCAGGGGCCGGATGGGTATTTGTATGTGTTGACGGACGAAGAGGATGGGGGGCTGTACAGGATTGGCCTGAAGTAACACACAACCCTGTGGCGAGGGGATTTATCCCCGTTGGGCTGCGGAGCGGCCCCCAGCATTCTTTCAGACAACCTGTGCAAACAGGTCTTGCGACGGCTTCGCCGCTGAACGGGGATAAATCCCCTCGCCACAGGTTTACATCGGCAATAGAGAATCACCATCGCCCTTAATTTGTCCCCTCCTAAGGCGCTTGAATTTCGCGTGCCTCGCAGTGCTGGAGAATGCGTTTCTCCAGGCGCAGCGCGTCGGCATGGTCCTGGTAATAGTCGTGAATCAGCGCAAAGCGTCTGTAGCCGTTGCGCTCGTACAGGGCAATCGCTGCCGGATTATCAGTACGCACTTCCAGCCGCACATAGGCGCAGTCCCGTTCCAGGGCAATGCCTTCTACGCGATCGAGCAACTGCTTGCCCAACCCATTGCCCCGCGCCCGGGCCGCGATGGCAATCGAATACAGACGCGCCATCGGTCTGCCCCGGTGGAAAAGCACAACCGCATAACCCAACAACTGCCCGTCGCACTGGGCCACGAGCAGTTGCCCGTGGGCGCGACTGATTATCCATTGAAAGCTGCGACTACTGAGTCGATCGGTGGTGAAGCATTGCTCCTCAAGTTTCAGCAGCGCGGGTAGGTCTTCCATTACCGCTAAACGAAAAAGCGTATTCATATGACCGCCGTAAAAGTTGCGTAACGAAACGGGACTTTCGAAAAAGTTCGTGCTTAATAGGAAAGGTCTTGTTCTCCAACGGATCAATCACTATGTCAGCGGTACAAGGTCATTGGCGCGAAGTATCCGAGCAAACTTTGCCGACGGCAACTTTTTTAAATGACGCGAACAGAACTTCCAGTCAGTTGATTATTATCGTCGAGCGCAAGGAAGACTGGGCGTCCTATTTCCCCAGCGAAGACATCGTCACAGCCCAGGAATACCTGGAGCAAACCCGTGATAACGAGCAGGGCAAGCGTGTTCAGGTGATCAACCTGTGCCGTAGTTACAAGTACCTAGGGCATGGTTACTACTGCTCGTTGTTGGCAGAAGCCCGTGGGCACAAAGTCATTCCGTCGGTGCGGACCATCAGTGAACTGACCCGTAAATCACTTTACGGGCTGGCACTGGATGATCTGGACAAAACCCTAGAAAAAGCCCTTAGCCATCATGTTTACCGCGATACCGAAGGTTTTACCCTGACACTTTATTTTGGCAAGACTCATATCGAACCCTTGCAGGATTTGGCGCGACAGTTATTCGAAGTGTTTGCTTGCCCGATTTTGTTAGTTGAGTTTCGCCGAACTAACGCTTGGCACATCGAGGGTATCAAGTCCGGCGCGCTGCATAAGTTGCGCGAAGACCAGGAAGATCAGTTTGCCCACTCACTCGACAGTTTCAGTCGCAAGATCTGGCGCCAGCCGCGTTCACGACGGCTGGCCCGTTACGACCTGGCCATCCTGCACGATCCACAGGAAGCGTTGCCGCCGTCCAATGCCAAGGCGCTGGACAACTTTGTCAGGGTCGGCAGGACGCTGGGCATTGATGTCGAACTGATTGAGCGCAAGGATTATGCGCGAATTGCCGAATACGACGGTCTGCTGATCCGCGAGACGACCAGCGTCGACAACCACACCTTCCGCTTCGCCAAGAAAGCCGAGAGTGAAGGACTGGTGGTGATGGACGACCCGACGTCGATTCTGCGCTGCACCAACAAGGTCTACCTGACCGACCTGCTCAAGAGCCATCGATTGGGCATGCCGGCCACCGAAATCCTCTACAAGGAGCGACCGGAAGACTTCGAGCGGGTTGGCGAACGCCTGGGGTTTCCACTGGTGCTGAAAATCCCCGACGGTTGCTTCTCTCGGGGCGTGATCAAGGTCGAAAGCCAACAGGCCCTGCTTGAAGCCACCGCCGAGCTGTTCGAGCATTCGGTGCTGTTGTTGGCACAGGAGTTCTTCTACACCGAGTACGACTGGCGCATCGGTGTCCTGAACCGCAAACCGATCTTTGCCTGCCAATACTTCATGTCCAAGGGCCACTGGCAAATCTACAACCACAAGGCCAAGGGCCAGGACATCAACGGCGAATGCCGCACGCTTGCGGTTCACGAGGCGCCGCGGGCGGTGGTGGAACTGGCGGTGAAAACGGCCAACCTGATCGGCGACGGCCTCTATGGGGTCGACCTCAAACAGTCGGGTGACAAAGTGGTGGTGATCGAGGTCAACGACAACCCGAACATGGACGCTGGCATCGAGGATGCCTACCTGCAAGACGATCTGTATTCACTGGTGCTGGAAGAGTTCGTCCGGCGCCTGGAGCTCAAACGTCGCGGTCAGGCCTGGTGAGCGGCCGATGATCAAGCGTTTTCAATTGTCTGACGGCGCGTTGAGTGCCGTCGATTGCCTGGACGCCGATGTCATGCTGTTCAGCAACCCCGATGCCGCCGAAAGGGATTTGTTGCACAGCCACTTCAAGCTCGATGAGCACGCCCTGGCGTCGGCGCTGGACCCCGACGAGGTTTCACGCATCGAGTTCCACCCCGACAACCTGTTTCTGATCTGGAAGCGCCCGGAAAACTACTCGGGGGCCGACAGCCTGGCCTTCGAAGTGTCCTCCTGCGGCCTGTTGCTTTGCCCGGACCGCTTGCTGGTGATTGCGACCGACGATGCACCGCTCAGCGGGCTCGGCAGGGGACAGGCACTGAACACGCCGCAGGATGTGTTGCTCGATCTGTTGTTCAACAACATCCATCACTATTTGGGCCACCTTAAAGTCATCAAGCTGGTCGCCCGGGAGTTGCAGCAGAAATTCAATGCATCGATGCAGAACCAGCACCTGATCCAGATGTTCAACCTCAGCGAAAGCCTGATCTATTACATCAACGCGATCCACAGCAACGGTGCGGTCCTGACCCGTCTGCGCAATCATGCGCAAAAGGAACACTTCGACGCCCATGCCATCAGCCTGATCGACGACCTGATCATCGAAAACAACCAATGCTACAAACAGGCTGAAATCTACTCGACGGTGTTCTCCGGGCTCATCGACGCGCGCGGCAACCTGATGAACAACAGCATGAACAACCTGCTTCGCAAACTGACGTTGATTAACGTTGTGTTCCTGCCGTTGAACCTGATTGCGAGTATTGGCGGCATGTCCGAGTTCAGCATGATGACGGCGGGTACGCCGTGGTGGGTGGCGTATCCGCTGTTTTTAACCGCAATGATGCTGGGGGCGGGAGGGATGGTGCTTGGGCTCAAGCGCTTGGCTAAATGAATGGGGTGACGGTTCTACCGCCTTCGCGAGCAGGCTCGCTCCCACAGTTGAAGTGCATTCCCCTGTGGGAGCGAGCCTGCTCGCGAAAAACAATATCAGTAGCGCTGCAAATGCTGGATCAAGTCATCTGCGTTACTCGTTTAAAGCTTTTTCGACCTTGTTCGATGCCGACCAGATCCGGTAGCGCACTTCGACGTCCTTGGGCACATAGAGCACGATCGGCAGTTTGCTGTTGTAGCGCAGCATGAAGCCGTCACCGACCACCGGTACGAAGTCCTGTTTGCTCTTGCCATCCGGGCAGGCCTTCATGGTGCTCATGGGGCCCATGACTTTTTCCAGGCGGTAGAACGGATAACCCCAGCCTTCGAGGTTTTTCTCTTCAAGCGTACCGCCCAGACGCTGCAGGTTGCAGTCGACGGTCAGGGTTTTGCCGGCGAGGATTTCGACCTTGAAGTCGTTTTCCAGGGTTTGTGGCGTGAGGTGAATGACCTGGCGGGAGAATCCGTTTTCAGGTTGAGGGTAAGGCGCGATTTTTTCGAGATTCGCTGCGTGTACGACGCTCGACAGTGCAGACACGATCAGCCCGATTGTTGCGTGAACGGTGATGGAACCCATGTTGCCTCCTTGCATATATACAAATGTGGAGGTCGAATTTTTACCGCCGCCGACGACTAATGCAAACAGGCGAGTGTGTGCAAATTGCAGGGCGCTTTCACGGACTTCTTGCAAACTGCAAGGCAGGTGTAAATGAGCTGTTACATAAATCCTTGATTTGCCGATGAACAACCGGGCGTATTTCAAGGCATGTTTTATGCTGTAGCTGTTCTAAAGCTGGCCGGGATTTCAAGAGAGTCGGCGTCGATGGTTGATTGGCAGTCTCACAAAAAGGAGAGGGTCGCCATGTTTCTTTCTGCCTTGGAACTTCGCAATATCATTGAAAGCAGCTTCCTGCCGAAGCGCTGCCAATGCACGCTGTCGCCGGAACTGACCATGACTGTAAAAGTGTACGCCGATGGGGAAACCGATCAGCTGGATCTCTTCAGGACCGGCATCGATGCCCGGCAACTCAATGGCTGCCGGGAAATCAATGACCTGATCGGGGTATTGCGTACCGATCTTGCGCATCACTACGTGGAACCCGTGAGCCCTCAAACGGTGCGTAAAGCACTTTAGCCCGGCGCTTCAAGCTCCACCGACACGCGCCGGGTCTGGAAGAAAGCCAGGCCCAGCGCCAGTTCCACCCCGACTGCCAGCAGAATACCCGGACCGGCATGGCCGTTGAGCCATTCACCGAAGCCCAGTATCGCCAATCCCCAGCAACCGACCATGAAGCCATTGCTCAGCGCACTGCGGGCAACGGAGGGCGCCTCGTTACGCACCAGAAAAAACATGACGCCCAACACCGCGAACAGCACCGCCGTGCGTCGCGCTATCAGGCCCGCCGTAAGTGAGTATTCGATATCCCAGGTGGCGAGCATCCAGTCGGGGGTGAGACCCCAGACCAAAGCCAATAACAAACACAACGAGGCGGTGAACGTCGACAACGTCCGAAACGATAACTGCATGGCGAGTCCTTGCGGCAGTGAGGGACTAGAGCATAGCGCCAGAACCCTCACACGAATACCGCAAGGTGTTATTTCAGACTTCTCCGTCAGTTCTGATAACTGCACGCGTCAGAAAGTTTTCGGTAAGCGAGCTCAGCAGGTTTGCCCGACTGCTCATCGATGTAGGTCATTTTCGCTGTGATCACTTCACAGTCCATTGTGGTGGGTTCTGTCAGGTCAATGACCTTGCCGACGTGCAGAGGCATGCCGTAGTGGTAGGAGGGCACGGCTTCAGAGGAGGCAGTATCGTTGGCCTGTGCCATAACGGTAAACGGGGCACAGACAAGGGCAGCGGAAACAAGCAGGGCGCGCGAGTTCATGGGGCGATCTCCAGTGCAGGCGGAAGTCAGCTCGACGTGTCGTCGAACGTGCCGCACTGGGCATCAGTGGACTCTGAAGTCGTGCGGTCCAGTGAGTATTTGACCGCACGATTAAGCATTGGTTAACCCGCCTGAACGCCACCTGTCGCTTTGCCACTACCGTTCGGCGGGTTGTGATGAGTAACCGCTGCAGGAGCGAGCTTGCCCGGGAAAAACCTGCAAGGCGACGCGTGATACCCGGAGGCACGCGTAATCGTTCACGTCCATCGCGAGCAAGCTCGCTCCTACACATTCAGACTAAAGTCGTCTGCAGCGATAAAAAGCATCCTGCCATCATTGCCGCTCACCCCCGCGTGTTCACTTTACCCGGCCAGTCACTGGTCCGGGCGAAGGCTATTTCTGGCTGCGTGCGCCCCGGCGCTCCCGCAGCACTGTTGGAGTTTTTGATGCGTTCCCCCTTTACCTTGATCACCGCGCGCCAGTCATTCGGCTTCGGCGCATTAGTCCTGTGCGCCGGATTTACCGGGCCGGCCCAGGCGAGCGGTTTTATCGATGACACCCACGCCAGCATCGAATCGCGCACGGTGTATTTCAACCGTGATTTTCGTGACGGGCACACGTCCAACGAGCAGGGTGCGTCCAAGCGCGAAGAATCGGCCCAGGGCTTCATTCTCAATCTGCAATCGGGCTACACCGAGGGTACCGTCGGTTTCGGTGTCGATGCGTTGGGCATGCTCGGAATCAAGCTCGATTCCAGCCCGGACAGCAGCAACAGTGGCCTGCTGCCGTCCAGCGGCAATAACCCCAGGGGTTCGGTGGACCAATACGCCAAGCTCGGCCTGACCGCCAAGGTGCGTGTTTCGCAAAGCGTGTTGAAGTACGGTGCGTTGTTGCCCGATGTGCCGCTGCTCAAATACAACGACGGACGCCTGCTGCCGACGATGTTCAACGGCGCGATGCTCACTTCCAGAGAGGTCAAGGATCTGTCTTTCATGGCCGCGCGCCTGGACAAATACACCGCCCGGGACTCCACCGACGCCCAGGACATCCGCGTGCATTGCAAGAACAAACGCTATGCCTGCAACATCACCGCCGATCATTTCGATATGTATGGCTTTGACTACAGGATCAACGAACGGCTGACCGCGCAGTATCACTACGCCGAACTGGAAGACATCTATCGCCAGCATTTTCTCGGCTTGCTGGCGAATCAGCCGCTGGGTGAGGGCGTGCTCAAGGCGGATATGCGCCTGCTCAAGAGTGCCGACAGCGGCAGCGCCCGCGCCGGCTCCATCGATAACCGCGCCCTGAGTGGAATGCTGGCCTATGCCATCAGCGGTCATACCTTCAGCGCCGGTTGGCAGCGCATGAACGGCGATAACTCAATGCCGTACCTGGATGGCACCAATCCCTATCTGGTCAACTACGTGCAGGTCAACGACTTTGCCGCCGCGCAGGAGCGCTCGTGGCAGTTGCGCTACGACTACGACTTCAAGGCCATCGGCCTCAACGGCCTGACCTTCCTGACACGCTACGTGAGCGGCGACCACATCAAAGTGCCGGGCAGCGATCAGGAGGGTAAAGAGTGGGAACGCGACAGCGAGCTCAAGTATGTGGTGCAGAGCGGGACGTTCAAGGATGTCAGCCTGCGGCTGCGCAATGCGACCTACCGCACCAACTACGAACAGTTTGCCCGGGATGTGGATGAAACCCGCTTGATCATCAGCTACAACTTTTCGGTGCTGTAGCGTCTGACAGAATGCCTTCGCGAGCAGGCTCGCCCCCCCACAGTGGTTCTTCAGTGAACACAAAACCTGTGGGAGCGAGCCTGCTCGCGAAGAAGCTACAGCTTCACTGATGTTCTAACTGCTGCCGATACGGCAAATCCGGCCCTGTCTTGCTGCAGGTCAGGGCGGCCGCCTGCACCGCAAAGCGCACCATCGCGTCGATCTGCTCACGACTCAGCAGCCCAACCCCCTCAACCGAATCCAGCTGCCGCTCGGTCAACCAGGTAATCAACGCCGCCTGAAACGTATCGCCAGCTCCCACGGTATCGGCAATCTTGACCGAACAGGCCGGCACCGACCACGCGCCGTGAGCCCGACTGAACACCGTCGCGCCTTCACCCCCTCGGGTCAGGAACACCAACTGGCAACGGTGCTGCAACCAGCCCTCGATGACCCGCTCAGGATCCTGTTCGGGATACAGCAGGCTCAAATCCTCGTCGCTGACCTTGATCAGGTCGGCATGCTCGACCAGGGTAGAGATCCGTGAGCGCCACAGTTCGATATTCGGTTCCGGGTTGAGCCGCACGTTCGGGTCGAGGCTGATCAGGCGTTTGCCGCTTTCTCGCCGTACCAACGCCAGCAAGGTATCGGCGATCGGTTGTACCACCAGCGAAAATGAACCGATGTGCAAGCCTCGTACCTCAGGTCCCAGCTCAGGCAGGTGCTCGGCTTTCAGTTGTCGGTCCGCACAACCTTCGCCCCGGAAACTGTAATGTGGCGAGCCATTGGCGCCGACCGCGACCATCGCCAGGGTGGTGGGCGCGGCGAAATCCAGCAGATAGTCCGTGCGCACGCCTTCATCCTGCAGCACTTGCAACAAGCGTCGACCCAGATAGTCAGTGGACAGCCCGGCAAACAACGCCGCGTCCACGCCCAGGCGACGCAGGCCCACCGCCACATTGAATGGCGAGCCGCCGGCAATGGCCTTGAAATTCACTTTTGAAGCCAGACCGCTGGCATCGTTTTCACTGAAGAAATCGAACAGCGCTTCGCCACACACCAGATACATAATTGTTCACTCTTTAAAGGGTTGCGACATGCTGTTGATAGCGTTCATAGGCCTGTTGCGCAGCCGCCACATTCTTTGCAATCGGCCGGGTTTCGCTGGCCGTGTCGAGTTTTACGCAACGCTCGCACAAATCCGCAAGACTGTCCTTGCGCCCGCGTGCCCGGGATGTGCACCACGCTGCCTGAATCGCCGCGCCAAGGGCCGCGGCTTCGCTTTGTTCGGTGCAGATGACCGGGGTGTCCATAGTGTCGGCGACGATCTGTCGCCACTCCTGACTTTTCGAACCGCCACCGATCAACCGGATGCTGCGGCTTTGTAAGCCATTGCGGCGCAGCAGGTCCAGCCCATATCGCAATCCGAAGGTCGTGCCTTCGACCACGGCTCGGCACAGGTTGGCCCGGGTCAGGTTGGTCATGGTCAATCCCAGCACGCTGCCGGTGGCCTGGGGCAGGGCGGGAACCCGTTCACCGTTGAGGAACGGCAGCATGCACACGCCTTCGGCACCGATGGGCGCCTGGGCCACCAGAGCGTTGAAGCACTCGATATCCAGGTCGAACAACTCGCGGATCGCACCGGTGGCATTGGTCAGGTTCATGGTGCAGATCAACGGCAGCCAGCCGCCGCTGGAGGAACAGAAAGTCGCGACCGCCGCGTCGGCGCTGATTGTCGGTGAATCGGCATAGGCGTACACCGTGCCTGAAGAACCCAGGCTCATGGTGATTGCACCGGGATGGATATTGCCGGTGCCGATGGCGCCCATCATGTTGTCGCCACCGCCGCTGGACACCAGCGCTTGCGGATTGATGCCCAGGTGCTCGGCAATGCCCGGCAGCACGGTGCCAACCGCCGCATGGGCGTCGATCAGTTCCGGCAGGGCCGCTTGCAGACGGCCGGTGGGGTCGATGTCGCGCAGCAACTGCAAATCCCACTGACGGCTGCGTACGTTGAAATAGCCGGTGCCCGACGCATCGCCATACTCGCTGCAACTGCGGCCGGTGAGCCAGAAATTGAGGTAGTCGTGGGGCAGCAGGATGCGGGCGATGCGGGAAAAGATCTCGGGGTGCTGCTCTTGGGTCCACAGCAGCTTGGACAGGGTGTAGCCCGGCGCGATGACCACGCCGAGGCGTTCCAGTGAACCTTGTTCGCCGCCCAGATGCGCCAGCAAGCGATCGTTTTCCGCGGTGGTTTCGGTGTCACACCAGAGTTTGGCCGGACGCAGGACCTGGCCCTGATCGTCGAGCAACACCAGGCCATGTTGCTGTCCGGAAACGCCGATGCCGAGAATGTGCTGGCCATCGACGTTGGCCGCCAGCAGGGCGCGGCGCGTGGCGAGGGTGAATGCCTCCAGCCACTGGGCCGTGTCTTGTTCGCGCCGGCCATTGGCGCCGCTGATCAACTTGTGCGCGGCGGCGCCCTGGCCCAGGACCTGGCCGCTGAGGGCATCGAGGATCAAGGCCTTGGTGCCCTGGGTGCCGCAGTCGATGCCCAGGAAGAGTTGTTGGGTTGCCATTAGTTAATCCTTGTCGGGTCAGATCGATCCCGGTGAAGCCATTCGCGAGCAGGCTCGCTCCCACAGGGGATTGCATTCGACTGTGGGAGCGAGCCTGCTCGCGAAGACGGCATTTCATTCACTGCCGTGTTTAAGCCAGCACCCGCTCCAACGTCCGCGTCACCCCCACCTCCCGCAAACTGTCGCAGCACCACTCAAACGCTGCGACAAACTCCGCCGAACGCGGTATCGCCGTACCAAAAATCTCCTCGATCCCCAGCAAGCGCTGGCTGATCAACGCATCATCGGCCACCAATGCCTGACAGAACGCCGCTCGCGGATCGGGAATCGAATAGGTGTCGCCATTCTCATCCACGCCTTTCAAATACAAGGCCCAAGCCGCCACGACCAATGCCGCCCGTTTGGTGTCCCGGCCATCGGCGATCAAGCGGTTGATCGTGGGAACGGTGAACTTGGGAAACTTCGACGAACCATCCGAACACACACGTTCCAGTTGATCGGCAATCGCCTGATTGGAAAAGCGCGCCACTAGCGTGTCCTTGTACGCGGACAGGTCGATCCCCGGCACTGGCGACAGTTGCGGTGTGACGTCGAGGTCCATGTAGGCGCGCATGTAGCGCACGAACAGCGGGTCGTTCATGGTGTCATGGACGAAGCGATAGCCTTTCAAAAAACCCAGGTACGTCAGCGCCAGATGACTGCCGTTGAGCAACTTGATCTTCATCTCTTCGTATGGCGTGACGTTGTCGGTGAACTGCACGCCGACCTTTTCCCAGGCGGGGCGGCCATTGACGAATTTGTCCTCCAGCACCCATTGCACAAAAGGCTCGCAAACCACAGGCCAGGCGTCGTCCACGCTATGTTTGTCCGCCAGTTGCAGGCGATGTTCAGTGCTGGTCATCGGCGTGATGCGGTCGACCATGGCGTTGGGAAAGCTGACGTGACGCTCGATCCAGTCCCGCAGTTCGACATCCCGCAGCGCGGCGAAGGCCAGTAGCGCCTTGCGGGTCACCGCGCCGTTGTGCGGCAGGTTATCGCAGGACATCAGGGTAAACGCCGGCGTCCCCGTGGCCCGGCGCCTGGCCAGTGCGGCACAGAGGAAACCGAACACGGTTTTCGGGGCGTCAGGATTGATCAGGTCGTGCTGGATCTGTGGCAGGTGGGCCATGAACTCGCCGCTGCTGTCATCGATGCAGTAACCGCCTTCGGTGATGGTCAGCGAGACGATGCGGATCTGCGGGTCGGCGAGTTTGTCGATCAGCGCCTGGGGACTGTCTTCGGCCAGCAGCATGTCGCGGATGGCGCCGATGACCCGGACTTCGGTGTCATCGGTATCACCCAGTTCGAACAGGGTGAACAGGCAGTCCTGTTCTTTCAGGTCGTCCCGGGCGCGACGGTCTTCGGCACGCAGGCCAACGCCGCAGATGGCCCAATCGAGGCCTTCACCGGTGTTCATCAAGGCATCGGTGTAATACGCCTGATGCGCGCGATGGAAGCCGCCGACGCCGATGTGGGCGATGCCCTGGCGGGTGTCGCTCAGGGTGTAGGAGGGCAGCACCACCTCGGGGGCGAGGCGGTTGAGGTTTTGTTTGTTGAGTTTCATACAGGCTCTCTGAAGTCAGGCGGCAGCGCGCAACGGGCGGGCCAGGGCCACGCCGTTGGCATCGAACAAATGGCAGTGCGCGGCATCCAGGTGCAGGCTCAGGGTTTGGCCGTAACGGCTGGCCAGATCGCCACGCACGCGCAGGGTCAGGGCTTCACCGGAGGCCGTGCGTACGTGGCAGAAGGTGTCGCTGCCCAGGCGCTCGCTGACGTCGGCGGTGACCTGCAAGGTGCAGTCTCCGGGTTTGGCCAGCTCCAGATGTTCCGGGCGAATCCCTAAGGTCACCGCGCTGCCGGCGCTCAGGTTAGCGCCGCTCAACGGCAAAGTGATGCGGGTGCCGGCTTCCAGCGCGACCTCGCAGCCCTGACTGTCGACGCGGGTGACACTGCCCTTGAGAAAGCCCATTTTCGGTGTGCCCAGAAAGCCCGCGACAAACAGGTTGGCCGGGTGGTGATACAGATCCAGAGGCGAGCCCACCTGCTCGATTTTGCCGCCATTGAGCACCACAACCTTGTCGGCCATGGTCATGGCTTCGACCTGATCGTGGGTGACGTAGATCATCGTCGCTTTCAGCTCTTTGTGCAGGCGCAGCAGTTCCAGGCGCATCTGCACCCGCAACGCCGCGTCGAGGTTCGACAGGGGTTCATCGAACAGGAAGATTTTCGGGTTGCGCACGATGGCGCGACCGATCGCCACGCGCTGACGCTGACCGCCGGACAGTTGCTTGGGTTTGCGCTCCAGCATCGGCCCCAGTTCGAGGATGCGTGCCGCTTCGCCCACTTTTTTCTCGACTTCGGCTTTGGGCACGCCCGCCAGATCGAGGGCGAACGACATGTTCTTGCGCACGCTCATGTGCGGGTACAGGGCATAGGTCTGGAACACCATCGCCAGGTCGCGCTTGGCCGGGCTGACTTCGGTGATGTCGCGGCCATCGAGTTCGATGGTCCCGCCGCTGACTTCTTCAAGGCCGGCGATCAGGCGCAGCAGCGTGGATTTGCCGCAACCCGAGGGGCCGACGAAAACCACGAATTCCTTGTCGTTTACTTCAAGGTCGATGCCTTTGATGATGGAAAAGCCTTCGAAGCCTTTTTGCAGATTCTTGATTTTCAGGTTGGCCATGGTGATGGGCCTCCATTTGTTTTTATTCGGGTTGAACCGGATAGATTTTTTGTGGGAGCGAGCCTGCTCGCGAAGAGGCCATCAGCTCCAACACCCATGCGGGCTGACCCACCGCTTTCGCGAGCAGGCTCGCTCCCACAGGGATCGCATGGGGTTATCGATCTTCATTTCACGGCACCAAACGACAAACCGCGCACCAGCTGTTTCTGGCTGATCCAGCCGAAGATCAGGATCGGCGCGCAGGCCAGGGTCGAGACCGCCGACAACTTGGCCCAGAACAAACCTTCTGGACTCGAATACGAGGCAATCAAGGCGGTCAGCGGCGCAGCTTTCGATGAGGTGAGGTTCAGCGACCAGAACGCTTCGTTCCAGCACAGGATCAGCGACAGCAGCACGGTGGAGGCCAGGCCGCCCTTGGCGATCGGCAGCAGTACCCGGACCATTTCCTGCCACAGCGTGGCTCCGTCGAGGCGGGCTGCTTCAAGGATGTCCTTGGGGATGTCCTTGAAGTAGGTGTAAACCATCCAGACCACGATCGGCAGGTTGATTAGGGTGTAGATCACGATCAGCGCGAGGCGCGTGTCGAGCAGGCCGAAGCTCTTGGCCAGCAGGTAGATCGGCATCAGTACACCCACCGGCGGCAGCATCTTGGTGGAGAGCATCCACAGCAGCGTGCCCTTGGTGCGTTGGGTTTCGTAGAACGCCATGGAGTAGGCCGCCGGCACCGCGATCAGCAGGCACAAAGCCGTGGCGCTGAAGGAAATCACCACCGAGTTCCAGGCGAAACTGAAGTAATCGCTGCGCTCGTTGATGTGCAGGTAGTTCTCCAGCGTCGGGGTGAAGATGAACTGCGGTGGCGTGGCGAACGCATCGATTTCGGTTTTGAAACTGGTCAGCACCATCCAGAAGATCGGGAAGAAAATCAGGATGGCGATGGCCCAGGCCAGGGTGCCCAGCAGCAGGCTTTGCAGGCGACGGGATTGTTGAAGAGTCATGGCAGGCCTCAGGCTTTATCTGTCAGGTTTTTGCCGATCATCCGCACCAGCACGATGGCCGCGATATTGGCGATCACCACCGCAATCAAACCACCCGCCGAGGCCATGCCGACGTCGAACTGCACCAGCGCCTGGTTGTAGATCAGGTAGGCGAGGTTGGTCGAGGCGTAACCGGGGCCGCCGTTGGTGGTGGTGAAGATTTCGGCGAACACCGAGAGCAGGAAGATGGTTTCGATCATCACCACCACCGCAATCGGCCGTGCCAGGTGCGGCAAGGTCAGGTGCCAGAAAATCGCGATGGGTCCGGCACCGTCCAGGCGCGCGGCTTCTTTCTGTTCCTGGTCGAGGGACTGCATGGCGGTCATCAGGATCAGGATCGCGAAGGGCAGCCATTGCCACGAGACAATGATGATGATCGACAGCAGCGGGTAGTGCGCCAGCCAGTCCACGGGCTGGGCGCCGAACAGTTTCCAGACGTAGGCGAGGATTCCGGACACCGGATGGAAAATCAGGTTCTTCCAGATCAGCGCACCGACGGTGGGCATGATGAAGAACGGCGAGATCAACATGACCCGCACGATGCCGCGACCGAGAAACTCACTGGCCTCCAGCAACGCGCTGATCAACACCCCCAGCACGACGCTGATCAGCAGCACGCTGCCCACCAGCAACAAGGTGTTGGTGGCGCCGGGCATGAAACCGGAGTCGGTCAGGAAATAGGTGAAGTTCTCCAGCCCCACGAATTCATTTTCGCCGGGGTAGAGCAGGTTGTAGCGGATCATCGAGAAATAAACGGTCATGCCCAGCGGCACGATCATCCATAACAACAGTAACGCCACCGAAGGGCTGACCAGAAACCAGCCGGGGTTGGTCAACCGGCTTTTGCGCAGCGGTTGGGAGATGTCCATGTGGGCTTTGGCAGTTGAAGTAGTCATGGCGTTAAAACCGATAGGGAACAGACAAGTGAAGACTCACTGTGGGAGCGAGCCTGCTCGCGAAGAGGCCGGTACATCCGATACATCTTCTGCGACTGGAACACCGCTTTCGCGAGCAGGCTCGCTCCCACAGGGGATGGTGTGAGTTACTTGGGATAACCCGCGCGCTTCATCTCGCGTTCGGTGGTTTGCTGGGCGGCGGCCAAGGCCTGCTCATCCGTGGTCTGTCCGATCAATGCGGCCGAGAACAGTTTGCCGACCTGGGTGCCGACGGCCTGGAACTCGGGAATGGTCACCAACTGGATGCCGATGTAGGGCACGGGCTTGGCGGTCGGCTTGCCTGGGTCCGCCGCCTTGAGCGATTCCAGGGTGACCTTGGCGAACGGCGCGGCATTCATATACGCCTCGCTGTAGGTCGAGGCCCGGGTGCCGGGCGGTACGTTGGCGATACCGTCGGTCTTGGCGACCAGTTCGCCGTACTCTTTGGATGTAGCCCAGGCGCTGAACGTCTTCGCCGCGTCCTTGGCCTTGGAGCTGGTCGGGATCGCCAGTGCCCAGGAGTACAACCAGGCCGAACCTTTGTCGGTGGTTTCATGGGGCGCGTAGGTGAAGCCAACGTGATCGCTGACCTTGCTCTGGGTCTTGTCGGTGACGAACGAGCCGGCCACGCTGGCGTCGACCCAGATCGCGCACTTGCCGCTGTTGAACAGCGCCAGGTTTTCGTTGAAACCGTTGCTCGACGCGCCCGGCGGGCCGGATTGCTTCATGGTGTCGACGTAGAAGTTCAGCGCGTTTTTCCATTCCGGACCGCTGAATTCAGGCTTCCATTGCTCATCGAACCAGCGTGCGCCATAGGCATTGGCGACGGTGGTGATCAACGCCATGTTCTCGCCCCAGCCGGCCTTGCCGCGCAGGCAGATGCCGTACTGTTCCTTATCCTTATGGGTGAGTTTGCTGGCGAATTCGCCGATCTGGGTCCAGGTCGGACGTTCGGGCATGGTCAGGCCGGCGTCCTTGAACAGGTCGGTGCGGTAATAGGTGATCGAGCTTTCGGCGTAGAACGGCAGCGCATACAGCGAACCCTTGACCGACAGGCCTTCACGCACCGAAGGGAACACATCGTCGAGGGCATAGCTGGCGGGCAAATCCTTCATCGGCTCCAGCCAACCCTTGGCGCCCCACAGTGCCGCTTCGTACATGCCGATGGTCAGCACGTCGAACTGTCCGCCCTGGGTCGCGATGTCGGTGGTCAGGCGTTGACGCAAGACGTTTTCTTCAAGCACCACCCAATTGAGCTTGATCTCCGGATGCTCGGCTTCGAAGGTTTTCGAGAGCTTTTGCATGCGGATCATGTCGCTGTTGTTGACGGTGGCAATGGTCAGGGTCTGGGCGCCAAGGCTGACGCTGCTGAGGGTCATGCAGGTGAGGGCGAGCAGAGCTTTTACAGAAGGTTGCATCGTGCACTCCTTTTCTGCACCCGGCGGGATACAGAAGGACAGTTATTGTTTTTGTGTCTTCCGACGGCAGGAAGAATGTGCGCTGATTACAGCCTTCAATTGGGGGCGAGACAAATCATCCATCGCACTTGGATTGATACTTTTTTGCACTGGGGTTGGGGGCGGTTAACACAGAGAAGGGCTTTTCAGCGATGGGGCGATATCGAATACGTACAGGTTTCACTCGTGAAAACAGGTCATAACCTGTGGGAGCGAGCCTGCTCGCGAAAGCGGTAGTTCAGTCGACATCAGTGTCGTCTGACAGACCGCCTTCGCGAGCAGGCTCGCTCCCACAGTGTTGTGCTTAGCTCAGGTTTTGTTCGGTCAACCGCTGCACCACCAAACGCCGATAGTGGGTCGGCGTCATGCCCTTGAGCTGCTGGAAGCGCCGATTGAAATTGGAAATGTTGTTGAACCCCGACTCGAAGCAAACATCGGTCACCGGCTTGTCGCCATCGGCCAGTAACTCGCAGGACTTGCTGATGCGCAGGCGGTTGACGAACTCGATGAAGTTACGCCCCGTGGCCTGCTTGAACACCCGGCTGAAATAGGTCGGCTTCATGCCCAGGTGCTCGGCGACTTCCTCCAGCGTCAAGTCCCGGGCGTAGTGAGCGAAGATGTAATCCACCGCCCGGTTGGTGCGGTCGATGTTGTGCTCGTCCGCCAGTTGCGGTGTGGTTGCGCCGGACAGCAGCTGGTAGTCGTCGCACGCCGCCAGCAGTTCCAGCAGGATGAAAAAGTGGCCGAGGCGGGTGACCCCTGTGGTATCGGCGATGAGCTGCATCAGATCCATCGCCTTGCGGAGGGTAGCCTTGCAGCGAAACTCGATGCCGTACTGCGCCCGCTCCAGCAGCGGTGCCAGGGTCTTGAGTTCGGCGAATACCTGGTAGCCGCTGTCGAACAATTCGTCGGTGAAATTGACCAGCATGTCACGCTTTTCCACCACCTCGTCCTCGGCCACCTGGCTGATCCAGTTGTGGGGCAGGTTGGGGCCGGTGAGAAACAGGGTTTCGGGGTAGAAGTTGCCGATGTAGTCGCCAATGAAGACCTTGCCGGAGCTGGCGACGATCAGGTGCAGTTCGTATTCCTTGTGGAAGTGCCAACGTACCAGGGGGCAGGGGAATCCATGCTGGCGATAGATGATGGACAACCCGTTGTGGTCGTCCATCAGCTCGTAGGAGGGGTCGGTCACTCTGGCGGTACGGGTCATGTCGGCACGCTTTTCTTGTTATTGCACCTTTGATCATGCCTCGTTCGGGGCAATCAATGCCAGTGTGAGGTCAGGCTTCTTCCTTGACGCGGTTCTTGGCTTCGATCCATTGCGCCATGTATTGGGTGCTCTTGTGCTGATGATGACGAAGCATGCTGCCGGTGAAGTTATCCCGCCTGATCGCGGGCAGATGTTGCAGGCAATGCTCAAGGCGGGCAATCAGCGCCGGGCCATGGACGGCTTGCTGGTAACGATTGGCCAACAGCTGCAATCCATGGGACTGCGCCTCAAGCCAAAGGCTCTTGTCTTGATGGAGTTGCACGGCGTGATCGGCGAACGCCTGGGCCGATTGGGTGATCGCACCCGGCCAAGGCTCTTCGCCGTGCATCGCTTCTGCACCCACGGGCGTCGTCACATTGGGCGTGCCGCAGAGCATCGCATCGACAATCTTGCCTTTGACCCCTGCGCCGAAACGCAACGGCGCCATGCACACCCGGGCCGCGGACATCACTTGCAGCGCATCTTCCGCCCAGTTCATCACATGGAACCCCTGGGCCGGGTTGTGCAGGGCAGTCGCCTTGGGCGGCGTGTAGGCGCCATAAATGTGCAGCTGAGCCCCGGGCAGTTGCTGGCGGATCAGCGGCCAGATGGCGGTTTTCAACCAGAGCACCGCGTCCCAGTTGGGCGCATGGCGGAAGTTGCCGATATGCAGAAAGTGCGCGCGGTCTTCGAACGGCACGGGTGCAGTATTCGGCAGATCGACCATCAACGGGCACCAGTGCAGCAGGTCACGCGGAAATTTGAACTGTTGGACCAGTATTTCGATCTCCACTTCGGAAACCATCAGCGTCAAGTCGCAACGATAAAATGCAGCGATCTCCCGTTTGGCCAGATCGGTATCGGCCATATGCTCGAATTCTTCGCGCATCGCCGGGGCGAACAGCCCGGCAAAGTCATTGTTGTCATCACTGGCCTTCAACCGCTCCTTCAGCCGTTGATGCCGTCCGTGCCGCAGACTTTGCAGGTCGCAACTTTCGAGCACGCGCAACGCATCGGGGCAATATTTCTCGACCCGCCAGCCAAACTGTTCCTCCATCATGAATTGATCGAACAGCACGATGTCGGGAGCCAGTTCGCTGATGAAGCTGTCGAAACTGCTGCAGTTCAACTCGATTGGCACTTCGCGAATGCCCAGGGTCGACAGGTCGACGCGGTGCTCGCCATAGCCGGCCGGACTGCTGAAGGTGACGTCCCAGCCCCGTTGTAGAAGCGCTTCAAGGATTTGCATCACATGCCCGCTGGCCGCCGAAGAGCGGGGCTCGGGCCAGACGTAACCAATGACCAGGACTTTGGTTGCGTGGGCTTGACTCATGAACGGACATTCCTTGAAACGGACAAAAGGAGGGTAAAAGAGGGGCGAGATTAAACCACAGCGGCTATCAGGATATCTCCAGGATACCCTTGACCTTGTCCCGCAACTGATCAATGGAAAACGGCTTGCCAATGACATGCATCCCCGGAGGCACTTCGATGCTTTCGGCATAGCCGCTGGCAAACAGGATCGGCAGGGCAGGACGCAGCGAACGCGCCGCATTGGCCAGTTCCCGTCCGTCCATGATCGGCAGGCCGACGTCGGTCATCATCAGGTCGATGTGCCGGTTCAGGTCCTTGAGGATTTCCAGTGCCTGCTCACTGCCGTCGGCCTCCAGCACATTGAACTCCAACTCCTCCAGCACATCGATAATCAACATGCGTACGATGGAGTCGTCTTCGACAACCAGAATGGTGGAGGCGTTGGCGGACATAATGGTGTACTCGACAGTGGATGGGCGGTCGCCGGCCGAACGTAATCGCCGACCCTAATTCATGAGTAAGTGCCGGCTCCCGACAAGTTCCCGACGCGCTATAAAAGAATAGTGGAAAGCATAACCGGTCCATTGGCGCGGGAGCAGTTGAATGTAGGACTTTGCGTGGAAACCTGTCAGAAAAATGGATGGATGCGCCATTTTTGGGGCAAACTCCTTGTTTTTCACCCGTTCAACAAGGCTTGACTATGACCTCTGTGTCTTCGGTGGATGAGCAACGATTCCGTAAACTCCTGAGCCGCAACATCAGTCTGCCGCTGGGTGTCGGCGTCATCAGCGCGGTTTTTTTCGTGTCGCTGATCACGTACCTGTTGTCGACGATCCAGTGGGTCGAGCACACGGACCGGGTGATCAATAACGCCAATGAGGCGGTCAAGCTGACGGTCGATCTGGAAACCGGCATGCGGGGTTTCCTGCTCAGTGGCGATGAAAAATTTCTTGAACCCTACGAAACCGCCAAGCCGCGAATCGCGGTCGTGCTCAATACCCTGCTTGAGTTGACCGCCGACAATCCGATCCAGACTGACCGCCTGCATCGGTTGCAAGGCTTGCAGCAGGAGTGGGCCGCTTACGCGAAAACCATGATCGACTTGCAGCGATCCAGTGGCGATTTTCGCAGCGCGGTCAAGGCCGGGCAGGGCAAGCGCCTGACCGACGAGGTGCGCAAGCAGTTCGAAGACGTGATCGACATGGAGCAACAGTTGCGTGCGGCGCGCAATGAGGAAGTGCGTCGCACGACGATCTGGAGCATTGCCCTTTATCTCGTGTTCATTGCCGCGATCAGCGGCTTGCTGGCCTACATTGGCCGTCGTGATCTGATCAACCTGTCGCAGCAGTACGGCGCCAACCTGGCCAAGCAACAGGCCGGCGCCGATCGCCTGGAACGCCAGGCCTGGCTGCGCAATGGCCAGACCGAATTGGCCGAGCAAATGCTCGGGCAATTGTCCCTGAACTTGCTGGGGCGCAACATTCTGCAGTTTTGTGCGCAGTATCTCGGCAGCGCAGTGGCGGCTATTTATGTTCGTGAGGAGCACGGTGGGCTCAAGCGCGTGGCGGCGTACGGCATGTCCCGCGAGCAGGAGGAGCGCGAACAACAGATTTACAGCGATGAAGGCATCGTCGGCCAGGTGGCGCAGCAAGCGCGGCTGATTCGTCTCGATGATGTCCCCGGTGACTATTTCAAAGTCAGTTCGGGCCTCGGCGAAGGTCTACCGCGCAGCGTGCTGGTGGTACCGACCAGCGACGATGAACGGGTCAACGGCGTCATCGAACTGGGCTTTTTGCGTCCCTTGGACGCCCGTGACATGGAACTGCTTGAACTGATCGCCGGCAACATCGGCACCGCCATCGAGGCTGCACGCTATCGCCAGCGCTTGCAGGAAGTCCTGGCTGAAACCCAGCAACTCAATGAAGAGCTGCAGGTGCAGCAGGAAGAACTCAAGACCGCCAACGAAGAACTCGAAGAACAGTCGCGGATCCTCAAGGAATCCCAGGCACACCTGGAAACGCAACAGGTCGAGCTGGAGCAGACCAACGAGCAACTGGCTGAGCAGGCCGAGATTCTGGCCGAGCAGCGCGACGCCATGGACCTCAAGAACACTGAACTCAATCAGGCTCAGGCCCAGCTCGAAGAACGCGCCGAAGAGTTGCAGCGCTCGAGCAAATACAAGTCCGAATTCCTCGCCAACATGTCCCACGAACTGCGCACGCCATTGAACAGTTCGCTGATCCTGGCCAAGTTGCTCGCGGAAAACCCCCAGGAAAACCTCAGCGCCGAGCAGGTCAAGTTTGCCGAGTCGATCTACTCCGCCGGCAACGACTTGCTCAACCTGATCAACGACATCCTCGATATCTCCAAGGTCGAGGCCGGCAAACTGGAGATCCGCCCGGAGAACACCAGCGTGGAGCGTCTGGTGGACGGTTTGCGCGGGATGTTCGAACCCCTGGCGGCGGACAAGCAGTTGCAGTTCCACGTCGAGATGCAGGACGGTGCACCGATCATGATGTTCACCGATCGCCAGCGCCTGGAGCAGGTGGTCAAGAACCTGTTGTCCAACGCAGTGAAGTTCACCGAGAAAGGCACTGTCAGCCTGAGCGTTACCGCGGCACCGAATGCCGGCATTGCCTTTATTGTCCGCGACTCCGGGATCGGCATTGCCGACGACCAGCAGGAAAGCATTTTCGAGGCCTTCCGCCAGGCCGACGGCACCACCAATCGCCGTTATGGCGGCACCGGGCTGGGCCTGTCGATTTCCCGCGACCTGGCGGCATTGCTCGGCGGTTCCATCAGTGTGTCGAGCACGCCGGGGCAGGGCAGCGTGTTTACGCTGGTGTTGCCGCAAGCCTACGTTGAGCCGGGTGAAGACCCCGTCGAACCGATGCGCGCGCCGCCGGCGGTGTCGGCAGCCAACGACGTGGCTCCCGTGTTGAAGCCATTGATCGCCGAAGTGGATATTCCGCGGTTCAACGATGATCGCGCCAAGGCGCCGTTCACCACTCGCTGCATCCTGGTGGTGGAGGACGAGGCTAACTTTGCGCACATCCTCTACGACCTCGCCCATGAATTGGGTTATCAGTGCCTGGTGGCCCACGGGGCCGACGAAGGCTACGACCTGGCGCGGCAATTCATTCCCGATGCGATCCTGCTGGACATGCGCCTGCCGGACCATTCCGGGTTGACCGTGTTGCAACGCCTGAAGGAGCACGCCGAGACCCGGCACATCCCGGTGCATGTGATTTCGGTCGAAGACCGGGTAGAAGCGGCGATGCACATGGGGGCCGTGGGGTATGCGGTCAAGCCGACGACCCGCGAGGAGCTCAAGGACGTGTTTGCCCGGCTGGAAGCCAAGTTGACCCAGAAGGTCAAACGGGTGCTGCTGGTGGAAGACGATGACTTGCAGCGCGACAGCATTTCCCGGTTGATCGGCGACGATGACATCGAAATCACTGCAGTCGGCTTTGCCCAGGAAGCGCTGGACCTGCTGCGCACGACGATTTTCGACTGCATGATCATCGACCTCAAACTGCCGGACATGCTCGGCGGCGACCTGCTCAAGCGCATGTCCACCGAGGAAATCTGTTCGTTCCCGCCGGTCATTGTCTACACCGGGCGCAACCTGACCCGGGACGAAGAGGCTGAACTGCGCCGGTATTCACGGTCGATCATCATCAAGGGCGCGCGCTCGCCCGAGCGTTTGCTGGATGAAGTGACACTCTTTTTGCACAAAGTCGAATCCCGGCTGTCCCATGACCGGCAGAAGATGCTCAAGACCGCCCGCAGCCGCGACAAGGTGTTCGAGGGGCGAAAGGTGCTGCTGGTGGACGACGATGTGCGCAATATCTTCGCCCTGACCAGTGCGCTGGAGCAAAAAGGTGCCGTGGTGGTCATTGGCCGAAATGGTCGTGAAGCGATTGATCGATTGAATGAAGTCGAAGACATCGATCTGGTGTTGATGGACGTGATGATGCCGGAGATGGACGGTTTCGAAGCTACCCTCGAAATCCGCAAGGACCCGCGCTGGCGCAAGCTGCCGATCATTGCAGTGACGGCCAAGGCCATGAAGGACGATCAGGAGCGTTGCCTGCACGCGGGCGCCAATGATTACCTGGCCAAGCCCATCGACCTGGACCGGCTGTTTTCGCTGATTCGGGTGTGGCTGCCGAAAATGGAACGTATCTAATGGAAAGCCTCTAGTGGAACGCTTTTAGTGGAAAGTCTTTAGTGGAAAGTCTTTAGTGGAAAAGAACAGCGAAATCGAACTGCGTTTGCTGATCGAGGCTATCTACCTCAAGTACAGCTACGATTTTCGCGATTACTCCGGCGCGTCCATCAAGCGCCGGGTAAGCCACGCGTTGAGCCAATTCGAATGCGGCACCATTTCGGCCCTTCAGGAAAAGGTCCTGCACGATCCGTCCGCGTTCATGCAGTTGCTGCAGTTGCTGACGATTCCGGTCAGCGAAATGTTCCGTGACCCCTCGCACTTCCTGGCGATTCGCCGGGAGGTGGTGCCGATTCTCAAGACCTACCCGTCGATCAAGATCTGGATCGCCGGTTGCAGTACGGGCGAAGAAGTCTATTCGATGGCCATTTTGCTGCGCGAGGAAGGCCTGCTCGATCGCACCATCATCTATGCCACCGACATCAATCCGCGCTCCCTGGAGAAAGCCAAGCAAGGGATTTTCTCCATGGAGAATGTCCGCGCCTACACTTCTAACTACCAGCAGGCCGGTGGCCAGCGTTCGTTCGCCGATTACTACACGGCGGCCTATGGTTACGCGATTTTCGACAAGTCGTTGTGCGAGAACGTGACCTTCGCCGATCACAGCCTGGCCACTGATAGCGTGTTTTCAGAAACCCAATTAATTTCATGTCGTAACGTATTGATTTACTTCAATAAAAGACTTCAGGATCGTGCGTTCGGCTTGTTTCACGAGTCGCTGTGCCACCGTGGTTTTCTGGTGCTGGGCAGCAAGGAAACCCCGGATTTTTCGGCCTTCGGCAATCAGTTCGAGCCGTTGGTCAAACAGGAACGGATCTACCGCAAATCATGAACAAAGCAGCAGATTTACCTTCCATAGAAGCGATCGTGATCGGCGCCTCGGCCGGTGGCGTAGAAGCGCTGCTGAGTATTCTTGGCCCGCTGCGCGAAGGTTTCGTCTTGCCGATCATCGTTGTGCTGCATCTGCCGAACGAACGCCGCAGCCAGTTGGTGGACGTCTTCGCTCGGCGGGTTGCCTTGCCGGTAGTGGAAGCGGGCGACAAAACGCCGATTTTAGGCGGAACCCTGTATTTCGCTACGCCCGGTTATCACTTGTCGGTGGAACGCGATCGCAGCTTTTCCCTGAGCCTGGAAGACCGCGTGCATTACTCGCGGCCCGCCATTGACTACCTGTTCGAATCCGCTGCCGATGCCTACGGCCCGAACCTGGCCGCGGTATTGCTGACCGGCGCCAATCGCGACGGTGCCTATGGCCTGGCGCAGGTCAAACGCCATGGCGGCGTGACCATCGTGCAGGACCCGGACGAGGCCCAGGTCGCGACCATGCCCCAGGCGGCGCTGGATCTTCATCAACCCGACCACATTCTCCCTGTCCGCGGCATCGGCCGTCTGCTTGTCGAGCTGGAACGAATCGCATGCTAAGTAATATCCAGGCCAAACTGCTGATCGTCGACGATCTGCCGGAGAATCTGTTGGCACTTGAAGCGCTGATCAAGCGCGAAGACCGTACCGTCTACAAGGCGCAATCAGCGGACGAAGCCTTGTCGCTGCTGTTGCAGCACGAATTCGCCATGGCCATTCTCGATGTGCAGATGCCCGGCATGAACGGCTTTGAACTGGCCGAGCTGATGCGGGGCACGGAAAAGACCAAGAACATCCCGATCGTGTTCGTCAGCGCCGCCGGCCGCGAACTGAACTATGCGTTCAAGGGCTATGAAAGCGGTGCCGTGGACTTCCTGCACAAGCCGCTGGACATCCATGCGGTCAAGAGCAAGGTCAATGTGTTTGTCGAGTTGTATCGTCAGAGAGAGGCCATGAAACTGCAGGTCGAGGCGCTGGAGCAGAGCCGGCGCGAGCAGGAGGCATTGCTGGCGAAGCTGCAGAGCACGCAGCTGGAGCTGGAGCAGGCGGTGCGCATGCGCGATGATTTCATGTCCATCGTCGCCCACGAAGTGCGTACACCGCTCAATGGCCTGATACTCGAAACCCAACTGCGCAAGATGCACCTGGCCCGGGATAATGCTGCCGCGTTTACCCTCGATAAAATGCACGCCATGGTCGACCGCGATGAACGGCAGATCAAAAGCCTGATCCGGTTGATCGAAGACATGCTTGATGTGTCGCGCATCCGCACCGGCAAGCTGTCGATCCGGCCGACCTGCTTTGATCTGTCAGTGCTGGTTCGCGCTTTGTTGCAGAATTTTTCGCAGCAGATCGAAGCCGCCGAAGCTTCGGTTTCCCTTGAAGCCGAACAACCGGTGATCGGTAACTGGGATGAATTTCGCATAGAACAGGTGATTTCCAACCTGCTGACCAACGCCTTGCGCTACGGTGCCAAGAGCCCGATTCAGGTGAAGGTGTACAGTGAGAACGGTCAGGCACGGGTGGACGTCCGTGATTACGGAATAGGCATCAGTGAAGAAAACCAGCAACGGATTTTCCAGCAATTCGAGCGGGTTTCGGCCAAGCATGCCGTCGCCGGATTGGGCCTGGGATTGTTTATTTCCGAACAGATAGTGACCGCCCATGGCGGTTCCATTACCGTCGAAAGCCGGATTGGCGAAGGCGCCCTGTTTCGCGTTTGTCTGCCGCTGTAGGAAAACAGCCCGAAAAACGCAACCTCTGATCGACCCCGGGGTCGTATCAGCAGCAATTGACCGAACAAAGGCTTCCCATGAGTGAAGATGCACAAGACGTAGTACTCGTCGTCGAGGACGAGCCGGTTATCCTGATGGTGCTGACCGACTACTTGTCGGGGCAGGGGTATCGTGTGCTACAGGCGGAAAATGGCGAGCAGGCTTTCGAGATCCTCGCCAGCAAGCCTCACCTGGATATGTTGATCACCGACTACCGGTTGCCTGGCGGCATCTCCGGCGTGCAAATCGCCGAACCGGCGGTCAAGCTGCGACCGGACCTCAAGGTGATTTTCATCAGCGGCTATGCCAGGGAAATCCGCGAGACCGGCAGCCCGATCACGCTCAAGGCGCCGATCCTGGAAAAACCGTTCGACCTGGATGTGTTGCAGGACATCATGCAGGACTTGCTGTCGTAACGACTGTATGTCTGTTGAGCGACGCAGGCACTGTGGGAGCGGGCTTGCCCGCGATGAGGCCGGCAGCTTCACCCTCTCCATTGCCTGAGACACCGCTATCGCGGGCAGGCCCGCTTCCACAGGGTTTCTGGTGTTTGTTGAGTTTGTATTAGCCCATAACCCCATAGGAGCGCATCAAACCCGGATCATCTCCCGCACCTTCGCCGTCAACAGGTCGAACGTGAACGGCTTGGTGATCATCTGCATGCCCGGATCCAGGAACCCCCCGCGCACCGCCGCGTGTTCCGCGTAGCCGGTGATGAACAACACCTTGAGGTCAGGCCGGTACTGCCGGCCGATCTCCGCCAATTGCCGGCCATTCATGCCGGGGAGCCCGACGTCGCTGATCATCAGGTCGATACGTTGCCCCGAATCGAGAATCGGCATCGCACTGTCCGCGTCGCCGGCCTCGACAAAGCCATAGCCCAGTTCGCTCAGCACGGTGCTGACCAATACCCGCACGGCCGGATCATCCTCGACGATCAGCACCGTTTCGCCGTTGCGGGCAATCGGCGGGTGCAGGCTTTCCACCGGTTGGCCCTGCGGTACATCGCCCAGGTAGCGGGGCAGGAACAGACTGACCGTCGTGCCTTCGCCCACCTGGCTTTGAATGGCAACGTGACCGCCCGATTGCTTGCTGAAGCCGTAGATCATCGACAGACCCAACCCCGTGCCCTGGCCGATCGGCTTGGTGGTGAAGAATGGATCGAAGGCGCGGTTGATGGTGCTTTGCGGCATGCCACAGCCTGTGTCGGTCACGCTGAGCATGACGTAATCGCCGGGATCGAGATTGCTATGGGGTTGGGTGAAGTCTGCGTCCAGGTAGCGGTTCGAAGTTTTCACCACCAGATCGCCGCCATCTGGCATGGCGTCACGGGCATTGATCACCAGGTTGAGCAGGGCGCTTTCCAGTTGATTGGGGTCGGCTTCCGCCACCCACAATGGCTCGTTCAATTGCATGTCCAGGCGAATGCGTTCGTCGATGCTGCGTTTGAGCAATTCGCCCATGGACACCACCAGGGTATTGAGTTCCACAGGTTTGGAGTCCAGCGACTGTCGCCGGGAAAAGGCCAGCAGGCGGTGCGTCAGGCCCGCCGCGCGATTGGCGGAAGTCACGCCGAGGTCGATCAGGCTGTCCAG
Source organism: Pseudomonas sp. C2B4 (assembly GCF_013359695.1). Lineage (GTDB taxonomy): Bacteria > Pseudomonadota > Gammaproteobacteria > Pseudomonadales > Pseudomonadaceae > Aquipseudomonas. The sequence continues at coordinate 73,468 of NZ_JABFMU010000024.1, forward strand.
ATCATCCAGGCGCCCTCGGGCCAGGCGCCGGCGCAACAACTCCAGGCTGCCGATGATGCCGGTCAGCATATTGTTGAAGTCGTGGGCGATACCGCCGGTGAGTTGGCCGACCGCTTCCATTTTCTGCGACTGGCGCAACACCTCTTCGTTGTGGCGCAACTGGGCGGTGCGCTCTTCCACTTGCTGCTCCAGGGTTTCCAGGGTGTTTTGCAGGCGCAGCTCGCTTTGGCTCAAGTCGATCAGCCGATCCCTGGCTTCGTACTGTCGTCGACGACCGCGCAAAGCCGTGCTCACCAGACTGATCAAAGTCACCGGATGAAACGGGCGTTCAAGGAACGTCACGTTGCCCAGTTGCGCGCCGAAACCTGAGGTCGGGTTTTGTTCCGGGCCGCCATGGTGCGTCAGCAGCACGATCGGCAGGTCGGACCAGGCCGGTTGCTGTTCGATCAGTTTGATCAGCGGTTCAAGGTCCCGGCCCAGCAAGGCTTCGCAGGACACCAGCAGCAAGCCTGCGCCTTGTTCCAGCTCGTTGCACAGTCCGCGCAGATCGCCGCTGATGACCCCGTCGAACCCCGCTTCGTTGAGCAGCATCAACGCAATCTGACTGTCGCGGCCCAGCGGCGCGAGGATGATGGCGCGCTCGGACGTCCCTTTTTGGACAATCACGGATATTCATCCGAGAGCAAGGGCGTGCCTGCACCCAGATAGGTGGGCACCCCGCGCAGTACGCCCTGGAAGGCTTCCAGCGGTTCACCGATGGTCATGCCCCGCGACCCGATCCGGTATTCGCGTATGGTCGATTCATGGCTGCCGGTCCGCTTCTTGATGATCGAGATGGCCCGGCGCACCTTGCCCAGTGCTTCGAAGTAACGCAGCAGGATGACGGTATCGGCCAGGTAGGTAATGTCCACCGGGGCCTGCATGTCGCCGACCAATCCATGTTGGGCGACGGTCATGAACGTGGCGGCCCCCTTGCGGTTGAGGTACAGCAGCAACTCGTGCATGTGCAGCACCAGGGCATTTTCTTCGGGCATTGCCGCCTGATAGCCGTTGATACTGTCAATCACCACGGTCTTGATATCGCCCCCGTCCACGCAGCGTCGTACCCGGTGGGAAAACTCGCCAGGGGACAGTTCGGCGGCATCCACTTGCTCGATCAGCAGGTTGCCGGTGTCTTGCAGCGCCTGCAGGTCGATCCCCAGGTGTTTCATGCGCTCGAACAGCAATCCCAGCTCTTCGTCGAAAATGAACAAGGCAGCTTTTTCACCCCGGGCCACGGCGGCGGTGGCGAAAATCATCGAGATCAGGGATTTGCCGGTGCCGGCCGGGCCGAGGATCAAGGTGCTCGACCCCGTCTCGATGCCGCCGCCCAGCAAGGCGTCCATTTCCGGGATGCCACTGGTCAATTGCTGTCGCAGGTAGGCGCCCCGGTGTTCGGCCGCCACCAGGCGCGGGAACACATGCACGCCATCGCCCATGATGGTGAAGTCATGAAAACCGCCCCGGTATTTCTGACCCCGGTACTTCACCACCCGGATACGCCGTCGTTCGGCGCCGTAGTTGGGCGTCAGTTCCTCCAGGCGAATCACCCCGTGGGCCACGCTGTGTACGGTCTTGTCGAGGGATTCGGTGGTCAGGTCGTCCAGCAGCAGGACCGTGGCGTCGTAACGCACAAAGTAGTGCTTGATCGCGAGGATCTGCCGGCGATAGCGCAGGGAGCTTTGCGCCAGCAAGCGGATCTCGGACAGGCTGTCGAGGACGACGCGCGTCGGCTTGACCCGTTCGACCACTTCGAAGATCTGCTTGGTGGCTTCGCCCAATTCAAGGTCGGACGAGTACAGCAATGTCTGCTGGTGCTCGGCATTGAGCAGGTTTTCCGGGGGTGTCAGTTCGAAGATATGGACGTTGTCGGAAAGCTCCCAGCCGTGGGATCTGGCGCCCTGACGCAGCTCGCGCTCGGTTTCGGACAAGGTGATGTACAAACAGCGTTCGCCGGCTCGGGCACCGGCCAAAAGGAAGTGAAGGGCGACCGTGGTCTTGCCGGTTCCCGGTTCGCCTTCGAGCAGGAACACATGGCCACGGGACAGCCCGCCATCGAGGATGTCATCCAGGCCTTCAATCCCGGTGGCGGCTTTTGCGCTGATGAACTCGTTGGATATAGACAAAAAATGCCCTCTCTTGATCAGGGGAACGAGGCAGCGGGGGCTTTGGGCCGAAATGGGCCGCCTGTTCACTTGACCTTTGGTCGAGATGAGCGTTCAAACTTTTGTACCGAGATGTGTTTGCAGACCTGTAGGAGCGAGCCTGCTCGCGATGGATGCGTGGACGCCGCGGGGCATCAGGCAACCCGCGTCAACGTTCACGACCATCGCGAGCAGGCTCGCTCCAACACTATTTGGCGTTAAAGCCCCTGTTGGAGGGCCGGATCGTCGGGATTCTGCTGTTCAAGCTGCGCCAGCAGAATCTGCACGTTCTGCAGTTGCCCGCTTTCCTTCCAGTAATTGATCAGCAGCACCCGCGCCTTGCGATCATTGGGGTGGCGCTGGACGATTTCCTGCAACTGCTTTTGCGCCGCCTCCAGCTCCTGTTCACCGTGCAGCGTGGTGGCCAGGTCATAGCGGTAATCCTTGTTGTCCGGCTCCAGTTCCACGGCCTTGGACAGGCCGAGCAGGGCGAATTCGCTTTGTCCGTGATGCAGCAACCAAAGCCCCAGGGCGTGTTGCAAGTAAGCCGAATCGGGCTGGGCCTTCAGTTGTTTGGCCAATAGTTGACGCGCCGCGTCACTCTGGCCCTGGCGGTCCAGCACCTCGATCTGCATCACCAGCGCTGGAAGATTGTCCGGCGCCAGGCTCAAGGTCTGGTCGAGTTCCTGTTGCGCCTCTTTCAATTCGGCGTTGTGCAAATACAGGCGGGCCAGCTGATAGTGGTTGTCGGCGCTTTCCGGGGCGCTTTTGAGCTCCTGCTGCCAGGTGTCGATGGCTTGCTCCAGCGGCCCGAAGTACAAGCCAAGGTCATCCGGCGACAACCCCAGCAACGCATTGACCGCCGCCAGCCGGACGCTTTGATCGCTGTCATCGAGCAACGGCCCCAGCAACAGACTGCGCTGACCGCTGGGCACCAGGCCGCCGATGCTTTTGATCGCCGCGATGCGGACTTCCGGCGCTTCATGTTGCAAATCCGCATCCGCCAGTTTCAGCGCCACGGAGCTGGGGTAGTTGGGCAGTTCGGCATGCAGCCAGACGCGTCGCTTGGGGGAAATATCCGGGCGGGCCAGCTGCTGGTAAAGCACCCGGGCCGCACCGGGTTGACCCGCGCGGGCTCGGGCCAGCGCTTCGCTGTAGCCGCGTTTGATCGCCTCTGGCACCTCTGGGGTTGTGCTGTGCATGAAAAACCACGCAAGGCCTATGACGAGCAGGACACAGAGGCTGATAAGCAGGTAACGGCGGGACTGGGGCATGCAGAATCCGGAAGCTGGCAGCTTTTGCAAAGTGAGCAGCTTCGGTCAGGCGGGGCTGTGAGTCAAACCCGGACTCGGCTTGTCGCTGGCTACGGCTATCGAAAAGTGTCCAGGCATTGGCTGCCAGGGGCCGTCGACGCTGAAACCTGTCGATGCTCTGAAGCAGTGACTACGCTTGCTGGATAACCGCCAAAGAGCGTTCCCCATGCAAGCGCTGTTGCAATATTTCAAGGCCATCATCCACCCCAGTCGCGGGGTGCTGCTGTTTGCCTTGAGAACCATTGCGGCCGGGCTGTTGACTCTGTACCTGGCCTTCATTTTCGATCTTGAACAGCCCAAATGGTCGATCATGGCCGTGGTCATCGTCAGCCAGCCGCTGGCAGGCATGACGCTGGCCCGCAGTTTTGGTCAGGTCATCGGCACCACGGTGGGGGCGATTGTGGCCGTGGTGATCATGGCGATTTTCCCCCAGGCCCCGGTGCCTTTCCTGATTACCTTGTGCCTGTGGCTGGCGCTGTGTACCGCCGGTGGCACCTTGTTGCGCTACACCAGTTCCCAGGCGTTTGTGCTCAGCGGCTATACGGCGGTGGTGGTGGGGCTGCTGGCGGTGCCCGATCAGGACGGCACCTTTCTGCTCGCCGTCACCCGCGTGACCGAGACGCTGCTGGCGGTTGCCTGTGTCTGTGTCGTCAGCCTGCTGACCGCACGCCCGGAAGCCGTGGCCAAGGATTACTTCACCCGAATCGATCAGGTGATCAAGCTGCTGGCAACCCACGCCAGCGCCGTCATTCGCACTGAGGAAAGCGAGGCGGACTTCCACCATCGACAAATGCAGCTGTTGGGTCAGATCAGCGCATTGGAGGGGGTACGCCGGCATTTGTATTACGACGCGCCGCGCTTGCGCAGTGCCGACGACCTGGTGCAATTGCTCGGTAACCAACTGTTGTTACTCACGGCGCGGCTGACCGCGTTGCGCCATCAACGCGAATTGCTGCTCGAACGCTGGGAAGGCGAAATCCCGGCGGAAATACAGCAGTTGCTGACCGAGGAGCTGGTTTTTCTCGATGAGTTGGCCCGGCAGGGGCGTGCGCTGTCCAGCGATCAGCGGCGCCAGTTTGCGGCGTTGCAGCAGCGTTTCGATGCACTGGCGTACCGTTCGGAGCAATTGGTCGAACCCTTGAAAGCCACCTTGCGCTCGCTGTCATGGTCATTGCGTTGGGAGCAGGCGCGAATGCTCCAGCAGTTGGAAACGATTCTGGAATTGAGCGATGCGATCCAGAGCGGACGCAAGGCCAGCAGCATGTATCGCGGTAAAGCCAACCCATTGCACCTGGATTTCACCCTGGCGGCGATGAACGCCATCCGCGCGTACTGCGCCCTGATGGTCGCGGGCCTGATCTGGATCGAAACCGGTTGGGACGGCGCTCGAGGCGGAATGATCGTGGCGGGGATTCTCTGCTCGCTGATGGCGACGTTTCCCCGACCGCTGCTGGCGGCCCAAAGCTATGCCCGGGGCTTGGGGCTGGCGTTGGTGGTGTCGGCGGTGCTGCAGTTTGGGCTGGTGCCGATGATCAGCAGTTTCGAGTTGTTGGCGTTGTTGCTGGCGCCCTTGCTGTATTGCGTCGCGGTGGGGTTGTCCAGTCCACCCACCACTGGCACGGGGATTGGCCTGGGGCTGTCGACGTTTCTTTTGCTGGGGCCGCAAAACACCGGGTTGGGGCAGAACACCGCGATTCAGTGGTTCGAGTTCGCCGGGGCCTACACCTGCGCGGCTGCGCTGGCGCTAAGTGTGTATGCCTTGATCTTCCCATTCCGGCCCGTACTGCGCATTCGCCGGTTGCATCAGGAAAATTGCGAGCAGGTCCATGCCTTGCTGAAAGTGCCGGCCACCGATGAAAACCAGTTTGCCTTCGAGAGCCGCATGGTCGACCGCCTGACCATGATGCTGGGGCTGTTGCCCGCGATCCAGGACAAACGGGCGCGCGACCTGTTTGAGGTCAGCCTTGGCTGCCTGGCGCTGGGCATCGCCTTGAACCAGCTCAGGCAGCAGGGGCAGAACAATCCGTTGCTGAGTACGCAGACCCAAACCCGGCTGTTCGACACGGTTCGCCAGACCGGGCGGCTGATCGCCGGGCGGCCCGACAGTGAAGTGGACCCCGTGCTCGACAGCCTGCACGCCTTGGGCGACGAACTGGATGCATTGCACTCCAGCGTCCATGAACACCTGTGGTCGGTGTTTCGCATGCGCGTGGCCTTGTTGATCGTGGTGTCGTTCCTGGAGCGCCACCGTCGCCACTTCGAACCCGCCATTACGCAGCACGGAGTACCGAGCCTTGCCCATTGATCTGGAAATAGGCGGGGTCTACCTGCCGCCGATTGCCCAGGCGCTGTTGCTGGGGTTGCCGATTTTCCTGGTGCTGGACTGGATCCTGCGGCGCCTTGGCGTGTTGCAGTTCGTCTGGCATGAAGCCTTGTTTGAAGGCGCGTTGTACGCCTGCGTGTGCGCGACGTTGATTCTGGTGATGGGAGCCTGATGCCTTGAAGAAGATCCTTGCCCATCTCACTACCCTGGCGGTGGTCGTGTTGGCCTTCGTGCTCGGCTGGTTTGCCTGGGAGCATTACACCCGCGCGCCCTGGACCCGGGACGCACGGGTGCGTGCCGATGTGGTGACCTTGTCTGCGGATGTCGGGGGACGCATCGTCAACCTCGGCGTGCAGGATAACCAGCACGTGGAGAAGGGCCAGTTGCTGCTGGAAATCGACCCCTCGCGGTATGCCCTGGCAGTGGGTCATGCCAAGCGTTCGGTGGAGGTGGCGAAGGCCGCGCTGGGACAATCGGAAGCCACCATCGTCGCCAGCCAGGCGCTGCTTCGTCAGCGTCAGAGTGAGGAACGCCGCCGCCGGACCCTCAAGGAGCGCTCGGCGATCTCCGGTGAAGAGTGGGAGAAATCCAGCACCGATGTATCGGTGGCCCAGGCCGACTTGCTGCGCAACCAGGCCAACCTGGGGTTTGCCCAGGCTAACGTGCAACTGGCCATCGCCGCACTGGCCGAGGCCGAGCACGACCTGGAGCGCACCCGGGTCGAATCGCCGGTCAGCGGCTACGTCACCAACCTGCTGACCCGGCAGGGCGATTACGCCACGGCGGGTGGCCCGTTGGTGGCGTTGGTGGACAGCGATTCGTTCTATGTCAGTGGCTACTTCGAAGAAACCAAACTGCCGCGAATCGGGGAGGGTGACCGGGTCGATATCGAATTGATGAGCGGCGAACGCTTTGGCGGCACCGTGCAAAGCATCGCCTTTGCCATCGCCGACCGCGAAAACCTCCCCGGCGGCCGATTGCTGGCCAACATCAATCCCAGTTACACCTGGGTCAAACTGGCGCAGCGGGTGCCGGTGCGGATAAAGATCGATGCCGACTATGACGGCAAAGACAAACTGCGTGCCGGGACAACGGCCACCGTGACCGTCCAGGAAACCCGGAAACAACAATAATCCCTGTAGGAGCGAGCCTGCTCGCGAATGCGGTGGGACAGTCACCATCGATGTTGATTGTGATGGCCTCTTCGCGAGCAGGCTCGCTCCCACACTGAATGTGTGTCGAACAGATCATCTCCAATCAGCAAAAATTCCCTGTGGGAGCGAGCCTGCTCGCGAAAGCGGTGGGTCAGTCAGCATTGATGTTGGATGTGATGACCTCTTCGCGAGCAGGCTCGCTCCCACACTGAATGTGTGTCGAACAGATCATCTC
>NZ_JABFMU010000025.1 GCF_013359695.1 Pseudomonas sp. C2B4
TTGCTCGCTATTGCGGTGGCCCTCACAAAAACTCTGTCGCCTGACACTCCCTCTTCGCGAGCAAGCCCGCTCCCACAAATGACTGTGTACTCCTCATACAAAAACGCCCGGCATTTGCCGGGCGTTTTTTATGGGGCAGTGATCACTCGTGATACTGCGCCGACAACTCATGCACCGCGCGCAAGAAAGCACCTGCATGTTCCGGATCGACTTCCGGCGTGATGCCGTGACCCAGGTTGAACACGTGGCCACTGCCCTTGCCATAGCTGGCGAGGATGCGGCCGACTTCGGCGCGGATCGCTTCAGGCTTGGCGTAGAGCACGGTCGGGTCCATGTTGCCTTGCAGGGCGACTTTGCCGCCGACGCGCTCACGGGCGTTGCCGATGTCGCAGGTCCAGTCCAGGCCCAACGCGTCAGCGCCAGCATCGGCAATGCTTTCCAGCCACAGGCCGCCGTTCTTGGTGAACAGGATCACCGGCACCTTGCGACCTTCGTGCTCACGGATCAGGCCGCTGACGATTTTCTTCATGTAGGCCAGGGAGAATTCCTGATAGGCCGCCGCCGACAGGTTGCCGCCCCAGGTGTCGAAGATCTGCACGGCTTGCGCGCCGGCCATGATCTGGCCATTGAGGTAGCTGGTGACCGACTGCGCGAGTTTATCCAGCAGCAGGTGCATGGCTTGCGGGTTGTCGTAGAGCATGGCCTTGGTCTTGCGGAAGTCTTTCGACGAACCGCCTTCGACCATGTAGGTGGCCAGGGTCCATGGGCTGCCGGAGAAGCCGATCAGCGGCACGCGGCCATTGAGTTCGCGGCGGATGGTGCTGACCGCATCCATCACGTAGCCCAGGTCTTTCTGCGGGTCAGGAATCGGCAGGGCTTCGATGTCGGCCAGGGTGCTGACGACTTTCTTGAAGCGCGGACCTTCGCCGGTTTCGAAGTACAGGCCTTGGCCCATGGCATCGGGAATGGTGAGGATGTCGGAGAAGAGGATCGCCGCATCCAGCTGTGGATAGCGGTCGAGGGGCTGCATCGTGACTTCGCAAGCGAACGCCGGGTTCATGCACAGGCTCATGAAATCGCCGGCCTTGGCACGGCTGGCGCGATACTCCGGCAGGTAGCGACCGGCCTGACGCATCATCCACACAGGGGTGACGTCTACGGGTTGCTTGAGCAGGGCGCGAAGGAAACGGTCGTTCTTCAGGGCAGTCATGTCGGCATCCGGAAAAAAAGTGCGGGCATTTTCTCAGAGCCGGACGCAAAAGGCACGGCAAGCGCCGCACCTTTTGTCTATCGGGTCAATTTGTCGCGGGGGGTACACCGATTTCAGCAACACCTTGAAACCAATGTGGGAGCGAGCCTGCTCGCGAAGAGGGCATCAGATTCAACATCTCTGTTGACTCATCCACCGCATTCGCGAGCAGGCTCGCTCCCACAAGGTTTTGTGTCGCTGGTTAGACGCCCAGGTAATCCAGGATCCCTTCCGCCGCATTACGGCCTTCGAAGATCGCCGTCACCACCAGGTCGGAACCGCGCACCATGTCGCCACCGGCGAAGATTTTCGGGTTGCTGGTCTGGTGCTTGTACTGGCCTTGTTCCGGTGCCACGACGCGGCCCTGGCTGTCGGTCTGGATACTGAACTGCTCGAACCACGGCGCCGGGCTCGGGCGGAAGCCGAAGGCGATGACCACGGCGTCGGCCGGGATGATCTCTTCGGAGCCCGGGATCGGCTCGGGGCTGCGACGGCCACGGGCGTCCGGCTCGCCGAGACGGGTCTCGACCACCTTCACGCCTTCGACCTTGTCTTCGCCAACAATGGCAATCGGCTGGCGGTTGTAGAGGAATTTCACGCCTTCTTCCTTGGCGTTCTTCACCTCTTTGCGCGAGCCGGGCATGTTGGCTTCGTCACGACGATAGGCGCAGGTCACCGACTTGGCGCCCTGGCGGATCGAGGTACGGTTGCAGTCCATCGCCGTATCGCCACCACCGAGGACCACGACCTTCTTGCCTTTCATGTCGACGAAATCTTCCGGCGACTTTTCAAAGCCCAGGTTGCGGTTGACGTTGGCGATCAGGAAGTCCAGCGCGTCGTAAACGCCCGGCAGGTCTTCACCGGCGAAACCGCCCTTCATGTAGGTGTAGGTGCCCATGCCCATGAATACGGCATCGTATTCTTCGAGCAGTTGCTCCATGGTGACGTCCTTGCCCACCTCAGTGTTGAGGCGGAACTGGATGCCCATGCCGGTGAAGACTTCGCGGCGATTGCTCAACACGGTCTTTTCCAGCTTGAACTCGGGGATGCCGAAGGTCAGCAGGCCACCGATTTCCGGGTTCTTGTCGAACACCACCGGGGTCACGCCACCGCGCACCAGCACGTCGGCACAGCCCAGGCCCGCCGGACCTGCACCGATGATCGCGACACGCTTGCCGGTCGGCTTGACCTTGGACATGTCCGGACGCCAGCCCATGGCGAATGCGGTGTCGGTGATGTACTTCTCGACCGAACCGATGGTCACCGCGCCGAACCCGTCGTTGAGGGTGCAGGCACCCTCGCACAGACGGTCCTGCGGGCACACCCGGCCGCAGACTTCCGGCAGGGTGTTGGTCTGGTGCGACAGCTCGGCGGCCTGGAGGATGTTGCCCTCGGCCACCAGCTTCAGCCAGTTGGGAATGAAGTTGTGCACCGGGCACTTCCATTCGCAGTACGGGTTACCGCAACCCAGGCAGCGGTGGGCCTGGTCGGCCGACTGCTGGGGTTTGAAGGGTTCGTAGATTTCCACGAACTCTTTCTTGCGTTGACGCAACAGTTTCTTCTTCGGATCCTTGCGCCCGACCTCGATGAACTGGAAGTCATTATTCAGACGTTCAGCCATTTTAAAACCTCATCAAACTCTTCAGGCGCATATCACTGCGGGTTGGCACGGGTGCTGGAAAGCAACGATTTCAGGTTGGCAGCCTTCGGCTTGACCAGCCAGAAACGACGCACGTAATCATCGAGGTTTTCGGCGAGTTCACGACCCCACTCGCTGTCGGTTTCCTCGACGTACTCGTTCAGCACGCGTTGCAAATGGCTACGGTAGGCTTCCATCGCCTCGCCGCTGATCCGCTGGATTTCCACCAGTTCGTGGTTGACCCGGTCAACGAAGGTGTTGTCCTGGTCGAGCACGTAGGCGAAACCGCCAGTCATGCCAGAGCCGAAGTTGTAACCGGTCTTGCCCAGGACGCAGACGAAACCACCGGTCATGTACTCGCAGCAGTGATCGCCAGTGCCTTCCACCACAGTGTGGGCACCGGAGTTACGCACGGCGAAACGCTCACCCGCGGTGCCAGCGGCGAACAGCTTGCCGCCCGTGGCGCCATACAGGCAGGTGTTGCCGATGATGGCACTGTCCTGAGTCTTGTAGACGCTGCCCTTCGGCGGAACGATGACCAGCTTGCCGCCGGTCATGCCTTTGCCGACGTAGTCGTTGGCGTCGCCTTCCAGGTACATGTTCAGGCCACCGGCGTTCCACACGCCGAAGCTCTGGCCAGCGGTGCCCTTGAAGCGGAAGGTGATCGGCGCGTTGGCCATGCCCTGGTTGCCGTGCTTACGGGCGATTTCGCCGGAGATCCGCGCGCCGATGGAACGGTCGCAGTTGCAGATATCCAGGGCGAATTCGGCGCCGCTCAGGTCATTGATCGCCGAGGTGGCCATGTCGACCATTTTCTCGGCCAGCAGGCCCTTGTCGAACGGCGGGTTGCGGTCCACACCACAGAACTGCGGCTTGTCCGCCGGCACGTGATCACTGCCCAGCAACGGGGTCAGGTCCAGGTGATGCTGCTTGGCGGTCTGCCCTTCGATGACTTCCAGCAGATCGGTACGGCCGATCAGCTCTTCGAGGGAGCGCACGCCCAGCTTGGCCAGCCACTCACGGGTTTCTTCGGCGACGTAGGTGAAGAAGTTCACCACCATGTCGACGGTACCGATGTAGTGATCCTTGCGCAGCTTCTCGTTCTGAGTCGCGACGCCGGTGGCGCAGTTGTTCAGGTGGCAGATACGCAGGTATTTGCAACCCAGGGCGATCATTGGCGCGGTGCCGAAACCGAAGCTTTCAGCGCCGAGGATCGCAGCCTTGATCACGTCGAGACCGGTTTTCAAGCCGCCGTCGGTCTGTACCCGAACCTTGCCGCGCAGGTCGTTGCCACGCAGAGTCTGGTGGGTTTCGGCCAGGCCGAGTTCCCACGGTGCGCCCGCGTATTTGATCGAGGTCAGCGGCGATGCACCGGTACCGCCGTCGTAGCCGGAAATGGTGATCAGGTCCGCATAGGCCTTGGCCACACCGGCGGCGATGGTACCAACGCCCGCTTCTGCGACCAGTTTCACCGAGACCAGCGCCTGCGGGTTGACTTGCTTCAGGTCGAAAATCAGCTGCGACAAGTCTTCGATCGAGTAGATGTCGTGGTGCGGCGGTGGCGAAATCAGGGTCACGCCCGGTACTGCGTAACGCAGCTTGGCGATCAGACCGTTGACCTTGCCGCCTGGCAGTTGACCGCCTTCGCCAGGCTTGGCGCCCTGGGCGACCTTGATCTGCAGCACTTCGGCGTTGACCAGGTATTCCGGGGTTACACCGAAGCGGCCAGTGGCAACCTGCTTGATTTTCGAGCTCTTGATGGTGCCGTAGCGCGCCGGGTCTTCACCGCCTTCGCCGGAGTTGGAACGCGCACCGAGGCGGTTCATGGCTTCGGCCAGGGCTTCGTGAGCTTCCGGCGACAGGGCGCCCAGCGAGATACCGGCGGAATCGAAGCGCTTGAGCACCGATTCCAGCGGCTCGACTTCGCTCATATCCAATGGAGTGTCGAGGGTTTTGACTTTCAGCAGGTCGCGGATCATCGACACCGGACGGTTGTCCACCAGCGACGTGTATTCCTTGAACTTGCTGTAGTCGCCCTGCTGCACAGCCGCTTGCAGGGTGTTGACCACGTCCGGGTTGTAGGCGTGGTACTCGCCACCGTGGACGAACTTCAGCAGGCCGCCTTGCTGGATCGGCTTGCGCGGGCTCCAGGCTTCGGTGGCCAGGGCTTTCTGCTCGGCTTCGATGTCGACGAAACGCGCACCCTTGATGCGGCTCGGCACGCCCTTGAAGCTCAGGTTGCAGACTTCCTCGGACAGACCGATGGCCTCGAACAACTGCGCACCGCGGTACGAAGTGATAGTCGAGATACCCATCTTCGACAGGATCTTGAGCAGGCCCTTGGTGATGCCTTTACGGTAGTTCTTGAACACCTCATAGAGGTCGCCCAGCACTTCACCGGTACGGATCAGGTCGCCCAGCACTTCATAAGCGAGGAACGGATAAACGGCAGAGGCGCCGAAACCGATCAGCACCGCGAAGTGATGCGGATCGCGAGCGGTCGCGGTTTCCACCAGGATGTTGGAGTCGCAACGCAGGCCTTTTTCGGTCAGGCGGTGGTGTACCGCGCCGGTGGCCAGGGAAGCGTGGATCGGCAACTTGCCCGGCGCGATGTGACGGTCACTCAGCACAACCTGGGTACGACCGGCGCGCACGGCTTCTTCAGCCTGATCGGCAACGTTGCGGATCGCCGCTTCGAGGCCGACGCTTTCGTCGTAGTTGAGGTCGATGATCGCGCGCTCGAAGCCCGGACGATCGAGGTTCATCAGCGAGCGCCACTTGGCCGGGGAAATGACCGGCGAGCTGAGGATCACACGCGAGGCGTGTTCCGGCGATTCCTGGAAGATGTTGCGCTCGGCACCGAGGCAGATTTCCAGCGACATGACGATGGCTTCGCGCAGCGGGTCGATCGGCGGGTTGGTGACTTGCGCGAACTGCTGGCGGAAATAGTCGTACGGCGTGCGCACGCGCTGGGACAGCACGGCCATCGGCGTATCGTCACCCATCGAGCCCACGGCTTCGTAGCCTTGCTCGCCGAGCGGACGCAGCACCTGGTCGCGCTCTTCGAACGTGACCTGGTACATCTTCATGTATTGCTTGAGCTGATCGACGTCGTAGAACGCCGAACCGTGGTCGTTGTCTTCCATGGTCGCCTGGATGCGCAGGGCATTCTTGCGCAGCCATTGCTTGTACGGATGACGGGACTTCAAACGGTTGTCGATCGCGTCGGTGTCGAGGATCTGACCGGTTTCGGTGTCCACGGCAAAGATCTGGCCCGGGCCAACGCGACCTTTGGCGATCACGTCTTCAGGCTGGTAATTCCAGACGCCAATTTCCGACGCCAGGGTGATGAAACCGTTCTTGGTGGTGACCCAGCGCGCCGGACGCAGACCGTTACGGTCGAGCAGGCACACCGCGTAGCGACCGTCGGTCATTACCACGCCGGCCGGGCCGTCCCACGGTTCCATGTGCATCGAGTTGTACTCGTAGAACGCACGCAGGTCCGGGTCCATGGTTTCGACGTTCTGCCACGCTGGCGGAATGATCATCCGCACGCCACGGAACAGGTCGATACCGCCGGTGACCATCAGCTCGAGCATGTTGTCCATGCTGGAGGAGTCGGAACCGACACGGTTGACCAGAGGGCCGAGTTCTTCCAGGTCCATCAAGTCGTTGGTGAACTTGGTGCGACGGGCAACAGCCCAGTTGCGGTTACCGGTGATGGTGTTGATCTCGCCGTTGTGCGCCAGGAAGCGGAACGGTTGGGCCAGCGGCCATTTCGGCAGGGTGTTGGTGGAGAAGCGCTGGTGGAACACGCAAATCGAGGTTTGCAGGCGCTCATCGCTCAGGTCCGGATAGAAGGCGGTCAAGTCCGCCGGCATCATCAGGCCTTTGTAAATGATGGTCTTGTGGGAAAAGCTGCACACGTAGTGGTCGGTGTCGGCGGCGTTGGACACGGACGAGCGACGACGAGAGGTGAACAGCTTGACGGCCATGTCCTGATCGCTCAGGCCTTCACCACCGATGAACACTTGTTCGATCTGCGGCAGGCGCTCAAGGGCCAGGCGGCCGAGGACACTGGTGTCGATCGGCACTTTGCGCCAGCCGACCAACTGCAGGCCGGCGGCCAGGATCTCGCGGTTCATGTTCTCGCGAGCGGCTTCGGCTTTGACCGGGTCCTGGTTGAAGAAAACCATGCCCACGGCGTATTGCTTGGGCAGTTCGACGCCGAAGGTTTCCTGGGCGATGGCTCGCAGGAACACGTCCGGCTTTTGAATCAGCAGACCGCAACCGTCACCGGTCTTGCCGTCGGCATTAATCCCACCGCGGTGGGTCATGCAGGTCAGGGCCTCGATGGCCGTTTGCAAAAGGGTATGACTGGGCTCGCCCTGCATATGCGCTATCAGGCCGAAACCGCAGTTATCCTTGAATTCATCTGGTTGGTACAGACCTGCTTTCATAGACACTTTCTCACCAGGCTGCCTCTTATCGAGGCAAATTTCTTTTCAATTCAACCACTTGCCATCCGCGCCGAACGTACGCCAGCTTTGCGGGGGCAAAAGGGAGGTCATTGTACACACCGACACTTGGCCTCACAAATTTGACGACGAAATGTCGCAAATCTATGTCGCATTTGTGAAAGGTTTAAAGCGATCTGCTGTGCTAGTCAAAACTTTTTTAATTTTGACCGCAACGACTCAAAGACTACTGTGACGCAGACACCACAAGGCACGCGGCCTTGAGGGCGGCATGCCTTGCAGAAATTTTGAGGTGCCGGGAGAGGCGGCCTGGGTAAGGCCGCCGAATCTTCAGCGAGTTGTTGCCAGTTCCTGTTGGACGCTGGCGACAGTGCGAGGCCAAGGTTTACCAGCCTGAACCTTCGCTGGCAAGGCCTTGATGGCAGTTACGGCTGCATCGCGGTTGGCGAAGTTACCGTAGGTGATGACGTAAAGCGGTTTGCCGTTGAGGACTTTCTTGAAATAACGGTACTCGCCGCCCTGCTCCTTGATGAAGCTTTGCGCGGTCGCCTCGGAGCTGGTACCGAGGATTTGCACCACATAGTTCCCTGGAGCCTGACCGGCGTACCAGGTACCACCAGCGGCTTTGGCTGCGGCGGCCGGCTTCTCGGCGGGCTTGGCAGCCGCGGCAACAGCTGGTTTGGCTGGCGCTGCGGCTGGAGCTGGCTTGGCGGCAGGCGTTGCTGCTGGAGCCGGAACCGGTGCCGGTTTGGCGGTAGCAACCTGAGTCGGCGCAGGTGTCGGCTTGGCTGCTGGCGTTGGTGTTGGCGCCGGGCCCGCCGGGACACCCGCAGGCGGCGCAATCGTGGTCACGGTCGGCGGTGTCGCGGTGGAACCTTCCACCGGTACGCCATCGTCACCCTCGGTAATGCCACCGGCGGCTTCGGCGAGCGGGCCACGCATGACCGGTTGCGAATTACCGACCAACGGCAATGGCATAGGCTGGGTGTTACCCGCGAATTCGACCGCCGGAGCACCGCCACTTTGTGGCTGGCCCTGGCCAAGCGGCAGCTGTGCCTGTTCGTTGGCCGGTGCACCCGTGGTCGGTGCCTTGCTGCGACCCGGCATCAACCAGGCGGCGGCTACCGCGACCACAACGACGGCGGAAATCGCCAATACGTGTTTCTTCGGCATATTGAACCCCATACTTGGACGCTTGACCGCTGAGCGGCTGGCAATCATGGCTTCGATCATCGCATCGCGGGCCACCTGATTGATGTTTCCAGGCCAACCCTCGGAGCTTTCGTGAATATCAGAGATCTGATCCGCGGTGAAAAGTTCGATACCCCGACCTGCACCTTCAAGCCGCTGGTCTAGATATTCGCGGGTTTCTTCTTCGGTGTAAGGCTGTAGTTCGATAACGTGGAAGCGCTCTTCCTCGAGATGCAAAGCCTCAAGCTGAGCAATCAGCGACGACTCGCCAAACAGGAATACATGCGGGCGACCTTCCGGTGCACCGGCGGCCAGCGCCATCAAGGCTTCAAGCGCGGACTCGTCGAGTTGCTCGGCATCGTCCACCAGCAGATAGACTTCCTGTCCCGTGAGAGCAAGCTGCACCACCTGATCCAGAATGGCGCCGATCTCGGCCTGGGCAATGTCCAGCGCCTGGGCGACCTGGCGCAGTACGCCAGCCGAATCGCCAGCGCCACGGGCGGAAACCACCACGCTCTGCACCGACTGCTTGTTGGTGCTGGCCACCAGGGCCTGGCGCAGGAGGGTCTTGCCACTGCCCTGCGGCCCCGTGACCACCAGCAGCAACTGGCTGTAGCGCGCCAGGTGATGCAACTGTCCCAGCACCGGTTTGCGCTGGGCCGGGAAAAACTTGAAGCCAGGCACCCGTGGAGCAAAAGGGTCATGGTTCAACTGGTAATGGCCGAGGAAAGCCTCGTCGGCATGCAAACTAGTCATCGTGTTCTTATTAACCTTTAAGCTGAGCCAGAGCGCGGTAATCCGCTCCCAGCGTGGCCTGTAGAACCTCTTTCGGATAATCGTCGGTCACCACCGCTTCACCCATCCGGCGCAGCAGCACCAGGCGCAAACGACCGTCGATCACTTTTTTATCAATTGCCATATGTTCGAGGAAATCGGCTTCGGTCATCTCTTCAGGCGGGATAACCGGCAGACCGGCGCGCTGGAACAGGCGAATGCCGCGGTCGCGGTCCTGTTCACTGATCCAGCCCAGGCGCGCAGACATTTCCAGCGCCATCACGGTGCCAGCAGCCACCGCTTCGCCGTGCAGCCAGACACCGTAGCCCATATGGGTTTCGATGGCGTGACCAAAGGTATGACCCAGATTGAGCGTGGCACGCACGCCGGTCTCTTTTTCGTCGGCCCCGACCACCGCTGCCTTGGCCGCGCAAGAGCGCTCGATGGCATAGGTCAGGGCTTGCTGATCGAGATTGCGCAGGCGATCGACATTGTCTTCGAGCCAGGTCAGGAACGGCTCGTCGCAGATCAGCCCGTACTTGATGACTTCCGCCAGGCCGGCGGACAGCTCACGGGGAGGCAGGGTCTTGAGGGAAGCCGTATCGATCAGCACCACGTTCGGCTGATAGAAGGCGCCGACCATGTTCTTGCCCAGGGGATGGTTGATGCCGGTCTTGCCACCCACCGACGAGTCGACTTGCGACAGCAAGGTGGTCGGGACCTGAATGAAATCGACGCCGCGCTGGTAGCAGGCCGCCGCAAAACCAGCCATGTCACCAATGACGCCGCCACCGAGGGCGATCACTGTGGTGCGGCGGTCATGCCGTGCGGTCAGCAAACCATCGAAAATCAGTTGCAGGGTTTCCCAGGTCTTGAAGGCTTCGCCGTCGGGCAGTACCACGGAAATCACCGAGAACTGCGCGAGGCTGCGGGTCAGACGTTCGAGATAGAGCGGCGCTACGGTTTCGTTGGAAATAATCGCCACTTGCCGTCCGCGAATATGCGGAGCCAGCAGCTCAGGCTGATCCAACAAACCTTCGCCAATATGAATCGGGTAGCTGCGCTCGCCTAGATCGACCTTGAGTGTCTGCATGTGTCCCCACAGTGAAGATGGAATCAGGCATCCTGCCTAAAGTTAACGAATGTCCACGGCCTCTGCTGGTGTGACGCCGTTCCTTAGCCGTTCGCCACAACCTTGAGCAGTCGTGGCAGGACGCCGAGGATAGCGCATTTCGCGCTGTGCATTAACGGGGAGGCAGCTGCTGCAAGCGTTCGAGAATATCGAGCACGACCATACGCGGCGGCCGCTCATCGGTTTCCACCACCAGATCGGCGATTTCCCGATACAGCGGATCACGGATCGCCAGCAGATCCCGAAGGGTCTTGGCCGGATCGGCAGTGCGCAACAAGGGCCGGTTGCGGTCGCGGGACGTACGGCCAACCTGCTGCTCGACAGAGGCATGCAGATAGACCACCCGCCCACCGGCATGCAGTGCCCGACGATTGGCTTCGCGCATGACAGCACCACCACCGGTCGCCAGTACCACGCCATCGTAATCGCACAGCTCGGCAATCATTGCCTGCTCGCGATCACGAAAGCCCGGTTCGCCTTCCTTGTCGAAGATCCATGGGATATTGGCGCCCGTGCGTAATTCAATTTCCTTATCGGAATCTTTGAATGGCAAGCGCAGCTCTTTGGCCAGCAACCGGCCGATGGTGCTTTTTCCAGCCCCCATCGGTCCTACAAGAATCAAATTTCGCACAGAATCAACGACTCACAGCAATCGCCTGGTTATTCATGATACGCGGAGTGAGAAACACCAACAGCTCGGATTTTTTCTCCGAAACCACGTCACGCCGGAAAAGGCGGCCAAGATACGGCACATCGCCAAGAAATGGCACCTTATCTACAACCTTGCTTTGAGTATTTGAGAAAACACCACCGATTACGATGGTCTCGCCATCGTTGACCAGGACCTTGGCGTTGACCTCATTTTTCTTGATGGGCGGCACATCCTGCACCTTGTTGAGGTAGTCCGGTTCGTCCTTGGTGACCTTGACCTCCATGATGATCCGGTTGTCCGGGGTGATCTGCGGCGTCACCTCCAGCGACAGCGAAGCCTCCTTGAACGACACCGAGGTAGCGCCACTGGAGCTGGCTTCCTGATAGGGAATTTCCGTGCCCTTGAGGATTTTCGCGGTTTCCTTGTCGGAGGTGACCACCTTGGGTTGCGAGACGATTTCGCCGTTGCCGGTTTTCTCCATGGCAGTCAGCTCCAGGTCCAGCAAGACGTTATCGGTGATGAACGCGATGCCGATCCCTGAAGTGTTGCCCGCAGCGCCCAGGTCGACGAACGGCGCATTGGTACTGGTGCTTCCCGGCGTGCCGATGGTCGACGACCCGTTGGCGCCGTTGCTGACGCCCGAGGTGTTCCAGTTGCCCTTGTTCTGGATCGAACCGCCCCAGCGCACGCCAAGGCTCTTGTCGTAATCGACGTTGGCTTCGACAATCCGCGCCTCGATCATCACCTGGCGCACCGGGATATCCAGTTGCGCCACGATTCGCCGCAATTCGTCGAGCCGGTCCTGGGTCTGGTAGGCAATGATGTTGTTAGTACGCTCATCAACGGTGATCGAACCCCGTTCGTCGACTTTCGCCTCGGCGCTGGTCACCGACTGGAACAGTTTGGCGATATCAGCCGCCTTGGCGTAATTGACCTGCAACAACTCCCGTCGCAACGGCGCCAGGTCGGCGATCTGCTTCTGCGACTCCAGTTCCTGGCGTTCGCGGGCGGCGATTTCATCGGCAGGGGCCACCAGCAGGACGTTACCAACCTTGCGCTTGTCCAGCCCCTTGGTTTTCAACACCAGGTCCAACGCCTGATCCCACGGCACATTTTGCAGTCGCAACGTGATTCCACCCTGGACTGTGTCACTGGCCACCAGATTGAGATTGGTGAAATCGGCGATCAGTTGCAGCACCGAACGCACATCGATGTCCTGGAAATTCAGCGAGAGCTTTTCACCCCTGTAGGCATAGCGCTCGGCGTTACGTTTCTGCAGGTCGTCGACAGTCATCGGACGGATACTGACGGTCAGTTTGTTGTCGGTCTGATAAGTGGAGTAATCGAAGGCACCGCTGGGTTCGATCGTGATCGTGGTCCTGTCACCCGTGGCATTGGCATTGACGAACTGCACCGGCGTGGCGAAATCCTTGACATCCAGGCGCACGCGCAGCGGCTCGGGCAATCGGGTTTTGGCGAAATTCAGGACGATCTTGCCCTCGCGCTCCTGAATGTCTGGCGCGATGGACGGATCCGACAAGTCGATCACAACATTGCCTTCGCCCTGCGTGCCACGCTGAAAATCCACCGCCCGAATGGCCTTCGCGGTTGGCGCAGGCGCGCGAGCGGGGGTCGGCACAACGGCGGTGGATGGCCTGGATACCGTGGTTTTCGCGCCTTGTCCCACCACCACAAACAGGTTGTTGCCTTCGACACGCGTGTCGTAGGGGCTCAACTGGGTCAGATTGATGATCAGCCGCGTGCGCCCCTCGGCTTCGACCACTGTCGCACTTCGGGCATTGCCGTTACCGAGGTCGCGAGTCTTGCTCGCCAGTTGATTGACGACACCGGGCAGATCCAGCGCGATCCGCGCAGGGGACTCCGTCGTGTACCCATGAGGCGTCGGTGGTTGCTCATCGAACGCCAGCTTCAACTCGACGCGGTCCCCAGGTAGCGCGGCGACATCCAGCGCCTTGAGGTTGGCCGCTAGTACCATCGGCGACAGCAGCGCTATCCATAGCGACATTCCGAGGGTGGAGAAAATCCTGTTCATTTTTCGGGTTCCACTATGAGTGTTCTTTCAAGGGGATGGTCCGCGGTCGCTCCAGCCAGGCACCTTCGCCATCAGGGACAATTTCGATCACATCGACTTGCGAGGCATTGATGGCGACGATCCGTCCGTCGTTGCGCCCCAGGTAATCTCCGACTTTCAGCCGATGCACCCCGCCTACCCCGCGCAACAGCGCAAAGGAGCCCGATGCATTGGAGATCGTGCCGACCATTTCAAACTGCTCGATGTTGAAACCTTCGAGGTACTGCTTGACCCGTGAGGGATCGGGTTTGACGTTGCGCGAGCCGTGCTTCTGACCCGCCAGGTCAACCCTGACCTGCTGCGAAAACGGACTGCGCAGGTTGGCGGCGTTGTAGGTGAATGTCGGGTAAGACCGGAATGTCGGCGTTGGTTCAATCCTGCCCGGCGCACGCAGGCGCATTTCGTTCATGTAGGCGTCCAGATCACTGAAGTCATCACTGCCACCACATCCCGCAAGGACAGCCAACGCCACGACCGTGAAAACAACACGAATCGGGCTCATGGATGCAGCCCCTTGTCGTTGTAGCGATAGGTCCTGGCCAGGATGCTCATGCGCAATTTGGGTCCGCCGTCGGGATTGACCGGCGCCAGGTCGAAATCATGCAGGGTGACAATGCGCGGCAGTCCGGCCACGCCACTGACGAAAGTGGCCAGGTCGTGATAGGTGCCGGTGACGGTAATCTGGATCGGCAGCTCGATGTAGAACGGCTGGGCAACCTCGGGCAACAGCTTGATTTCCTCAAACTCCAGGCCGCTGCCCAGGCCGGTTCGGGTGATGTCTTCCAGCAGGCCAGGCACTTCGGTATCACTGGGCAGTTGCCGCAACAGCACGCCAAAGGAGTTTTCCATCTCCCTCATCTGCTGGGAGTAAAGCTCCAGATTCGCCGCCATATGCGCCTTGGTGGCGAACTGTTCCTTGAGGGGCGACTCTTCCTCGCGCTTGAGCTGTAGCTGGCTCTCAAGCTCGCTCGTGGAAAAGCTGTAACCGAGCGCCAGCACCAGCAGCATGACCAATGCGCCCACCAACACCTTGATCGCAGGCGGCCATGAACCGATGTTGTGGGTGTCCAGCTCGTTGATGTCGATCCCGCGCAGTCCTTCGATCCATGCGGACAGGCTCATTTTCCGTCCTCCACGGCGGCAGGCTGAGCCTGACGAACGGTCAACTGAAAGACGTTGGCCTGGTCCAGCTGGCCGGCGGTGGTTGCCTTGACTTCCGTCAGGCTGGGCGCATCGAACCAGTCCGATGCTTCCAGATTGCGCATCAGGTCGGAAACACGATTATTGGATTCTGCCGCACCGGTAATGGATAAGGTCTTGCCGGCCATTTTCACTTCCGTGAAATACACCCCATCGGGCAGGGTCCGTGCCAACTGGTCAAAAATTCGCCCGCTGATCGGTCGATTGCCTTGCAAGTCCTGGATGATGCGCATGCGCTCGACCAATTGCTGGCGACGAGCCTTGAGATCGCTGATCTGCTTGATCCGCTCGTCGACGACGGCGATCTGCTTGCCGATGTAATCGTTACGCGCAACCTGCCGGGCTAATGCATTATCGATCGCCTGATTGGCGATCAGCACCGCGCCCGCCGCACCCAGCAGTACACCGAGCAGAATCAGCAAATAGCGCTTGCGACGCTGCTCGCGCAGCTCTTCGCGCCAGGGTAGAAGATTGATCCGCGCCATCAGTCGAAACTCCTGAGGGCGAGACCGCAGGCGATCATCAGGGCCGGCGCATCGCTGGTCAGCGCCGCGGCGTTGACCTTGTGACTCAGGGTCATTTCGGAAAACGGATTGGCCACCTGCGTCGGCGTACCCAACTGCTGTTCGATCAACCGATCCAGCCCGGGGACAGAGGCCGTGCCGCCTGCCAGCAAAATGTGATCGACCGAGTGGTACTGACCCGAGGCAAAGAAAAACTGCAACGAACGCGAGACCTGATGAACCAGCGCCTCGCGAAACGGCTGCAACACTTCGCTGGTGTAATCGGCAGGCAAACCGCCCTGCTTCTTCGACAGCCCCGCCTGCTCGAGGGTCAGGCCGTATCGACGCTGAATCTCCTCGGTCAATTGGCGACCGCCGAACAATTGTTCACGGGTGTAGATGATCCGCCCGCCCAGCAGCACGCTCAGGGTGGTCATGGTCGCACCGATGTCGACCACTGCCACCAATCGCTCCCGGGAGACCGCCAACTGATTCGCCAGCAAGCCAAAGGATCGCTCCAGGGCATAGGCTTCCACATCGACCACACGAGCCGTCAGGCCGGCCAGGGCCAGGGCCGCTTCACGAACCTCGACATTTTCCTTGCGACAGGCCGCGAGCAACACATTGACCCGCTCGGGATTGCGCGCCGACTCGCCCTGGACTTCGAAATCGATGGCGACTTCATCCAGCGGATAAGGGATGTATTGATCGGCTTCGACCTTCAGCTGGCTTTCCATCTCGTCGTCAGAAAGGCCGGCATCCATCTCGATGGTCTTGGTGATCACGGCTGATCCGGCCACGGCAACGGCAACGTTCTTGAGGCTGGTCCTGGCCTTGATCAGCACCCGAGAGAGGGCCTGGCCCACACCTTCGAGCTCGACGATATTTTTTTCGATAACGGCGCTGGCGGGCAGCGGCTCGACCGCGTAGGCCTCAACCCTGTAGCGGTCGCCCTGGCGGCTCAACTCCAGGAGTTTCACCGAGGTGGAGCTAATGTCGATACCTAAAAGCGTATTGGCTTTTTTATTGAAGAGTCCTGGCACTATCAATTCCCTATGACTATCCGTGAGTTACGGACTCTGTAATGTGTGTTGCGTTCCCTCCACCCGTCTTGACAGCAGCCGCCAATGACGCCTGCGACGGAAAAATGCTTATAATGCCCAGCGTTTTTTTCCGCTTTTTCTCAAGCGCGGGTCGTTCGCCTTTAACCTGAACCCTGATGCCTCATTCAATTTTTACCCTGGATATCCAAAAGCCTTGATTCGTCTGCTGAAATTTCTCGGTTGGTCCATCGTCGCGGTTTTCTGCGGACTGCTTCTGGGTCTGAGCGGGGCGTTTCTTTACCTTAGCCCCGGATTACCGTCCGTGGAGGCACTGAGAAGCATCCAGTTGCAGATTCCGTTGCGGGTCTACAGCAGCGACAACAAGTTGATCGCAGAATTTGGCGAAATGCGCCGTACTCCTATCCGTTTCGCCGACATTCCCCCCAATTTCATCAATGCGTTACTAAGTGCTGAAGACGATAACTTCGCCAATCACTATGGCGTCGACCCCAGCAGCCTGATGCGCGCCGCCACCCAACTGGTCAAAAGCGGGCATATCCAGTCCGGCGGCAGCACGATCACCATGCAGGTGGCCAAGAACTTCTTCCTGACCAGCGAACGCAGCTTCTCGCGCAAAACCACCGAAATCCTCCTGGCACTGCAGATCGAACGACAGCTGACCAAGGACGAAATCCTTGAGCTGTACGTCAACAAGATCTATCTGGGCAACCGTGCCTACGGCATCGAGGCGGCAGCACAGGTTTACTATGGCAAGTCGATTCGTGACGTCAGCCTGGCGCAGATGGCGATGATTGCCGGCCTGCCAAAGGCCCCGTCGCGCTTCAACCCGCTCGCTAACCCGGCACGCAGCAAGGAGCGCCGCGACTGGATCCTTGGACGCATGTACAAACTCGGCAAAATCACCGAAGCCGACTACACCGCCGCAATCAACGAGCCGCTGAACGCCAGCTACCACGTGCCGACGCCGGAAGTGAACGCCCCGTACATCGCCGAAATGGCCCGAGCCGAGATGGTCGGTCGCTATGGCAGCGACGCCTACACCGAAGGTTTCCGCGTCACCACCACGGTGCCGAGCAACCTTCAGGAGATGGCCAATACCGCCCTCCACGAAGGCCTGATGACTTACGACCAGCGTCACGGCTATCGCGGGCCAGAGTCGCGCCTGCCGGGCAAGACCCGCGAGGCGTGGGCGACCGAACTGACCAAGCAGCGCACCATCAGCAGTCTTGAGCCGGCCATCGTCACCCAGGTCGACAAGAACGGCCTGCAGGTCCTGACCCGCACTGGCAGCGAGCATGTGGGCTGGGACACCATGAAATGGGCTCGCCCGTTCCTGAACACCAACAGCATGGGCGCCAATCCGAAGCAGCCATCGGACGTGGCTCAGGTCGGCGACCTGATTCGCGTTCAGCGCCAGCCGGACAATTCATTAAAATTCAGCCAGATTCCCCAAGCCCAGGGTGCACTGGTGTCCCTCGACCCGCAAAACGGCGCGATCCGCTCGCTGGTCGGCGGCTTTGCCTTCGAACAGAGCAACTACAACCGCGCATTGCAGGCCAAGCGCCAGCCAGGTTCGAGCTTCAAGCCTTTCGTCTACAGCGCCGCGCTGGATAACGGTTACACCGCCGCCAGCCTGGTCAATGACGCGCCGATCGTGTTCGTCGACGAGTACCTGGACAAGGTCTGGCGCCCGAAGAACGACACCAACACCTTCCTCGGCCCGATCCGCCTGCGCGAAGCGCTGTACAAGTCGCGCAACCTTGTGTCGATCCGCCTGCTGCAAGCGTTGGGTGTCGACCGCACCATCGACTACATCAGCAAGTTCGGCTTCAACAAGCAGGACCTGCCGCGCAACCTGTCCCTGGCGCTGGGTACCGCAACCCTGACCCCAATGGAAATCGCCACGGGCTGGAGTACCTTCGCCAACGGCGGCTACAAGATCACCCCGTACATCATCGACAAGGTCGAAAGCCGCAATGGCGATACGCTGTTTGTCGCCAATCCGGCGAGCGTTCCGAAGGGTGGCGCCGCCAGCGACGGTATCGCTGCGCCCGCAGCCGAGGCCTTTACGGTCAACGCGACGCCAGGCGATACACTGAGCGCCCAACCGACACCTCAGGCACCCGCGGTGGCTGAACGCATCGTCGATGGCCGCACCACCTACATCCTCAACAGCATGCTCGAGGATGTGATCAAACTCGGCACCGGTCGTCGCGCCCTGGCCCTGGGCCGCAGCGACATCGCCGGCAAGACCGGTACGACCAACGAATCGAAGGACGCCTGGTTCTCCGGCTACAACGCTGACTACGTGACCACTGTCTGGACCGGATTCGACCAGCCCGAAAGCCTCGGCCGCAAGGAGTTCGGCGGCACGGTCGCGCTACCGATCTGGATGAACTACATGGGCGCCGCGCTCAAAGGCCTGCCGCCTCACACGCAGCCAGAACCGGAAGGCATCCTGAGCCTGCGCGTCGACCCGATCAGCGGCCGCGCCGCGACCCCAGGCACGCCAGGGGCTTATTTCGAGCTGTTCAAGGCCGAAGACACACCACCGTCGGTGAATGAACTGGGCAACGGCAACGCACCCGGCAGCCCGCTGCCGGCGGACGAAGCGGCACCGATCGATTTGTTCTGATCGGAGTCGAAAAATGGCCCTGCCCTCGAGAGAGTTGCAGGGCTTTTTTGTGCCTGCCGTTTTTTTGCGGTGATTGATCAGTCCCCTTCGCGGGCAAGCCCGCTCCCACAGGTTTCTCTGTTGCTCAGGAAATCCCGTGCACACCACCACCCTTGTGGGAGCGAGCCTGCTCGCGAAGACGGCCGGACAGACACCGCCTAATCTGCAGACAATAAAAAACCCTGACTCAATACGAGCCAGGGTTTTTGGTTGAAGCGCTACAACGACTTAGCCGTTGAACACGTCATCCACGCTTTTCAGCGGGTAGTTCTTCGGATACGGCAGGGTCGCCACACCGGTCTCGATGGCGGCCTTGGCCACTGCGTCGGAGATCAGGGTGATCAGACGGGCATCCATTGGCTTCGGAATGATGTACTCACGACCGAATTCCAGCTTGATGCCGCCGTAGGCGTCGCACACTTCCTGAGGCACTGGCAGCTTGGCCAGCTCACGCAGGGCATTGGCCGCAGCCACTTTCATTTCTTCGTTGATGCGCTTGGCGCGAACGTCCAAGGCACCACGGAAGATGAACGGGAAGCCCAGCACGTTGTTGACCTGGTTCGGGTAGTCGGAACGACCGGTGGCCATAATCACGTCGCTACGGGTAGCGTGCGCCAGTTCCGGGGAGATTTCCGGATCCGGGTTCGAGCAGGCGAAGACGATCGGGTTAGCCGCCATCGACAGCAGGCCTTCAGCGCTCAGCAGGTTCGGGCCGGACAGGCCAACGAACACGTCTGCACCCTTCAGGGCGTCAGCCAGAGTGCGCTTGTCAGTCGCGTGAGCGAAGACAGCCTTGTACTGGTTCAGGTCGTCACGGCCGGAGTGAATCACACCGGTACGGTCGACCATGTAGATGTTTTCGATGTTGGCACCCATGCTCACCAGCAACTTCATGCAGGAGATGGCGGCCGCACCGGCGCCCAGGCAGACGATCTTGGCTTCCGGCAGGGTTTTGCCGGCGATTTCCAGGGCGTTGATCATGCCGGCCGCGGTCACGATGGCGGTGCCGTGCTGGTCATCGTGGAACACTGGAATGTCGCACTGTTCGATCAGGGCACGTTCGATCTCAAAGCACTCAGGTGCCTTGATGTCTTCCAGGTTGATGCCACCGAAGGTGATGGAGATGCGCTTGACGGTGTCGATGAAGGCTTGCGGGCTTTCGGAGTCAACTTCGATGTCGAATACGTCGATGCCTGCGAAGCGCTTGAACAGCACGCCCTTGCCTTCCATCACTGGCTTGGAAGCCAATGGGCCGAGGTTACCCAGGCCGAGAATCGCGGTGCCATCGGAAATGACTGCAACCAGGTTGCCTTTGCCGGTGTATTTGTAGGCCAGTTCCGGGTCGCGGGCGATTTCGCGTACGGGTTCGGCTACGCCGGGGCTGTAGGCCAGCGACAGGTCGCGGGCAGTAGCGGTGGCCTTGGTGAGCTCGACGCTCAGCTTCCCTGGACGAGGATTGGCGTGATATTCGAGAGCGGCAGTTTTCAAATCAGACATGTGGGCATTCCGCTTTTACTGTTGGACAGACTGGTCAGCGAGGATACGCGCCTCGCAAAATCCCCACAAGACTGGCCGGTCATCCCTGTCAAGCGCCCTGCCCTACGACTTTGGGCCAAGAGCCGCGAAACACAAGGGATACGACTGTTCACAATCTAACGAAAAAATGTCTACAACTTTTTATCAGGGCGCCACTTCGAGCATTGCCGGATCCGTGAGCGGCAACATCCAGCGCGCCTGACCGTCCTTGAGTCCGCCACGGCGCGAACGATCCAGCACCCAGCCACGCGCCTCGATTTGCCTGCCCTTGAGGTTTTCGAGTAAGGCCGAATCGAAACGGGCGAGCACATTGGGTGCAACGCGCAATACAACCGAATCCTGCAATTCGATCCAAACCCCGCCGCGATTGCGTTGAACCTTGCTCACACGACCGCTGAGCACAGCAAAACCGGCCGTACTGATCTGATCCGCTTTCAGTACAGGTGACTGGCGCCACACGCCGCGCCCGGACTGCCGGGCACTGCGCTCCGCAGCCTGCTGACAGCCCAACAGATCGACATTCGGAGGGACCGCCACCAGAAAGCCGAGGCCTTCGGCGAGCATTTGCGCCTCAAGATTGGCGCCGTCCGCGCCATAGACATGGGCCAGGGTCCGCCCATAGCGGTCTTTGCTTTCTTTGCCGGGCAGCAAGCCGACCTGCCCATCGCTCGCCGCCACCAAGGCTTCGAGACGTTTACGGGCGGCCACGGCAAAGGGTTCGTCGGAGCGCCCTTTCTTGCCCAGCTCCGGCGTATTCAAGCCGATCATGCGTACACTGCGGCCATCGCTCAGGCGCAGCGTATCGCCATCCACCACCCGCTGAACCTCGACGGATGCCAGGCCTCCCGGTACCGGACAGAGGGCCTGGGCAGTGGAAAGCCAAATCACGGACACAAAAAAGGCGCCCGCAAGGGACGCCTTTTTCATCAGCATGGAAAAACCGGAACGGCTTCCCAAGTTGACAGGCCTTAGGCCTTTTTCGCGCCGAAAGCACCGAAACGGTCGGCGAAGCGCTGAACGCGGCCGCCAGTGTCCAGAGTCTTTTGCTTACCGGTGTAGAACGGGTGGCATTCGTTGCAAACGTCGATCGCCAGGGCTTTGCCGAAGGTCGAACGGGTTTCGAACTTGTTGCCGCAGCTGCAGGTAACAGCAACTGCTGGGTATTCTGGATGGATATCAGCTTTCATGGTGTCTTCCTCAGGCTAGCGTGCCGCCACCCAACACTATTGTTGAATACCGCACGTAATTAGGCCGCGGATTCTACCAGACAATCCCATTCACGCAAGCTGTCACTGAGACCGACCGTCTGCTAGGCTCCCGGCCAATGTACCCCCCTGTGGGAGCGAGCCTGCTCGCGAAGACGGAGTGCCAGTCAGCATTTTTTAGTCTGACACACCGATTTCGCGAGCAGGCTCGCTCCCACAGGTCATGTGCTCAATCCCTGCTTCTATTGTCCGCTGATCGAGAATCCCCCGCGTGCCCGACGCCATTTTGCGCCTCGCCCTGCCTTCGCCCCTGCGCCGCCTGTTCGACTACCGCGCGCCAGCCGGCGTGTTGCGCGCGCAACTGCACCCCGGCATGCGTCTGCGGGTGCCATTCGGGCGCCGGGAGATGATCGGGATTCTGGTCGAAGTCACCGATACCAGCGAAGTGCCAGCGGAGAAACTCAAACCGGCGTTGGCACTACTGGACGCCACGCCACCGCTGCCACCCACGCTGTTCAAGCTGTGCCTGTGGACATCCCAGTATTACCAGCACAGCCTTGGTGACACCCTGAGCTGGGCTCTGCCAGTACTGCTACGCCAGGGCGAACTGGCCGAAGCACGCCAGGAACGCTTCTGGTCCGCGGCCCCCGGCGCCAGCCTCGACGACCCGCGTATCGCCCGCGCCCCGCGCCAGCGTGAAGCCCTCGCGACGCTGGCCCAGCACCCCCACGGCGTCGCCCATCAGTTGCTGAGCAAACTGATGCTGAGCAAGGACAGCCTCGATCTGCTGCTGGCCAAGGACCTGGTGCAAGTCGAAGTCCGCAAGCATGCTCCAGGCGCCCGACACGAGCACTGGCTCGCCCAACCGGAGCTGCCGCTCAACACGGAGCAACGCGCCGCGTATGAAGCGATTCGCGCCGGTTTCGACTGCTATCACGCGTTCCTGCTGGCCGGCGTGACCGGCAGCGGCAAGACCGAAGTGTATTTGCAACTGATTCGCGAAACTCTGGAGGCCGGCAAACAGGCATTGGTGCTGATCCCGGAAATCAACCTGGGCCCGCAAACCCTGGCGCGCTTCGAGCAACGCTTCAATGCACGCATCGCTTTGATCCATTCGGCGGTCAACGATCGCGAGCGCCTCGACGCCTGGCTCGCCGCCCGTGACGGCGAGGCCGACATCATTATCGGCACCCGCTCGGCACTGTTCACGCCGATGAAAAACCCGGGGCTGATCATTATCGATGAAGAACACGACGGTTCTTATAAGCAGCAGGAAGGCCTGCGCTACCACGCTCGCGATCTGGCACTGGTGCGCGCCCGGCAGGAAAACATCCCGATTGTGCTCGGCTCGGCCACGCCGTCACTGGAAAGCCTGCAAAACGCCTACACCGGCCGCTACGGCCTATTACGACTGAATGAACGCGCGGGTGGCGCCAAGCAACCGCGCTTCCTGCGCCTGGACGTAAAAAGCCGTCCACTGGACAGCGGTATTTCCGGACCGATGCAACAAGCCATCGGCCAGACCCTGGCTGCCGGCCAGCAAGTCCTGGTGTTCCTCAATCGCCGCGGCTTCGCCCCTACCCTGCTTTGCCATGACTGCGGCTGGATGTCCGAGTGCCAGCGCTGCGATGCGCGCATGACCGTGCATCAACGATATGGCGAACTGCGCTGCCACCATTGCGGCTACGTCGAACGTGTTCCACGCCAGTGCCCGAAGTGCAACAAGGTCGATTTGCGCCCGGTGGGAGCTGGCACCGAGCGGGCCGAAGAGCGCTTGGGGATTCTGTTCCCGGACTACCCGGTACTGCGGGTCGACCGCGACAGCACCTCGCGCAAGGACGCGATGAATCAGCTGTTCGCCACCATTCAAAAGGGCCAACCGTGCATCCTGGTGGGCACGCAAATGCTCGCCAAGGGCCACCACTTTCCACGGGTGACGCTGGTATCGATCCTCGATGCCGACGGCGGGTTGTTCTCCGGTGACTTCCGCGCCAGCGAGCGGATGGCGCAATTGATTGTTCAGGTCGCCGGACGCGCCGGTCGGGCGGAAGAGCCCGGCAAAGTGATCATCCAGACGCACCTGGCCGACCATCCGCTGCTGGTGCAATTGACCGAGCAGGGCTATTTCGCGTTTGCCGAACAGGCCTTGAGTGAACGTCGTGCGGCGGGCCTGCCGCCATTTGCCCACTTGGCGCTGTTGAGGGCCGAAGCGCACAAACCGGGTCAGGCTGAAGGCTTTCTCGATGAGGCGTGCAGCGAGGCCGAGCGTTTGCTGGCCGAACAGGGTTTAACCGGGATCGAGTTGCTCGGGCCAGTGCCAGCGCCAATGGAACGCCGGGCCGGGCGCTACCGGGCGCAATTGTTGCTGCAGGCAACCGCTCGGGCGTCGCTGCACCGATTGCTGGCCAGTTGGTTGCTGGTGCTGGAACAAATGCCGAGCGGGCGGGCGGTGCGTTGGTCTTTGGATGTCGATCCGGTCGATTTGTATTGATTTGAAGATTGCCTTCGCGAGCGGGCTCGCTCCCACAAATGCCGACATTCCAATGTGGGAGCGAGCCTGCTCGCGAAGAGGCTCGATTTGTCACCACATATCCATAACCTGCCCGCTATAGTTGGCAAGCCCGCCTCGGCAACGGATAATGCCCAGTTTTTCCACCAGCGCATCGAAGCGCCCGCCGCGCCTGCGGTCGAAAGAGAAGACCATGAAAGACACCATTCGCCAGCTGATCCAACAAGCCATCACCCAACTCGTCAACGAAGGTGTGTTGCCTGAAGGCCTGTCGCCGGCGATCCAGGTGGAAAACTCCCGCGACAAGAAGAATGGCGACTTCGCCAGCAACATCGCCATGATGCTGGCCAAGCCGGCCGGCATGAAGCCCCGCGACCTGGCGGAAAAAATCATTGCCGCACTGCCGGCTGACGAAAACGTCTCCAAGACCGAAATCGCCGGCCCTGGCTTCCTGAACTTCTTCCAGAACACCGACGCCCTGGCCGCGCGCCTGGACGCCGCCCTGGCCGACGCCCACATCGGCGTGCGCAAGGCCGGCCCGGTACAGCGCACCGTGGTCGACCTGTCGGCTCCGAACCTGGCCAAGGAGATGCACGTCGGCCACTTGCGCTCGACCATCATCGGCGACGGCGTGGCTCGCGTGCTGGAATTCCTCGGCGATACCGTGATTCGTCAGAACCACGTCGGCGACTGGGGCACCCAATTCGGCATGCTGATGGCTTACCTGCAGGAAAACCCGATCACCAGCGACGAGCTGTCGGACCTGGAAAACTTCTACCGCGCCGCCAAGCAACGCTTCGACGAATCCGAAGAATTCGCCGACCGCGCCCGTGGCCTGGTGGTCAAGTTGCAGGCTGGCGACCCTGACTGCCTGGCGCTGTGGACCAAGTTCAAGGACATCTCGCTGTCCCACTGCCAGAAAATCTACGAGCTGTTGAACGTCAAGCTGACCATGGCCGACGTGATGGGCGAAAGCGCCTACAACGACGACCTGATCAACGTGGTCAACGATTTGAAAGCCGCCGGCATGCTGGTCGAAAGCAACGGCGCCCAATGCGTGTTCCTCGACGAGTTCAAGAACGCCGACGGCGATCCGTTGCCAGTGATCATCGTCAAGGCGGACGGCGGCTACCTCTACGCCACCACCGACCTGGCCGCCGTGCGCTACCGCAGTGGCAAGCTCAAGGCCGATCGTGCGTTGTACTTTGTTGACCAGCGCCAGGCCCTGCACTTCCAGCAAGTCTTCGCAGTTGCCCGCAAGGCCGGCTTCGTGACGCACCCGATGGAAATGGAACACATGGGCTTCGGCACCATGAACGGCGCCGATGGCCGTCCGTTCAAGACCCGTGACGGTGGCACCGTGAAGCTGATCGACCTGCTGACCGAGGCCCAGGAACGCGCCTACACCCTGGTGAAAGACAAGAACCCGGAACTGGCCGAAGCCGACCTGCGCAACATCGCCAAGGTCGTGGGCATCGGCGCGGTGAAGTACGCCGACCTGTCCAAGCACCGCACCAGCGACTACAGCTTCAACTTCGACCTGATGCTGAATTTCGAAGGCAATACCGCGCCGTACCTGCTGTACGCCTACACCCGCGTGGCCGGCGTGTTCCGCAAACTGGGCAAGGACTTCAGCGAAGTCGAAGGCCAGATCGTTCTCGAAGCGCCGCACGAACACGAACTGGCGGCGAAACTCGCGCAATTTGGCGAAGTGCTGAACAACGTGTCCGAGAAAGGTACGCCGCACATCCTCTGCACTTACCTGTACGACGTCGCCGGCCTGTTCTCCAGCTTCTACGAGAACTGCCCGATCCTCGCCGCCGACACCCCGGAACAAATGCAGAGCCGTCTGCGCCTCGCCGCGCTGACCGGACGCACCCTCAAGCAAGGCCTGGAACTCTTGGGTCTGGAAACTCTGGAGCGCATGTAAGTTGGCTGCCAAGAAAAAACCTGCACCCAAGCGTGGCGCCAGCCGTTACCAAGCTCCAGCGAAGCAACCGATCCCGGGTTGGTTGTGGATGGCCATCGGCCTGACGGTCGGTGCCTTCATCGTATTCCTGATGAAGCTGGAGCCAGGCAAGGGCAGCGACACGGTCAAGCGCGAGAAGGTCGAGCAGCAACAGAAAGCCACCAAGATCGCCGAGGCCAACAAGACCCCGCCGAGCCCGACGCAACCGGTAAAGCCGAAGTACGACTTCTACACCCTGCTGCCGGAATCGGAAGTCATCGTGCCGCCGGATGCCGTGCCGGAAAAAACGTTGCCGACGCCACAGGTGCCGGCCGTTCCAACCACACCGGTAACCCCGGCGGAAGCGGCAAAGATCGACACGGCTCGCGCCCAGGCCGCCCTGGCTGGCATCACGCCACCGCCCGCGCCGCCCGTCACCAAGGCCGCACCGGTGACCAAGTTCTTCCTGCAGGCCGGTTCTTTCCGCAAGGAGTCTGACGCGGACAAGGTACGCGCGCAGATCATCCTGCTCGGCCAGGCGGTGGCGGTTGAATCCGGCACGGTGAAGGACGAGACCTGGTATCGGGTATTGGTCGGTCCGTTCAGCAATCGCGAACAATTGACCACCGCGCAGAAACAACTGTCCGGGGCCGGGTTCAGCAATCTGTTGTTACAACAACGCCAGAGCCGCTGATTCACCAAGACCTCCGCGTTATCGTTCTTCGCGAGCAGGCTCGCTCCCACAGGATTGGCGTCACCCCTGTGAGAGCGAGCCTGCTCGCGAAGGCGTCAGCACAGACACCGCAACCTCCTCCGCAAGAACACCGCTCGTCCCCCGTCACGCCGCACAGTTGAAATCCTCTCCACCACCCCCATATGTATCGGCATAAGGCACTTTCGCCCCGCTGCGTGGAGACTCTTCCCTTGACCACCATCGTTTCAGTTCGCCGCCAAGGCAAAGTCGTCATGGGCGGCGACGGCCAGGTTTCTCTCGGCAATACCGTGATGAAAGGCAACGCCAAGAAAGTTCGTCGCCTGTACCACGGCGAAGTCCTTGCCGGTTTTGCCGGCGCCACGGCTGACGCCTTTACCCTTTTCGAACGTTTCGAGGGTCAGCTGGAGAAACACCAGGGCCATCTGGTTCGTGCCGCCGTGGAACTCGCTAAAGAATGGCGCACCGACCGCACGTTGAGCCGCCTCGAAGCCATGCTCGCGGTTGCCAACAAGGATGCCTCCCTGATCATCACCGGCAATGGCGACGTGGTCGAACCTGAGCACGGCCTGATCGCCATGGGCTCCGGTGGCGCCTATGCCCAGGCTGCCGCCAGCGCACTGCTGCAAAAAACCGACCTGTCGGCCCGGGAAATCGTCGAGACCGCCCTCGGCATCGCTGGCGACATCTGCGTATTCACCAACCACACCCAGACCATTGAGGAGCAGGACTGCGCCAAAGGCGACGAGTAAGTCTGTTTCGGCTGCATGCCACGACTCATTTGTTTAAGGTCCGTCAAATATTATGTCCATGACTCCCCGTGAAATCGTCCACGAACTCAATCGCCATATCATCGGCCAGGACGATGCCAAGCGCGCCGTCGCCATTGCCCTGCGCAATCGCTGGCGCCGGATGCAGCTGCCTGAAGAACTGCGCGTTGAAGTCACCCCGAAAAACATCCTGATGATCGGCCCGACCGGTGTCGGTAAAACCGAGATCGCCCGTCGCCTGGCCAAACTGGCCAACGCCCCGTTCATCAAGGTCGAAGCGACCAAGTTCACCGAAGTCGGCTATGTCGGCCGTGACGTCGAATCAATCATTCGTGATCTGGCCGATGCCGCCATCAAGCTGCTGCGCGAACAGGAAATCACCAAGGTTCGCCACCGCGCCGAAGACGCCGCCGAAGAGCGCATCCTCGACGCGCTGCTGCCTCCTGCACGCATGGGTTTCAGCAACGACGACGCTCCGACGTCCGACTCCAACACCCGCCAGCTGTTCCGCAAACGCCTGCGTGAAGGCCAGCTGGACGACAAGGAAATCGAAATCGAAGTCGCCGAAATGTCCGGCGTCGATATCTCCGCGCCACCCGGCATGGAAGAGATGACCAACCAGTTGCAGAGCCTGTTCGCCAACATGGGCAAGGGCAAACGCAAGAGCCGCAAGCTCAAGGTCAAGGAAGCGCTGAAGCTGGTGCGCGACGAAGAAGCCAGCCGCCTGGTCAACGATGAAGAGTTGAAGGCCAAGGCACTGGAAGCGGTCGAGCAGCACGGCATCGTGTTCATCGACGAAATCGACAAGGTCGCCAAGCGCGGCAATGTCGGTGGCGCCGACGTGTCCCGTGAAGGCGTGCAGCGCGACCTGCTGCCGCTGATCGAGGGCTGCACCGTCAACACCAAGCTGGGCATGGTCAAGACCGACCACATCCTGTTCATCGCTTCCGGCGCGTTCCACCTGAGCAAGCCGAGCGACCTGGTGCCCGAGCTGCAAGGTCGCCTGCCGATTCGCGTTGAACTCAAGGCTCTGTCCCCACAGGACTTCGAACGCATTCTCAGCGAACCCCACGCGTCGCTCACCGAGCAATATTGCGCGCTGCTGAAAACCGAAGGCCTGACCATCGAGTTCCAGCCAAGCGGCATCAAACGCATCGCGGAGATCGCATGGCAGGTCAACGAGAAAACCGAAAACATCGGTGCGCGTCGCCTGCACACCCTGCTTGAGCGCCTGCTCGAAGAGGTATCGTTCAGCGCCGGCGACCTGGCCAGCGCCCACGATGACAAGGCGATCCAGATCGATGCCGACTACGTCAACAACCACCTGGGTGAATTGGCGCAGAACGAAGACCTGTCCCGTTATATCCTGTAAGCCATACTTACAGCGGTGATGGACCTGTGGGAGCGAGCCTGCTCGCGAAAGCGGTCTGACATTCAAAGGTTATGTTGAATGTTATGACGCCTTCGCGAGCAGGCTCGCTCCCACAAAGTCCCACACAAAACGGACGCCCAGCCATGACCCAACTCCCCACCGACATCAAGCTGCACAAAGCCTCGAAAACCCTGACGCTCAAGTACGCGTCCGGCGAGGAATACACCCTGCCCGCCGAGTTCCTGCGCGTGCACTCTCCTTCCGCCGAGGTCCAGGGCCACGGCAAACCTATCCTGCAATTCGGCAAGATCAATGTCGGCCTGAGCAAAGTAGAACCGGCCGGTCAGTACGCACTGAAATTGACCTTCGACGACGGCCACGACAGCGGCCTGTTCACCTGGGAATACCTCTATGAACTGGGGCGACGTTATGACGCACTCTGGGAGGATTATCTGGCCGAGCTCAAAGCCGCCGGTAAAACCCGCGACCCGAACGAATCTGTCGTCAAGCTGATGCTCTAGCCTGAGCCTCTTGCTCTTTAGAAGGCATTTTCTAATTCCATCTGTTTGAATGCTCCGCTTCGATGCCGGTGATTGGCCTGCTTGCGAAAAAAATTAAACTCGGGTAACCAATGGAGCTGGCAAGTTCCCTGCAGTGCTCTCTGCGAAGAAAAAGCAGCGATGCAGAATTAACGGTCACCTGGGCAGTAGTACCTGGAATTGGCTGTGTGACTTGCGCAGCAGGACCCGGGTACTCGTGTCAGGACAATGGAGCGTCGTAGATGAGTAACAAGAATAACGATGACTTGAAGTATCAGGCCTCGGAAAACACCTTGGGACTGAATCCTGTCGTTGGGCTGCGTGGAAAGGATCTACTGGCTTCTGCTCGAATGGTGCTCAGGCAGGCAATCAAACAGCCTGTGCACAGCGCCAAACACGTCGCGCATTTTGGCCTTGAACTCAAGAACGTACTGTTCGGCAAATCCGAGCTGCAACCGACCAGCGATGATCGTCGGTTTGCCGACCCGGCCTGGAGCCAGAACCCGCTCTACAAACGT
Source organism: Pseudomonas sp. C2B4 (assembly GCF_013359695.1). Lineage (GTDB taxonomy): Bacteria > Pseudomonadota > Gammaproteobacteria > Pseudomonadales > Pseudomonadaceae > Aquipseudomonas. Next base: position 29,758 of record NZ_JABFMU010000025.1, read on the forward strand.
TATTTGCAAACCTACCTGGCGTGGCGCAAGGAGCTCCACAACTGGATCGACGAGAGCAACCTGGCGGCCAGCGACGTCGCCCGCGGGCACTTCGTGATCAACCTCATGACCGAAGCCATGGCCCCGACCAACACGGCGGCCAACCCGGCAGCCGTCAAACGCTTTTTCGAAACCGGCGGCAAGAGCCTGCTCGACGGGCTCTCGCACCTGGCCAAGGACCTGGTGCACAACGGCGGCATGCCGAGCCAGGTCAACATGGGCGCATTCGAGGTCGGCAAAAGCCTGGGCGTGACCGAAGGCGCGGTGGTGTTCCGCAATGACGTGCTGGAGCTGATCCAGTACAAGCCAATCACCGAGCAAGTCCACGAGCGCCCGCTGCTGGTGGTGCCGCCGCAGATCAACAAGTTCTATGTTTTCGACCTGAGCCCGGACAAGAGCCTGGCGCGGTTCTGCCTGCGCAATAACGTGCAGACCTTCATCGTCAGCTGGCGCAACCCGACCAAGGAGCAGCGCGAGTGGGGCCTGTCGACCTACATCGAGGCGCTCAAGGAAGCGGTCGACGTGGTCACCGCCATCACCGGCAGCAAAGACGTGAACATGCTGGGTGCCTGCTCCGGCGGCATCACCTGCACCGCTCTGCTGGGCCACTACGCCGCGATCGGCGAGAACAAGGTCAACGCCCTCACCCTGCTGGTGAGCGTGCTCGACACGACCCTGGAAAGCGACGTCGCCCTGTTCGTCAACGAGCAAACCCTCGAAGCCGCCAAGCGCCACTCGTACCAGGCCGGTGTGCTGGAAGGGCGGGACATGGCCAAGGTCTTCGCCTGGATGCGCCCCAACGACCTGATCTGGAACTACTGGGTCAACAACTATTTGCTGGGCAACGAGCCACCGGTTTTCGACATCCTGTTCTGGAACAACGACACCACGCGGCTGCCGGCAGCGTTCCACGGCGACCTGATCGAGATGTTCAAAAACAACCCACTGATTCGCCCGAATGCACTGGAAGTGTGCGGTACCGCCATCGACCTCAAGCAGGTGACGGCCGATATCTTTTCCCTGGCCGGTACCAACGACCACATCACCCCGTGGAAGTCCTGCTACAAATCGGCGCAGCTGTTCGGCGGCAACGTTGAATTCGTGCTGTCCAGCAGCGGACATATCCAGAGCATCCTGAACCCTCCGGGCAATCCGAAATCCCGCTACATGACCGGTGCCGAAATGGCGGACAGTGCCGATGAGTGGCAGGAAAACGCCACCAAGCACACTGATTCCTGGTGGTTGCATTGGCAGGCGTGGCAGGCCCAGCGTTCGGGCGAGCTGAAAAAAGCGCCTGTGAAGCTTGGCAGCAAGGCTTATCCGGCGGGCGAAGCATCGCCGGGTACTTACGTCCACGAGCGGTAACTGACACACCCCCACTCCACTGTGGGAGCGGGCTTTTGTGGTGAGGGGATTTATCCCCGTTGGGTGGCGAAGCCGCCCCAAAACCTGGAATCGCGGTGTATCAGGTACACCGAGTGAAATGGTTTTACGACTGCTGCGCAGCCGAACGGGGATAAATCCCCTCGCCACAAGCTCGCTCCTACAGGAGGGGTCGGGGATGAATTCATAAACAGGGCTTGAAGCATGCCGCAACCGTTCATATTCCGTACTGTCGACCTGGATGGCCAGACCCTCCGTACGGCGGTGCGTCCCGGCAAGCCTCACTTGACGCCCTTGCTGATTTTCAACGGCATTGGCGCCAACCTGGAGCTGGTGTTCCCCTTCGTCGCGGCGCTGGACCCGGACCTGGAAGTCATCGCTTTCGACGTGCCCGGTGTCGGCGGTTCGTCGACGCCGAATCGCCCGTATCGGTTTCCGAGCCTGGCGAAACTCACGGCGCGCATGCTCGATTACCTCGATTACGGGCAGGTCAATGTGATCGGTGTGTCCTGGGGTGGCGCGCTGGCCCAGCAGTTCGCCTACGACTATCCGGAGCGCTGCAAGAAGCTGGTGCTGGCCGCCACGGCGGCGGGCGCGGTGATGGTGCCGGGCAAGCCGAAAGTGCTGTGGATGATGGCCAGCCCGCGACGCTACATCCAGCCTTCGCACGTGATCCGCATTGCGCCGATGATCTACGGCGGCTCGTTCCGTCGAGATCCGACGCTGGCTGCGAACCACGCAGCCAAGGTGCGTTCGGCAGGCAAGCTTGGTTACTACTGGCAGCTGTTCGCCGGACTCGGCTGGACCAGCATTCACTGGTTGCACAAGATCAACCAGCCGACCCTGGTCCTGGCCGGCGATGACGATCCGCTGATTCCGCTGGTCAACATGCGCTTGCTGGCGTGGCGGATTCCCAACGCCCAGCTGCACATAATCGATGACGGGCATCTGTTTCTGATTACCCGGGCCGAGGCGGTGGCGCCGATCATCATGAAGTTTCTCCAGGAGGAACGGCAGCGAGCGGTGATGCATCCGCATCCGTCGCCATTGGGCGGTTAATCGGCTCATCATCGGTCGGCAGGAGGCCGCGCCGCGCAACAACCCGCTACAGCGTCTATGGTGTTCTGGTTCGATGTGTTTGTATTTGGCCTGAAGACGAAGGAGTGTTGACTCATGCGCGACAAACCAGCGAGGGAATCTCTACCGACTCCCGCCGCGTTCATCAATGCACAGAGTGCGATTACCGGCCTGCGCGGCCGGGATCTGTTTTCAACCCTGCGCAGCGTTGCCGCCCATGGTTTGCGCAATCCTGTGCACAGCGCCCGGCACGCCTTGAAACTGGGCGGTCAATTGGGTCGAGTGTTGCTGGGTGAAACCCTGCACCCGACCAATCCGCAGGACAGTCGTTTCGCCGATCCGGCCTGGAGCCTCAACCCGTTTTATCGTCGCAGCCTGCAGGCCTACCTGAGCTGGCAGAAGCAAGTCAAAAGCTGGATCGACGAGAGCAACATGACCCCGGATGACCGTGCTCGCGCGCATTTCGCGTTTGCATTGCTCAACGATGCCGTGTCGCCGTCCAACAGCCTGCTCAATCCATTGGCCATCAAGGAAATCTTCAACTCCGGCGGTAATAGTCTGGTACGCGGGATCAGCCATCTGGTGGACGACTTCCTGCACAACGATGGCCTGCCCCGGCAAGTCACCAAGCAGGCGTTCGAGGTCGGCAAGACCGTCGCCACCACCACAGGTGCCGTGGTGTTTCGCAACGAACTGCTGGAGCTGATCCAGTACAAGCCGATGAGTGAAAAGCAGTACTCCAAGCCGCTGCTGGTGGTGCCACCGCAGATCAACAAGTACTACATTTTCGACCTGAGCCCCCACAACAGCTTCGTTCAGTTCGCGCTCAAGAATGGCCTGCAAACCTTCGTGATCAGTTGGCGCAATCCGGATGTGCGCCACCGTGAGTGGGGCCTGTCGACCTACGTTGAAGCGGTCGAAGAAGCCATGAATGTTTGCCGGGCGATCACCGGTGCGCGCGAGGTCAACTTGATGGGCGCCTGCGCTGGCGGGTTGACCATTGCCGCGCTGCAAGGCCACTTGCAAGCCAAGCGGCAGCTGCGTCGGGTGTCGAGTGCGACCTACCTGGTCAGCCTGCTCGACAGCCAACTGGACACGCCCGCCACTCTCTTCGCTGACGAGCAGACCCTGGAAGCCGCCAAGCGCCGCTCTTATCAAAAAGGTGTCCTCGATGGCCGGGACATGGCCAAGGTCTTTGCCTGGATGCGCCCCAACGACCTGATCTGGAGCTACTTCGTCAACAACTACCTGCTGGGCAAGGAGCCGCCGGCATTCGACATCCTCTACTGGAACAACGACAACACGCGCCTGCCGGCAGCCCTGCATGGCGACTTGCTGGACTTCTTCAAGCACAACCCGCTGAGCCACCCCGGTGGCCTCGAAGTGTGCGGCACGCCGATCGACTTGCAGAAGGTCACCGTCGACAGCTTCAGCGTGGCCGGCATCAACGATCACATCACGCCGTGGGATGCGGTGTATCGATCGACGCTGCTGCTGGGAGGCGATCGCCGCTTCGTACTGTCCAATAGCGGTCACGTGCAGAGCATTCTGAACCCGCCGAGCAATCCGAAAGCCAACTACGTCGAGGGCGCCAAACTGAGCAGCGATCCACGGGCCTGGTACTACGACGCCAAGCAGGTCGACGGCAGCTGGTGGACGCAATGGCTGAGCTGGATTCAGGAACGCTCAGGCGCGCAAAAGGAAACCCACACGGCCCTCGGCAACCAGAACTATCCACCCATGGAGGCGGCGCCCGGCACTTACGTGCGCGTACGCTGACGTTCAAACGACCCACGGCCGCCGTCGGCCGTGGCATGACCCGAACATTAAGAAGACTGGATGAAAACCCGCGACCGCATCCTCGAATGTGCCCTGCAGTTGTTCAATCAGAAGGGCGAGCCGAACGTCTCCACCATGGAAATTGCCAACGAAATGGGCATCAGCCCGGGCAATCTCTACTACCACTTCCACGGCAAGGAGCCGTTGATACTCGGGCTGTTCGAACGTTTTCAAGCCGAGTTGGCGCCGCTGCTCGATCCACCGGCGGACGTCGAACTGGCCCCCGAGGATTACTGGCTGTTCCTGCACCTGATCGTCGAGCGCCTGGCTCACTATCGTTTTCTGTTTCAGGACCTGTCCAACCTGGCCGGGCGATTGCCGAAACTCGCCAAGGGCATTCGCAACCTGCTCAATGGGCTCAAGCGCACGCTGGCGTCGTTGTTGGCGCAATTGAAGGCGCAGGGGCAATTGGTCAGCGACACCCAGGCCCTGGGGCAACTGGTGGAGCAAATCACCATGACCCTGCTGTTCTCACTGGACTATCAGCGGATTCTCGATCGCGAAGGTGAAGTCCGGCTGGTGGTGTACCAGATCATGATGCTGGTGGCGCCGCACCTGTTGCCACCGATCAAGGTGGCGACGGAAAAGATGGCCCTTCAATACCTGGAAGAACACGAATAACCCTGACCACCACACATCCTGTGGGAGCGAGCCTGCTCGCGAAAACGGTGTGACAGTTGCCATCAATGCTGAATGGAATACCGCATTCGCGAGCAGGCTCGCTCCCACAGTGGTTCCCTGGTGGTGCCAAGTCTACGCACAAACAAAAACGCCCGACCTTGGCAGGCCGGGCGTTTTTTTGAGCCCTGATGAATCAGGACTGACTGGTTGGCGTCGATGGAGCTGGCGCGGCAGTCGGGGTTACAGCAGGGGCTGGTGCAGCGGCGGAATTCGCCGGGCTGACCGGGGCGGCAGGTGTTGCCGGTTTGACGGCTGCCACTGCTGGTTTCGGTGCGGCGGCTTTTGCAGCGGCCGGTTTTTTCACTGCTGGTTTCTTCGCGGCAGCGGGTTTGGCTGCAGGCTTGGCCGCTGCCGTTTTAGCGGCAGGCTTGGCAGCAGGCTTCGCAGCCGGTTTAGCGGCAGTTTTTGCTGCTACAGGTTTAGCCGCTGGCTTGGCAGCTGCAGGTTTTGCAGCGGCAGTCTTGGCAGCAGGTTTGGCGGCAGCCTTGGCCAGTGGCTTGGCTGCGGTCTTGGCGGCCGGTTTGGCAGCTGGCTTGGCTGCGGCGGTTTTCGCCGCAACAGGCGCAACCTTGGCACCGGTCAGTTTTTCGATTTGCTTGGTCAGTGTGTCGACCTTGCTGTGCAACGCCTTGACTTCACTGCGGCTCGGCACGCCCAGACGCGAAATGGCGCTGTTCAGGCGCTTGTCGAAAGCCCCTTCCAGCTCGTCCCACTTGCCCAGTGCGCGGTCTTTCACGCCGCTGATGCGTGATTTGGCCGAAGAGGCGGAGTCCTTGGCGCTGTCCTTGGCAGTGTCGACTTTCTTGCCAATGGCCTTCTCGGCTTTCTCGCCATCCTTGACCAATGCCTCGAAGACTTTGCTGCCGTCAGTGTCGATCTTCGAGTACACGCCTAAACCAGCCAGCCAGATCTTGCGGGAATATTCTTCAATTTTCCCGGCCCACGAGCTGCTTTTTTCGGTGTTCTTTTTAACAGCCATCCCGTTCTCCTTAAGATTTACGCGCGACGCGTTCGAGCAATGCCGTCAACTCATCGAGCTTGACAGAGAGTGTCTCAACGTCATGTTTAGACGGAATGCCGATACGATTCAAGGCACTTGCGACACGCGAGTCGAACGCCTTCTCGACCTTGTCGAGCTGAACTTCGACACGGCCCTTGAAAGAGCTCACTTCATTCTTGGCTTCATCGATCTCGGCATTGGCTGCTTCGAGTTTCTCGGCAACCACTTTTTTGCCTTTGGTTTCAACAGCTTGACCCGCCTTGATCAGCTCTTGAAAGTAGTCGCTGCCCTCTTGGCCAACCTTGGCGTAGGCACCCAGGCCTGCCAGCCAGATCTTGCGGGCATAGGATTTGACGTCACTCAGAGCAGTGGTCGAAGCGTCGATTTTTTTCTTCAAAATAACTTTGGCCATGGTGCACCTCACGCGCAGAAGGTTTGAGGAACTGCCCGGGTAAGTGTCGGGCTCTGGCACAAAGTAGGGAGAAAAATTAGAAACGGCACCCTAACAACTGACACAAACCTTCGGATTCGCCACATAAAAATGTAGGAGTGAGCCTGCTCGCGATTGCGGAGTATCAGTCGACATCAATGCTGACTGTTCCACCGCTATCGCGAGCAGGCTCACTCCTACAAGGGATGTGATTTCAATCGGGAATCAGACCAGGGCCTTGTCGAGCGCCTTTTCGATCTCCGCTTTGATCATGCCGCTCATGGCCGACATCATCAGGCCCAGTTCCACATCGACGCGGATCGAATCATCGCTCACATGCACAGCACCTTTCACACCCGAACGCTTGAGGTTCAGGGTGTCGCCGGACCATTGCGGCTCCAGGCCATATTGGTCGCGGAGTTTCTGCGCCAGCTTGTCGGCCTTCTCGCGCGCCGCTTCCTTACCCAGGCCGTGGGCACGCTCAACACTAATACGGGCCATCGAATGACTCCTGTTTTATGACTGCCGCTCTTTGAATGTTGCTCGGAGAATCCTGACCGCCTGCGGCAAAACGTCCCGAGGGTGATCCATCTTACCTTCAGCCATGCCAAGACAAAGCATCCCTTGGGGATTAGAATGTCGCGCATTCTCTTTTGGTGACAGCGATATGACTGATCAGCGCAAAGGCAGCGATGCCGAACCCACCACTCACTTCGGCTTCAAAAACGTTCCGGAAAGCCAGAAAGCGGAAAAAGTCGCTGAAGTTTTCCATTCGGTAGCCGCCAAGTACGACCTGATGAACGACCTCCTGTCGGGCGGCATGCACCGTCTGTGGAAGCGTTTCGCAATCGAACTGTCGGGCGTCCGCACCGGCAACCGCGTGCTGGACATCGCCGGTGGCACCGGCGACCTGACCCGCAAGTTCTCGCATCTTGTAGGCCCGACCGGTCAGGTCGTGCTGGCCGACATCAACGAATCCATGCTCAAGGTCGGTCGCGACCGCCTGCTGGACCTGGGTGTGGCCGGCAACGTTGAATTCGTCCAGGCCGACGCCGAAAAACTGCCCTTCCCGGACAACCACTTCGACTGCGTGACCATCGCTTTCGGCCTGCGCAACGTGACGCACAAGGAAGATGCCCTGCGCTCGATGCTGCGCGTGCTCAAGCCTGGCGGCCGCCTGCTGGTGCTGGAGTTCTCCAAGCCGACCAACGCGCTGATGTCCAAGGCCTACGATGCCTACTCGTTCGCCTTCATGCCGTTGATGGGCAAGCTGATCACCAACGATTCGGAAAGCTATCGCTACCTGGCCGAGTCGATCCGCATGCACCCGAATCAGGAAACCCTGAAGTCGATGATGGTCGAGGCCGGTTTCGACCGCGTGACCTATCACAACATGACCGCAGGTATCGTCGCCCTGCATCGCGGCATCAAGCCCTGATGCTGCTCGCCGGTCTGCTCGCCAGCGTTGAACTCGGCCTGAACCGGGTGCTGCGTCTCGACAGCACGGCGCTGCCGCGTCTCGCGCATTTGAGCGGCAAAGTCATTGCCGTCGATTGCCGCAGTCCGGCGCTGAAATTGTTCATCCTGCCCAGCGATGAAGGCCTGATGCTCGCCTCCCAGTGGGAAACCGGCGCCGATTGCACCTTGCGCGCGCCGGCCTCCAGCCTGTTGAAACTGGCGATGAGCAAGGACAAGACGTCTGTCCTGCACGGACCGGAAGTCGAGCTCGACGGCGACAGCGGCGTGCTGCTGGAACTGTCGGCCATCCTCCAGGACCTTGAGCTGGACTGGGAATATGAACTCTCGCGCTGGCTCGGCCCCGTCGCCACGCAACTGGTGGGTGGTCACCTGCGCAGCCGCGCCCGCTGGTATCAGCAAGGCTTTGCCAGCCTGGGCCAGAATCTGGGCGAATACCTGGCCGAAGAATCGCGCAGCCTCGTCGGCCAGCGCGAAGCCGAAGCCCGATTCAGTGAACTGGACCAGATCAAACTCGATCTGGAACGTCTTGAGGCGCGATTCGAGCGCCTTTCCCGATCCCTCGACCCAAGCGATAACGCATGAAGCTGCTTGCCGTCCGCCGTCTGTTGCGCATCCAGCGCGTCGTGATCCGCTACCGCCTCGATGACCTGCTGTTCGCCCTGCCGCTGCCCTGGTTTCTCCTGGTGCTGCGATACGCCTTGCCGTGGCGCTGGTTCCCGCGCAAGACCCTGGATCTGAGCCGAGGCGCGAGACTGCGCCTGGCACTGCAGGACCTGGGGCCGATCTTCATCAAGTTCGGGCAGATTCTGTCCACCCGTCGTGACCTGCTACCCGAAGACATCGCCGATGAGTTGATGCTGCTGCAGGACCGCGTGCCGCCGTTCGACTCACAAGTGTCGGTCAAGCTGATCGAAGAGCAGCTCGGCAAGAAGATCAGCGAGGTGTTCAGCCGATTCGACGTTGAACCGCTGGCCTCGGCCTCGGTGGCGCAGGTGCACGCCGCGCAACTGAAGACCGGTGAAGAAGTGGTGGTCAAGGTGATCCGGCCGGGCCTGAAGCCGGTGATCGCACAGGACCTGGCGTGGCTGTTCATCCTGGCCCGCGCCGCGGAAAAAGTCTCCGCCGATGCGCGCCTGCTGCACCCGGTGGACGTGGTCAGCGACTATGAAAAAACCATCTACGACGAACTTGACCTGCTGCGCGAGGCGGCCAACGCCAGCCAGTTGAAGCGCAACTTCGAGGGTTCGCCGCTGCTCTACGTGCCGCAAGTCTATTGGGACTGGTGCCGGCCGAAAGTGCTGGTGATGGAGCGCATCTACGGCATCCAGGTCACCGACCTCGCGACCCTGGCCGACCAGCGCACCGACATGAAAATGCTTGCCGAACGCGGCGTGGAGATCTTCTTCACCCAGGTGTTCCGCGACAGCTTCTTCCACGCCGACATGCACCCCGGCAACATTTTTGTCAGCACCGTGCAGCCGTGGAGCCCGCAATACATTGCGATCGACTGCGGCATCGTCGGCAGCCTGACCCCGGAAGACCAGGATTACCTGGCGCGCAACCTGTTCGCCTTCTTCAAGCGCGATTACCGCCGCGTGGCGCAGTTGCACATCGATTCGGGCTGGGTGCCGGCGGAAACCAAACTCAACGAATTCGAAGCGGCTATCCGCACGGTGTGCGAGCCGATCTTCGAAAAACCGTTAAAAGATATTTCCTTCGGTCAGGTACTGATGCGCCTGTTCCAGACCGCGCGCCGCTTCAACATGGAAGTTCAGCCACAACTCGTGCTGCTGCAAAAAACCCTGTTGAACATCGAAGGCCTGGGTCGCCAGCTGTACCCCGACCTCGACCTGTGGAACACCGCGCAGCCTTTCCTTGAGCGCTGGATGCGCGAGCGTGTCAGCCCCAAGGCCTTGTTCGGCAACGTGCAGAGCCAGATCGAGCAGATTCCGCACCTGGCCAACATGACCCGTGACCTGCTGGAACGCCTGTCTCAGCCCCACGCCAGCGATCCACTGCCACCTTGGCACCGACGCCGCGACGACTGGTTCCTTCGGCTGCTCGGTACCGCCCACCTGGCGGGTGGCGCCATCCTCGCCGCCGGAGGACCGCTGAACCAGTTGGCCTATTGGCCAGCAGGCATCATGATGGCCGTCGGTTTGTATCTGGTCGTGCGCCGATAGCCAGTTGTGTGAACGACTGGCACACTGTTTCAACGCCCTGATTTGTAATTTAGGCCACGGCTATTGAAGTGCGGGCCGCCTCGGAGTCGTAGATGAAAAACTGGCTGGACGAGATCAAGTGGGACGCCGATGGCCTGGTGCCGGCAATTGCCCAGGATCACAAGACCGGGCGCGTCCTGATGATGGCCTGGATGAACCGTGAAGCGCTGGAACTGACCGCTGCCGAGAACCGCGCCATCTACTGGTCGCGGTCCCGTGGCAAGTTGTGGCGCAAGGGCGAAGAGTCCGGTCACGTGCAGACCCTGCATGAGATGCGCCTGGATTGCGACGCCGACGTCATCATCCTGATGGTCGAGCAGATCGGTGACATCGCCTGCCATACAGGCCGCCAAAGCTGCTTCTATCGCGTTTTCGAGAACGGCGACTGGAAAACCGTCGATCCGGTCCTGAAAGATCCGCATGCCATTTACTCCGCAGGACACACACATGAGTGACACACTGACCCGTCTGGCCCAGGTACTGGAAGAGCGCAAAGGCGCCGCCGCCGACAGCTCGTATGTCGCCAGCCTGTACCACAAGGGCTTGAACAAGATTCTGGAAAAAGTCGGCGAAGAGTCGGTCGAAACCATCATTGCCGCCAAGGATGCCGCCGTCAGCGGCGACTGCAGCGATGTGATCTACGAAACCGCCGATTTGTGGTTCCACAGCATGGTCATGCTCGCCCAATTGGGGCAGCATCCACAGGCTGTACTCGATGAACTGGACCGTCGTTTCGGTCTCTCCGGACACGTCGAGAAAGCCTCGCGTCCGTCCGCCTGAATAACTATTAGAGAGGAGCAGCACCATGGGCATTTTTGACTGGAAACACTGGATCGTCATCCTGGTGGTTGTCGTACTGGTGTTCGGCACCAAGAAACTGAAAAACCTCGGCACCGACGTTGGCGAATCGATCAAGGGCTTCCGCAAGGCCATGAACGACGACGAGAAACCCGCCGATCCAACGGCCACCCCGGTTCCGCCTGCTCAGCCACAAGCCACACAGTCCGTGAACCAGCCGCACACCATCGACGTGCAGGCGCAAAAAGTCGAAGAGCCGATCCGCAAAGACGTGTGAGCACTGACTAATGTTTGGTATCAGCTTCTCTGAACTGCTGCTCGTCGGCCTCGTTGCCCTGCTGGTGCTGGGTCCCGAGCGCCTGCCGCATGCTGCTCGCACCGCCGGCCTGTGGGTCGGGCGCCTGAAGCGCAGCTTCAATGCGATCAAACAGGAAGTTGAACGTGAAATCGGGGCCGACGAGATTCGTCGGCAGCTGCACAACGAGCACATTCTGTCGCTGGAACAGGAGGCGCGGAAGATTTTCACGCCGACCCAGCAGGAGCCAACACCGGTTGAGCCTGTGGCGACGCCGACGATTCATGCGCCTGCCGCCGAAGCCGCACCTGCCGCACCGGCGCCTGTTGCTGCAGTGACGCCGGTTGAACCCGTTACACCTGCGGCTGCGCCTGTCGTGCCGGCCCCTCAAGACCCAACATTGCCGCCGCGAGCCCCATGAGCGATCTCCCAGAAAACGACCAGCACATGCCGCTGGTTTCGCACCTCACCGAGTTGCGTACCCGACTGCTGCGCTGCGTAGCCGCGGTGTTCATCATCTTCGCCGGGTTGTTCGCCTTCACCCAGCAGATCTACACCTTCGTCTCCACGCCGCTGCGCCAGTATCTGCCCGCGGGAGCGACGATGATCGCGACCGACGTCTCGTCGCCGTTCCTGACACCGTTGAAGCTGACGATGATGGTGTCGCTGTTCCTGGCGATCCCGGTGATCCTGCACCAGATCTGGGGTTTCATCGCGCCGGGCCTGTACAAGCATGAAAAACGCATCGCCGTGCCCTTGCTGGTATCGAGCATCGTGCTGTTCTACGCCGGCATGGCGTTCGCCTACTTCCTGGTATTCCCGCTGATCTTCAAGTTCTTCGCCGCCGCGACCCCGGCCGGCGTGGAAATGATGACCGACATCACCAGCTACCTCGACTTCGTCATGACACTGTTCTTCGCCTTCGGCGTGGCGTTCGAGATTCCGGTGGCCGTGGTGCTGCTGGTCTGGATTGGTGTGGTCGACGTCAAATACCTGAAGAAAATCCGCCCTTACGTGATCATCGGCTGCTTCGTGGTCGGCATGATCCTGACGCCACCGGACATCTTTTCTCAGACGCTGCTGGCCGTACCGATGTGGCTGCTGTTCGAAATCGGCATCCTGTTTGGCGGCTTGATCAGCAAGCGCGGTGAACATCCGGACGACCAGCCGGCTGACGATCACAACGACCAGCCGCCAGCGACCCAAGCGTGAACCTGCTGCTCCTCGAAGAGGCCGACTTCATTGCGGCCGACCGGGTGATCCTGCGCGATCGCCGGTTGACCCACATGCAGGAAGTCCATCGCTGCGAAGTCGGTGACAGCATGCGCGTGGGCCGGATCGGCGGACTGATGGGCTCGGCGGAGGTGTTGCGCCTGGACACCGCTGAAGCGGAGCTACGCGTCACCCTCGACCAGCCGCCGCCCGCCAAGCTGCCGTTGACCCTGGTATTGGCCCTGCCACGGCCCAAAATGCTGCGCAGGGTGTTTCAGACGGTGGCCGCCATGGGTGTGCCACGCATCGTCCTGGTGAACAGCTATCGCGTCGAGAAGAGCTTCTGGCAAACGCCGTTCCTGGAGCCGGAAGCGATTCGCGAGCAGTTGATCCTCGGCCTCGAACAGGCCCGGGACAGCGTGCTGCCGGAGGTCATCATCGAGAAGCGCTTCAAGCCGTTCGTCGAAGACCGTCTGCCTGCCATCACCGAAGGCACCCTTGGCCTGGTTGGCCATCCCGGCAACTACCCGCCCTGCCCTCGCGCACTGAGCGAACCGGTGACCCTGGCCATCGGCCCCGAAGGTGGCTGGATTCCTTACGAAATCGATTTGCTCGGCAAGTCCGGCCTGCAACCGGTGCAGCTGGGCGAGCGCATCCTGCGAGTTGAAACGGCCGTTACGGCGCTGCTGGCGCGCCTTTTCTAACAATACGAAATTCCTGTGGGAGCGGGCTTGCTCGCGAAAGCGGTGGGTCAGTCAACACTGATGTGACCGAAACACCGCTTTCGCGAGCAAGCCCGCTCCCACAGGTCATCATTCGCTCTAGTCCGTATATCGGACAGCTCCTACAGAACCCCGCCCCCCTGCCGATATACCCCCCATAAAACCAATGAATGGTCCAAGGGAGTTGCAGCATGTACCAATGGCTGGCCGATAAACTGGGGAACGTAAGCGTCAATCGCAAACTGGGCGTCGGCTTCGGCCTCGTGTTGCTGCTGACACTGCTGATCACCGTCACTGGCTGGACCGGCCTGAGTGACGTGACGAGTCGCGGCGATAAGCTGGGGTTCATTTCCGATATCAACAGCCTGACCAAGGACCTGCGCATCGCCCGCCTGGACTATGAAATGCGTCGCGGCGAGCAAGGTCCCGCCGCCGTCAACGAACTGCTGGGCAAGCTCGACACCGGCCTGCAAGCCGCTCGCCAGATGATCGAGCAACCCGCCGACGCGGCCATGATCGACCAGCAACTCGCCGCCGTCAGCCAGTACAAGCAAGCGTTCGCCGCCATGACCCAGGCCGGCGCCAACCGTGAAGACGCCCGCAGTAAACTCGGCGCCACCGCCGACAATGCCGTGGCAAAAGTGGCCGAAGTCGAAAAATCGATGCTGCAAGGCGACAGTGTTGCGCAGTTCAACAGCGTGATCGACCTGAGCAAACTGATCCAGCAGGCGCGCTTCCAGGTGCGTGGCTACACCTACAGCGGCAAGACCGAGGCCGAGCAGCCTGCACTGGACGCCATCGACAACGCCCTGAAATACCTCGAAAGCCTGCCGTCGAAACTGCCGGAACAACACATCGCCAACCTGCAGCAAGCCACCGACTCGCTCAAGGCCTACCGTGCCGCCGTCAGCCAGTACCGTGACTCCCAGGTCGCCAGCGCCGACGCACTCAAGCGCATGGCCGCCCAAGGCGAAATCCTGCTCGACGTCAGCACGAAGCTGACCCTCTCACAAACCGTCGTACGCGATACCGACGTGGCGCATGCCAAGAACATGCTGTTGCTGGCCACCCTGCTCGCATTGGCATTTGGCCTGTTTGCCGCCTGGGCCATCACTCGGCAGATCGTGGTCCCCCTGAACCAGACTCTCAAAGTGGCCGAGCGCATCGCCGCTGGCGACCTGACCCACAACCTGGTTTCCAAGCGTCAGGACGAATTGGGCCAGCTGCAACGCGCCATTCAGAGCATGACTAAGGGTTTGCGCGAACTGATCGGTGGGATCAGCGATGGTGTTACCCAGATCGCCAGCGCCGCCGAAGAGTTGTCCGCCGTCACCGAGCAAACCAGCGCCGGGGTCAACAGCCAGAAGGTCGAGACCGATCAGGTGGCCACCGCCATGAACGAAATGACGACGACCGTGCAGGAAGTCGCGCGCAATGCCGAGGAAGCCTCCGAAGCCGCCGTCGCCGCCGACCAGCAGGCCCGCGAAGGCGACAAGGTGGTCGGCGAAGCCATCGCCCAGATCGAGCGCCTGGCCAAGGAAGTGGGTAACTCCACCGAAGCCATGGGCGAACTCAAGCGTGAAAGCGACAAGATCGGCAGCGTGCTCGACGTGATCAAGTCCGTGGCCCAGCAAACCAACCTGCTGGCGCTCAACGCCGCCATCGAAGCCGCCCGCGCCGGTGAAGCCGGACGCGGATTTGCCGTGGTCGCCGACGAGGTCCGCAGCCTGGCCCAGCGCACCCAGAAATCAACCGAAGAAATCGAAGAGCTGATCGTCGGCCTGCAAAACGGCACCCAGCAAGTGGCGACCATCATGGACAACAGCCGCACCCTGACCGACAGCAGCGTCGAGCTGACCCGCCGCGCCGGTGGTTCGCTGGAAAGCATCACCCGCACCGTCTCGGCCATCCAGGCCATGAACCAGCAGATTGCGGCGGCGGCTGAGCAGCAAAGCGCCGTGGCCGAAGAGATCAACCGTAGCGTGCTTAATGTGCGGGATGTGTCGGATCAGACGTCGGCAGCAAGTGAAGAGACAGCGGCGTCCAGTGTTGAGCTGGCGCGGCTGGGGACGCATTTGCAGATGCTGGTGGGCAAGTTCAGGGTTTGAGGTGATGCGAGGGTCTCGGTTCGCATGGGACCGAGGTGATGCCTTCGCGGGCAAGCCCGCTCCCACAGGAGTAAGCAATCAACTGTGGGAGCGAGCCTGCTCGCGAAGGCAATTCTTCAGGCGCTGAGGTCAGAGAACCTGCCGCAAAAACGCCTGCGCCCGCGGATCCTTCGGTGCATCGAAGAACTCCGCCGGCGAAGCATCTTCCAGCAACTTGCCGTGGTCGAAGAACAGCACCCGGTCCGCCACTTCCCGGGCAAAGCCCATTTCGTGGGTGACACAGACCATGGTCATGCCCTCCAGCGCCAGGTTCTTCATCACGTCCAGCACCTCACCAACCATTTCCGGGTCGAGTGCCGAAGTCGGCTCGTCGAACAGCATGACCTTCGGCTCCATCGCCAGCGCCCGGGCAATGGCCACGCGCTGTTGCTGGCCGCCGGACAGGCGCGATGGAAATTCGTGAGCCTTCTGCGCAATCCCGACCTTTTCCAGCAGCGCCATCGCCTTGGCCTCGCGCTCTTTCTTGCCGCGCTTGCGCACGACTTTCTGCGCCAGGCACAGGTTCTCCAGCACGGTCATGTGCGGGAACAGGTTGAAGTGCTGGAACACCATGCCGACTTCGCGGCGATAGGCGTTGACGTCGGTTTTCGGGTCAGCCAGTTGCAACCCGTCGATGCTCACCGAGCCGGAGTCGAACGCTTCCAGGCCATTGAGGCAACGCAAGAAGGTCGATTTACCGGAACCGGACGGACCGATCACCACCAGCACTTCGCCCTTGGCAACGTTGGTGGAAACGTTATCCACCGCGCGCACCACGTGGCCGCGGGTGTCGAAGACTTTTACCAGATCGCGAACTTCAATCACTTTGCGCGAGCCTCCGCTCAAGTCGGCCGGCGATTTTCGACAACGGCAGGTTGATCAACAAATACAGTCCTGCAACGCAGAACAGGATTTCGAACGGCGAAAACGAGGTGGTGATGACTTCACGACCGCTTTTAAGCAGTTCGGTAATCGCGATCACCGACACCAGCGACGTGTCCTTCACCAGGCTGATGAACTGCCCGGCCAACGGCGGCAGCACGCGCTTGAACGCTTGCGGTAGCACCACGTGACGCATCGACTGGCCTGCGCTCAACCCCAGGGAGCGCGCGGCTTCGTTCTGGCCACGGGCGATCGACTGCACGCCGGAACGGATAATTTCCGCCACATAGGCACCGGTGAACAGCGACAGCGCGGCGATCCCGGCGAATTCCCGGGACAGGTTCATCACCGTGCCGATGAAGAAGTAGAAAATGAAGATCTGCACCAGCAGCGGCGTACCGCGCACCAGCTCGACGTAGATGGTCGAGAGGTCACGCAGGGTCGGGTTGTTCGACAGCCGGCACAGGCCGGTAGCGAGGCCGATCAACAAACCCAGCACACCTGAAACCACAGACAGCCACAAGGTCGTCCAAAGTCCCCACATCAACGGTCCCGCCGCCCAATGGCGGGTCACACCGATGACATCACCCTCGGCCACATCATCGCCCTGGGCGACTTGCAGGCTGTTTTCGTCGACGGTCAGGTGTTGCTCGTCACCGGTCTCGTTGCGCAGGGTGACTTCAGCCTTGTCGCCCTTGCGCACCAGTTCGCTGACGGTAGAGATGTCGGCGGCGCGCTGGGACTCTTCGGCGTGGTAGGCGAAGTATTGCGGCACGCGGTTCCAACGCCATTCGTAGGACATCAGCGAGGTGGCGTAGTACAGCGCGCCGGCCAGGCCGATCAGCACCAGCACGGTCAATACGTGCCAGGGCCATTGGGCTGTTTTATGTTTCATTTGCTCTGAGGTTTCCGAATTCTGTGTCGCGAAGGAGGCCGCCTTCGCGAGCAGGCTCGCTCCCACATGGGACCGAGATCAAATGTGGGAGCGAGCCTGCTCGCGAATGGGGCAACCCGGTCTATCAGACCGAGTGTTTACTCCATGTCCTTGAGCCACTCGGTGCTCTTGAACCACTTGTCATGGATGCGATCGTAGGTGCCGTCTTCGTGGATCTGGTGCAGGAAGTTGTTGATGAAGTTGATGCTGTCGTAGTCACCCTTCTTCAGACCAAAGGCCAGGGGTTCGTAGGTGAACGGCTTGTCGAGGAACACCAGCTTGCCGTTGCCGACCTTGTTCACTGCAACGACGTTGTAAGGCGCGTCGTAGATGAAGGCGTCAGCCTTGCCGTTGACCACGTCCAGCACTGCTTCCTGCTCGTTGTCGTAGCCGTGGTACTTGGCTTTGGAAATCAGCTTTTTGGCAACCATTTCGCCAGTGGTGCCGAGCTTGGAGGTAATGCGGTAGTCGGCGGTGTTCAGGTCTTTATAGGACTTGATGGTGCCTTCCAGCTCCTTGCGGATCAGCAGCGTCTGGCCGACCACGATGAAGGGTTCGCTGAAGTTCAGGCGCAGGTTGCGTTCCTGGGTCAGGGTCATGCCGCTGCCGATCATGTCGAACTTGTCGGTCAACAGGGCCGGGATGATGCCGTCGTACCCGGTGGACACCAATTCCAGCTTGACGCCCATGGCCTTGGTCATGGCCTTGAGGATGTCGACTTCGAAACCGATGATCTCGCCACGCTTGTTGGTCATTTCGAACGGCATGTAGGTCGGATCCATGCCGACTTTCAACGTGCCGCGCTTGACCGCGTCATCGATGGCACCGGCCTGCGCCGCGCTGACTGCAACCAATGCCGTGACGCCGACCAGCAGCATCGACAGATACTTCTTCATCTTCAAGTCCCCAAAACCATTGCATTTGCGGCGCGAAATCGACCGTTTTCCTGAGAAAACCGATAGATACGGACACAAAGTTGTCCGGGCGCACCAATTCGGGGACGGATGCTAACGCACTCGCTCGATTGCACAAAGGTTTAGGCGGGATTTGTTGGCAGGAACAAATAAAAAGCCCCGCTGGCTGGCGGGGCTATGTAGGAGCGAGCTTGCTCGCGATGATCGTTAACGATTACGCGTGTTTACTCATTAGACACGGCGCTCTTGAGTCCATCGCGAGCAAGCTCGCTCCTACAGGGTTTTTCATCATGCCAACTGAGGCTGTACGCTCAGCGGCTTGAGCGGCAGCAACGGTGCATGGGGGTCGGCCTTGACCGACTTGCGCCATGCGCCCAACCACTCAGGGTGGCCTTCGTTCCAGACTTGCTCATGCAAGCGGGCCAATGCCACCGGGTCACTCAGCAATTGCACACGCTCATTGTTGGTCAGCCCCTCAGGTCCGACCTTCATCGCGTGCCGTACCCGCTCGATCCGCAGCCATTCGATCGGCTCGGCCTCGCGGTGACGGGAAGTCGCCAGCGAGCATGCCAAGGCATTCTGCTGTGGATCGACCACCGAACGGACGAAGCCGTCGTTCAGCGCGTGCCAGCGGTTTTCGTGGGTGTACTGGTCGGTTGCCAGCAACGCCTGTGGCGGATTGTATTCCTCAGGGATCAGGAACAGGCTCTCGTCACGGGACTTGAGACCCAGACCGACACGGCTGGAAATCACCGACACCGGGATCGACAGCATCAACGAACCGACGATCGGCACCAGCCACCACAGGAAGCTCGGGTTCAGCCAGATCACCAGCAGGGCCCAGAAGAAGCCCAGCAAGGTTTGCGGACCGTGGCGCTTGACCGCTTCGCTCCATGGCGTGGAGTCGTCGTCACGCTGTGGCGAGTTCCAGGTCGCGGCCCAGCCGAGGAACGCGGCGAGGACGAAACGGGTGTGGAAAATCATCCGCACCGGTGCCAGCAGCATGGAGAACAGCATCTCCAGCAGCATCGACAGCGTCACCTTGAACTTGCCGCCGAACTCTTTCGCGCCCTTGGCCCAGATCAGGATGATGCTCAACAGCTTCGGCAGGAACAGCAGCACGATTGTGGTCGAGAACAGCGCGATCGCCTTGTCCGGGTGCCATTGTGGCCACAACGGATAGAGCTGGCGCGGCTCGAGGAAGTATTGCGGCTCCATCAGCGTGTTGACCGCCAGCAGCGCCGTCGACAGCACGAGGAAGAAGAACCACAGCGGGGCCGACAGGTAGGACATCACGCCGGTCAGGAACACGGCGCGGTGCACCGGGTGCATGCCCTTGACCAGGAACAGGCGGAAGTTCATCAGGTTACCGTGGCACCAGCGACGGTCACGCTTGAGCTCGTCCAGCAGGTTCGGCGGCAGTTCTTCATAGCTGCCCGGCAAGTCGTAGGCAATCCACACGCCCCAGCCGGCACGGCGCATCAGCGCGGCTTCAACGAAGTCGTGGGAGAGGATTGCGCCGGCGAACGCGCCTTTACCGGGCAGCGGCGCCAGGGCGCAGTGCTCGATGAACGGCTTCATGCGGATGATCGCGTTGTGGCCCCAGTAGTGCGATTCGCCCAACTGCCAGAAGTGCAGACCCGCCGTGAACAGCGGACCGTACACACGGGTGGCGAACTGCTGCATGCGCGCATACAGGGTGTCCATGCCCGAGGCACGTGGCGCGGTCTGGATGATCCCCGCGTCCGGTGTGGCTTCCATCAGGCGCACCAGGCTGGTCAGGCACTCGCCACTCATTACGGAGTCGGCGTCGAGGACGACCATGTACTTGTAGTCACCGCCCCAGCGACGGCAGAAGTCGTCGAGGTTGCCGCTCTTGCGTTTTACGCGACGACGGCGGCGGCGATAGAAGATCTTGCCAAAGCCCTTGGCTTCGCGACAGACGTCCAGCCAGGCCTGCTGCTCGGCGACGCAGATGTCGGCGTCGTTACTGTCGCTGAGGACGAAGAAGTCGAAACGATCCAGGTCACCGGTGGCCGCGACCGACTCGAAGGTCGCCCGCAGACCGGCAAACACCCGCGGCACGTCTTCGTTGCAGATTGGCATCACCAGTGCGGTGCGCGCGTCTTTCGGAATCGGCTCGTTACCGGCGCTGGCACCGGAAATGCGGTATTTATCGTGGCCGGTGAGCAGCTCGAGGAAGCCCATCAGCGCCGTCCAGAAACCGGCCGACACCCAGCAGAACAGAATCCCGAACAGAATCAGGATGCTGGTCTGCAACGCATATGGCAGCACTTGCGTGGCGGTTTGCAGCAGCGGTTGATGCAGGACCTCTTCGAGGTCGACGAACGACCAGCCCTGGTACGGCATGATGCCTTTCATGTACCAGCCGGCGACGATGGTCTGGCCGAGCATCAGCACCAGCAGAATGTAGCGGCGGATCGAGCCGACCGTACGCCAGCGCGCCGCCGGCAGCACGTTCTCGTCTTTCGGCGGCTTCGGCGGGTTGGTGCGACCGGTCAGGCGACGCCAGCCGCGCACCAGAATGTTGGTGCGCCATGGCTCCGGCACGACCTTGGTCCGCCGAATCGGTGGGGTCGCCTTGAGACAGACCCGACCGCTGGCGTCGAGCGCCAGCATTTCGGCGTCCTGCAATTCTTCGGCGGTGCTGAGTGTCAGGCGCTTGCCCACCGAAGCCTGGGCGGCCTCGGTCGGCGCGTCGAACGTCGAAGACGACAGACGCTCATGCAGTTCGCTGAAAGACTTGCAGCCCGCGAGCTCCGCGCGCTGCTGGTCGGTCATCGGCAGATGTGCCAGATACTCGGAAAGCGTCTCTGGCTGTACTTGAGAATTACTCATCGGCAGGCAACTGATAGCTCCAGGTCTCGGTCAGGACTTCTTCAGTCGGTGCCGATACCGGTGTGGCTGGGGCCGCTTCGGCAGCTGCTGGCTGCTTGGCGTCATTGTTGTTCGCCTTGTCCTTGGCATCTGCGACCGGCTTGGCTTCAGCCTTGTTGGCTTCGGCGGCGGCCTTCGCGTCCTTGTCCGCTTTTTCCGCTTGCTTGGCGGCGACCTTGTCGGCCTTGGCAACGGAAGAAGTGGACGCTGGAATCGACGTCTTGGCCAGGTCGGCAGGCACGATGTTCTGCACCAGTGCCGCACGCATCTCGGTGGACTTGCTCGGGTCCTTGATCTTCATGCGCAGGGTCAGGCGCCAGCCCTTGGTTTCAGGGTTGTAGCGCACGCTGTTCTCGACCAGTTCGGCGTTGTCGCCGACGCTGACCTGACTGCGCACATCGGTATCCGCTGGCAATGCCGCCAGGGATGGGCCTTCGAAATCGACCAGGTAGGCAACGCTGCCATCCGGCTGACGAATCAGGTTGGACTGCTTGACGTCACCCGTGGATTTCAGGGTCTGATTGACCCAGGCGCTGTCCGGCGCGTGCAACGCGGCTTCGTCCATGGTCCAGTGCATGCGATAGGCGAAGTCCAGCGGCTGGCCTGGCTCCGGCATCTTTTCCGGGCTCCAGAAAGCCACGATATTGTCGTTGGTTTCGTCGGCGGTCGGAATCTCGACCAGATCGACGGTGCCCTTGCCCCAGTCGCCTTTCGGTTCGATCCAGGCGCTCGGACGCTTGTCGTAGCGGTCGTCGAGGTCTTCGTAGTGGCTGAAGTCACGGCCACGCTGCAGCAAGCCGAAACCGCGCGGGTTCTCCACGGAGAAGTTGCTCACGGCCAGGTGTTTCGGGTTGTTCAGCGGACGCCAGATCCACTCGCCATTGCCCGCATGGATCGCCAGGCCGCTGGAATCGTGCAGCTCACGACGGTAGTTGAGGACTTTCGACGGCTGGTTGGCACCGAACAGGAACATGCTGGTCAACGGGGCGATGCCCAGTTTGCCGACCTTGTCGCGCAGGTACATCTGCGCCTTGACGTCGACAATGGTGTCGCTGCCCGGACGCAGGGTCAGACGATAGGCGCCGGTTGCCCGTGGCGAATCCAGCAGTGCGAAGATCACCAGGTGTTTGTCGCCTGGTCTCGGCTGTTCGATCCAGAACTCGCGAAAGCGCGGGAATTCTTCGCCGGACGGCAAGGCGGTATCGAGCGCCAGGCCGCGTGCGGACAGACCATAGACGTGCCCCTTGCCGACAACGCGGAAGTAGCTCGCGCCGAGCATGGTCATGATTTCGTCTTGCTTGTCGGCCTTGTTGACCGGGTACAGCACGCGGAAACCGGCGTAGCCCAGTTGCTCAGTGGCCTTGGGGTCGAACTTGAGGTCGCCGAAATCGAAACGACTCGGGTCGTACTTGATCTCTTCGACGGTGTTCGCGGTGATTTCGTTGATTTTCACCGGCGTATCGAAGTGCATGCCCTGGTGATAGAACGACAGTTTGAACGGGGTTTTCTGATCCGCCCACTCGGCCTTTTCCGTCAGGAAACGAATTTTCTGATAGTCCGCGAACTTCATCTCGCGAAATTCGTTCGGCAGGTTACTGCGCGGCGCTTCGTACTTCTGCCCGGCCAGCTCTTTTGCCTTGGCCGATACATCATCCAGGTTGAATGCCCAAAGCTGGCCGGCGCTGAGCAGGCACAGGAGTGCCGAACCTGCTACCAGAGCGCTACGTAACCGTTTGGCAGACAATTTTGGTGCGTTACAGGGACTAACAATCACGAGCAACCCTCGCCGAAAACAGATCAAAAAACCAACGGCCAGTTGAAGGGTCTGTAAGGTTCCCGGTACGAAAAACCGGCCTTGCAGACCACTCTTGCCAAGTTGGCGAGCATTGTTCCGACTCCGATGGGGCTAAATGATTCCCCAAACGGTTCAGGACAAGTCTCTACCTAAGTCAAAATGGACCAACGAACGCTGATCCCCGTAGCGCGCGATTATCTAGTAGGCCGCGTTACAACGCATCAGGGGTAACAAAGTATTTATCGCGAAAAATGCCTGTTTTCAGCCGAAAAACCCGTAAAAAGATGTTTCACGGGCTTTCAGGTCTGTAACAGAAAGGTTACCGGGCCATCATTGACCAGGTGCACCTGCATATCCGCGCCGAATCTACCTGATGCCACAGTGCCATGCACCTGTTTCGCTTTGCTTAATAGATAGTCGAACAGCTCCTCACCCAGGGCCGGGGGAGCCGCCGTCGAGAAACTCGGGCGCAACCCGCTCTTGGTGTCTGCGGCCAGGGTGAACTGGGAGACCAGCAGTAACCCGCCGCCCACATCCGCCAGGGACAGATTCATCTTGCCCTCGGCATCGCTGAACACCCGATAGTTAAGCAGCTTATTGAGAAGTTTGTCGGCGCTGGCCCGAGTGTCATCGGGCTCAACGGCCACCAGCACCAGCAACCCCTGATCAACCGCCCCTACCACCTCGCCCGCAACCTCGACTCGCGCGCCACGCACGCGCTGCAGCAGCCCCTTCATGCTTCGTCGGGGGCCAGGTCGAGCAGGCGCCGTGCCATGCGATCGGCAGCGCGAACCAGGGCATCGGTAATCCCCGGTTCGGCGGCGGCATGGCCAGCGTCACGGATGATTTGCAGTTCGCTGTTCGGCCAGGCCTGGTGCAGTTCCCAGGCATTGTCCAGCGGGCAGATCACGTCATAGCGACCATGGATGATCACGCCGGGCAAATGGGCGATCTTGCCCATGTCGCGAATCAGCTGGTTAGGTTCAAGGAACGCATTGTTGGTGAAGTAGTGGCATTCGATTCGGGCGATCGACAGCGCGCGCTGAGGCTCGGAGAAACGATCGACCACCAGCGGGTTCGGGCGCAGGGTCGCGGTCCGGCCTTCCCACGTGGACCAGGCCTTGGCGGCATGCATCTGGGCGATTTGATCGTTGCCGGTCAGGCGTTTGTGGAACGCCGTGAGCAAGTCGTCGCGCTCGTCCAGCGGGATCGGCGCGATGTAGTCCTGCCAGTAGTCGGGGAACAGACGGCTGGCACCGGCCTGATAGAACCACTCGATTTCCTGCGGACGGCAGAGAAAAATCCCGCGCACGATCAAACCGTGCACGCGCTCCGGATGGGTTTGCGCGTAAGCCAGCGCCAGGGTTGAACCCCAGGAGCCACCGAACAGCACCCACTTGTCGATACCCAGGTGCTGGCGGATTCGCTCAAGGTCGGCCACCAGATCCCAGGTGGTGTTGTTTTCCAGGCTGGCGTGGGGCGTGGAGCGACCGCAACCACGCTGGTCGAAGGTCACGATGCGGTAAAGATTGGGATCGAAGTAGCAGCGGCTCGCCGCATCGCACCCGGCGCCGGGGCCGCCGTGAATGAACACCACCGGCAAACCTTGCGGTGAACCGCTTTCGTCGACATACAGCGTGTGAGTTTCGTCGACGGCCAGATCGTGCCGGGCGTAGGGTTTGATCTGCGGGTACAAAGTCTGCATTGCGCGCTCCGTAAGGGGTCGAGTTCATCCCTGGGGGGACTTCTATTATTCAGCCGTCCGGCATCATAAACCCGATTTACGTCAATGAGCATGCCCTTGCAGAGTCAGAGTTTTGCCGCCAGATAATCGATCAACGTTTCGTAAAGCGCATCGACCTCGGCAGCCTGCCTGCGCGCCCGTAAACAGCCATGAACCAATCCATTGCCGTAGTACAGCGTCGCGGGCACTCCAGCGGCGTTGAGGCGTTCGGCATACTGCACGCCGTCATCGCGCAACGGGTCGAACTGCGCCACGGCAATCAATGCCGGCGGCAATCCACTGTAATTCGCGGCCAGCAACGGCATCGCATAGGCGCCCGGTTTTTCCGTGCCACGCAAATACAACGCCTGATAACAGTCCACGTCACTGCTGCCGAGCAACGGAGCGTCAACGCATTCGCTGCGCGACGCCAAGTGGCGATCACCCCCGAGTCCCGGATAGATCAGCACCTGTGCACAAGGCACAGGCTCGCCGGCATCGCGAAGCGCCAGACACAATGCTGCGGCCAGATTGCCGCCGGCACTGTCACCCGCCACCAGTGTGCGCTTGGGGTCGAGCCGAAACGGACCGGTGCGTAACGCCCGCCAGACAGCCAGGCAATCATCGAACGCCGCCGGGAATGGATGCTCCGGCGCCAGACGGTAATCAACGGCAATCACCAACACGCCAAGCGTCGAGGCCAGTTCAGCACAGATAAAGTCGTGGGAATCCAGATCCCCCACCACCCAACCACCGCCGTGCAGATAGACGATGCACGGCGCGCCGTCGGTCGCGAGCGCAACCGGCGGCTGATACGAGCGAACGGGAACTCCCGCCAACTCGAAATCGACCACGTATAGCTCGGCGGGACGTGGCGATGTGAAAGCCCGGCACATGTCGCTGTAGGCCTGGCGCAATCCCGAGAGGCTGCTGTCGGTGCTGTTGAAGCTGACGGTTTTCTCGATGAAAGCCTGCATCTGTATAGAAAGCGGGTAGGAAGCCATGAGCCTGGTGCCCGTTCAGGGGAAATATGGGTGGACTAAACCTGCGGGAGCCTTGTGGCGAGGGGATTTATCCCCTCGCCACAAGGCTCGCTCCCACAGGCTTTGCGGCAGCCGTCAGTTTTTCAAACTGGCCTGTACCGTGGCCACACCGTCCTTGCCATCAAAACTGCTGACACCGGCCAGCCAGCGCTGCACATCCTGCGGATGCTCGCGCAGCCATTTTCTGGCGACATCCTGAGGTGTCTGGCGCTCCATGATCGGCACCATCAACTGACTTTCCTGGGCGGCGGTGAAGGTCAGGTTTTCCAGCAGGCGATAGACGTTCGGGCAACGTTCGGCGTAGTCGGGGGCCGTCACGGAGGAAACGGTCGCCGCGCCTTCGTTCGGTCCATAGACGTCTTCACTGCCGGTCAGGTAGGCGATGTTCATGTTGATGTTCATCGGGTGCGGGGTCCAGCCGACGAACACCACGAACTCCTTGCGGTTCACGGCCCGTTGCACGGCGGCGAGCATGCCGGCCTCACCGGACTCGATCAGTTTGAAATCCTTCAGGCCGAAATGATTGGTTTCGATCATGGTCTTGATCGTGGTGTTGGCGCCGCTGCCCGGCTCGATGCCGTAGATTTTGCCGCCGAGCTGATCCTTGAACCTGACGATGTCGGCGAAGGTTTTCAGGCCGGCAGCGGCCACATAGTCAGGGACCGCGAGGGTGGCCTGGGCGTCCGCCAGGCTTGACTTTTCCATGACTTTCACTTGATTGGCGGCCAGGAACGGGGCGATGTTTTTGTCCATCGCCGGTTTCCAGTAACCGAGGAAGATGTCCAGGCGCTTGTCGCGGATACCGGCAAAGATGATTTGCTGCACGGCGCTGGTTTGCTTGCTTTCGTAGCCGAGGCCATTGAGCAGCACATCCGCCATGCCGCTGGTGGCGATGACGTCGGTCCAGTTAACCACGCCCATGCGCACGGTTTTACAGGAAGGGTCGTCAGCAGCCAGGACGCTGGCGCTTAACAGAGCAGTACCGCAGAAGATTGTGAGACAGCGGGCGAACAGACCTTTGATGCTTGTCATGGAGGGCATTCTCGTGCGGCAGCGGATTATTGTCGGATCGGTGTCTTGGTGCACCGTATCCGGAACATTACGCAGCAGACGAGCGGTAAAAGCGACCTGTGGCGACCGTGTTTTGCACGGAGGCGACTGTCAGCCCGCACAAATCTGTGGCCAAACAAAATAGCTGTGGGAGCGAGCCTGCTCGCGAAGGCGTATCAGCAGGCAACATCAATGCTGAATGTGAAGGCCTCTTCGCGAGCAGGCTCGCTCCCACAAGGGTATGCGCCAGGTTTTAGCGGTTGTAGTGCTTTTCGCCCCAGGCCAGCAGACCTTGCAGCAACTCCCTGAGCACCACCCGCGTTGGCTCCGCCAGATCCGCCCGATAACGGAACGGCTCGAACTCTTCCATGTAAGTGCACTGGCCCAACTCCAGTTGCACGGCATGGATGTTTTCCGCCGGATTGCCGTAATGCCGGGTGATATGGCCGCCCTTGAAGCGTCCGTTCAGCACATGGCTGTAGTTCGGGTGCCCTGCGCAGATCGCTTCCAGTTGCGAAGCCAGCTGCGGATCGCAACTGGCGCCGTTGAAGGTGCCGAGGTTGAAATCCGGCAGCTTGCCGTCGAACAGGTGCGGGATCAGCGAGCGGATCGAGTGCGCATCGAACAGCAGCGCGTAGCCGAACTCGGCTTTAAGGCGCGCCAGTTCCTGCTGCAAGGTGCTGTGG
The DNA here is from genome assembly GCF_013359695.1 of Pseudomonas sp. C2B4. Taxonomy (GTDB): domain Bacteria; phylum Pseudomonadota; class Gammaproteobacteria; order Pseudomonadales; family Pseudomonadaceae; genus Aquipseudomonas. The sequence continues at coordinate 57,007 of NZ_JABFMU010000025.1, forward strand.
TATGGCGTCCAGATCTGTTCCAGATAGGTCGCGCGCTCTTCCTTGGAAGGCTCCAGCCCTTCGCGGAACAACGGAACGCCGTCGAACAGCGTCGCCGGGTACAGGCCCGTGGTCGCACCGACGTACAAAGGTTTGTCGTCGGACGGACGGTTCAGGTCAATGACGAACCGCGAATACTCGGCGGCCAGGGTGCTGGCGCCCAGTTCGGCAGCGAAGTCGTACAGCTGCGGGATGTGCCAGTCGGTGTCCGGCAGGCTCTTGGCCTCAGGGATCAATCCGGCTTCGACCGCTGGCGTCAGACGCACACCGGCGTGGGGCATGCTGATCAGCAGCGGTACGCGGCCTTGTTTGAAGTTCAGAACCTTATCCACAACTGCTCTCCTACAGGCTTGTTTCAACGCCGTGACGCACGACGCGTTTTTCCAGGTCACCGCCCAGCCAGTAAGACAGGTCGGCCGGACGATCGATTTGCCAGGCAACGAAATCCGCCACCTTGCCGGCCTCGATCGAACCGTGGGTGTCGGCCATGCCCAGCGCTGTCGCGGCATGAATCGTCGCGCCGGCCAGGGCTTCTTCCGGGGTCATGCGGAAACAGGTGCAGGCCATGTTCAGCATCAGGCGCAGTGACAGCGCCGGCGAGGTGCCGGGGTTGAGGTCGCTGGCGATGGCGATTTTCACGCCGTGCTTGCGCAGGGCTTCCATCGGCGGCAATTGGGTTTCGCGCAGGAAGTAGAACGCGCCCGGCAGCAACACGGCGACAGTGCCGGAGGCGGCCATGGCGATGGCGTCTTCTTCGGTCATGAATTCCAGATGATCGGCGGACAGGGCGTGGTAACGCGCCGCCAGGCTGGAACCGTGCAAGGACGACAACTGTTCAGCGTGCAGCTTCACCGGCAAGCCGAGTTGCTGCGCGGTGATGAATACGCGTTCGACCTGCGCAGGCGAAAACGCCAGGTATTCGCAGAACGCGTCGACCGCATCCACCAGCCCTTCGGCGGCCAGGGCCGGGAGCATTTCAGCGCAGATGTGATCGATGTAATCGTCGGCGCGATCCTTGTATTCCGGCGGCAGGGCGTGAGCGGCCAGGCAGGTGCTGCGTACGCTGATTGGCAGTTCGGCGCCGAGGCGACGGGCCACTCGCAACATCTTGCGTTCGTTGACCAGGTCGAGGCCGTAGCCGGACTTGATTTCGATGCTGGTGACGCCGTCGCGCATCAGGCTTTTCAGGCGCTTGGCGGCGCTGGCGAACAACTCGTCTTCACTCGCGGCGCGGGTGGCGCGCACGGTACTGGCGATGCCACCACCGGCAGCGGCGATTTCTGCGTAGCTGACGCCTTGCAGGCGCTGCTCGAACTCACCGCTGCGATTACCGCCGAACACCGTGTGGGTGTGGCAGTCGATCAGGCCCGGTGTAACCCAGGCCCCGTTCAAATCATTGACCGCCGGGTATTCGCCGGACGGCAGCTCACTGCGCGGGCCGACCCACTCGATATGCGCACCGGACGTCACGATGGCCGCGTCTTCGATGACCGAGTAAACGCCTTGCGCCATGGTTGCGACGTGGCAGTGTTGCCAGAGGGTTTTCATCCCTTAGTCTCCACAAATTTCTAAATCGATTCGCGTGCAGGCTCGCTCCCACATTGAGTTGCGTACTCCTGTGGGAGCGAGCCTGCTCGCAAAGAGGCCCTTACAGGCTAGGCAGCAACTTCGCCGTGACCAGTTCGGTCAGGCAACGGCTCGCCAACAATTCACTGGCGGCATTGATGTCCGGCGCGAAGAAACGGTCCTTCTCGTAAAACGGAACTTCCTTACGCAGAATCGCCCGTGCCTGTTCCAGTTTCGGCGAGGTCTTCAGACCATTGCGCAAATCCAGACCCTGGGCTGCCGCCAGCCATTCCACGGCCAGAATCCCACGGGTGTTCTCAGCCATTTCCCACAGACGCTTGCCAGCGGCCGGGGCCATGGACACGTGGTCTTCCTGGTTGGCGGACGTCGGCAGGCTGTCCACCGAATGCGGATGGGACAGGGCCTTGTTTTCGCTGGCCAGGGCCGCCGCAGTCACCTGGGCGATCATGAAGCCGGAGTTCACACCGCCGTTGGCCACCAGGAACGGCGGCAGTTGCGACATGTGCTTGTCCATCATCAGCGAGATGCGGCGTTCGCTCAGGGAACCGATTTCCGCGATGGCCAGCGCCATGTTGTCGGCGGCCATGGCCACCGGCTCGGCGTGGAAGTTGCCGCCGGAAATCACGTCGCCCTCTGCGGCGAACACCAACGGGTTGTCGGAGACGGCGTTGGCTTCGATCGCCAGCACTTCAGCGGCCTGGCGGAACTGGGTCAGGCAGGCGCCCATGACTTGCGGCTGGCAGCGCAGGGAGTACGGGTCCTGGACCTTTTCGCAATTCTCGTGGGAGTCGGACACTTCACTGCGCTCACCCAGCAAATCGCGATAAGCGGCAGCGGCGTCGATCTGGCCTTTCTGGCCACGGGCGGCATGGATGCGGGCGTCGAACGGCGAGCGCGAACCCAACACGGCTTCAACGGTCAGGCCACCGAGGGCCAGGGCTCCGGCGAACAGGTCCTCGCCTTCGAACAGACCGCGCAGGGCGAATGCGGTGGACACCTGAGTACCGTTGAGCAGCGCCAGGCCTTCTTTTGCGGCCAGGGTCAACGGGGTCAGGCCAGCGATTTTCAGCGCTTCGGTGGCTTCCATCCACTCGCCTTTGTAGCGCGCCTTGCCTTCACCCAGCAGCACCAGCGACATGTGTGCCAATGGCGCCAGGTCGCCGGAAGCACCGACCGAGCCTTTCAATGGGATATGCGGGTAAACCTCGGCGTTGATCAGGGCGATCAGCGCGTCGATCACCACCCGGCGAATGCCGGAGAAACCGCGGCTCAGGCTGTTGACCTTGAGCACCATGACCAGGCGCACCAATGCGTCGCTGATCGGCTCGCCGACACCGGCGGCGTGGGACAGCACCAGCGAGCGCTGCAGGTTTTCCAGGTCTTCGCTGGCAATGCGGGTCGAGGCCAGCAGGCCGAAACCGGTGTTGATGCCGTAGGCCGTGCGGTTCTCGGCGAGGATCTGTTCCACGCAAGCGACGCTGGCTTCGATCTGAGCCGAGGCGCTGTTGTCGAGGGTCAGTTTCACCGGCTGCTGATACACATCACGCAGTTGGGCGAGGGTCAGTTGGCCGGGAATCAGGTTTAGCGCAGTCATTTCATTCTCCTTTTGAGAGTCTTTTATTAACTACCAGACGCTCCGGAAATATCCGTTGTCCGTCGCTTCCCCCTTTTTGAGGGGGCTGGCGCCTTGGCACGCTGGTTTTGTATGGAAATCAGTTCAAATTCGGCAACGTTTTTTGCAGCAACGCAGGGTCTTTCAAAACACCGGCAGCGGCAGCAATGTCTGGCGCCAGCCAACGGTCCTGATCGTAGGCAGGAACGCGCTCACGCAGCAGGCGCCACGCCGCATCGGTACCGGCGCCGAAGCGCTGCTCTTTCAGGAACTCAAACGCCTGGGCCGCCAACAGGTACTCGATGGCGAGGATCTGCGTGCAGTTTTCCAGCGCGCGATGCAGCTTCAGCGCGGCGTTGGTACCCATGCTCAGGTGATCTTCCTGCAGGCCCGAGGTGACGTAGTTGTCGAGCACCGCCGGTTGCGCCAGCTGGCGATTTTCCGCGCACAGCGAAGCGGCAACGTATTGCACGATCATCATCCCGGAGTTCACCCCCGGGTTGGCCACCAGGAATGCTGGCAGGCCGCTGACGTGCGGGTTGATCAGGCGATCCAGGCGACGTTCGGCGATGGAGCCGATTTCCGCCATGGCGATGGCCAGCAGGTCCGCCGCCAGTGCTACCGATTGACCGTGCGGGTTGGCCTGGGACATGACGCGGAAGTTGTCCGGCGTCCCCAGCAGCAACGGGTTATCCGTGCAGCCGTTGAGTTCGGTTTCGACTTGCTTGATCGCGTGGTCAAGCTGATCACGAGCTGCACCGTGCACCTGCGGGATCGAGCGGATGCTCAACGCATCCTGGGTGCGAATGCCTTTGCTCTGGGCAATCACTTCACTGCCGTCGAGCAGCGCCCGCAGGTTGATCCCGACCTGTTGCATGCCCGGATGCGGCTTGAGCGCGATGATCTCGGCGTCGAACGCAGCGATCTGGCCACGCTGGGCCTCGAAACTCATGGCACTGATCACGTCAGCCCACTGCAGCAGGCGCGTGGCGTCGGCAATCGCCAGGCAGCTGAGGCCGCTCATGCACGGCGTGCCGTTGACCAGGCACAGACCGTCCTTGGCGCCGAGTTGAACCGGTTGCAGGCCTTCTTCCGCCAGCGCCTGTTGCGCCGAGACGACTTGCCCGCGATAGCTGACGTTACCGACGCCCAGCAAGGCGATGCTGATGTGGGCCATGTGGGTCAGGTAGCCGACCGAACCCTGGGAAGGCACTTGCGGGGTGATGCCGCGATTGAGCAGCGCCAGCAGCGCTTCGACCACCCGGCGATGCACACCGGATTTGCCTTGGGTGAAGTTGAGGATTGCCGCACACATGATCGCGCGGGTCTGCTCGTCGGCCAACGGTGCGCCAACGCCGCAGGCGTGACTGAGCAAAGTATTGCGCGACAGCTGGCTGAGCTGTTCGTCCTTGAGCGAAACGTTGCACAGCGCGCCCAGGCCGGTGTTCACACCATAGGCACGCTCGCCGCTGGTGACGATGCGCTGGACGATTGCCTGGGCATTGTCGATACGTGCCCAGGCCTGCGCCGACAGCTCAAGCTGTGCGCCGTGACGGGCGACTGCAACCACATCCTGCCAACGCAACGAGGCATCGGCGATAACGATTTTTTCAGCCTGGGACATCTTCAACCTCATGCGTACAACTTGAATATTGATGCAGCTCTACCGCCGCCTTCGCGAGCAGGCTCGCTCCCACAATTGGAATGCGGTTCCCTGTGGAAGCGAGCCTGCTCGCGAAGCGGCCGGTACAAGTGCCGCAAATCTCTTAAACCACCGCCGCCCGCCGCTGCACGAACCGGTCGACATACTCATCCGCCGGCGAGTGCAGGATCTCCTTCGGCGTGCCGACCTGAATCAGGCGGCCGTCCTTGAGGATCGCGATGCGGTTGCCGATGCGTACGGCCTCGTCGAGGTCGTGGGTGATGAAGACGATGGTCTTGTGCAGGGTCTTTTGCAGCTCCAGCAACTGGTCCTGCATCTCGGCGCGAATCAGCGGATCGAGGGCACTGAAGGCTTCGTCCATCAGGATGATGTCGGTGTCCGCCGCCAAGGCGCGGGCCAGGCCTACACGCTGACGCATGCCGCCCGAAAGCTGGTGCGGGTATTTGTTTTCGTAGCCCTTGAGGCCCACGGTGTTGATCCAGTGCAGTGCACGCTCGGTGCACATTTGCTTGCTCTCGCCACGCACTTTCAAGCCGTAGGCGACGTTATCCACCACGGTTTTGTGCGGCAGCAGGCCGAAGCTCTGGAACACCATGCTGATCTTGCGCCGGCGAAATTCGCGCAGGGCTTCCATGTCGTATTGCAGGATGTCCACGCCGTCCACCAGGATCGCGCCGCTGGTCGGGTCGATCAGGCGATTGAAGTGGCGTACCAGGGTCGACTTGCCGGAACCCGACAGGCCCATGATCACGAAGATCTCGCCGCTGCCGATGCTCAGCGACAGGTCGTTCACGCCGACCACGCAGCCGGTTTCGGCGAGCACCTGGTCCTTGGTCTTTTTCTGGCGAATCATTTCCAGCGCATCTTTGGAACGATTGCCGAAAATCTTGAAGACGTTTTTGACTTCGATCTTGCTCACGGTTGCGTTGTTCATTTGCTCACCTCATGCCGTGCACGACCGTACGCCTGTGTAATGCGGTCGATTACCACTGCCAGAATCACGATCGCCAGACCGGCTTCCAGGCCACGTCCGACGTTGAGGGTCTGAATCCCCACCAGCACGTCTTCACCCAGGCCACGGGCACCGATCATCGAGGCGATCACCACCATCGACAGAGCCATCATGGTGGTCTGGTTGATCCCGGCCATGATGCTCGGCAGGGCCAGCGGCAGTTGCACGCCGAACAGTTGCTGCCAGCGGTTGGCACCAAAGGCGTTGATCGCTTCCATCACTTCACCGTCGACCTGGCGGATGCCCAGATCGGTCAGGCGGATCAGCGGCGGCGCGGCGTAGATCACGGTGGCGAAAATCGCCGGGACCTTGCCCAGGCCGAACAGCATCAGCACCGGGATCAGGTACACGAAGCTCGGCATGGTCTGCATGATGTCCAGCAACGGCATCAGCACCGAACGCAGGCGATTGCTGCGCGCCGAGAGAATGCCCAGCGGAATGCCGATGAGTACCGAGATGACGGTCGCCACCATCATCAGCGCCAAGGTTTGCATCAGCTTGTCCCAGAGGCCGACCGCACCCACCAGGAACAGCAAACCGACGATGACCGCCGTAGTCACCACTTTGCGGGTCGCGTGCCAGGCCACGCCGGCAACAATCGCCAGCATCAGCCACCAGGGCGCCGCGCGCAGCAGCCCTTCAAGATTGACGATGGCCCACAACAGGGTGTCGGAGATGTGCCGGAACACGTCGCCGTAGTTGGTGACCAGCGAATCGACCCAACCGTTGACCCAGTCGGCGATGGAAAAGGTAAAGCTTTCGGGAAACATAAGAGACTCTCAATCAAGGGGTTGCGATCAAGCATCCGACTGCCGTTGCCGGCAGCCGGTGAAGCTCAACCTACAAGGCCGCGTCGATCTTTTTGGCTGCGTCTTCGCTCACCCATGCGTGCCAGACTTCAGGATGTTCCTTCAGGAAGATCTTGGCCAGTTTTGGCGACTCGATTCGCTCCTTGCTCATGCGACCCAGGTTCTGGTTCAGCAGGTCGATTGGAATGTTGACCTTATCCAGGACGGCCACCAGTTCCGGCGCTTCGTCGTGGAAAGTCTTGGACAGGCCGACCTTGATGGTGACGGTCTTGTTCACGCCTGGCTTCTCTTCGAGTTTCACTACGTCGACCTGGCCCATCAACGGCGTTGGCGACCAGTAGTAGAACAGGATCGGCTCGCCACGCTTGTAGCTCGACAGCACGGCGGCATCCAGCGCCGGGCCGGTGCCTGGGCGGAAGTTGGTGTAGGTGCTTTCCAGCCCGTAGCTTTTCAGCATTTCGCTGTTATCCAGCTCACAGGTCCAACCGGCCGGGCAGTTGTAGAAACGGCCCTTGGAAGGCTCTTCGGCGTCCTTGAACACCGCGGAATACTTGGCCAGATCGGCAATGTTTTTCAGGTCCGGCGCCTTGGCTTCCAGCTTACGCTTGGCGTCGCCTTCGATCACGTAGCGCGGCACGTACCAGCCTTCGATCGCGCCAACCACTGGAGCACCGACACCAACGACTTTGCCGGCCTTCTCGGCCTTGTTCCAGACCTCGCTGCGGCCGACCCACTCTTCGGCAAACACCTGGATATCGTTGCTGCTCAGGGCGTTTTCCATGGTGATGGAGTTGCCCGGCAGGCTGTCGGTCTTGCAGTCGTAGCCTTTTTCCAACACGACTTGCATCACGTCGGTCAGCAACATGGCGCTTTCCCAGTTCAGGCCGGCAAATTTCACCGGTTTGCCCGACTCGCACCAACCCGCCGCCTGAGTGGCGCCAGCGCTGGCCAGCAGGCCCATGGAAAGCAATGTGGTCAGCAGGGTCTTGTTCGATTTCATTGTTGTGACGCTCCTAATCATGAATTGGCTTACGGCAGTCAAGAGGCATCCAGCCCTGTCCACGTCCAGTCGGGCTATACACCGCAGCAGTGCGGCCTGCCCCACTCAGCTTTTGTTCAGTGATCGCGTCCTGCTCGACCGGCAGGATCCAACGGTCTGGTATTACGTTATGCCACTGCCTGCCCAGTGAGAGCGAGCCTGCTCGCTCTCACATAAAAGCAGCGCTCACAGATCTGGCATTACTTGCCGGTAATCATCGGCAGGTTCAGCCCTTGTTCCTTGGCGCAGTCGATGGCGATCTGGTAACCGGCATCGGCGTGGCGCATAACACCGGTCGCCGGGTCGTTGTGCAGCACGCGCGCGATACGCTCGGCCGCTTCGTCAGTACCGTCGCAGACAATCACCATGCCCGAGTGCTGGGAGAAGCCCATGCCGACGCCGCCGCCGTGGTGCAGGGACACCCAGGTCGCGCCGCTCGCGGTGTTGAGCAGGGCGTTGAGCAGTGGCCAGTCGGACACGGCGTCGGAACCGTCCTGCATCGATTCGGTTTCGCGGTTCGGGCTGGATACCGAACCGGAGTCCAGGTGGTCGCGACCGATCACGATTGGCGCGGACAGTTCGCCGCTGCGGACCATTTCGTTGAATGCCAGGCCCAACTTGGCGCGCAGACCCAGGCCAACCCAGCAGATACGTGCCGGCAGACCCTGGAAGCTGATGCGCTCGCGCGCCATGTCCAGCCAGTTGTGCAAGTGGGCGTCGTCCGGGATCAGCTCTTTTACTTTGGCGTCGGTCTTGTAGATGTCTTCAGCGTTGCCCGACAGTGCAGCCCAACGGAACGGGCCGATGCCACGGCAGAACAGTGGACGGATGTAAGCCGGTACGAAGCCCGGGAAGTCGAATGCGTTTTCCACGCCTTCTTCCTGGGCCATCTGACGGATGTTGTTACCGTAGTCGAAAGTCGGGATGCCCATTTTCTGGAAATCCAGCATCGCTTTTACGTGCACGGCCATCGATTGCTTGGCGGCTTTGACCACGGCAGCAGGCTCGGTCTTGGCGCGCGCGCGGTACTCCTCCCAGGTCCAGCCGGCAGGCAGGTAGCCATTCAGTGGGTCGTGGGCGCTGGTCTGGTCGGTGACCATGTCCGGGCGCACACCGCGACGGACCAGTTCCGGCAGGATTTCAGCGGCGTTACCCAGCAGGGCGATGGAAATCGCTTTGCCTTCCTTGGTGTATTTTTCGATGCGGGCCAGAGCGTCGTCGAGGTCTTTGGCTTGCTCGTCGACGTAGCGGCTGTTCAAACGGAAATCGATGCTGACCTGCTGGCATTCGATGTTCAGCGAGCACGCGCCGGCCAGGGTTGCAGCCAGAGGTTGTGCGCCACCCATGCCACCGAGGCCTGCGGTCAGGACCCAACGACCTTTCAGGTCATCGTTGTAGTGCTGGCGACCGGCTTCGACGAAGGTTTCGTACGTGCCTTGAACGATGCCTTGGCTACCAATGTAGATCCAGCTGCCGGCGGTCATCTGGCCGTACATGGCCAGGCCCTTGGCGTCGAGTTCGTTGAAGTGTTCCCAGTTCGCCCACTTTGGCACCAGGTTGGAGTTGGCGATCAGCACGCGTGGAGCGTTGGCGTGGGTCTTGAATACGCCGACCGGCTTGCCGGATTGCACCAGCAGGGTCTCGTCGTCGTTCAGGTTGGTCAGGCTTTCAACGATCTTGTCGTAGCATTCCCAGTTACGTGCCGCACGACCGATACCACCGTAAACCACCAGTTCTTTAGGGTTCTCGGCGACTTCCGGGTCGAGGTTGTTCATCAGCATGCGCAGCGGCGCTTCGGTCAGCCAGCTCTTGGCGGTCAGCTTGTTACCGCGGGCAGCGCGGATTTCAACGTCACGAAACTTGGTAGTTTTATTGTCAGTCACGAAAAAGACTCCTCAGCGATCAATCCAAACCAACCCTGGCGGTGGGTAAGCCAGCCTGTGCGCATCGTTGCGCTACAAGCGAATCAGTGGACGTTGCGGGGAGTCTCGATCGACTCATACGCATACGTCTTTACTTGTACATACAAGCATATGCAATCAAGCGGCCAACTTGTTGGATGGGCATTCAAGAAAAACGCTGGCCACGGCTGGAGAGCGCCTGGGACAAGGGCTCTGGGCAAGATGAAATTTTTCGAGGGGATTTTTTGAAGGGTGAGGGCGCTGTTACTTGAACGGGGTTTTGCGCCACGCTGGGGCGTTCGGTAACAAAGTGGTGCGCTTTCGGGAACAAGGGCAGGGGTCTGCTTTTGTGGCGAGGGGATTTATCCCCGTTGGGCTGCGCAGCAGCCCTGTTTTTTGGGGCCGCTTCGCGACCCAACGGGGATAAATCCCCTCGCCACGTAGATTTTTTAGCAGTTAATCAGCGCGCGGTGAGTTCGATCACGCAGCAGGCGCCATTGCTGGCGATTTCCAGCAACCCGGTGTTACCGACCAGTTGCAGGCAATCATGGCGCCCCAGTTGCGAAGCACTGTTACCCACATTCACCTCCAGCGCATCGCTGACACTGAACACCAACACAGTCCCCGCCTCACTGAAAAACCGCTGCTCGCCGTCCAGCCATTGCAGCCGTGCGGTGTAACGTTTCGGCGCATAAATCAGGTTGAAATCGCGGATCGGTCCGCCGAGCAAAGTGCAGGACACCTGGCTTTCGCCGCTGAAGGCAAACGGATCGATCGGTAACAACGGCCGCGTGACCTGACCGTCGACAGTCAAGGTCATGCCATCGCCCTGCAACACCGTAATGATTCGCTCGTAACCGGCAAAAGTGGAAAAGCCACCCGACTCGCCGATGTCGGCAATCGACAGGCGCCAGCCGAACCCGTCCAGGCCGGTACCCGCGTCACGGGTGATTTCCTCGGTGCTGCCGCCGCCGTTTTTCCATGGCATGCGTGGGTAATCTTTGGCGCGTAGAACTTTCAACTCATTCATTTATGAAACCGACCTTCCAGACGATGACGGGAACCGGGGTGGATCAAGCGCGCAGCCGTCACCGGCTGTCGACCGGACCAGGTGCGGCGGCGGATCAGCAGGCACGGTTCGCCCTTTTCAATCTGCAGTAATTTGCATTCGGACGGCTCGGCCAGGATCGCCTCGACCACGTGCTCGCCTTCGGTCAACGGCGCAACCTGGTTCAGGTAGGCGTAGGGCGTCTGCAGCGTGAAATCCTGCTTGAGGTATTCCGGCGCCACCAGCGCATTGACGAAGCGATCTTCGATTTGCACCGGGATGTCGTTTTCGAAATGCACGATCAGCGAGTGGAACACTTTCTGCCCTTCACGCATGTCCAGGGCCAGGGCGCGCTCGGAACCCGCGGCCTCTTCCTCAAGCGTGATGACCTTGCACGTGTGGCGGTGACCGCGGGACGCGATTTCGTCGGCGATGTTGTGCACTTCGAACAGAGCGGACTGGCTTTTCGGCTCGGCGACGAACGTGCCGACGCCTTGCATGCGCACCAACAGGCCGTCGGCGGTCATCTCGCGCAAGGCGCGGTTGATGGTCATGCGGCTGAAGCCCAATTGGCTGACCAGTTCGCTTTCCGACGGAACGCGGTAGTGCGGCGGCCAGTTTCCGCTGTCGATTTGCTGGGTGATCATTTGTTTGACGCGGGCGTACAAGGGCGCCGGACTGTCGCCCATGTTCGCGGCCAACGGAGAGACTGGAGGCGGAGTCGGCACGGTTAATCCTTGGTCATTTGATTGATATCGCTAGCTTGCCGGAGTTTACCGGGCAGGCAAACGTCTGTATATGTATATACAAATAACACACGATGGGGTGCTGAACCATGTCCGCCTTCTTTGCCGAACGCGCGCTGCTGCCTAGTGGATGGGCCAACAATGTACGTCTTGAGGTCAGCGCCGAGGGCGTCCTGACCCATATCCAGGCCGATTCCCATGCAGATGGCGCCGAACGGTTGAGCGGTCCGCTGCTGCCGGGCATGCCGAATCTGCATTCCCACGCCTTCCAGCGGGCTATGGCCGGGCTGGCGGAAGTGGCGGGCAATCCGAACGACAGTTTCTGGACCTGGCGTGACCTGATGTATCGCCTCGTCGGAAAAATCAGCCCGGAGCAACTCGGCGTCATCGCCCGTCAGCTGTACATCGAAATGCTCAAGGCCGGTTACACCTCGGTCGCGGAATTTCATTACGTACACCACGACAACAATGGTCAGCCCTATGCAGATCCAGCCGAGCTGGCCTTGCGCATCAGCCAGGCCGCCAGCGACGCCGGCATCGGCCTGACCCTGCTGCCGGTGCTGTACAGCCATTCCGGTTTCGGTGGCCAGACTCCGAATGACGGCCAGCGCCGCTTTATCAACAGCACCGAGAATTACCTGAAGCTGCAATCGCGCCTGCAACCCCTGCTGGCTCAGCAGAAGGCGCAGTCGCTGGGCCTGTGTTTCCACTCGTTGCGCGCTGTTACTCCGCAGCAGATCAGTGAAGTGTTGGCAGCCAGCGACAAGCAGTGCCCCGTGCACATTCACATCGCCGAACAGCAGAAGGAAGTCGACGACTGCCTGACCTGGAGCGGCCGTCGTCCGCTGCAATGGCTGTACGAGAACACTGAAGTCGATCAGCGCTGGTGCCTGGTCCACGCCACCCACGCCAACCCGGAAGAAGTCACGCTGATGGCCAAGAGTCGCGCCATCGCCGGCCTGTGCCTGACCACCGAAGCCAACCTGGGCGACGGGATTTTCCCGGCAGTGGATTTCCTCGCCCAGGGCGGGCGCATGGGCATTGGCTCCGACAGCCATGTGTCACTGAGCGTGGTGGAAGAACTGCGCTGGCTGGAATACGGGCAGCGCCTGCGGGATCAGCGCCGTAACCGGTTGTATGGCGCGGACCAGCCGATGGTCGGTCGCACACTCTATGACGCAGCGCTGGATGGCGGCGCACAGGCGTTGGGTCAACCGATTGGCGCGCTGGAGGTTGGCAAGCGTGCCGACTGGCTGGTGCTGGATGGCAACGACCCTTACCTGGCGACCGCCAGTGGTGACGGGATTCTGAATCGGTGGTTGTTTGCCGGCGGTGATCGTCAGGTGCGGGATGTGCTGGTCAATGGCCAGTGGGTCGTGCGTGACGGGCGGCATGCCGGGGAAGAGGAAAGCAATCGCGCCTTCACCCAAGTCCTGCGCGATTTGCTGGGGTAATACAAAAACGACTGTGGGAGCGAGCCTGCTCGCGAAGAGGGCCTGGCATTCAGCATTGATGTGAATGTCAGTCTGCTTTCGCGAGCAGGCTCGCTCCCACAGTGTTATGCGTGATCAGTTAGACGTCTTCGCCATCTGCGTATCCGACGCCCGCCAGATCAACCGCGTGGTGTCGTAACCTTGCTGCCGTGCCTTGCTCAACAACTCTTCACGCACCACACCGTTGACGGTCGGGGTGCGCGACAGCAGCCACAGGTAACGGCGGCTCGGGTCACCGACAATGGCTGTCTTGTAGTCGTCGCTGACGTACAACACCCAGTACTCGCCCTTCGCTACACCGGGTATCAGCCTGGAGAACCAGGTATCGAACTCGACCCACAATTTGTCGCTCTTGCCCGGCACCTGCGGATAAGCCGTGCCCTTGACCTCCTCCCACTCCCACTGCGCCGTCAAGCAGCGGTTCAACACGGCTACGTTACCGTCAGGCTTGAGCGTGTAATGGGCTTCGGACTGCGCGCAGTCGCGCTGGAAGTACATCGGCATACGGGCCAATTCGTACCAAGTGCCTTGGTAGCGCTTGAGGTTGACGCTGTTGGCGGTCTTTGGCGCCAACGGATCCTGGCCAGAAGTGGCACAGCCGGCCAATAGCAGGCCGGCAAAAAGCATAATCAATAACCGCTTCATTGTTTTTCTCCCGTGGGCGCCTGGCCCCGGTTTACTTCAGGCCTTGGCCGGAAAACATCAGCACTTTGTCACCGGCGTACTGCACGCTGATAAAGCTGTTTTTGTCGCCCCAGGTGCAACTGGACATGCCGAGTGCGCCGGAACAGTCGGCCGGTTTGCCCAGCAAGGTTTCAACCTCTGCCTTGGTCATGCCGGAAGAGAGTTTCGAGTAGTTTTCCTGATTGACCTTGCTGCACGCAGCCAACAACACGCAGAACGAAAGCAGGGCGATGGATCGCAGCGACATGGTGTAACTCCAGGGGCGGAAAGGGTTGGCATGGCTGCCAAGCAGAACCTTAGAAGAGAAAACCCCTCGCTGGTTCCCTTCCCTACCCGCTATTTGTCTGGCCGCTCGTCTAGCTTTTGCCTAAAAATCAGCCACTTTCCGTTTCTGTAGGACATTTCGTCGATTTTCTCGGAATCTGCCTAATCTTTGGCGCCGCTCAGTCGACATACAAGGCAGCGCAATGCCCAGAGATGTAGTCATTGCCCCCATTGTCGACAAGTCTTCCCGCGGTAGCTCATTTAATGACCAGAAACATGAAGTTCAGCCACAAAATCCTGTTGGCTGCTGCCCTCGTGGTGGCCGTTGCATTCGCCTGTTTCATCCTGTTCAACGACTATCGCCAGCGTCAGACCCTGCGTAGCAACACCGAGGCCTCGATGCAGGAGCTCGGCAGCCTGACCACCAGCAACATCCAGACCTGGCTGGAAAGCCGCATCCAGCTGTTGCAATCGCTGTCCCAGCAAATCGCCGTGGACGGCAGTGCCCCGGCCAGCCTGAAGCGCGCCATCGACCTGCCCGCCTACACCGGCAACTTCCAGCTGAGTTACTTCGGCGGCACCGATGGCGTGATGTTCTCGATCCCGGCAGGCAACCGCGCAGCGGACTACGACCCACGCGCCCGTGGCTGGTACAAAGCGGCGAACAGCGCACAGCAGACCATCGTCACTGAACCGTACATTGCCGCCTCCTCCGGCAAACTGGTGATTACCGTCGCTACGCCTGTGAAGCAGCAGGGCCAGATGATCGGCGTCGCCGGCGCGGACATCGACCTGTCCAGCGTCAGTGCGATCATCAACTCGCTGAACTTCGGCGGTCACGGCCATGCCTTCATCGTCGGGGCCGATGGCAAGATTCTGATTCACCCGGACAGCAAACTGGTGCTCAAGAACCTGACCGACGCCTATCCCAACGGTGCGCCAAAAGTCAGCCCGGGCATGAAAGAAGTCGAGATCGACGGCAAGCACCAGTTCATTTCCTTCACCCACGTCAACGGCGTACCGTCGGCGGATTGGTATGTGGCGCTGGTGCTCGACCAGGAAACCGCCTTCTCGATGCTCAGCGAATTCCGCACTTCGGCGATCATTGCCATGGTGATTGCGGTCGTGATCATCATCGCGCTGCTGGGCATGCTGATCAGCTTCCTGATGCAGCCGTTGCTGACCATGGGCCGCGCCATGCACGACATCGCCGAGGGCGAAGGGGACCTGACCAAACGCCTGACCATTCACGGCCATGACGAATTCGGCGCACTGGGCCTGTCGTTCAACCGTTTCGTCGAGCGGATTCACACCTCGATTCGCGAAGTGTCCTCGGCCACTGGCCAGGTCAACGAAGTGGCACTGCGCGTGGTGGCCGCGTCCAACTCGTCGATGTTCAACTCCGATCAGCAAGCCTCGCGCACCAGCAGCGTCGCCGCGGCGATCAACCAGCTCGGCGCCGCCGCCCAGGAAATCGCCCAGAACGCCGCCCTCGCCTCCCAGCATTCCAGTGACGCCCGCTCCATGGCCGAAGAAGGCCAGCAGGTGGTGGATAAAACCATCTCGGCCATGCATCAGCTGTCGGCGAAGATCAGCGATTCGTGCGGCAACATCGAAACGCTCAACAGCAACACCGTCAACATCGGCCAGATTCTGGAAGTGATCACCAGCATCTCCCAGCAGACCAACCTGCTGGCCTTGAACGCCGCCATCGAAGCAGCGCGTGCCGGTGAAGCCGGGCGTGGGTTTGCGGTGGTGGCCGATGAAGTGCGCAACCTCGCTCACCGTACCCAGGATTCGGCGCAGCAAGTGCAGAAGATGATCGAAGAGCTGCAAGTCGGCGCCCGCGAAGCGGTGGGCACCATGACAGAGAGCCAGCGCCAGAGCGAAAGCAGCGTCGGCATCGCCAACCAGGCCGGTGAACGCCTGGGCAGCGTCACCCAGCGCATCGGGGAAATCGACGGCATGAACCAATCCGTGGCGACCGCGACGGAAGAGCAGACCGCCGTGGTGGAGTCGATCAACGTCGACATCACCGAGATCAACACGCTGAACCAGGAAGGCGTGGAGAACCTGCAGGCGACCTTGCGCGCGTGCGCCGATCTTGAGCAACAGGCGGCGCGGTTGAAG
This sequence comes from Pseudomonas sp. C2B4, assembly GCF_013359695.1. Taxonomy (GTDB): domain Bacteria; phylum Pseudomonadota; class Gammaproteobacteria; order Pseudomonadales; family Pseudomonadaceae; genus Aquipseudomonas. Next base: position 73,034 of record NZ_JABFMU010000025.1, read on the forward strand.
CAGTTGGTGGGGAGCTTCCGGATCTAAGGCGCTCTTACCGGCCCCTTCGCGAGCAGGCTCGCTCCTACACTGGATCTGTGTTGTTCACAAATCCCCTGTGGGAGCGAGCCTGCTCGCGAAGACGGCAGCAGCCGTTATGAATGTCTGAACCCGAAAGCCCCTTTCCGGCAACACTCGTCAGCTCTACCAGACATAGGACTGAATTAAGACTAAACTCAGTCCTATTCAATCTGCCAAGGCTCATTCCCATGAAGCTTTCCTCTCAAATCAAGCCAATCAGCTATCTCAAAAGTCATACCGCCGAAATAGTGAAAACCCTCACCGAGAGCCGTGAACCCTTGGTGATTACCCAAAATGGGGAAGCTAAATTAGTGGTAATGGACGTGAAAAGCTTCGAAGAGCAAGAAGACACAATGGCTCTTTTAAAGCTCTTGGCGATGGGCAATCGTGAGATTGAAGACGGCAAGTTTCGCGATGCCGAAGATGTCTTCGCCGACTTGGACAGGGCTGATGATCAATGAGCTTTAAGGTCGTCATCCTTCAGTCCGCCGAAACAGACCTGAAAGAACTTCGTACTTACCTCATCAAGCAATTCTCAAACCAGACCTGGCAAACCACCTATGCCAGCTTGAAGACCGCCGTCCGCCACTTGGGAGCACAGCCCTATTCAGGATCAATTCCGGAAGAGATTGAGAAGCTTAATCTCAGCCAGTATCGGCAAGTCATTTCAGGAATGAATCGCGTGATTTACGAGATTCGCGAACAGGCCGTCTTCGTCCATATCATTGCCGATACGCGCAAAAGCCTGCCAACACTACTGATGAAGCGGTTGCTTCAAGGCAATCCTTGATTAGAAGCGCGACCCAGGTTTACTCAGAAACACCAACTCCTCCACCGTAGACTCCCGCCCCAACACCTCATTGCGATGAGGAAACCGTCCGAACTGCGCAATCACCTTCTGATGCTTCTCGGCATAGTCCAGATATTCGGCAAACAGCGCCCTGTCGCTTTCCGGCTGTTGCGCCAGCAGTTCGATGTAGCGCGAGATGCATTCGTTTTGCACCTCGAGGTTTTCGCAGTGTTCGAACACCAGAAGGATGAACACCCGCTGAATCGGTCGCAATTGCCGATCGAAATCCGCTGCAATGCCTTGCGCCACGAGCGCCTGGGCCCGGGCATCACCAGAATAGGTCTTGGGGGAATCGCGAAAGATCATTCGCGGCAGTTGATCGAGCAACAGCACCAGAGCCAGCCAACCTTCGGGGCGTTGCGCCCACTCGGTCAATCCGCCGGCCAGTGCCTGCTCGACCAGTTCCCCGAAACGCTCGCGCGCTTCGAGGTCCTGGCTGTCACGCTTGCCGAACCATAACTTGCCCTTCTGCGCCGCCACTTCCTTCGCTGATTCGGCATTTCCGAACCACCATTGGAGCAACGGCTGCCAGGGCGCGGTCATGGTTTATTCCTTGTGGTAAGCCGTGACGCGTGCCACTTCTTCCTTCGAGCCGAGGAACACCGCTACACGCTGGTGCAGGCCTTCAGGCTGGATGTCGAGGATACGCTGGTGGCCATCAGTGGACGCACCGCCGGCTTGTTCGACGAGGAACGACATCGGGTTGGCTTCGTACATCAGGCGCAGCTTGCCCGGCTTGGAAGGCTCGCGGCTGTCGCGTGGGTACATGAACAGGCCACCACGGGTCAGGATGCGGTGCACATCCGCGACCATCGCCGCAACCCAGCGCATGTTGTAGTTCTTTTTCAGCGGGCCTGCGTCGCCTGCCAGCAGCTCGCTGACGTAACGTTGTACCGGCGCTTCCCAGTGACGTTCGTTGGACGCGTTGATCGCGAATTCCTGGGTGGTTTCAGGAATGGTGATGTCTTCGTGGGTCAGAACGAAGCTGCCCATTTCACGGTCCAGGGTGAAGCCTTTCACGCCGTCGCCCAGGGTCAGCACCAGCATGGTCTGCGGGCCGTAGATGGCATAACCGGCGGCGACCTGCTGGGTGCCTGGCTGCAGGAAGGCCTTTTCGTTCAAGGCTTCGTTCTGGCTCAGGTATTCGTTCGGGCAACGCAGCACCGAGAAGATAGTGCCGACCGGAGCGTTGATGTCGATGTTCGACGAACCGTCCAGTGGGTCGAATACCAGCAGGTACGCGCCTTTCGGGTATTTGCCCGGGATCTGGTACGCGTTGTCCATTTCTTCGGACGCCATGCCGGCCAGGTGACCGCCCCACTCGTTGGCTTCAAGCAGGATTTCGTTGGACAGCACGTCGAGTTTCTTCTGCACTTCGCCCTGAACGTTTTCAGTGCCCATGCTGCCCAGAACGCCGCCCAGGGCGCCTTTGGAAACGGCGTGGCTGATCTCCTTGCAAGCACGCGCCACCACTTCGATCAGGAAGCGCAGATCGGCAGGAGTGTTGTTGCTGCGGGTCTGCTCAATCAAATAGCGACTCAGGGTAACGCGGGACATGGAAGGCTCCGGAGGAATGGGGGGCTAAAAACCCGCGCAGTTTAACGCGAGTCGGGGCGCATTTCCTCCTATCAGACGTGATCGGTCGAAGAGAGTTCATGCGCGGGGATTAGCGTAGTAGGAAATGGGCGGGATGTGGACCGTGAATCGGAGGCACTTTCGATCGTTCAGGTGGACGATTCGGACGCTTTCGCGAGCAGGCTCGCCCCCACAGGAGTATGCGTTCCAATGTGGGAGCGAGCCTGCTCGCGAAGGGATGCTCAGGGGTTGGCAGGAGGCTTGCGCAGCAGACTGAACGCCATCGCCGCCAGAAACAGCACACTGAGCAACAGCACCGCCCACAGGCCGAACTTCTTCCAGTCCGTGCCCGCAGGCGTCTGCACTGGCGTTGCAACGGGCGCCACCACCGCTCCCCCGTCAATTGAAGCCCTGCCCATCATCGCCAGTTTCGCCGCGCTGTAATCCGGAACCAGCGTCGACAACGGCAAGTTCGCAGCTTTCACCGTCGCATTGCCCAATGCCAACGTGTACGGCCCTGCCCCCCGCGCCAGGAATACCAGTTGCGTGGCGCGCACGGCGAATTTCAGCGCTGGTGCCTGCGCCCCCAGGCCACCGCCCCGCTCATCCACGGTCAGTTTCAACTGCTGAACGGTTTGCCCCGACAACTGCAATTCGTTTTGCAGCACATCCTGGCCACTCTGGGTCAGGCGATAGAGCAAGCCGCTGCTCAGCGGCTGCCAAGGCAGGCTGCTGTCCCGTCGACCGGCAAGGGTCACGGGCGCCAGGCTATTAGGCTGGTCCAGCGCCACCTGCACGCGCTCGACGTTCAACCCCATCGGCAATTGCCAGGTGTACTCACCGGCCTTCACGCTGTTGCCGGCCAACGCTGTCGACCAGACCAATGGCAGCGGCAGACTGCGGGGGCTGGCGCTTTGCAGTTGCGCCGACGTCAGGACGGGCGCCGCCTGCGGCGTGCTCCACAGCAATCGCAGATAGCGGGCCGACTGCCCCGGCAGGCCGACTTCATGCTGTTCGACCCGTTCATCGGCAAAGGTCAGTCGCGCCACCTGCCCGTCACCCCAGGACCGCCAATTCTGCAAATCATCGCTGGCCTCGATGCTGAAACGCTGGAAACCGTCACGCTCGCTGGTCCAGTCGAGAATCAGCTGCTGCAGCGGCGCCTTGATGCCGCTGGCGTCGAGCAGCCAGCCGCGCAGCACTTCTTCGCCCACTTCCAGCTGACTGGAGGGCTGCACTTCGACCAGCGCGCCGTTGGCGCTCGATTGCACGCGCACACTCGGCGCCCGTTCGGGGTCGTCCGCGGAGTCGTACAGCGGAAACCATCTGACGTCGGTCAGCGTGCGATTGTCCTCGGTCCTTGCGGTTTCCCGAGCCAGGGCGTACGCCTGCGGTTCACCGGCGGCGTTGAAGACGCGTACATCGCTGAGGTCGGTCTGCCGCGCATTCAGCTGCACCGCCAAGGGCAATTCAAGGCGATACCACGGGCCTTCCCCGATCACGGACAACGGTACCTGCATGGCGAAATCCGTCGGCTTTTCCGAAGCACCAGCGGCCAGCGCCACGCCCATCGCTACCGCGCCCAACCAGCCCAGGTTCAGCTTCTGACTCAAGACGACACTCCTTCGGTTTCCGGGGCCGGTTTTTCAGCGTCCGGCACAGCCTCGACGCGTTTGGGCGGCAGCGGGGCGAAGTAGCCCACCACCAGCAGCAACACGCCAACGCCGATAAACGAGACGATCCGCGCCAGCCCGCCACGGTTACTCAATTCGACAAAGAACAGTTTGGCCACGACAACACCGATCAGCGCAGCGCCAATCAACCAGACTTCGCGACGGCCACGCAGATAACCGCCGATCATCAGACTCAGGGCCATCAAGGTCCAGACGATGGACAGGCCAGCCTGCACCCGCATGGATTCCAGCAGCAGATCAAGCTCGAAGGGCACACCACTCCACTGATGCGCCGTGCGCATCACCAACGCCGTGAAGAACACGAACAGCGAGACACCCGTGATTGCGTGTATGGCTGTGGTTGCAGAAGCTTCGCTCACCGCCAATTGAGTCACGGCGCTGCGAGACCAGACATAAATGCCGAACAACGCAAACATCAAACCCAATTCCAATGGATTGATCAGCGGAACGTAAGGCAACGGTTCGGCGGCACCGTCACTGAAGGCGTTCGCCAGCCAGAACCAGGCGAGCATCAATAACGCCAGTGGCGCAGCAGCGTAAACGCGGTATTCGCGGGCGTAGGACGATACCGGCCACGGCCAGTCGCGGGGCGCGGCCATCAGCACCAGATACAGGCTTGGCAGGATTGCCCAGCCCAGCCAGCGCCAGGCGTTGTACTGCTCGGACAACAGCAGTAAACCGTAACGCAACTCCAAGGCCAGCACGCCGATCAGCAACCAGCATCCGAGCACATGAGCAATGCTCAATGCCAGCGCCGGCAACATCGACGCCAGGCGCCGCAGGGAAACGAAGTGCACCACGAACAACGCGGGCCAGACCAACCAGCCGAAATCGGCAGCCGGGTGAAAACGTGGGTGCCAGGCTGCCAGCAATACCAGCGCGGCAGCGGGAATCAACACCGTGCAAAGCAATCCCAGCGATGGCCATTTCAGACGCAGCGCCAATACCGTCCACAGCGCAACGCTCAGGGCCGCGACAACCAGCAGCAGCGTCGCTTGCAGCGGCAACGGCGCGAAGCGCAGCACTTCACTGACCCATGCCAGTGCCCACCAAATGGCGCCCCATACCAGCCACGCCTGGGACACACGCTGCAAACTCAATCCATCAAACGCCAGGGCAGGATTGCCGATGTGCAAACGCCAGGCGCCGACCAACGCAGCCACCCCCAACATCAGCGGCGCCCAGAATCCGCCATGAAGCAATGGTCGCAGCGTTTCATCCGACAGCGGCCACCCGGTGAGAAACAGCGCGCCCCCCAACAATTGGACGGCAAGCGCCGTGAACAGGACCGCCCGCGACTCAATGCGCAGGCCGGCCACTAACGTCACCAGACCGGCCATGGCCCAACTGATCACCGTGCCATGGGCAAAGAAAAACAGCGGCGCCAGCAGGTAGAAAAACGCCAGCCCCAGACAGGCCAAGACCGGCATGCCCAAGCGCTCCCAAGGCTTGATTTGCTCCGATGAGGCCCTGTGCAATTGGTAGAAGCTGAATAACAGGGCAACACCCAACATCAGCGCGCCCAACGGTGTGCCATCGAGCAGGCTACCCTCGCCGATGTGCAACTCGCTGAGAAACGCCAGCGCCGAGCCCAGCTGCAAGAGCACGGCAAAGGCCCGGGCCATCGGCCGTTGCTGACGCAGGCCGAGCCAGAAAATCCCCGCGCCCTCCACCGCCCAGGCGGCAGTTGTCCAGCGTGCATCCAGCCCCAATGGAATCGCCAAACTGGTAAAGATCACCCCCAAGGCCAGACAGGTTTCCCCCAACAGGAGGGCGCGGCCACCCATCAGCAGGCGGGCGAGGCCCATGTAAATCATGCCCAGTGCCAGGGCGCTGAAGGCCGCGGCAAATTCCAGATGCTGCACCAGGGCGAATTGCAACCCGAAGCCCACCAATGGCGGACCGAACAGCAGCGTGCCATCGACGTAATCACCCTTGCGCGCCGACCAGCGCAACAGCGCTTCGCGGTTGTCGTCCCCGGGCGCGTCGCTCATCTCCAGCAATCGGCGTCGGGCAAACAGCAGGCCGATGGCCAGGTACATCAGAAAGAACAGCACCAGAAACGGCTCGGTACTCCACAGCAGTTCCGGCGCATAGGAACGCAAGCCCCAGGCGAAACCGATGCCGAAGGTACCGACAAAACCGATGACGTTCAGCAAGCGCCAGGCCTTGAACCAGGCAATGGCGAGGATGCCGGCGTTGAGCAAGGCGAAGTAGCTGAACAATGCGACATGGTTACCGGAGCCGGTAGAGGCCAGGATCGGCGCGGCGAACCCACCCAGGGCGGCAACGGCAGCCAACCCCATGGCATTCTGGGTCACGGCGAGAATCGCCGAGAACACGGTGATGGCGACAAGAATGCCAAACGCCGCCGAGGGATCGAGCAACGGATGCAGGCGCATGGCCGCGAACACGGTCAGGTACAACACGGCGACCCCGGCGCCTTGCAGTATCAAGGCATAGCTGTTGTTGCGTTTTCGCAGCCACCAGCCCAGTCCGAGCAGCCCCAGCGACGTCGCCGCAACACCGGCGTAACGCAACTCGATCGGCACCACCACGCCTTCAGTGGCGTAGCGCAGCAGGAAGGCCAGGCCAAGGAACAACAGCACCACGCCGACCCGCAACACGGTGTTACCGCCAAACAGCCACGCGCGGGCAGCACTGATGGCTCTTTCGATGACGTTGGGTGTGCGAGGGAGGTCGGGTTGTTGCGATGCGCGGGAGACCGGTTCCGGTTTCCAGGGATCGACGGGAAGCGGACGGCTGGCTTCGGTGACGGGCTCGAGTTCGGGCGGGAGTTCCCAGACCAGCTCCAGCGTTTCGACAGCGGATTGCCCGACGACGCTGTCCGGGGCCGGCGGGGGTTCGCTGATGACAGGTTCAGCGGTTTCAGGGGCGGTGACGCCTGACACCTCCAGAAGCGCCAGCCGTTGCTCGACGCCATGCAACGCCACCTGCGCCTGCTCCAACAGACGGCGATGCTCATGGGCTTGCGAAGCCAACCGAGTGATACGGATGGCCTGGCCAATCGCCAGGCCGAGCAACGCGCCCAGCAGCGCATCGCTGAACGACTCGTCGAGCATCCAGCCCAGCACCAGGCCAATCAGCATGAACATCCATTGCATGGTCGATATCCCTAAGCGGCCCCTTCATGGGGCGAGTCCGGGCGATACAGCGTTTGACCTGAGTCTAGTGCGCAACGGCACAAACCATGTGGGAGCGAGCCTGCTCGCGAAGGGGGCCATGACATTCAACACTGATGTTGAATGCAATTGCCCATT
>NZ_JABFMU010000026.1 GCF_013359695.1 Pseudomonas sp. C2B4
GTGGCAGCACCGTACCGGAAAGGTCAGGTGTTGCACTCAGTTTTTGCGGCCGCCAAGTATTAGTCGTTGACGACCATCAAATCGTTACCCTTGCGGTCACTAATTTGCTTCGCGAACACGGGTTCGACGTGGTCGGACAAGCCAACACCGGAATCCTGGCCATTGACGGGGTACGAACCCACAAACCCGACCTGGTGATTCTCGACGTGGACATTCCACAACTCGACGGCCTGAGTGTGATGAAGCGCCTGTCCAGTTTCATGCCAAAACCCCGGATCCTGATCTTCACCGGCGCCAAGAACTCACGCCTGCCCCAGCGTTGCCTGCAAGATGGCGCGTCAGGTTTCGTGAGCAAGGAAGGCACCATGGGTGAACTGTTGAATGCCTGCCTGGCGATCAAGGAGGGTTACACCTGGTTCAAGGCCGACACCATAGACTCGGTGCGCGAAGAGGACTTCAACTCAGACGAGGACGATGCGGTAAAGAAGCTGTCGCCGCGGGAAATGAATGTCTTGCGCTGCCTGGCCGGCGGCCTGACCAACATGAAAATCGCCGAATCCCTGCACATCAGCAACAAGACCGTCAGCACCTACAAGACTCGCCTCCAGGAAAAACTGAAGATCGACAGCATTGTCGAACTGGCGGAATTCGCCAAGCGCCACGGGCTGGTCTAGACATTTGCTACGGGCGTAAAAAACTGCATCGCTGCAGTTTTTTTACGCTCGGTACAATCACATCGCCTTCAGCTGTGCTCGATGATCAGCACACCGTCCTGCCACAGTTGCGCCAAAGCCGCGACACCGCCCGTCAGGGTTGCCGATTGCCCGGCAAAACTGACCTGCTGCAGATCCCGACTACCTTCACACACGGCATTATCCGTCGAGCCGCCCAAGGCCGTGGTATTGCCCCATTTGGCCGCTTCCTGTGTCGACAACCCGCAGCCGCCCGCGACCAAAAAACCCTGGAAACGCAAAACACCCGCGTAAGGCGCGGGTGGCGCAGCCAGACATTGCGCACTGATTGATGCCAACGCCAAAACGAACATCAGTTGCTTACGCATAGATCACCGAGAGACAGAGGAGTACATCTCGGAGTAAAGACTACGAGTCATTCCAAGGTAAACAACAGGGGTGAATCTGCGTCACAAATTTCAAAAAAATTTATTCTTTCAACAAGGCGGCCTCCAACTGCAGCAAGTTCTGTTTCAAGTGATGAACCTGGACCAGACAACTTTCTTCCTGACGTTGCTCGGCAAAGACCTGCAATCGTCGACAGTTTTCCACGACTTCCTGCGCATCGATGATTTTCGCCGCGCCTTTGATCTTGTGGGCCAGGCGCGCCAGCTCGGGTAAATCGCCCTGGGCGACAAACACATCGAGCATCACCAGGTCGGCCCGGTTGCTGCGCACCACCTGCTCGATGAACGTCGCGTGCGCCTGCGCACCCAGGCCATTGACCTTGGCCAGTGACTCAGCGGAAAACGGCATGATGTTGTCCGGAAATGCCAACTGGATGCGGTTGATCAATTGGTCCAGCGTCAGGGGCTTGAACATGCAATCGCTCATGCCAGCCTGCAGGCACTGTTTGACCACCTCAGTCTGCGCGTTGGCGGTCAAGCCGAAAACCGGACATGCCGGCAAAGCCTGCTCGCGCTCCCACTGACGCAAGTGCCGGGTAAATTCAAAGCCGTCCATGTTCGGCATGTTGCAGTCGCTGATGACCAGATCGAACGCCAGGTCGGCGTGCTTGCACATGAACAGCGCCCGCTCGCCGTCTTCGGCAGACTCGACGCGATGGCCGGCAAATTCCAGTTGCTGGCACAGCAACAGGCGGTTGGCCGCGTGATCATCCACCACCAGCACATGCAATGAGCGCCCCACCCTGGGCACCGATTGCCCGGTTTCTGCAGACTCCGGTTCTTCGCAGAGCGGCGCGTTGAACATCAGGCTGAAGGTCGAGCCGGCCCCGGGTTCGCTTTCCAGCTGCAATTCGCCGCCCAGCAGTTCGGCCAGGCGTCGGCAGATACTCAATCCCAGGCCTGTCCCACCCTGTGCGGCCCGGCCGCGACTGGTCTGGACGAACGGTTCGAAAATCGCCAGTTGTTGGGACTCCGACAACCCGTGCCCGGTGTCTGTCACTTGAATCATCAGATGCGCAACGTCGTCCTGTGAGGCCTGCACCGCATCGAAAACAGCGATCTCGATGCTGCCGCGATCCGTGAACTTGATGGCGTTGCTCAGCAGATTGGAAACGATCTGCTTCAACAGCAGCGAATCGATCAAAATGTGAGGGTGACGAACTTCCATCACCAGGTGGATCTTGAGCCCCTTGCCCTGGGCGCTCGGCTCAAACAGCTTGAACACCGAGTTCATCAGTTTCGGCAAGTCGGTCGGCCGCGGGGAAGGCTTCATGGCGCCCGACTCGATTTTCGACAGGTCCAGAATATCTCCGATCAGGGACAGCAGCGCCTGCGCGGACTCGTGAGCGACGTCGACCGCCTCGCGGACTTGCTCGGCACTGCCGCCGCGCCGCTGCAGCAATTCGAGCAGGCCGATAATGGCGTTCAGTGGGGTGCGGATTTCATGGCTCATGCTGGCCAGGAACACCGACTTCGATCGGTTCGCCGAATCCGCGGTGTCCTTGGCCTGGCGCAGCTCCTGAAGAATCTGCTCACGCTCGGTCAGGTCGATCCAGCCGCCGATAATCCCGATGACCTTGCCGTCGACATTACGGAACGGCAGGGTCCAGTGGTAGATCCGGTAAGACTGGCCACAGACCTGCACTTCCATATCGGCGAAGGTGGGCTCGCCGTCAATCAGGGTGCGCTCGTAAAACTGATGATGGTACTGATTGAAATGCGGCGTCATGACCGGAGAATCGCGCAGGTTCTTGCCCACCACGATGTGACGCTCGGTCTGCAAAAAGTCCAGGTAGGACTGATTGCACTGCAACAGCAGGCCTTCATGATCTCGCACGTACAACGCCACGGGCGAGCCATCGATCAGGGTCCGGGTGAACTCCAATTGATCCTTGAGCTTGCGTTCGGCCGCCTGGCGCTGGTTGATCTGGTGACGCAAATAGCGGTTCCAGACGAGAAACAGCACCACGCACAGGAAGGCAATTCCCAACGCCTTGTAGACAAAACCCCGGTAGTTGGTCCAGGAACTGGCCAGGGGCGGCGTGAAGTGACTTCGCCAGCGCTCGGTCAGGTGCTGCAGGTCTTCCGGCGCAATATCCAGCAAAGCCTTGTTGATAATGCTGATCAGGATTGCTTGATCGCTTCGGGCAACCATCCCGATGCGCGCCACATCGGGCCCGACGGAGGAACGAATCGCCAGCTCGTTCGGGTAGAAATTCTTGATGAAATAGTCAGCCCCCAATTGCGTGTTGATCGCGCCGTCGACCTCGCCATCGATCAACATTTCTATACCGCGCACGGTACTTTCGACCTCCTCCAGACCGATGCGCGGGTAGTGCTGCTTCAACCAGGGAATCAACGGACTGCCGGCAACGATCGCGACGCAGCGATCGTTGAAATCACTGACGTCGTTCAGCCCTTCCGTTTCTCGCCGGCTGACCAGCACCATCGGGTTGACCGCGTAGGGCCGACTGAAGGTGATGTTGGCGCCCGACTGCAGCCCGATGATTGCCGATCCGATCAGATGGACCGAACCGTGCCGTAGCTGGTCAATCATGTCGATCACGCTGGCACCATGGGTCATGGTGAACTGCATGCCGGTGCGCAGCGAGATTTGCTGCAGGATATCCACGGCAAGGCCACGGAACACACCGTCCTGATCGTGGAAGGTCATCGGGGCATAACTGCCGCCGACAGCGACCCTGACCTGTGGATGTTGATCGATCCAGCGCTGTTCTTCTGCCGTGAAACCGAGCATGGGCGGTTGCTCGACATACTTGGCGGCCAGATCCCAACGCGAGGTAATGCGCAGGCGACGGGCCAGCGGAAGGGCTTCCAGCGTCTGATTGATGGCCTTCAGTAAGTGCGGCTTCCTGGAGCTGACGGCAAAGGCGATGTTCATTTCGGGTTGAATCGCATCACCGGCGATGTAGGCGCCGTTGTAAAACGTACTTTTGATCAGATGATCCGCCGACGCCGCATCGCTCCAATAAGCGTCCGCCTGACCATAGACCAAGGCAGACAAGGCATTGAGATCCGAGCTTTCGGGCACCAGCACCGCTTCCGGATACTGGGATTTCAACTGCTGGTACAGCTCCTGGTCGCTGGTAAATGCAAGCCTTTGCCCCTTCAACCGATCCAGGCCCTTTGCACTGTCGCCGATGCGTTTGACGATCACCGCTCGATCGAGCAGGTAGGGACTGCTGACCAGCAGGTCGTCGCGTGCACCTCCGGGACCGGTGTGGATGGCCAACAGATCCGCATAGTTCGTCACCACCGCCTGCTCGGCTTCATGCCGAGTGCGGTAGCGAAAGATCTGAATGTCGGTGAACCCCAGAGAACCGCGCAACACGCCCAGGTAGTCGGCGGTCACACCTTCGAACTTGTCGGGTTCAAACCCGACATCAAACGGGGGAAAGGCGTTACCCCACACCGCCACGCGCAAAACCGGATGCTTATCCAGCCATTTGCGGGTCGCCGGGGCAAAGTCGACAATCGGTGCGATCACTGGCGTTTGAACGAGCAACTGCAACCGGGCGGGTTGGGCCTGTACAGTCGTGGCCAACAGCAGCCAAGCCAGCAGTTGCCATCCTTTACAGGCGGCAAAGCGAAAAGAACTGGTCAAAAACACTTTTCCAAAACAAATAAAACAGGCGCAGAAACTAATAAGTTACTGCAATAAACTCCAGCGCAATTAGTGCGTAGGACCAAACATTCACTACTGTCGGATCAATCCTACTTAACGAAGCGGCGAAAACCTTCAAGAAACTCAAAGTGCAAAGCCTAGGGTGTCTTATTTAGTCACCGGGTTTATTGCCATGAAGAATTCCGCATTGAAAATATTGTTGATAGAAGACAATGCCATTCTGGCTCATGCCTCCCAAAACAGCGCCAACGAAGCCGGCGTCTACTGCATACGTCACTGCGATTCAACTGAGCAGGCGCTGGAAACAAACGCCAAAAGCCCCATTCAATTCAATGTGGCGCTGCTTAAATACGCGGGTGATATCCAGACTGACTTACAGCACATGAATGCACTTCACCGACAGGGAAAAACCCGGGCAATCGTACTGGTCGGAAGTTATTCACCCCATGAAAAACAAGCATTGAAAAAGGCCGCCCGGACTCAGGAACTTCCGTTGCTTGGCCTGCTTGATCTGCCACTGAGCAGCGGCCATTTGCGCAACCTGCTACAGACAGCCGCCGTGTAAACAGCGCGGTCGTGGCCGATGGATCTTCAAAAACAAACCCGACATCCTCCGATGTCGGGTCGTCGCGCTTCAATTACCAGAGGTAGCGATAACCCAGGGTCAATCCCCACGGTTGCGTGATGTCATGACCTTTGGCGAACTCGGCATCCAGGGCAATCTTGCTGCGCTCGCTGATCTGCACGATGCCGCCAAACCCCAGCTCCAGTCGATCGCCAGGCAACTCGGCCTTGAGACGGTTGCCGTTGACCTTGACGGTACTGGCGCCGGCATGTTCGGTGATCCACGAGGCCTTGGCATAGGGTTGGATTTCCATCCCGTTTTCCAGCGTCATGTTGCGGCCGAACAACGATCCCAAACGGCTTTGCAGGGAGTTCGTGTCATCGGCATCCACACGCAAACCGTTGGTCGCGGTGTAATCGCCACCGGTGGTGTGGGTCGCTGTCACTTCAAGTTGCGGCTCGACGAACCAGCCATCCTTGAGCTTGATATGACGGCCGACTTCAACGTCCATGCCCACGCCCTGGTTGGTGTAGGAGCCTTTGACCGGGGTGCCCAGGTTGGTCGGGGTTTTGACTTCGTTATCGAAATGGCTGTATTTGGCCACCGTGTCGACATAGAAACCGCTGTCGTGCAGGTAAGTGGCGTACGTGCCGATCATCCGGCTCTGTACATCACCCGACGCGCCCTCGCCAAAATTCATGTTCGAACGCGCGCCACCCACGACGCCACCGACGTACAACTTGCCCTCGCCGACGGCAAACGCCTTGTCCGCGCCCACTTCCATGCCGGTGACATTTTGCGTGTAGGAGCGACTGGACCCTTCAGCCACGTCGAAACGCCTGCCGATGGCCCGCGTCCATACCCCGCCTTCGTCCTTGCCCATGCGCAGTTCGCCCAGGCGCTTGACCAGTGCGTTCATCTGCGCGCTCCACAGCGTGGCCCCGGCGGTTTGTGACGCCAGCGCCGCGTTCGCGCCCTTGGAAAGGTCACCAGGACCGGGACCCGTCACGGGAGGCACAACGGGATCAAGGGGATCGATCGGGTTGACCGGATCAATCGGCGTCAGCGGATCGACCGGAGGTTCGACGGTCACGCTGTTTCGCAAAAACCAGTCATCGCCTTGCTGAGCCAGTGTGTAACGGAAGGCACCGGCATCAACGTGCCCGCCAAAGAGTCCGAACGTACCGCTGCCGCCATGGCCGTCGACCACCTGCAGCTGTTGCCCGGGACCGCTCGGTTCAAGACCGGAATCCTCAATGACCAGGGTGTGGCTGCCGGAAATCTGTCCGTTGACCCGCAGCAGGTCGCCCTGCAAGGTCGACAAATCGGTATTGAGATCGAAGCGGCCGGAACCGCTCAAGTCTTCGTTGATCGTCAACGTCTTGAAAGCGCCGTTGAGCGACGGTTCAAACACCACGTGGCCATTGGTTTGATTCAACGTGCCAACGTTCGAGTCGGCCGTCATGATCCACAGGCTGTCTTCCAGGTCGAGGTTTTGCAGTCCGTCGATGGCGCCGTGCAATGCCGATTGATTTCTCAGCGCCACCTCGACTTGCTGGGCCTCCACGAGAATATCGCCGTTCAATGTCGAAGCAATCGCCGCCACCGACACCTGTTCATCCGCCACCCGCGTACCGTCGCTCAATTCCCGGACAGTGGTATGCAGCACCCGCTCACCCGCGAGCCGGCTATCGAGCAGTTCCAGGCGCAGCCCGCCGGAGGCATGCACTGCCGTCTCCTGCGCCGTCACTTGAGAACCCAGCAATTGCAGGGAATTGATAAGGCCGTTCCTGGACAACGAACGCACACCCACGCTGTCCTCGTCCATCACCTGAACCAGCGTATCCGCCAGCCCCATCTGCGCCCCATCCTGCAACAGCAAGCCACGAGCGCCCGCGCCCTGGGCATTGACCGTCAAGCCTTGACCCTGAATACGCGAAGCCCCGACGCCGACAAGCCCGAAACCGCCGCCCTCTGCATTGATCGCAACGTCATTGAGGTCAATCCGCGTGAGAGGCCCCACAGCGAAAACACCTGCACTGAGGCCGTGGGTTTGAACGTCCACCTCATTGGCCACGACAGAGGAACCATTATCGGCATAGAGGCCGTGAGCGCTGTCGCCGAATGTCTCGATCGAACTTTTCTGCACGTCGATCAACGCGCCGCTCTGAGCAATGGCGCCATTGGCACTGGCACCGCGAGTGCTGATCTGGACGTCGTTGACCAGCACCAGGCTGGTATTGCTGGCAGCCCAGATGCCATGCGCATTCCGTCCGGCCGTGTCGATGCCGGTACCCTGCAACGCCACCATTGAATCGCGGTTGGCGTTGACGCCTTTGGCGTTGTCGCCCGTTGTCTGGATGAAGCTGTTCAGCACACTGCCCCTGGAACGCTCTTGCTCATTGACACCCCGGATATACAACCCATCGGCGGCAAGACCTTGAGTCAGAATGGAGGTGAGGTGCATATCAAGTGTGCTGGCGGTAACGGCATTCACACCCCGGGCACCGGCACCCTGGGTGTTGATTTGAGCGGCCTCCAGCCGCAGCTGTGCGCCATTGCCCAACGTCGCGCCGTGGGCGTTCTGGCCCAGTGTCTGCACGTCGCCGCTGGCCAGGACAATCCGGCTATCCTGGCCACTGGCCGACACCCCCGATGCATTGCTGCCGGTGGTGGAAAGCTGCGCACCGTTCAACATGGCCTCACCGGCCATCACCTGCACGGCGTGGCTGCCGAGCCCTGTGGTACTGAACGAACTTTCGGTGATCCTCGCGACCGCCCCCTCCCCGTCGATCAACAGCACGGGTTCGTAGTCATTGGCGGTCGTGACCGTCAATTTACTCAGGGCAATCTGATCGCCCTTGCCCAATTCAATCGGGGCCGCATGGGCATGGGAAAACGCAGCCCAGACCAGGGAAATACCTGTCGCCAGGGCATGGGGTTTCAATCGGAGGCAACGCACGGGAGTGGTCCTTGTATCGAGTCGAAAGGTCGAAAAAGATGAGCTGCACGCAAACACTTCGCGGCTCACTCATGGCTTCGCCAATTTTCAACCGATGACGCATGGCACCCCGTAGGACTGAACCATCAGACGATGTCGTCCAGATCCCTACAGCAATAACGAATCGTCCTACATGGACGCGCCATGATTTCAAGGGATGGTGCTTATGGCGTTTTATGGCGTTCGCTGGAAAGCCGCTCGGCGAATGCATCGACGTCGGGCACCCCTTCTTCGGGCATTTCACGCAATGTCGCCTGCACCAGGCGCATCTGGCGGATAAACCGCCGACAGTTGGAGCAAAACAGCAAATGGTGTCGCACCATGAATGTCTTGCGAAAGCTCAATTGCCCATCGAGATAATCACTGGCAGCGGCCACTTGGTCTTTGCAGGTCAACATTCACCGCGTTCCTCAAAACGTTCTACGGTTGCAAAGACCTTCATCCGGGCCCTATGCAGCAGCACACGTGCGTTAGTGAGTGAGATTTTAAGCAGGCTACAGATGTCTTCTAGTTCGACCCCGTGGCGATCGCGCAGCAACAAAACGCTGCTTTGCAATTCAGGCAAGCGCGTCAACGTGCGCTCCAGGCATTTACGCAACTCTTCCTCGGTCAACAGTGCCTCCGGCGTGTCCTGATGCCAGTCGTAGGGGGCGACCAGCCAATGACCATCAGACGAAAAACGTTCGTCATCGACCGTTCCGTGAGGCGACGGCAGATCGTCAAGCAACACCTCGCGGCGATTCTGCTTGTAGCGACTCTTGGCCGAGTTGGCCGTGATGGTCAGCAGCCAGGTCTTCAGGCTGGAACGGCGCTGAAAACCATCAAGATTACGCACCACTGACAACCAGGCGTCCTGCACCACATCGTCCGCGCCACGAGAGCCGACAATGGCAAAAGCCACGGCCTGCATGGCGCTCTGGTAAGTATTGATAAGTTCTTTGTAAGCGTTCGGTTCACCCGCCAGCAAGCGATCGAGAAGTTGCGCTTCGTCAGACATTTAGATAACGCTCCGAATGAGCGCAACCAGGCACAATATAGTTCTTCAGCATAAAAACACCTGATCGGTTAAATAAACGAAAAGGGCCATGCTATTGCACGCAGTATTCTCTCGCTGTAGGAAGCATCCCAAGTATCTTTGGAATGGGACTACACAACGAAAAGGGTTATTACCCAACTACGTTGCACTTCAATCTCTCGAAAACTCGATAACTTCAAAATTTATAAGTGAGGGCATTCCGAAAAAAATAACGATATACAAGATGATCAAGGGACAGTTTCCCGGGGCCGCCCGCCATCAAATACAACAATACCGCTGCCCAGGTACCGTGAGTCGGGTAAGCATCGGGATACACGAACAGTTGAATGATCAAGGTCACGCCCAACAAGGCCAGTGCGGAAAAACGCGTGGCAAAACCGAGCAGGATAAGGATCGGGAAAAAGTGTTCGGCGAAAGTGGCCATGCAGGCAGCCATCTGCGGTGACAGCAACGGCAGCTGATACTCGCTGCTGAACAACGGGAGGGTCGAGTCCGCCAGACGCGGGATGCCGAGTGAAAAGGTGCCGTCGAACAGATCAATGGCCAGCCCTTCGATCTTGGTTTGACCGGACTTCCAGAACACCGCGGCAATGGAAAACCGCGCAACAAAGGCAATCAGGCTGTGAGGGATCATGTACATCAGCGTGACGGCATCTGTAATCCAGTTTTGTACGGTCATGCGCAGGTTCATGCTGACTCCTTGGTGGGGTGAATGGACGTAATGGCCTGGTGGCTGATCAACAGCGCCAGGGTGTGCTCCAGTTCGAATGCCGGAGCGCCTGCTATTGCCTGGCTCAACGCCTGGCCACTTTGCAGGCCGTGGATAAACGCGCTGGCGCCGGCGTCAATGGAAAACACCTCGACATGCAGATCGTTGCGCAACACCAGGGCGTGCTGGCCCTGGCTGGGATCGAGCCCTTCCAGAGTATTCGTTCCCTGATGGGCGCTCCAGATCGCGACCACGGCGAAGGCCGAACGCAAAACATTCACCGAGGGATGGAGCACGACATTGAGCCCGTCCAAAGTGCTCGGGTCTGAAAGCGTGGCGGCAATCTGCTCGTGGCTCAGCGGCTGCGCATCAGCGGCGTGATACGCCCGAACCCGCAGTCGTTCCAGTCGGGCGACATCCGCCAGATAGCCCACGCAGGATGCCGGCTCGAACCCCTCGATGAAGTCCGCAAAATCCCCGCCGTAGTTGTTGATCAACGGGCTGCGTGGCGGGCGGCTCCGGATGTAGGCCTGAGCCATCGCACGAAAGAACGCATCGCCCACCAATTGCCTGACCACCGGGTAACCGTCGGCCAACGCGTTGATCAACGAGCTCTGCACATTGTTGCGATAGACCGCAAAACGGCTCGCCGGGTCAGCGCCATTGGTACTGAAGAAACCTTCGGGGCAGGCCCGCTGTGTGTCGATCAGCGCGGCGGCGAACGCGGCGAGCGTGCTCATTGCAGACGTCCGCAAGACAGCAACAGTTCATCGGCTTGACGCGCTTCTGCCTGCAATACGTGGAAAGCCGGGACCTGATTGTCACGCTCGATAAGGGTGGCGACCGGTCCCGTTTGCGCCAGCACCTGTTGATACAAGGCCCAGACCTGGCGATCAATCGGCGCACCGTGATCGTCGATCAGCAGGCGATCACCCAGGCTATCCTGGTCTTCGGCGAACCCGGCCAGATGGATCTCGCCCACGGCATGCAGCGGCAATGCATCGATGTAGGCCAGCGGGTCGCGTCGATGATTGATGCACGATACGTAGACGTTGTTCACGTCCAGCAACAACCCACAACCGGTGCGATGAACCACTTCATCGATGAAGTCGGTTTCATCGATCGTCGAGCGCTTGAACATCAGGTAAGTCGCCGGGTTTTCCAGCAACATCGGGCGCTTGAGGGCGGTTTGAACCTGATCGATGTGATCACAGACCCGGATCAGGCTGGCCTTGTCATACGCCACCGGCAACAGGTCATTGAGAAACATCGGGCCGTGGCTGGACCAGGCCAGGTGCTCGGAAAAAGAATGGGGTTGATAGCGTTCGATAAGCTCGGCGAGGCGTTTGAGATGCAGTGTGTCCAGCTCATCTTCACCGCCAATCGACAGACCCACGCCATGCAACGACAGTGGGTAGTGCTCGCGGATCAACTCCAGATAAAAATGAAACGGTCCGCCGGCCACCATAAAGTTTTCGGCGTGAACTTCGAAGAACCCGATATCAGGGATTGAACCGAGCACTTCCAGAAAGTGATCGGACTTCAGTCCCAGACCGGAACGGCGCGGCAGGCCGCTCGACAAATCGCTCATGGTCGACATTCAGACTGGGTCACTCTCAGGACTTGGCCTTGAAGGCTTGCAGCTGACCGAAACCGGTCGACGATGTTTTGCTTTCGAGGGTGACGCAGGTGCCTTCAGGGACCAGTTTCCAGGCATTGGACTGGTAGTCGGTTTTTGCGCTGCCTGCGCAAGTCGTGCCGGCACCGGCTGCGCAATCGTTGTGACCTTTCAAGGCCACACCGAAGCATTTTTCCATCTTGTCGCCAGCCTGGGCGGCAGTCGATACCGCGGCCATGCTCAAGGCGGAACCAAGGGCCAGAACCAGGGCAGTAGCCGACAAGGTGCGAGGGGTTGCAGTCATGATGTCTCTCCGAAAGGCTGGCGTGATGACAAGCGTGCTTGCTTGATTGCCTTTGTAGAGAACGCTGACGGCAGAACGTTACGGTTTACGACGAAACTTTTTGACCTGACCGTGACGCCGCGCTTATGCCTTGCAGCTTGAGCCCAACCTTCAGAAAAATAGATATACACTCAGGTAAATCGATAAAAACAGCCCACCGGGTGCGCTTCTCATGATGACCCTGCGTCAGATCCGTCATTTCATCGCCGTGGCCGAGACCGGTTCGATCTCCGCCGCCGCGCAAACCGCGTTCATTTCCCAGTCCACCCTGACCCTGGCGATCCAGCAACTGGAAGAGGAGATTGGCGTCAGCCTGTTCAGCCGCCACGCCAAAGGCATGACCCTGACCCATCAGGGCCATCAGTTCCTGCGCCAGGCCCACCTGATCCTCGCCACGGTCGACAACGCCAAACGCAGCCTGCAGCAGAGCACCGATCAGGTGGCCGGACAGTTGATCATCGGAGTGACCAGCCTGGTGGCCGGTTACTACCTGGCGGATTTGCTCACCCGTTTCCAGCGCGCCTACCCTAACGTCGAAATCCGCGTGATGGAGGACGAACGCCCTTATATCGAGCATTTGCTGGTCAGCGGCGAGATCGATGTCGGTGTGTTGATTCTGTCCAACCTCGAAGACCGCCACGCTTTGCAGACCGAAGTGCTGACTCATTCGCCGCACAGACTCTGGCTGCCGGCCCAGCATCCGCTGCTGGAACACGACAGCATCAACCTCGCCGACGTCGCCCGCGAGCCGCTGATTCAGCTCAACGTCGATGAAATGGATCGCAACGCCCAGCGCATGTGGACGGCGGCCTCGCTGCAACCGCGCATCACCTTGCGCACCGCTTCGACCGAAGCGGTGCGAAGCCTGGTGGCCGCCGGGTTGGGCGTATCGATTCAACCGGACATGACCTACCGTCCATGGTCACTGGAAGGCGACATCATCGAAGCACGGCCGATCGCCGACCTCAGCCAGACCCTCGACGTCGGCCTGGCCTGGCGTCGCGGCACGGCACGGCCGGCCTTGGTGGACCCGTTCCTGACCGTTGCCCGCGAACAGCCCCACGGCGGCCGCAAGCCATCTATTTAATCGAACGGCACCTTCAGTATTTAGTATTTGTCGACCTCGGGTCCGCGCACTAGTCTTGATCCATCTATATAAGACGGCCGGGCCCCAGTCACAGGGAGCAGCATGGCCACACAAGAAAAGAGAACCCGAAAAATGGCTGGCGCGCAGACCCCGCTGTTTACCGCCCTGTTGATCGATGGTGAATTAGTCGCCGGTCAAGGCTTTGTCGAGCCGATTCTCAATCCGGCCACCGGCGAAGTCCTGACGCAGATCGCCGAAGCCAGCAGCGAACAAGTCGAAGCCGCCATCAATGCCGCCCACCGTGCCTTCGCCAGTTGGTCGCGCACCACGCCGCAGCAGCGCTCGAACCTGTTGCTGGACATCGCCAACGCCATCGAAAAAAACGCCGACCTGCTCGCCCGCCTCGAAGCCCTGAACTGCGGCAAGCCGTTGCACCTGGCCCGTCAGGACGACCTGAGCGCGACGGTCGACGTGTTCCGCTTCTTCGCCGGTGCCGTGCGTTGCCAGACCGGCCAGCTCAGCGGCGAATACCTGCCAGGCTACACCAGCATGGTGCGTCGCGACCCAATTGGCGTGGTGGCGTCCATTGCGCCGTGGAATTACCCGATCATGATGGCCGCGTGGAAAATCGCCCCGGCCCTGGCCGCTGGCAACACCTTGGTGTTCAAGCCTTCGGAACACACGCCGCTGTCGATCCTCGCCCTGGCCCCGGCGCTGGCCGAGATCCTGCCCCGTGGCGTGATCAACATTATCTGCGGTGGCGGCGAAGGCGTCGGCAGTCATCTGGTCAGCCATCCCAAGGTGCGCATGGTGTCGCTGACCGGCGATATCGTCACCGGCCAGAAAATCCTCCAGGCCGCGGCCAAGACCCTCAAGCGCACCCACCTTGAATTGGGCGGCAAGGCCCCGGTGATCGTCTGCAACGATGCCGACATCCAGGCCGTGGTCGAAGGTGTGCGCACCTACGGTTACTACAACGCCGGCCAGGACTGCACGGCGGCGTGCAGGGTGTATGCACAGGCAGGGATTCACGATCGCCTGGTGGCCGAACTCGGCGCGGCGGTGAGCAGCCTGCGTTTCGCCGGCAAACGCGATGCCGACAATGAAATCGGCCCCCTGATCAGCACCCGCCAGCGCGACCGCGTGGCCAGTTTCGTCGAACGCGCCCTCGGTCAGCCGCATATCGAGCGGGTCACCGGCGCTGCGGTGCATTCCGGCGCAGGGTTCTATTACCAGCCGACCTTGCTGGCCGGCTGCAAACAGAGCGACGAAATCGTCCAGCGGGAAGTGTTCGGGCCCGTGGTGACCGTGACCCGTTTCGATGAACTGGAACAAGCGGTGGACTGGGCCAACGATTCGGAGTACGGCCTGGCGTCGTCGGTGTGGACCCAGAATCTGGACAAGGCGATGCAGGTCGCCGCCCGGTTGCAGTACGGCTGCACCTGGATCAACAGCCATTTCATGCTGGTCAGCGAAATGCCCCACGGCGGCCTCAAGCGCTCGGGCTACGGCAAGGACCTGTCCAGCGATTCGCTTCAGGACTACAGCGTGGTGCGACACATCATGGCGCGCCACGGACAACATCTCTGACTACGCTAATAACTAGCCGCCAACGGCATGCTTCACCACGTTCAAAACTGCCCCGACCATAATTTAAAGAAGAGGGAATTCCCATGTTCGTGCACAAGACCGCACTGCTCAGTGCAATCACCACAGCGCTGCTGGCCAGTGCCAGTGTCCAGGCCGCCGAGCCGCTGAAAGCGGTTGGCGCTGGCGAAGGCCAACTGGATATTGTGGCGTGGCCCGGCTACATCGAACGTGGCGAAAGTGACAAGGCCTATGACTGGGTCACCGGTTTCGAGAAGGAAACCGGCTGCAAGGTCAATGTGAAGACCGCCGCCACCTCCGATGAGATGGTCAGCCTGATGGCCAAGGGCGGTTACGACCTGGTCACTGCATCCGGCGACGCGTCCCTGCGCCTGATCGTCGGCAAGCGTGTGCAGCCGATCAACACCGCGCTGATTCCGAACTGGAAGAACCTTGACCCGCGCCTCAAGGACGCGCCGTGGTACGTGGTCAACAAGCAGACCTACGGCACCCCGTATCAGTGGGGCCCGAACGTGCTGATGTACAACACCAACGTGTTCAAGACCGCGCCGACCAGTTGGGGCGTGCTGTTCAATGCCGAAAACCTGCCGGACGGAAAACCGAACAAGGGCCGCGTGCAGGCTTATGACGGTCCGATCTACATCGCCGACGCGGCGCTGTACCTGAAATCCGCCAAGCCGGAACTGGGCATCCAGAACCCCTACGAACTGACCGAAGCCCAATACAAGGCCGTGCTCGACCTGTTGCGCGCCCAGCAGCCGTTGATCCACCGCTACTGGCACGACACCACCGTGCAAATGAGCGACTTCAAGAACGAAGGCGTGGTCGCGTCCGGCGCCTGGCCGTATCAGGTCAACGGCCTGATGAACGAGAAACAGCCGATCGCCTCGACCATCCCGAAAGAAGGCGCCACTGGGTGGGCCGACACCACCATGATGCACACCGATGCCAAGCACCCGAACTGTGCCTACAAGTGGATGGATTGGTCGCTGCAACCGAAAGTCCAGGGTGACGTAGCGGCGTGGTTCGGTTCGCTGCCAGCGGTACCGGCGGCGTGCAAGGAAAGCGAATTGCTGGGTGCCGAGGGCTGCAAGACCAACGGTTTCGAGAACTTCGACAAGATCGCCTTCTGGAAAACCCCGCAGGCTGAAGGCGGCAAGTTCGTGCCGTACAGCCGCTGGACCCAGGACTACATCGCGATCATGGGCGGTCGCTAGCCAGCCCCCCTGTGGGAGCGAGCCTGCTCGCGAAGAGGCCATCACATTCAACGTTGAGGGTGGCTGACACACCGCCTTCGCGAGCAGGCTCGCTCCCACAGTTGATCACCGCCGCAGCCGCTCACGCGCTCGGCTTAGAGACGACAGATACTCGCTTTTTCAGAAGTCCAGGCAGGGCCGCTGCGACGGCCTTCGCCTTTTTGGAGCACCGCACCATGACGCTTGCAGTCCAGTTCACCAACGTTTCCCGTCAGTTCGGCGAAGTGAAAGCCGTTGACCGGGTTTCCATCGACATCCAGGACGGCGAGTTTTTCTCCATGCTGGGGCCTTCCGGCTCGGGCAAAACCACCTGTCTGCGCCTGATCGCCGGTTTTGAACAGCCGAGCGCGGGCTCGATCCGGATTCATGGCGAAGAAGCCGCCGGGCTGCCGCCGTATCAGCGTGACGTGAACACCGTATTCCAGGATTACGCGCTGTTCCCGCACATGAACGTTCGCGACAACGTCGCCTACGGTTTGAAAGTCAAAGGCGTCGGCAAAGCCGAACGCTTGAAGCGCGCCGAAGAAGCCCTCGACATGGTCGCCCTCGGCGGCTACGGCGAGCGCAAGCCGGTGCAACTCTCCGGTGGTCAGCGCCAGCGTGTGGCCCTGGCCCGTGCCCTGGTCAATCGTCCGCGGGTGCTGCTGCTCGACGAGCCCCTCGGTGCGCTGGACCTGAAATTGCGCGAGCAGATGCAAGGCGAATTGAAGAAGCTGCAACGCCAGCTCGGCATCACCTTCATTTTCGTCACCCACGACCAGACCGAAGCGCTGTCGATGTCCGACCGCGTCGCGGTGTTCAACAAGGGCCGCATCGAACAGGTCGATTCGCCGCGCAACCTGTACATGAAACCCTCGACCACCTTCGTCGCCGAATTCGTCGGCACCTCCAACGTGATTCGCGGTGATCTGGCCAAACAGTTGAGCGGCAATCCACAACCGTTTTCGATTCGCCCCGAACACGTGCGTTTCGCCGAAGGCCCGCTGGCCAGCCATGAAGTCGAAGTCAGCGGCTTGCTGCACGACATCCAGTACCAGGGCAGTGCCACCCGCTACGAACTGAAGCTGGAAAACGGCCAGACCCTGAACATCAGCCAGGCCAACAATCAATGGCTCGATACCAGCGCCCAGCACCAGACCGGGCAGCGCATGAGCGCTCGCTGGGCGCGCGAAGCCATGATTCCGCTGCACGACACACTTGCGGGCGGGGTGTGACATGAGCACCTTGGCTGTCTCTCAAACCCCGGCCAGCGGCTCGGCGCTGCGCAGGTTTTCCAACCTGTTGTATCGCCGGCCGAACCTGTACCTGTCGATGCTGCTGGTGCCGCCACTACTGTGGTTCGGCGCGATTTACCTGGGCTCGTTGCTGACGCTGCTGTGGCAAGGTTTCTACACCTTCGATGACTTCACCATGGCGGTCACCCCCGACCTGACCCTGGCGAACTTCACCGCGCTGTTCCAGCCCTCGAACTTCGACATCATCCTGCGCACCCTGAGCATGGCCATCGTGGTGTCCATCGCCAGCGCCATCGTCGCGTTCCCGATTGCCTACTACATGGCCCGCTACACCACCGGCAAGACCAAGGCGTTTTTCTACATCGCGGTGATGATGCCGATGTGGGCCAGTTACATCGTCAAGGCCTATGCCTGGACCCTGCTGCTGGCCAAGGGCGGCGTGGCGCAGTGGTTCGTCCAGAACCTGGGGCTGGAACCGCTGTTGCAGTTCGTGCTGGGCATACCAGGGGTCGGTGGCAGTACCTTGTCGACCTCGCACCTGGGGCGCTTCATGGTGTTCGTCTACATCTGGCTGCCGTTCATGATCCTGCCGATCCAGGCCTCGCTGGAACGCCTGCCGCCGTCGCTGCTGCAAGCCTCCGCCGACCTCGGCGCCAAACCGCGCCAGACCTTCATGCAGGTGATTCTGCCGCTGTCGGTACCGGGCATTGCCGCCGGTTCCATCTTCACCTTCTCCCTGACCCTGGGTGATTTCATCGTGCCGCAACTGGTGGGCCCACCGGGCTACTTCGTGGGCAGCATGGTCTACGCCCAGCAAGGCGCGATCGGCAACATGCCGATGGCCGCCGCGTTCACTCTGGTACCGATCGTGCTGATCGCCATTTACCTGTCCATCGTCAAACGACTGGGGGCCTTCGATGCACTCTAATTCAGAAAAGCAGGGGGAGAAAGCCTCTCTAGGCTTGAAAATCGCAGCCTGGGGCGGGCTGGTGTTCCTGCACTTCCCGATCCTGATCATCTTCCTGTACGCCTTCAACACCGAAGACGCGGCGTTCAGCTTTCCGCCCAAGGGCTTCACCCTGAAGTGGATCGGCGTGGCGTTCTCGCGGCCTGACGTTCTGGAAGCGATCAAGCTGTCGTTGCAGATTGCTGCCGTTGCCACGGCGATTGCCATGGTGCTTGGCACACTGGCGTCGGCAGCGTTGTACCGTCGGGACTTCTTCGGCAAGCAAGGCATCTCGCTGATGCTGATCCTGCCGATCGCCCTGCCGGGGATCATCACCGGGATCGCACTGCTGGCGACCTTCAAGACGCTGGGCATCGAGCCGGGGATGTTCACCATCATCGTCGGTCACGCGACCTTCTGCGTGGTGATCGTCTACAACAACGTCATCGCCCGGTTGCGCCGCACGTCCCACAGCCTGATCGAGGCCTCGATGGACCTCGGCGCCGACGGTTGGCAGACCTTCCGCTACATCATCCTGCCGAATCTCGGCTCGGCGTTGCTGGCCGGCGGCATGCTCGCGTTCGCGCTGTCGTTCGACGAAATCATCGTGACCACCTTCACCGCCGGCCATGAACGCACCCTGCCGCTGTGGCTGCTCAACCAGCTCAGCCGCCCACGGGACGTACCGGTGACCAACGTCGTCGCGATGCTGGTGATGATCGTGACCATGCTGCCGATTCTCGGCGCCTATTACCTGACCCGTGGCGGTGAAAGCGTGGCGGGGAGTGGCGGGAAGTAAACCAGGAACAGACAACCACATCCCCTGTGGGAGCGAGCCTGCTCGCGATGACTGACTGACATTCAACACTGATGTCGCCTGTCAGACCGCTATCGCGAGCAGGCTCGCTCCTACAGGGGCCGGTTTCAAAACAAGAACTGATTTGAAGAGGACATAGCCATGCAAACCCAACTCTTGATCAACGGCCAACTGGTCAACGGCGAAGGCCCCGCCCAACCGGTGTTCAACCCGGCGCTGGGTCGCGTGCTGGTGGAAATCAACGAAGCCAGCGAAGCCCAGGTCGATGCCGCCGTACGTGCCGCTGATACCGCGTTCGACAGCTGGTCGCACACCCCGCCGAAAGAACGCTCGCTGCTGCTGCTCAAACTCGCCGACGCCATCGAAGCCCACGGCGAAGAGCTGGCCAAACTGGAATCGGACAACTGCGGCAAACCCTACAGCGCCGCGCTGAATGACGAGATCCCGGCGATTGCCGACGTGTTCCGCTTCTTCGCCGGCGCCAGCCGCTGCATGAGCGGTTCGGCCGGTGGCGAATACCTGCCTGGCCACACCTCGATGATCCGTCGCGACCCGGTGGGCGTGATCGCCTCCATCGCGCCGTGGAACTACCCGCTGATGATGGTCGCCTGGAAAATCGCCCCGGCCCTCGC
Organism: Pseudomonas sp. C2B4; assembly: GCF_013359695.1. Lineage (GTDB taxonomy): Bacteria > Pseudomonadota > Gammaproteobacteria > Pseudomonadales > Pseudomonadaceae > Aquipseudomonas. The sequence continues at coordinate 19,638 of NZ_JABFMU010000026.1, forward strand.
CGCCGGTAATACCGTGGTGCTCAAGCCGTCGGAACAAACCCCACTGACGGCGTTGCGTCTGGCCGAACTGGCGTCGGACATTTTCCCGGCCGGCGTGCTTAACCTGGTGTTCGGTCGCGGTCCTACCGTGGGCAGCCCGCTGGTCACTCACCCGAAAGTGCGCATGGTGTCGCTGACCGGTTCGATTGCTACCGGTTCGAACATCATTTCCAGCACCGCTGACAGCGTCAAACGCATGCACATGGAACTGGGCGGCAAGGCCCCGGTGATCATCTTTGACGACGCCGACATCGATGCCGCCGTCGAAGGCATCCGTACCTTTGGCTTCTACAACGCCGGGCAGGACTGCACCGCCGCCTGCCGGATTTACGCGCAGGAAGGCATCTACGAGAAGTTCGTCGAAAAACTCGGCGCCGCGGTCAGCAGCATCAAGTACGGCCTGCAGGACGATCCTTCCACCGAACTCGGCCCACTGATCACCGCGCAACACCGTGACCGCGTCGCCGGTTTCGTCGAGCGCGCCGTGGCGCAGCCGCACATCCGCCTGATCACCGGCGGCAAAACCGTGGACGGCAACGGTTTCTTCTTCGAACCGACCGTGCTGGCCGACGCACAACAGGATGACGAAATCGTCCGTCGCGAAGTGTTCGGGCCGGTGGTGTCCGTGACGAAATTCACCGATGAAGCGCAGGTACTGGGCTGGGCCAACGACTCCGACTACGGCCTGGCATCCTCGGTGTGGACCGCCGATGTGGGTCGCGCCCATCGTCTGTCGGCTCGCTTGCAGTACGGCTGCACCTGGGTGAATACCCACTTCATGCTCGTCAGCGAAATGCCCCATGGCGGTCAGAAACTGTCCGGGTACGGGAAGGACATGTCGATGTATGGGTTGGAGGATTACACCGTCGTGCGGCATGTGATGTTCAAGCACTAACAGCTTCGCGAGCAGGCTCGCTCCCACATTTGAAATGCATTCCCCTGTGGGAGCGAGCCTGCTCGCGAATGAGTCACCTCGGTTTCAAGGCAGAAACCGGCAATACGCACCACCAGGGCTCCACACCAAAGAAGTCAAAACAATAACCACCGATCCGGGCGGTGCCGTCATGGCCCCGCCACGGCATCGGACATCCGAAATCTGCCGATTTTCCGGAGCAAACATACATGAGTTCATCATCCGATCTCTCTGCAGCCGTTGCCGACAGCGATGCCGAGCAACTACGAAAACTGGGTTACACCTCCAACTTCAATCGCAGCATGAGCCTGTGGGAAAACTTCGCCCTGGGCTTCACCTATCTCTCTCCGGTCGTCGGGGTGTATACCCTCTTCGGCCTCTGTCTCGCCGCCGGTGGGCCACCGATGTTCTGGGCCTATCTGCTGGTGGGTATCGGCCAGTTGCTGGTGTGCCTGATCTTCGGTGAAGTGGTTTCGCAATTCCCGATTTCCGGTGGCGTCTACCCGTGGGCCCGTCGCCTGGTGGGCAAGCGCTGGGCGTGGATGGTCGGCTGGATCTACTCCATCGCCCTGTGCGTGACCATCGCTGCCGTTGCCGTTGGCGCCGGTCCTTACCTCGCCGCCATGCTGGGCTTTGAGCCGAGCAACAACACCAACATCGTCATCGCCCTGGTACTGACGCTGTTGGCTACCCTGATCAACCTCAGCGGCACCAAGGTGCTCGCACGCATTGCCATGTTCGGCTTCCTCTGCGAACTGGTGGGCGCGGTGATCGTCGGTGTTTACCTGCTGATCTTCGAGCGTCATCAGTCGATCAGTGTGCTGTTCAACACGTTCGACATCAGCGTCAACGGCTCGTACCTGCCCGCCTTCCTCACCGCTTCTCTGGCGGGGATGTTCCTGTACTACGGCTTCGAGGCCTGCGGCGATGTGGCCGAAGAAACCCCGAACCCGAGCAAGAAAATCCCGGTGGCCATGCGCATGACCATCTACATCGGCGGCGTGGCGGCGATGTTCGCCTGCCTGGCGCTGATCCTCGCCGTGCCGGACATGCAAGCAGTGATCGACGGCACCGACAAGGACCCGGTCGGTACCATCCTCAACAACGCCTTCGGTCCGGTCGGTTCGAAAATGGTGATGGGCGTGGTGATGATTTCCTTCATCTCCTGCGTCATCAGCCTGCAAGCGGCGGCGAGTCGCCTGCTGTACTCCTACGCCCGGGACGAGATGGTGATCGGCAGCCGCCTGCTGAAAAAGATCTCGCCTCACACGCAGGTTCCGGTGGCCGCGCTGTTCGTGTCCGGCGTGCTGCCGGCGCTGATCATCATCCTCGGTTTCTTCCTGCAGGATGCGGTCGCCACCATCGTCAGCTTCGCTGCCATCGGCATCTACCTGGCGTTCCAGATGATCGTACTCGCGGCGCTGTACGCCCGTCTCAAAGGCTGGAAACCGAGTGGCAAATTCACCCTCGGCGCCTGGGGCTGGCTGGTCAATATCGGCGCGCTGGCCTACGGCATCGGCGCCATCATCAACATGGCCTGGCCCCGCACCCCGGACGCCGCGTGGTACATCAACTACGCCATGGTCCTGAGCACCGCCATCGTCATCGGCCTGGGGCTGCTCTACATGTGGATCGCCAAGCCGTATGACCACGGCACGGCGCCTGCGGGGGATGCTTGGAAGGTTAGTCGGTAACCATTTCGTCTTCTGGTCAAACGCCCTGCCCGCAGAGATGCGGGCAGGTTTTGATAACGTCAGATGAGTTGCGGTTTCGAGAGCGCTTCGAATTCATCCATGAGTAGGTGGATTTCGGTACTCGGGTTGGGCTCACCACTGATAACGACGTCATCAAGAATCCTTGGCGCCAGCGCTCTCGCCATTAGAAACGGCTCACCCAGCAGTTGAGCGAAACAACGGGTGCCTTTGCCCTTGTCGTACTGATCCATGTTGGGTCTCTCTCTCAGGCTCTTGACTACCAAATCACCCGGTGAATATTTTCCGACAGCTCTGAAAGGCTTTCGGTTGAAACCGAAGTGCAAGAGAAGCCAAAACTCGAAGCAGGGATACGACGCAATGACTCTGATCTTCGGGTGGGACTTGGCAATGCTCATCGCGCGCCCAAAGCAGAGGTGCGTATCGCGATCCAAAACACAAAATACTTTGTCGAAATCTTTTTGCCGGATAACGGCTCGTTCAACAATACCGCTCGGGTGCGTGACTCCGCAGTGAACAATTTCAACCTGCGCCTTTGCCCGAAAATGAAAGGCAGCGTCTTCCAGATACCGCCTCCCTGATTGACTGTCCTCACAGAGCACCAACACTTTAGGTTGAGGCTTGAATCGGGATGCCTTGCGATCAAATGACTTGCTCGACCTCGCCATGCTCATCCCTGCCTTATCAGCGGTAATCCGCGATAACGACCTTCAAAGTAGCGCTTCTCCACATCCTCACTCTCCCGCCCCACAAAGTCATGAACAGAAAAAAGACTTGTGGCGCCATGAGCATCACGTTCAGCAATCCAGAACTGATCGCGACGCAAAATCTTTTCGTTCATAAGATGCGTATCGTGAGTGGTGAAGATCAACTGAGTATCCAGACCACTGTCCAAATGTTTGCCGATCAAATCAGCAACGATTTCAGGGTGCAGGCTACTGTCCAGTTCATCGACACAAAGGACACCACTACCACCCGCCTGATTCATCATGAACCAGGGCAACCAAAAGCCGATCAGGTTCTTTGTCCCGCACGACTCCTCGGAAAAATCGAAATCCGCATCGCCCGAAGCACTGGTATGCGTCAGGGTCAATTTGTCCTTCTGCGCAGCGGCCAAAAAATCTTTCAACGTGAGTTTTCCATTCCGTTGAATCGAAACGGATTCGTGTGAGTTCAGTTCAATGGAAGACACCGGAATATCCAACGCACTCAGAAAGTCCCTCAGATCATTTTTGTAGTCCGATACCATCTGAAGAAACCTGATAGAAGCAGTCGACAACCCCATCATGTTGTTCTGGTCAACGATAAGAAGGCCGGTTTGAAACCAGCTGAACGGAGCTCGCAACTGACTTAGCTCCTCGCTGCTGTTCATAACGGCTTGCGCGAGAAACAGCATTTTGGGGCTCGTCAAACGCCGCCATGCACAATGCACCTCTTTGCCACCCTCCAGCGTTTTACCGAAAACATAGTGTTCGCCATCAGCATCGAAGTGGCGGTCATAAAGGAGCGTTTCTTTTCCTCTTGGGTACGCAACCAATTGTTCTTGAAAAATTCTTTGGCTGGTCAATCCGAGCACAAACCGATAGCGCAGCCCCGCTTGAATGAAGTTGTACTCAAAAACACTGGGGGCATCTTTCAATGCGCGATCAAAACGAAAAGGCGAAACCGGCAGCGGTTCGCCATTGGTGCCTGAAGGTATGGCCAGCAAGCGGCCGACTATCCCCATCGCCCGGATCAACGAGGATTTACCAGAGGCGTTCGGGCCGTAAACTGCAGCGACCTTCAATAGGTCAGGAAGCCTCTCTGAGTTCGTGGACGATGTGAAAAGGTTGCGCGTCTTGCTCAGACGAGGAGTCGCCGCCATGGACAGGGTTTGCCTGTCACGGAACGAGCGGTAATTGGACACCGAAAATTCGATCAGCATGGAGAAAACCTGCAGTTAATTCCTTGGTTTCGAATAGATAAAGGAAAAACTGAGGCCTGGGTGTCGTTTGACTGCACGTCCTGCAAAAACAGGAAATTCCTACAGATGCAGCCTTCCGGCGAAGACTCTCATTCCTACGACAAGCGTCGCCGGAGTAGACTTGGCGCCGCGAGCGCCTGACCGATAGGCTTTGTCCCGTCGCTGCCAAATCAGCGACCCGGAGTCGAAGCCGGTAACTCATCAACATGGCGCACCCGCGCCCCCATTTGAACTGGGGCATTTTTTGCCTTTCAGCTTCAATCTATGGCGGGCTGTGTGGCGCGGGCCTCTCATGGCTTCCATGTTGAATGAGAATGTCCCGACTTCGAACGCCACACGGTCCGCCACCCAAATCTGTCGAAGGATTAGTGTCGGTTCCTTTTTCAACATGGAGTCGAAACATGCTCAAGCAAACGTCAAATCCATCGGAATCCCTTTCCTGTTTCACCCCCACCGTCTTCACCCGTCACAACCGCTTCCTCCACGCCTTCCTGCAGGACCATCAAGCCTGGTTCTGCGTCCAGGATCTTGGTCGCCTGATGGGCAAACCGCTGAACGAACGGCTGATCCAAAAGCTCGATCCGGATCAGCGGCGTCATGTCTGGTTGTTGAAAAACGGCAAAACCCTCGAATCGCTGATGGTCAGCGAATCAGGGGTATACGCCATGCTGGTTCACCACTTCATCCCGGAAAACCGCAATTTGAGGCAGTGGTTGAGTCACGAGGTTGTGCCGATGCTTCGAAATGCACAGGCAGCGCCGCTGGAGAACCTGCCGAGCCTGAGCGCGTTGCATTGGGCCGGCGTCACGGTGCCTTTGCTGCATTACCAACATCACGCGTGGATCAAATGGCGGGACATGCCTGATTTGATGCAGGTGCAGCGACCGTACCCTGTTGTCGGCACTTGCAATTAAAGAGATAAATCCAGTCCCCCTGTAGGAGCGAGCCTGCTCGCGTTGGGCTCAAGAACGCCGCGTACATCCAGAAAGTACGCGTCATCGTTGACGACCATCGCGAGCAAGCTCGCTCCCACATAGGTCCACTCAAAACCTTGAAACACTCCTCATCGCATCCACCAGATACCGCATCGCTATCCGGTCACTCTCCGACAGCTCCCTATAACGCTCAACCAGCTTCATTTCCTCGCTATTGAGCCGACGCCTTCGCCGCCCGGTGGCCAGGCATGGAAAGATTCCCAGTATTTCGGTGATGCCTTGTACTTTCGACATGGACGATGTCCTTCTCTACGTCAAAGAAAACTTCAGAAACCGCATCGCCCTTAATCCCTTTTCCGGCAGCGCCGCATGGCCACTGAACCGTACCGGCCCGAAGGGCATAAACCGGTCATGAGCACAGAATAGAAATATTCCCGGCGCTGAAAAGTGGTTTTTAGAGTAATTAGTCGAAAAAAGCAGAAATGCCCTGCAAATCAGAAAGTGCTGTCGGAAATGTTTCTCGACATGTCTTGTTTCACTCGCGCACTAGCGCCGTGCCATCAATCAATTTTGCGCTTCGATCGAACGGTTTATGCTATCCGGCATCTGTTTAAAGTCCGTCGCGTTTGGCCGAAGGCATGTCCGAACCGTAATTTCTGATCCAGCACGTGCCAGGAACGGCGCGGGATTGTTCACGACAGGTTGTATTTATGCACCGCAGGAATTTGCTCAAAGCCTCCATGGCCATCGCGGCCTACACCGGTTTGTCCGCCAGCGGCCTGCTCGCCGCCCGTGCCTGGGCCGCTCCTGGGACCGCCGATGGCGAGGCCAAGGCCTTCGACTTCGATGCCCTGAAGATCCAGGCCAAGCAGCTCGCCAGCAATCGCTACCAGGACACCAAGCAAGTATTGCCGCCTACCCTGGCAACCATGACCCCGCAGAATTTCAACGCCATCCGTTACGACGGCGATCATTCGCTGTGGAAAGACAACAAAGGTCAGCTGGACGTGCAGTTCTTCCACGTCGGCATGGGTTTCAAGCAGCCGGTGCGCATGTACAGCGTCGATCCCAAGACCCGCATGGCCCGCGAAGTGCACTTCCGTCCATCACTGTTCAACTACGAAAACACCACGGTGGACACCAAGCAGCTGACCGGCGACCTGGGTTTTTCCGGCTTCAAGCTGTTCAAGGCGCCGGAGCTGGACAAGCACGACGTGGTGTCCTTCCTCGGCGCCAGCTATTTCCGCGCGGTGGATGCCACTGGCCAGTACGGCCTGTCGGCTCGCGGCCTGGCCATCGACACCTATGCCAAGCAGCGCGAAGAATTCCCCGATTTCACCAAGTTCTGGTTCGAAACCCCGGACAAGGACAGCACCCGCTTCGTGGTCTATGCCCTGCTCGACTCGCCGAGCGCCACCGGCGCGTACCGCTTTGACATCGATTGCCAGGCCGAGCGCGTGGTGATGGAGGTCGACGCCCACGTCAATGCCCGCACCGCCATCGATCAACTGGGCATCGCGCCGATGACCAGCATGTTCAGTTGTGGCACTCACGAGCGGCGCATGTGCGACACCATTCACCCGCAGATCCACGACTCCGACCGCCTGGCCATGTGGCGTGGCAACGGCGAGTGGATCTGCCGTCCGCTGAACAACCCGGCCAAACTGCAATTCAATGCTTTTACCGACAAGGACCCGAAAGGTTTCGGCCTGGTACAGACCGATCACGAGTTCGCCAGCTATCAGGACACCGTCGACTGGTACAGCCGCCGCCCGAGCCTGTGGGTCGAACCTACAACGGCGTGGGGCGAAGGCTCGGTCGATCTGCTGGAGATCCCGACGACCGGCGAAACCATGGACAACATCGTCGCCTTCTGGACGCCGAAGAAACCAGTGGCCGCCGGCGATTCGCTGAACTACGGCTACAAGCTCTACTGGAGCGCCTTGCCGCCCGTCGGCACACCGCTGGCGCGGGTCCATGCGACGCGTTCCGGGATGGGCGGTTTCACCGAAGGTTGGGCGCCGGGCGAGCATTACCCTGAGGTGTGGGCCCGCCGTTTTGCCGTGGACTTCACCGGTGGCGGCCTGGATCGCTTGCCCGCGGGTGCCGGCATTGAACCTGTGGTCACCTGCTCGAACGGCCAGGTCAAGGATTTCAGCGTGCTGGTGCTCGATGACATCAAGGGTTATCGCATCCTGTTCGACTGGTACCCAACCAACGACAGCGTGGAGCCGGTCGAACTGCGCCTGTTCATTCGCACCAATGACCGCACACTCAGTGAAACCTGGTTGTACCAGTACTTCCCGCCGGCACCGGACAAGCGCAAATACCCCTGATACCGGGTTGCGCCCGGCCATCATTCGGTTTTCCGAACGCGACCTCCCGGTCGGTTCGGATAACCGGATTTTTTTGTCTTAAAAAACCCGCCACAAATATTTAATTCACTTATAAATCAATTACTTGAGGCATTCATCCTGGCCTGGCACGGGTCATGCTCTACACTTCTTCGACGAATGCCTGTTGCGCCAACACTTCAGGAGCCGTCAGGCATTCGAAGCACAAAAGGGCCGATGAACTGGCTCCATAAAAAAAACAATGTCGAGGAAAATTTGATGCGCATCGTTCCCCATATCCTGGGCGCAGCCATTGCTGCCGCTCTGATCAGCACGCCAGTTTTCGCCGCCGAACTCACCGGCACCCTGAAGAAGATCAAAGAGTCCGGTGTTATCACCCTCGGGCACCGCGACGCTTCCATTCCGTTCTCCTACATCGCGGACGCCTCCGGCAAGCCAGTCGGCTATTCCCACGACATCCAGCTGAAAGTCGTCGAAGCCCTGAAAAAAGACCTCGACATGCCGAACCTCCAGGTCAAGTACAACCTGGTGACCTCGCAAACCCGTATCCCGTTGGTGCAGAACGGCACCGTGGACCTGGAGTGCGGTTCCACCACCAACAACGTCGAGCGTCAGCAACAAGTTGACTTCTCCGTCGGCATCTTCGAAATCGGTACCCGCCTGCTGTCCAAGGCAGACTCCAAGTACAAGGATTTCCCGGACCTGGCCGGCAAGAACGTCGTGACCACCGCGGGCACCACCTCCGAGCGCATCCTCAAGGCGATGAACGCCGACAAGCAGATGGGCATGAACGTCATCTCCGCCAAAGACCACGGCGAGTCCTTCCAGATGCTGGAAAGCGGCCGTGCCGTGGCTTTCATGATGGACGACGCCCTGCTGGCCGGTGAAGCGGCCAAGGCCAAGAAGGCCAGCGACTGGGCCGTGACCGGTACTCCACAGTCCTACGAAATCTACGGCTGCATGGTGCGCAAAGGCGACGAGCCGTTCAAAAAGGCGGTGGATGACGCCATCAAGGCCACCTACGCGTCGGGCGAGATCAACAAGATCTACGACAAATGGTTCATGCAGCCAATCCCGCCAAAAGGCCTGAACCTGAACTTCCCGATGAGCGACGAGCTCAAGGCCCTGATCGCCAATCCGACCGATAAAGCGGCTGACGACAAGAAGTCCTGATTTCTGACTAACCTTATCTCCTGAGGGGGCCCCTGCCCTCTCGGGAGGTTGTCACTCCCTGCTGGCATTTTTTGGAAACACTCGAACCGGTGGCTGTCGAGCCGGTGGCGTGTGCCTGATCGTCAAGGTCGGGCGGGAACGGAGTTTCCCCCAAGCGGGTACTTGTACATCGATTGATCTGAGGGGAGACCCTAATGAATTACAACTGGGACTGGGGCGTGTTCTTCAAGTCCACCGGCGTGGGCAGCGAGACCTATCTCGACTGGTTCATCTCCGGTCTGGGCTGGACTATTGGCATCGCCGTCGCGGCCTGGATCATTGCCCTGACACTGGGCTCGATCCTGGGCGTCATGCGTACCGTGCCGAACCGCATCGTATCGGGCATCGCCACCTGCTACGTCGAACTCTTCCGTAACGTGCCGCTGCTGGTTCAGCTGTTCATCTGGTACTTCCTGGTGCCCGACCTGCTGCCGGCGGACCTGCAAGAGTGGTACAAGCAGGACCTGAACCCGACCACCTCGGCCTTCATCAGCGTCGTCGTGTGCCTGGGCCTGTTCACCACCGCCCGCGTTTGCGAACAGGTGCGCACCGGTATCCAGGCGCTGCCCAAAGGCCAGGAATCCGCTGCCCGCGCCATGGGCTTCAAGCTGCCGCAGATCTACTGGAACGTGCTGCTGCCCCAGGCCTACCGGATCATCATTCCGCCACTTACCTCGGAATTTCTCAACGTCTTCAAGAACTCGTCCGTGGCCTCGCTGATCGGCCTGATGGAGCTGCTCGCGCAGACCAAACAGACCGCCGAGTTCTCCGCCAACCTGTTTGAAGCGTTCACCCTGGCCACGCTGATCTACTTCACCCTGAACATGAGCCTGATGTTGCTGATGCGCATGGTCGAGAAGAAAGTCGCCGTACCGGGCCTGATTTCCGTAGGGGGTAAATGATGGAATTCGACTTCTCGGGCATCATCCCGTCCCTGCCAGGCCTGTGGAACGGCATGGTCATGACCCTCAAGCTGATGGTCCTGGGCGTGGTCGGCGGGATCATCCTCGGCACCATCCTCGCGTTGATGCGTCTGTCCCACAGCAAACTGCTGTCGAACATCGCCGGCGCCTACGTGAACTACTTCCGTTCGATTCCGCTGCTGCTGGTCATCACCTGGTTCTACCTGGCGGTACCGTTCGTGCTGCGCTGGATCACCGGCGAAGACACCCCGATCGGCGCGTTCGCCTCCTGCATCGTGGCCTTCATGATGTTCGAAGCGGCGTACTTCTGCGAAATCGTCCGGGCCGGCGTGCAATCGATCCCCAAGGGTCAGATGGGCGCAGCGAAGGCGCTGGGCATGACCTATGGCCAGATGATGCGCCTGATCATCCTGCCGCAGGCGTTTCGCAAGATGACGCCGCTGCTGCTGCAACAGAGCATCATCCTGTTTCAGGACACCTCGCTGGTCTACGCCGTCGGCCTGGTGGACTTCCTCAATGCTTCGCGCGCCAGTGGCGACATCATTGGCCGCTCCAATGAGTTCCTGATCTTCGCAGGTCTCGTGTACTTCATCATCAGCTTTGCCGCCTCGCAGCTGGTCAAGCGTCTGCAAAAAAGGTTCGCCGTATGATCTCTATCAAAAACATCAACAAGTGGTATGGGGACTTCCAGGTGCTGACTGATTGCAGCACCGAGGTCAAAAAAGGCGAAGTGATCGTGGTGTGCGGGCCGTCCGGTTCCGGCAAGTCGACCCTGATCAAATGCGTCAACGCCCTGGAGCCGTTCCAGAAAGGCGACATCGTGGTCGATGGCACGTCCATCGCCGACCCGAAGACCGACCTGCCGAAACTGCGTTCCCGCGTGGGCATGGTGTTCCAGCACTTCGAGCTGTTCCCGCACCTGTCCATCACCGAAAACCTGACCATCGCGCAGATCAAGGTGTTGGGCCGCAGCAAGGCAGAAGCCACCAAGAAAGGCCTGCAACTGCTGGAGCGCGTCGGCCTCTCGGCCCACGCCCACAAGCACCCGGGCCAACTGTCCGGTGGCCAGCAGCAGCGCGTGGCGATTGCCCGTGCGCTGGCGATGGACCCGATCGTCATGCTGTTCGACGAACCGACCTCGGCGCTGGACCCGGAAATGGTCAACGAAGTGCTGGACGTGATGGTGCAACTGGCCCACGAAGGCATGACCATGATGTGCGTGACCCACGAAATGGGCTTCGCCCGTAAAGTGGCCGACCGCGTGATCTTCATGGACCAGGGCAAGATCATCGAGGACTGCAAGAAAGAGGAGTTCTTCGGCGACATCAACGCCCGTGCCGAGCGTACGCAGCACTTCCTCAACAAGATTCTGCAGCACTAAGCACCACGTACTTGTTGGATGCCACACCAACCCCTTGTGGGAGCGAGCCTGCTCGCGAAGAGGCCCTTGCAGTCAACATTGATGTTGAATGTCAGTCCGCTTTCGCGAGCAGGCTCGCTCCCACAGGGGATGGTGTTGGTTCACGATCAAGTGTTGTGGTTGACCCAAGGCATCTGTGATGAAATGCGACCCCAATCCCTATCGCGCCACGTCGCCATCACTCGCCGTGAAACCCCGTCTGATTCGCCATCTGTTCCTGCCACCGCTGATCATCGCCCTGATGATCGGACTGGGTTATATCGGCTTCTGGACCAGTGAGCACTATGGCATCCGCAGCCTGAGCGAAAGCGGCCAGCGCCAGCTGGAGTTGCATGCCCGCGCCGTTGAAAGCGAAATCAGCAAATACACCTACCTGCCCAGCCTGCTGGAACTCGAAACCAGCGTGTCGAAGCTGCTGGCCGACCCGACCCCGGAACACCGGCAAACGGTCAATGATTACCTTGAAGGCCTGAACCGGCGCAGCCGCAGTCGGGCCATCTACGTGATGGACACCACCGGTCGCGTCATGGCCACCAGTAACTGGCGCGATGTCGACAGTTACCTGGGGGAAGACCTGTCCTTCCGTGCCTATTTCCAGAATGCCGTGCGCGGCCAGCCGGGGCGTTTTTACGGCATCGGCAGCACCAACGGCGAACCCGGTTACTACCTGGCCCATGGCCTGGAGGAGCACGGCAAGATCATCGGCGTCGCGGTGGTCAAGGTGCGCCTGGAAGCCATGGAAGAACGCTGGCAGCGGGCGCGCCTGGAGGCTTTCGTCAGCGATGAGAACGGTATCATCATTCTGTCCAGCGATCCGGCGCGGCGCTTGAAATCCGTCATTCCCCTGAGCGACGAGACCAAGGAAAAACTGGCCCGCAGCCTTCAGTATTACTGGTTCCCGCTCAACGAACTGCAGCCGCTGGCCCGGGAAACCCTCGCCGAGGGCGTGGAAAAACTGACCTTTCCAGCCAACAGCGAACTGGCGTCCGACGAAGAAAACATCAGTTATCTGTCGCAGACCCGCAATCTGAGCGATACACCGTGGAATTTCACCCTGCTCACGCCACTGCAGGATCTGCGCCGCGAAGCCATCAATCAGGGGATTCTGGTGGCGGTGGCCTTTGCCCTCGTGGCGTTCCTGCTGATTGCCTGGAACGAGCGACGCAAGGTGATCGCCACCCGCCTGGCCGCTCGCGAAGCCTTGCAGGAAGCCAACAGTCAATTGGAGCGTCGGATTACCGAACGCACTGTCGATTTGCGTGCCAGCAACGAACGACTCAAGGGTCAGATCCGCGAACGGCGTCACGCCGAAGAGACCTTGCGTCGCGCCCAGGATGAACTGGTGCAGGCCGGAAAGCTCGCAGCCATCGGTCAGATGTCCACCAGCATCGCCCACGAATTGAACCAGCCGCTGGCGGCGCTGCGCACCCTGTCCGGCAACACTGTGCGCTTCCTCGAACGCGGTCAGCTGGACGTGGCCAGCACCAACCTCAAGACCATCAACGAATTGATCGACCGCATGGGCAGGATCACCGCCAGCCTGCGTTCCTTTGCCCGGCGCGGTGACGACAAGGGCCAGGCCTGCCTCGGCAAAGCCGTGGATGCGGCCTTGCAACTACTGGGCAGCCGCGTCGAAAACGCCCATCTGCAACTGCACCGTCATTTCGACGAAGTTCAGGTACAGATTGACCAGACCCGCCTGGAGCAGATTCTGGTGAACCTCATCGGCAACGCCCTCGACGCCATGCAGGCGCAGCCACAGCCAGAGTTGTGGCTCGAAGGTGACTCAGGCGATGGCAAATACCGGCTGCGCGTTCGGGACAACGGCCATGGCATCGACGCCGAAGCGCGCAAGCACCTGTTCGAACCGTTCTTCACCACCAAACCCGGCGAACAGGGCCTCGGCCTGGGCCTGACCCTTTCCGCGAGCCTGGCCGCCGCCACGGGCGGTCACCTGGGTGTCGAGCACCCGGCCAGCGGTGGCACCGCATTCGTCCTCAGTTTACCGTTGGTAAGCCCCACTCCCGCCGAGCCAGTATGAACAACGACCTTAGTGTATTGATCGTCGAAGACGACCCCCATGTGCTGCTCGGCTGCCAGCAGGCGCTGACCCTGGAAGACATTCCGTGCATTGGCGTCGGCAGTGCCGAAGAAGCCCTGGAGCGCGTCGGCGATAACTTTGCCGGTATCGTCATCAGCGACATTCGCCTGCCGGGCATCGATGGCCTTGAACTGCTGACCCGGCTCAAGGCACGCGACCGCAGCTTGCCCGTGGTGCTGATCACCGGTCACGGCGACATTTCCATGGCCGTCGGCGCGATGCAGAAAGGCGCTTATGACTTCATGGAGAAACCCTTCTCCCCGGAACGCCTAGTGGACGTGGCACGCCGCGCGCTGGAGCAACGCAGCCTGGCGCGGGAGGTCGTGTCGTTGCGCCGGCAACTGGCTGAACGGGACTCCCTGGAAGGCCGAATCATTGGTCGCTCCCCGGCCATGCAGCATTTGCGCGAACTGATTGCCAACGTCGCCGATACCTCGGCCAACGTGTTGATCGAGGGCGAAACCGGCACCGGCAAGGAACTCGTCGCCCGTTGCCTGCACGACTTCAGTCGCCGCCACACCCGGCCATTCGTGGCGCTGAACTGCGGCGGCCTGCCGGAGAACCTGTTCGAAAGCGAAATCTTCGGCCACGAAGCCAACGCCTTTACCGGTGCCGGCAAGCGGCGGATCGGCAAGATCGAACATGCCGACGGCGGCACGCTGTTCCTCGATGAGGTGGAAAGCATGCCCCTGCCCCTGCAGATCAAACTGCTGCGGGTGTTGCAGGAACGCACCCTCGAACGCCTCGGTTCTAACCAGAGCGTGGCGGTGGATTGTCGGGTGATCGCCGCGACCAAGTCCGACCTGGACGAATCGAGCAAGGCCGGCGAGTTCCGCAGTGACCTGTATTACCGCCTCAATGTAGTCACTCTGGAACTTCCGCCGCTGCGCGAACGCCGCGAGGACATCCTGCAACTGTTCGAATACTTCCTGCAGCAGTCGTCCCTGCGCTTCGACCGCGCCGCGCCGGAACTGGACAACCAGACCCTGTCGAACCTGATGAGCCACGACTGGCCGGGCAATGTGCGCGAATTGCGCAACGTGGCCGAACGTTTTGCCCTCGGCCTGCCGGCGTTCAAGAAACCCGGTGCTGGCGGCAGCGCCCAAGGCCTGGCGTTCGCCGAAGCGGTGGAAGCCTTTGAACGCAACCTGTTGAGCGATGCCTTGCAACGCAGCGGCGGCAACCTGACCCAGGCCAGCCAGGAACTGGGCATGGCCAAGACCACGCTGTTCGACAAAGTGAAGAAGTACGGGCTGAGCCACTGATGGACCTGATTCTCAAAGCAACCCTGGGCGCCGCAGTGGTGGTGATTCTCGCCGCCCTGGCCAAGACCCGAAACTATTACATCGCGGGCCTGGTGCCGCTGTTTCCCACCTTCGCGTTGATTGCCCATTACATCGTCGGCAAGGGCCGTTCAATTGATGACCTCAAGACCACCATCGTGTTTGGCATGTGGTCGATCATTCCGTATTTCGTCTACCTGGCGACCTTGTACGTGATGGTCGACCGGATGCGCCTGGAGGCGTCGCTGGCGGTGGCGGCGGTGGCGTGGTTGATGGCGGCGACGGTGCTGGTCAGTGTGTGGGTACGCTTGCACGCCTGAACACCGCCAATCCCCTGTGGGAGCGGGCTTGCCCGCGAAGAGGGCATTTCAGTTGGCATTAAAGCTGGCTGACACACCGCTTTCGCGAGCAGGCTCGCTCCCACAGGTTACATCGCTTCAGTGCGCGTAAACCTGCTGCAACTGCGCCTGGGTCAACGCATCCTCAAACGGTACAGGCACCGACTTCACCGCACCGTACAGGTTGCGATAACGCCAGTAGCTGCCGCTATTGGCCAGTTGATATCCCCGCTCGACCACACGCTGGCCATCGAGCACATAACGCAGGGTTTCCTGGGCCGCCGGCGGGGGTGGCGGTTGCATGAGATCGGTGGCCAGCACCCGCATGGACTCATCGATGCACTCGTCGAGTACGGCGGTGACCTTCGCCAGTTCAAGGCTGCCGTCATCGATGCACTGCTTGCCACATTGGCGAATCGGCTGGCTGGCCACCTCGATGCGCATGCGGTACAGCGGTGAACCGGCAATGTCCTGAACCTGCACCTGATTGATCAGGATGAAACTCCCGCGATCGGGAGTCAGCATCAGTTTGGGTTCAATCAGCAGACGAGCAGTCACCTGCCCCTCGCCCTGTTTGAGGTCGGCCGCTTTCGAAGCGTCCTGAAAGCGCCGTTGCAGACGCTCCTGCAGCGGCACACCCGCGAGCAGATCGGCCATCGGTCGCGAGTCTTTGAGCGCGGCTTTTTCGGCGTCGCGCTGCAAGCTCCCACTGCCCATCTGCGTGTTGATCAGGCTGGCCACCAGCAACCCGGCAAGCCCGGCGGTGTTGCCTGAACTCGCCACCAGATTCTGACTGGACGATGCCGCTTCAAGGGCCGTTTTGGAATCGATCACCGTGCTGGCACTGACAAACGCTTGCGGCAACTGCACATCCACCTTAAGTCCATGGGCCTGGACATAGGACAGCGCAATCGGGTCTTTGAAACCGGACTCGGGAGCCGGCTTCTGCGCGCAGCCAGCCAACATCAGCAGGGCCACCGCAGTGGCCGCTGCGACTGATCGCTTCATTGTGCGAACGGCGTGATCATTTGCTGACGGCTGCTATCCACGGCCTGGTAGAACGCGTTGGACAGGTTGGTGTAGGTCGGCTCGTCCCACTCGCCCTGAGCCGCTTGCACCGCGACAAATGGCTGGAACCACAGCAGTTTGTTATCCGCCAGGTCCACCACCATGCCTTGTCCGCCCACCTGAGCCATCGGCACGCTGGTCGGGACAATGCTGTAGTAGCTGCGGGTCGCCCCCGTGGCCGTGACATACACCAGCAACAGGCGATCGATACCGTATTTAGCCTTCATCGGGGTCAAGTCTTTGATCGTGTAGCCTTCGCGGAATTTACCTTCCTTGTAAGCTTTCAGGTCAACCTTCTCGTCGATGCGCTTGGCTTTGTAACCCTTGGCCTGCAACTTGGCGACGATCGCATCCGGCAGGGTGTCGAAATCTCGCACTTGCCAGGTTTTGACGTTGTCACTGAGCTTGCTGTTGACGCCCGAGTTGATCGCGTAATCGAGAATCCCCTGGTTACCGGTCAATGCCAGTACGGGAGGAGGCAATTCGGTGATTGCCACGCCAATGGTCGGTTCCTTGGCATCCCAGAATTGATGGTCCAGCGGTACGGGAGGTTGTACGTTGGCGCAGCCGGTGAGCGTGAGGCAGGCAAACAGAGTCAGCACCGCCCAGGTGCGTAGAGCGCGGAGAGTCATGGATCAAGTCCCTATGATTTGAAAACATCACTGCCCGTATCGGCAGCAACGGTCAAAACAATAGTGGCATATTGATACTTTTTTGACATCAGGCATTTTCAGCTCACGGTCCCGCCCCTTGATTCACTCATGATCTGGCGAATCGCCCCGACAAACGCTTCAACAGGTTGTCCGCCCGTGACCGCGTATTGGCCATTGAACACCACGGTCGGTACCGAACTGACCCCGCGTGATAGCCACAGTTGTTCCTCCTGGCGAACTTCTTCGGCGAACTCATCCGACGCCAGAATCGACTCGGCCCGCTGCCGATCCAGCCCGACACTTTCAACAATCTGCGCCAATTGAGCGCCGTCGGACGGATTGCCGCCATCGGTAAAATACGCCTTGAACAACGCTTCCTTCAGCGGCAGTTGCAGCCCTTGCAGACCGGCCCAGTGCAGCAAGCGGTGAGCATCGAAGGTGTTGTAGATGCGGCTGTTGCCATCGGTACGAAACGCAAAACCGACCTCGGCGCCGCGCGCACGGATCATCTCGCGATTCTTTTGCGACTGTTCGGGTGTCGAGCCGTACTTCTCGGTGATGTGCTCGGTGATGTTCTGGCCTTCCGGCCCCATCTTCGGATTCAGTTCGAACGGCTGCAAGCGGATCTCGGCGCGGACTTCGTCGCGCAAGATCTCCAGGGCCCGGGTCAGGCCGTACAAGCCGATCACGCACCAGGGGCAGGATACGTCGCTGACGAAATCGATTTTCAAGGGGGCACTCATCATTCACCTCGCTGGCTTGAACGCGCCGGAAAAGTCGAACGATACACCTGACAGTACTGAACGCGCAGCAGATCCCTTGTGGGAGCGAGCCTGCTCGCGAAAGCGGTGTGTCAGCCAACATTAATGCCGACTGAAATGCCCTCTTCGCGAGCAGGCTCGCTCCCACGGGGAACCCGAGTTACAGGAGATTGTGGTCGGCCACCGGCTCGATCTGCGCCCAATGCGAAGTGTCCTCACGGTGCTCACGCAAATACGGCAACACCGCCGCCAGCAATGGCGCCTTGAACGCCTCCTGAAAACGGTGGGCCAGCCCCGGAATCAACTTCAGCTGACTGCCGCGCAAATGCGCCGCCAGATGCACGCCATGCATCACGGGCAACAGCGGATCGGCCGTGCCATGCACCACCAGCGCCGGCACCCGCAATTGATTGAGCAACGCCACCCGGCTCGGCTCGGCCAGGATCGCCATGATCTGCCGTTTCACGCCTTCGGGATTGAACGCCCGGTCATAGGACAGCGCCGCCTGATGCAACAGCGCCTGTCGATCATCGCTCACTGTCGGGCTGCCCAGCGCAGCCAGCAAATCGGCTTGTTGCTCCAGCGCCGCCTCTCGATTCGGCGCGCCACGGCGGGCGAGCAATTGCACCAGCGCTGCGCTGGGTGCGGGCAGGCCTTCGGCACCGGAGGTGCTCATGATCAGCGTCAAACTCTCGACCCGCTCGGGCGCCATGGCCGCCATATGCTGGGCGATCATCCCGCCCATGCTGGCACCCAACACGTGGAACTGCTCGATGCGCAGCGCATCCATCAGGCCCAGGCCATCATCGGCCATGTCCGTCAGCGAGTACGGTGCCGACACCGGCAAACCCAACTTGTAGCGCAGCACCTCGAAGGTCAGGTTGGCCTCGGCCGGTGCCTGCCGCCAGGTCGAGAGGCCGACATCGCGATTGTCATAGCGAATCACCCGGAAACCCTGCTGACACAAGGCGACCACCACCTCGTCAGGCCAGTGAATCAACTGCCCGCCCAACCCCATCACCAGCAGCAGCGCCGGATCCGAGGCCCGGCCGATGCTCTGGTACGCCAGGCTCACCTGCGCCAGATCGACGTGTTCGGTCGGTACATTCACATCACAACGAGACGCCGCCAGGGATGGCAGGCTGAACAATGCGGACAGAACAATCGCCGCTGATAAAAACAAAGCACGCATGACAAAACACCAAAACGCAGAACCCCAGTAGAGCGCGAGTCTGATGAAGTTTGTTCAAGCGCGCTGCCACAGTTCAATGACAGTTTGATGAACATCGCCGAGTGGTCGTCGCGATAACTATGTAGTGCCAATGCCCGGCAGGTCTTCCCTTAAATGACTCGCTCAAGGAGTGGACTCACCGCTCCCTTTACCGAGCCATGACCCCATGACCGATAACTTTATATTCGATCTCCCCTTACCCACCGCCATCGACCTGCCAGCCTCCTCGATCCTGCCGGACAATGTCGACGATAGTTTGAGGCTCAGGGCTACGGCCCGTTGGCGCGAGAGCAACGAGGGCTTGCGTGAACTGTTCGCCGGCGTGCCGGCCACCCGCTCTACGCTCGAGCGTTTGCTCAAACAACAGTTGGATCTGGACGGCCACGCCGTGGGTCTGCAGTTTTTCGCCACGCAAGATCAGGGCGAACGGTTCATTCTGCTCACCGATGCCCTGGCGTTTGTCTTCCAGCACCCTGAGCTGGAGAGCACGCTGGACCAGCGCTGTCGCGTTACCGGCCTGACTTCGACCCACGCCCTCTTCCCCCTCACTCCGTTGCAACTGCTCACCCGCCTCAAGGCGCTGGGAGTGGAGCAAGCCATGACCGAGCGCTGGAATGCCTACTGGGACGCGCGCGCCCCTGGCGCTGCGGTGTCGCGCCGTGAACGGGCCAGCCAGTTGTACCTCAATCACCTGGAAGCGACGGCTCACAGGGCCTTCGCCTATTGCACCCTGAGTGCCGAACAACTGAAACCGCTGTTGATGCTGATGGACGCTCCCGCGACGGGCGCACGCCCGGATAATCCGTCGGTTCAATGCGAACAATTGGAATTGATCCTGAGCAACAACGCTCGCGTGAAGCTTCCCGAGGCCTGGGTCATCAGCCTCGGCGACAAGGCACCGATCGAACAATTGTTGTACCTGCCGTGCCGTCCGGTCGCGCTTCAAGCCTTCCCCCAGCGCAGTGACATGCAGACCTGGCTGACGCAACAGGCCCTCGTCCCCGGCGGACGGCCCGACACTGACATCGCTTTTCAGTACACCACCCGAGCCCTTCCATTGTCGGCGGGTATGACCGACCTGCTGGCCCATCAGCAAATGGCCCAACTCGACACTTTGCGCAATGGTTCAGCGGGAAAACCCGGGCTGGTCGAACAGGGTGCCAGGGCTTTGGTGGACTCGGACCGATTGGACCGGCAGCGCAGCCAAAGCCCGGTGCTCGCCGCACCGCCAGGTGGGGATCCGTCGCCCATCGACAGCACTTTCGCTCCCAACGACGAGCAACCCCTGTTCGGCAATCTGCATGCCGATATACCCTGGGCCCTGCGTCAGGCAGCCTTGAACAAGCAGCGCGATGCACTCGAAACGCTACGGCGCGAGGCTGGCCAAAACGAGCACCTGAAATCTCTCAAGGATCTGCAAGCAAAACTGGAAACCGCCGAGCAAGCCGCCGACAAGGCTGCTTCCACCCTGCTTTACCGTGAGCGCTCGCTTGACCCCATCGCCTTGAATCGGGAACTCACAGCACTGCACAAAGCCCACAAGGATGGACTGCACGCCGAGGCCGGGCTGCAACGGGCACTCAAGCAATTGACCGACGAAGAATCCAATCGGCTCAAGGCACTGCTCGATACGCCCGACGAGCCGGGTAGCGACCGAGTGGCGGCCAGCCTGACCCTGTCACTGACCGAACAGGACGGTGCGCAACCCAAGATCAACACCCAGGCACTCAACGGCGTTTTTGTGATGACCCACCCGGACGCACTGCTAGAGGCCTCGTCTTCCCACAGCGTGTTGCTTTACTGGCCCGGGATTGGCGGCGGACTGCAACGGTTCGCCAACCGGCGGGAACTTGAACGACAGCTGTTCAAAATGGGCGAAACCGACAGCGATCTTGCATTGCAGCTGAACAAAATCAGCGGCGATGCACTGCAATACGCGCTGCATCAGATCAACAATGATTTCGAAGTCCAGGCGGCCGGGATACGTCAACGCAATGCCGGGACAGACCAGCAAACGCAAGTGGCCGAACGACTTGAAGCGCTGCGCAAGCGAACCCTTGCTGCCCTGCAGGTACCCGTCAATGCCGCGCGCAACCTGGCGTTCGCACATGACCTGGAGCAGGACCGTAGCGCCACCCTGGGCACCCGTCTTCCGGACATGTTCGCCAAACTGTCTACAGCCGATCGCAAAGTACTCAAGGATCTGATCCAGGCGTACATCAGGGCCATGCGCCGCAGTCACGAGCTGATGACGGCCAACCTCGAGCCGCGCGATGACTTCACTCGGCGACATCTGCAAGCCCGGCTGCGCAAGGACTTCAACATCAAGGGCGATTTCGATGTGCAACTCGAACTGCCCGATGCCGTCACGTGGGAGAAACGCTACTCCACAACGCCAGCCGGGAAGGTCGAAACGACGGTCATGGTGCCCGGTGCCAAGTACAGCAAAATGTCGCTTGAGGACCTGGCCCAGCTCAACATCGATAACGTCCATTCGGTGCAATAGGACGCCCTGTCGCAGCGGCTGGTGTTCATGCGGCTGGAGGTGACGGCGACGGTTGCGCAGGAACGCTTCACGCTGCTCAATGGCATCAACCTTATCTACCTGCGCAACACCCTCCCGGATCTGGACCTGCCCAAGGCCTACGAAGAACAGATCCAGCGTGCGTTCATGGGCTCGGCAGACGACCCGGCGTTCGTGAATGAGCATCGTCGCGAATGCCTGATCGAACCCTGGCAACTGATGCTCAAGTTGCAGGGCGAGTTTGCCCACCTGCAAAACCAGATCCATTACGACGATTTGCAGATCCTGAACGTCGCCATCGATGCCAATACCCCTGAAGCCTGGCGCGCCGGCGGCAAGCGCGTGGCGCTACTGCCGGTTCACCTCAGCGTAGGCGGCAAGGACACGCCGAACGAAGGCGGGGTCACCCTGTCCGGGGTGACCTTCATCCAGGAACAGATCAGCGGCGTCACCCTGCTTTACACGCCGGACAACCCTGACAATCGCTTCCTGCGTCGATACGACAACCTGGAAGATGCGCGCAAGGCGCTGTTCAACCTGTGCTCGCAAGACTCGATGATCAACTACCTGGCCAGTCGTGCCTTGCAAGGCAACGTCCGGGCCCATGTCAGCCGGATCAATGACGCGCAACTCAAACGTTTCGACGCCATGATCGGCGTCGGAGCAGCCTGGCCGGCCACCACTTCGCTGGCTGCCCATCTGCTCAATGCCCATATGGGCCGCCTGATCGAAGCCCATCGCGGCACGTCGCGTTCCAACGATGCGCTGTACCTGGAGCGTTACGCGTTGCAAGGCCCGCGCGCCTTCGCCTACATCAAAATGGCCCTCGGCTTGCTGCCCTTTATCGGCACGGCAGTCGCCCTCTACGATGCCTGGACCGCTGCAAACCAGGCGGTGGCGGCGTTTTTGCGCGGCAAGGTCGGGGACGGAGTGGACGAACTGGGCTCGGTGCTGTTGTGCCTGATCGATGCGGCGATGGACCTGCTGCCGGGGGAGGCCCTCGCCTCCGCGCTTGGCTCGGGCGCTCGCACATTGACGCGCACGCGCCAGCTTCGTGCATTGGCCGCCAGCGCAGCCGCGCTGCAGCCGCCGTCCATGCGCCAGGCCCGGCATGTCATCGCACGTTTCGCCGGCTACGAATACGAAAAGCCCCTTTCACTGGCAGGGCTGCAACCGGCGACCCATGGCGCTTACCGCAATGTCTACCGGCATGCCGACGGTGATTTCATCATCCGCCAGGGCCGCGTGTTCCAGGTCGAATGGAGCACCGACTCGCGCAACTGGCGCCTGACCGGCAACAGCCGCAAAACCTACAAGCAACCCATTGCCCTGGACGAAGCCGGCAAGTGGGATACCTGGTTCGGCGTCTATGGAACCACCTTCGAAGGCGGTGGCCTCGGTGGTGGGCAGGTACTCGGGCACTTGGCCGATGCAATCGATCCCCTGTGGCCCGCCGCCATTCGCGAACGGCTGCCGCGCTGGTGGGTTGATCGAGCCCTTCGCCGTCATCACGCATTGACCGAGGCGATCGATGACTTTGGCAGCCAGCTCGATCGACAGGTCGCGCATACAGACGCCGCTCTGAAGACCTATCACGCCACGGCGGCGAATCAGCGTGCAGGCCTGATGCAGGCATCCGACTCCGCCTGCATCGGCGATATCGAGATGGCCAAGCGACACCTTCAAAACGTGTCCGATCTAATGCCACTGACCCACGGCAACAAACGGCATGAACTCAGGAAGATACAAAGCAATGGCGCCCTGATTGTGGCCGATCGTTGCAAGCATCGGCTGTTCATCTCCAACCATCGGGTCCTGGCCTTGTTGGACCGTATCGATGCACTGACGGACAGTCTCGATGAGCTGCTTCTATCCCCCCTCGCCGAACGGCTACGTGTCCTGGATGACATCCGCAAACTGCGACTGGAAGTGTTGAAGGAGTTCGACACCGTCGAATCCCTCATGCATGACCTCAACCTCTGGTATCACCGCATCAGCGAGCGCGCACAAAAAACGCAACTGACCGACGAAGTCACCCTGCTGAACAAGCGCCTCAGTGAAGTCAACATTCTCAACTTGAGAACGGGCAACTTGATGGAAACGGTGACACGCTTTGACACCATCAACGATGTGTCCTGGTTCTTCCTTCAAACCCAGACGCAAGTCAAAAGAACCCAGCTCGACCGAGCGTTGTTCACGCAATTCAATCTGCCTGAAGTGACGGCCACCAGGGCTCAACGCAACCAGATTCTTCAAGACTGCATCGAGCAATACGATCAATTTCGTCGTGCAATGAAGGCCTGGACCATCAGTTATCCGCAGCATTTCCATCTGGAAAATGTGCCGCCCTTGCTGGACAGCCTCGAAAAATTGACCCAGCGAGCACGCAAGGCACTCGACATTCCGCCACCACCTGCCCCGACGGGCTCAATCACCAAAAAAGTGTTTACCACCGAAAACGACGAACTGCTGATCGGGGTGGAGCGCTGGGAGCCCGCGACTCAACAGCGCCAATACACATTGACCGGTCAAGACGGCTACACGGAGATCTGGGAGCCCATTGCGAACAACAGGTTTCGGTTGCGAAACCCCAGACCACAGCCGGGCGCTTCCACTCGAAGGGACGTTGCAGCCTTAGTGGTCGAAGCCCGACAGAAGCTGGCGATGCAAGACGCCTATAAAACCAGGGTTCAGTCCTACGCCAATCTTCAGGGCACGCTCCCCGTCGATCTGGAAGACATGATGCTCAAAGAAGCAAACGAGCTCACCCATCGAGCCCGCGGCATCGAAGAACTGTCACCGCAACACGCCGTGATTGCCCAGTTGCGCGACAAGGCCAACGAACTGGTCGCCACCGGGCGTGCCATGCGAACCCGACAATCGCTGCTGAGCAAAAAGCCCACCGACGGCATGCTGGACGACCTCGTTACACAGGAGGTTGTCGAGATTCGTAAAACCAGCCCGCTCAAAAACCTCGGCAAACGCCCGGATGGCCGGATCGACTACCTGCAGGAATACGAAGTGTGGGACCTGACCTCCACCCCGCCCAGGGTGCTGTGGTACGCCCACTTCCATTATTCCAGGGCGGCGCCGCGTTTCAGCGAATTCGAGAAAGCTCATTTGAAATTGCCGGAACACCGCTTCCTGACCCACGCGGACAACGCCGACCTGCCTTATGCCGATATCGGTAAACGGTCGGCCGTGTTGCCGCATTTCGAAAACCTCTGATACCAAAGGATTGCGACACACAATCCATGTGGGAGCGAGCCTGCTCGCGAAAGCGGAGTGTCAGTCAACATAGCGTTGAATGATAAGCCGCATTCGCGAGCAGGCTCGCTCCCACAGGTTCTACAGGTGTCAGGCCAACTGGCTGCGTAGTTGGCGGGCCGCCGCCACCATGTTGACCAACGCGGCCTCGGTCTCCGGCCACGCCCGGGTCTTCAAGCCGCAATCGGGGTTGACCCACAGGCGTTCGGCCGGGATTCGCTTCACGGCTTTACTCATCAAGTTGACCATCTCGGCGGTGTCCGGCACCCGTGGCGAGTGGATGTCGTAGACGCCCGGGCCGATGTCGTTCGGGTAATCGAACGCCTTGAAGGCCTCCAGCAATTCCATGTCCGAACGTGAGGTTTCGATGGTGATCACGTCGGCATCCATCGCCGCAATGGCTTCGATCACGTCGTTGAATTCGCTGTAGCACATGTGGGTGTGAATCTGGGTTTCGTCACGCACACCGCTGGCACTCAAGCGGAACGCTTCCACCGCCCAATCCAGATATTCGCGCCATTGCTCCCGGCGCAGCGGCAGGCCTTCGCGGAATGCGGCTTCGTCGATCTGCACGATCTTGATGCCGGCGGCTTCCAGGTCGACGACTTCGTCACGCAGGGCCAGCGCCAGTTGCTGCGCCTGCACTTTGCGCGACACGTCTTCGCGGGGGAACGACCACATCAGCATGGTCACGGGACCGGTGAGCATGCCTTTCATGACCTTGTCGGTCTGGCTCTGCGCATACGTGATCCAATCCACCGTCATGGCTTTCGGACGGCTCAGGTCGCCGTAGATGATCGCCGGTTTCACGCAGCGCGAACCGTAGCTCTGTACCCAGCCAAAGCGAGTGAAGACATAACCCTCAAGCTGCTCGGCAAAGTACTCGACCATGTCGTTGCGTTCGGCTTCACCGTGCACCAGCACGTCCAGCCCCAGGCGTTCCTGAATCTGTACCGCATGGCGAATTTCGTGGTGCATGGCGTCGTTGTAATCATTGGCCGACAGCTTGCCCTGCTTGTAGGCCTGGCGCGCCAGGCGGATCGAACCGGTCTGTGGGAACGAGCCGATGGTGGTGGTCGGGAATGCCGGCAGTTTCAGGCGTGCACGCTGTTGCTCGATGCGTTTGGCGAACGGTGACTGGCGTTGGCTGTGGGTGGCGTCGATGGCGTTGACGCGTGCCTGCACCTCGGCCTTATGAATGCGCGGCGATTGCGTGCGGCTGGCAGCAATGGCGCGGCTTTCGGCCAGCGCGGCTTGCACTTTCGGCGCTTGCGGATCGTTGAGCGCATCGCGCAGCACAGCGATTTCGCCACACTTTTGCACAGCGAATGCCAGCCAGCTTTTCAGCTCGGGGTCGAGTTTGTCTTCGCGCTCAAGGTCCACCGGGCTGTGCAACAGCGAGCAGGAACTGCTGACCCACAGGTTGTCGCCAAAGCGTTCCTGGGCAAATTGCAGTTGTTCGAGCACCGGTTCCAGTTCGCAGCGCCAGACGTTGCGGCCGTTGACCAGACCGACCGAGAGAATCTTGTAGATCGGCAGGCGATCGAGCACGTGCAGCAGTTGATCCGGGGCACGCACCGCGTCGATGTGCAGGCCTTGCACCGGCAGGCCGACAGCCAGGCCAAGGTTGTCTTGCAGGCCACTGAAGTAGGTAGCCACGAGCTTTTTCAGCGGCGAGTACTGCAGGATGTGATACGCGCGTTCGAAGGCGTTTTTCCATTCCTGCGGCAGATCCAGGGTCAGGATCGGTTCATCGATCTGCACCCATTCCACACCTTGGGCGGCGAGACGACCGAGGATTTCGCCGTAGATCGGCAGCAGGCGTTCCAGCAGGTCGAGCTTGTCGAAGTCGTTGCCCTTCGCCTTGCCCAGCCACAGGTAGGTCAGGGGGCCGATGATGACGGGCTTGACGTTGTGACCGAGGGCCTTGGCTTCTTCGACTTCATCGAACAGTTGTTCCCAGCTCAGCTTGAATTGCTGGTCAGCGCTGAATTCCGGGACCAGGTAGTGGTAGTTGGTGTCGAACCACTTGGTCAGCTCCTGGGCGTATTGCGCCTGGCCATGCTCGCCACCGCAGCAGCTCGCCGTGGCGCCACGGGCCATGGCAAACAAGGTGTCGAGGGTCGGCAGGCCGCGCTCGTCCTTGGTGCTGTCGAAACGCTCGGGGATCACACCAAAGGCCAGGGAATGGCTCAGCACCTGGTCGTACCAGGCGAAGTCGCCGACCGGCAGCAGGTCGATGCCGGCGTCTTTCTGCAATTGCCAGTGGGTGGCGCGCAATTGGCGGCCGACGCTTTGCAACGCAGTCTGGTCAAGGTCGCCCTTCCAATAGGCTTCGAGGGCTTTTTTCAGTTCGCGGTCGGCGCCAATGCGCGGGAAACCCAGGGTGTGTGCCACGGCCATGTTGGAGGTGCTCCTGTGTAAAAGATGGCGCTATTGTCGACAGCCAACCCAACATGAGACAAACTCAACCTTTTCGTGTTGATCACAAGTTTTCCTCATGGAGCCCTCCGGTGCTTGAACTCCGTCATCTGAAAACCCTGCACGCCCTGCGCGAAGCCGACAGTCTGGTGGATGCCGCCGACCGCCTGCACCTGACCCAGTCGGCGCTGTCCCACCAGTTCAAGGAGCTGGAAGAGCGCATGGGCATGCAGTTGTTCGTGCGCAAGACCAAACCGGTACGCTTTACCAGCGCCGGTCTGCGCCTGCTGCAACTGGCCGACGCCACCCTGCCGCTGCTGCGCGCCGCCGAGCGCGACATCGCGCGGTTGGCCGGCGGGACTGCCGGCCGCTTGCACATGGCTATCGAATGCCACAGTTGCTTCCAATGGCTGATGCCGACCATCGACCAGTTCCGCGATGCCTGGCCGGAAGTTGAACTGGACCTGGCTTCGGGCTTCTCCTTCGCACCACTGCCGGCCTTGGCCCGTGGCGATCTGGACCTGGTGGTGACGTCCGATCCGGTGGACCTGGTCGGGATCACCTATGTGCCGCTGTTTACCTATGAAGCGATGCTTGCGGTGGCCAACCAGCACCGGTTGGCGAGCAAGGCGTACATCGTCCCGGAAGACTTGCTCACCGAAACCCTGATCACTTATCCGGTGGAACGTGATCGCCTGGACATCTTCACCCGCTTCCTGGAGCCGGCCGACGTCGAACCGGCGCAGGTGCGCACCTCGGAACTGACGGTGATGATGATGCAACTGGTGGCCAGCGGTCGCGGCGTGTGCGGCATGCCCCATTGGGCGCTGCATGAATACAGTTCACGGGGTTATGTGAAGGCCAAGCGGCTGGGCGAGAAGGGATTGTTTGCAACGCTGTACGCAGCGATCCGGGCCGACATGCTGGATGCACCGTACATGCGCGATTTTCTGCTGACGGCCAAGGACACGTCGTTTTCGACGCTGGATGGGGTCAGCGCGGTTCGCTAGAAACACACATCACCTTGTGGGAGCGAGCCTGCTCGCGAAGAGGGTACATCAGGCAACATTGATGTCGTCTGACACGCCCCCTTCGCGAGCAAGCCCGCTCCAACAGGGATGTCGGTGTCCCTTAGATCTCCCGCCACATGTGGATCTTGTCGAAATACTCCTCGCCCACCCGCACCGCCATCGGCTCCAGGCCGAACTGGATGAAGCCGCAGCGGCGGTACAGATTGAACGCGGTATCGTTGCCGGCGGTGACGGTCAACTTGATCAGCCGTAATGCCGGGTGCCTGCGCGCTTCGGCCAACACCGCCTGCACCAGTTGATGGCCAAGCCCGCGCTGACGCACGTTGGCGCAGACGTACATGCCAAACAGCGTCGCCTTGTGCCGGGCCTTTTCCCGGGGTTCGAAGGCCAGCCCGGCGATGCCGGCCAACCGGCCTTCCTCGAAAGCGCCGAACACCACATCGAGCTTGCCGGTCAGGCGCGATTCCCACCAACTCAATGGCAGCGATGCCCGCTCGCGGACGCTGGAGGTGAACGCCTGTGGATGCAGGTCGTAGGCTTCAAGCATCAATTCCCGGTAGGCCAGGGCATGGCTGGCATCGAGCCGCTCGATCCACATGGTCAGGCCATCCGGCGTTGTTCAAGCATCAGCCGCAGCGCCAGCGCCGACAGCACGAAACCCATGAAATAACGCTGCATCGCCAGCCAGGTCGGGTTGTTGACGAACCACGAAGCGATGCCCGCGGCAAACAGCGCAATCAGCAGGTTGACGCTGAAACTGACGCTGATCTGGGTCAGGCCCAGCACGATGCTTTGGGTGAACACCGAACCGTGCTCGGGGGTGATGAACTGCGGAAACACCGACAGGTAGAACACCGCGATCTTGGGGTTCAAGGCGCTGGTGAGAAAACCCATGGTGATCAGCTTGCGCGACGAATCCGGTGGCAGCTGCTGGGCTTCGAACGGTGAACGCGCACCGGGTTTGACGGCCTGCCAGGCCAGCCACAACAGGTACAGCGCACCGGCCCACTTCAACACTTCATAAGCCATCGGCACTGCCAGGAACACCGCGGTCAAACCGGCAGCGGCGGCGAACAGATGCACGAAGAACCCGGCGACCACACCCAGCAACGAGGTCACGCCAGCCTTGCGGCCCTGGCAGATCGAACGGGAGATCAGGTAGATCATGTTCGGTCCCGGCGTCAGTACCATCAGCAACGCAGCGGCGGCGAAAATCAGCAAGTCTTGTAGCGGGATCATGGCGGGTCCTTGCTAGGGATGATCGGGCGTAAGTGATCAGGCAGTCGCGGTCAGCGAAGCCCGATAAAACGGCAGGATCAGGTCCCTTGTCAATGGCGCCAGCGGGACGTCGCCATCGGTAGCCGGGTCGATCCAGATCACCTCCTCGATCTCGGCGGCGGGGGTAACGTCTGAATCGATGCTCAGCAGAAAAATCTCGGCCTTAACGATAAAACCCGGTTCGTTGGCGGCCGGTGCCGAGAACTGGCCGAGGAAAGTGGCGTGCGAAGGATCGATGATCAAACCCAGCTCTTCTTCCAGTTCGCGAGCCAAGGCGTTGACCGGTTGCTCCTGGGCCTCGATCTTGCCGCCCGGTTGCATGAACGCCTGAGTGCCGCGCTTGCGCACCAGCAGGGTTCGACCGTCAGGGCCGATCAACAGGGCGGCGGCGATGTGGATAAGTCCGGTGGGCTGGGCAGGGAATGTCGACATGAACGAAGGCCTTTGACTCGAAAGCGGCAAGGATCACATGTCCGTCGTACTCGAGCAAAGCCCTCCCCCCTGTGGGAGCGAGCCTGCTCGCGATGGACGTCAACGATAACGCGCCCTAACTGGGTAATCGCGTTGTCTGGACGTTCTTCGCGAGCAAGCATCGCTCCTACAGGTACACCACGCGTTTCGCCAGCAGGCGCCAGAAAGATTGCCCCGGTCGCTGTCTGTGCGCCAGTATGCGCAGCAAGCAAGCGGCCGCGAATCATGCCGCTGGGGCAACACGATAGGGGTAGCGGCATGACACTCTCGTTGGACGACATCGCCTGGCACCGTTCGGTGGGGCAATTGATCGACGCCCTGGACAAGCCCAACTTCTGGACGCAACTCGTGCGTCTGCTGGATCAATACGTGCCCTGCGACAGCTGGGTGGCGCTGCTGTTCAGTGCCGACCAGCACCCGCAGGTATTCGCCGAATGCCCTGGCGAGGACGGTAGCCCCGACCAGTTGTTCCAGGACTACCTGCGCGGCCTGTACCTGCTCGATCCGTTCTACATCGCCTGCCGCGAGCAATCGAGCAGCGGTTTGTATCGCCTGTCGGAAGTCGCGCCGGAGCATTTCGAACTCACCGAGTACTATCAACGATACTTTCGTGTGAATGTCGTGGCCGACGAAATCCAGTTTAATTGTCAGCTCGAAGGCGACCGCACGCTGTGCCTGTCACTGGGCAGCCAGCAGCGCTTCAGCACGCAGCAGATTGCCTTGCTGTCGCTGATCCAGCCGTGGGTGCTGGGCCTGATGCGCCAGCGCCTGCCCTACGAGATCAACGAAAGGGTGGCGCCCGCGCCGGCACAAGGCGACTGGCGGGTACAGCTGGAAGCGTCGGTGCAACAACTCAAGGGCGCGCAATTGACCGCCCGGGAGCTGGATGTCGGGCGCTTGATGCTCAGCGGCTGCTCCAGCAAGGAAATCGCCCGCAAACTGGAAATCTCCATCGAAACCGTGAAGGTCCATAAGAAACACATGTACAGCAAGCTGGGGATCAAGTCCCAGTCCGAGCTGTTTTCGATTTTTCTGCAGGCACAAAATGCCTGAATGCTGCCGTGGAACGCTTTGCTTTTCTGTGGGAGCGAGCCTGCTCGCGAAAGCGGTATATCAGCCAGCATTGATGTTGAATGTTAAACCGCCTTCGCGAGCAGGCTCGGCTCCTACAGTGTTTTGCGTGTAGCCAAAAAATTTGAGTCCGAACCCAAGGAAACCGTATGAGCCTGTCACTCCTGAGCCGTTACGCCTTCTTTGCCGTCTGCGTGATATTCACCCTCGCCAGCCTGCCCTTTCTCGAACACGACTGGCTGTGGCCGATCACCGCCGTCACCGGCGTGCTCAGCCTGATCGGCATCGGCGACCTGCTGCAAAGCCCCCACGCGGTGCGGCGCAATTACCCGATCCTCGGAAACATCCGCTATCTGGTCGAAGGCATTCGCCCGGAAATCCGCCAGTACCTGCTCGAATCCGACAGCGATGCCCTGCCCTTTTCCCGGGCCCAGCGCTCGCTGGTCTACTCCCGGGCCAAGAACGAAAGCGCCGACAAACCCTTCGGCACCCTGATCGACGTGTATCAATCGGGCTTCGAGTTCATCGGTCACTCGATGCGCCCGGCGCCCTTGAGCGATCCGAACGGCTTCCGGGTCACGGTCGGCGGCCCGCAATGCACCCAACCGTATTCCGCGTCGGTGTTCAACATCTCGGCCATGAGCTTCGGTTCACTCAGCGCCAACGCCATCCGCGCCTTGAACCAGGGCGCCAAGCTCGGCAACTTCGCCCACGACACCGGTGAGGGCAGCATCAGCCCCTATCACCGGGAGCACGGTGGCGACCTGACCTGGGAGCTGGGCAGCGGCTATTTCGGCTGCCGCACCGCCGACGGTCGCTTCGACCCGGAACGCTTCGCCGCGCAAGCCCGGACGCCGCAGGTGCGGATGATCGAAATCAAGATGAGCCAGGGCGCCAAACCCGGTCACGGCGGGATTCTGCCCAAGCACAAGGTCACTCAGGAAATTGCCGACACCCGCGGCATCTCGATGGGCGAAGACTGTATCTCGCCGTCACGGCACAGCGCGTTCTCCACGCCGATCGAGATGATGCATTTCATCCAGCAGCTGCGTGAGCTGTCCGGCGGCAAACCGGTGGGTTTCAAGTTTTGCCTGGGTCATCCGTGGGAGTTCATGGGCATCGCCAAGGCCATGCTGGAAACCGGCATCCTCCCGGACTTCATCGTGATCGACGGCAAGGAGGGCGGCACCGGCGCCGCGCCCGTGGAGTTCACCGACCACATTGGCGTGCCGATGCGCGAGGGCTTGCTGTTCGTCCACAACACGCTGGTGGGCCTGAACCTGCGGGACAAGATCAAGCTCGGCGCCAGCGGCAAGATCGTCAGCGCCTTCGATATCGCCAGCGTCCTGGCCATCGGTGCCGACTGGGCCAACTCGGCACGGGGCTTCATGTTCGCCATCGGCTGCATCCAGTCGCAGAGCTGCCACACCAACAAATGCCCGACCGGCGTCGCCACCCAGGACACCCTGCGTCAACGCGCGCTGGTGGTGCCGGACAAGGCGCAGCGCGTCTACAACTTCCACCGCAACACCCTCAAGGGTCTGGCGGAAATGCTCGCCGCCGCCGGCCTTGAACACCCCTCTCAGTTGTCGGCCAAGCACTTGGTGCGGCGCATGTCGGCGACCGAGATCAAACTGTTCTCACAGCTGCATGTGTTCTTGAAGCCGGGGGAATTGCTGACCGGGGAAGTGAATGGCGAGTTTTATTCGCGGATGTGGCAGATGGCGCGGGCGGACAGTTTCGAGCCTAATGAGGTAGAAGCAGCCTGACCTCAAGGCTTCGGCGCTGACGGTTCGAATTGACCTCAGCGCTCGTCTTTCAATATGTAGAGGCGTGCCTCAATGCCTACGCCGCTCAATGTCAGCGCACGCAAAAAATCTTCATGTTTGGCGCTCGCGAAACAGGAAAAACATCGAAAAAAGAAAACCGCCAACCAGGCTGAGCGATGAGAACACTGCAACCGTCACAATGCCGCGCCATTGCAGGGCATCAGCAACATTTCCTATGGCAATGTTCAACACCGCCATGAAACCTATGAAGAGCAGGTATCTGTATAACAATGCCTTTGAATCAAACGTAAACACCGCATTCATATAGAAAGAAAAAGAGGCGGCTATGCAAAACCCAGCAAAATTGCTGGCGGTCTGACTAAGTTCGAAGGCCGTGACGAGCACAAAAAAAATCTGCCAATGCAGCAGCGTACTGAGAGCGCCGACTATCATGTAACCGCCGAACTTATTCCATAAAGCTCTCATGCCGGCTCCTTGCAACTTTCACGTTTAAGGTGCCTGCAAACTAGAGCCACATCGCGCGACATGTCTACTGTCAGAAATACCAGGTCGCGCCCATTTCAGACTAATGACCGCCCACAAACGCGGATGCCTTGCCAACACGACTGCTCACCAACGCAGCGATTTGATCGGGGCCGGTTCTTTCATGACGATGAAACCGTAATCGCCGATCAGGTAGATCCGGTAATACGGGCTCTCCACCAGCGGCGAGTAATGCTGATACCCCACCCGTGTCGCATTGCGCCGCTCCCGCTCCGCGACCACGTTGGTGATGCCCACCTTGGGCAGGTTTTCCGCCAGCATGTAAAAGTCGATGTTCAGCAGATAGTGCAGTACCGGCAATGCCTTGAAGGAGCCGGCGGCCCCCAGCAACCAGTAATCGGAATAGGTCACCGACATATAAATGCGCTTGGCCTCGCGCAAGGCTTGATGGTTGCTGATGTCGCGCTCAAGGCTGTACAGCGCGCTGGTGGCGAAGGTCTTCTGCACGGTCAGCACCCGACCGTAGGCAAACGACAGCGACAGCATCGCCAACAACGGCACCAGCAACAGCAGCGGCAATCGCTCATGCACCGACGCCAGCGCCAGACGACTCAGATAGAACAGCAGCACCAGCAGCACCGAAAATCCCATCAGCGTCCTGGCGCCTTCGTTGAAGTCGCGAAAGATCAACGCCACACCCGACACCAACAGCATCACCGCCGGGACTGTCAGCACGCACAGCAGGCCGATCAGCATCCGCTTCGGCGCGCTCTCCTTGCGTGCGAGAACGTTCATCCCCAGGCCAACCGCCCCCGCAATGGCGCACAGCAACAACACGCCGAACACCCAGACAAATCCGCCATGGAACAGCAGTACGACTTTTTCCAGCACCCGGCCAATATTAATGTCGACTTGCAGCCAGGGCTGTGCCGACCAATTGAGCAACAACGCACGATTCTGCCCCAGGAACGGATAAGCCGTGACGCAGTAAATCAACCAGCCCAACAGCACCTGGGCGAACTTCCAGCCAATCAAGGCGCCCCACTGCGGCCAAGGCATTTTGTCATCGGCAGCCCTGAGCAACTCCAGACAGCACAGCCCCAGAAACACATTCAGGCTGATCTGGTACAACCCCAATGCCAGCGCAATCAGAAACGAAGGCACCAGCCATTGCACACTGCGCGAAGGGTGGCGAAAGGTGATGGCGTAGATCACCGCCACCAGGCTCAGGGCCATGGGTGCGCCGTCATATTGATAGGACAGGTTTTGCAGCAGGAACGGGTTGTACCAGAGCGGCAACAGCACCAGGCAGCAGGCGATGGTCGGCTGGCGAAAGTAATGAAAGGTCAGGCTGGTGAGTGCCGAGGACATGGCCAGGGTGGCGATCAACAACGGCAACGGGAAAATGTTCGGTGCCGCACCGGTGAAGGTCAGCGCGTTGTAGAACAGTTGGGTGAACAACCGCCCCTGCTCCGCCCAGGCCATGCCGGCGGAGAGCGAACGCCAGTTGTCGTCGATGTAGGGGTAGTCCGCGAGGATCAGCGGCAGGACATACACCAACGTTGCGAACAGGAAAAACAGCCAGGCCTGGCGGCGGCCGATTTCCTTGATGAAAAAGTCGCTGAACCGGCCCATGCTAAGGCCCGCGCGGCGGCTTGCCGCCGACAATGTCTTTGATCACATAACGCGGCCGGTGCTTGGCCTCGATGTAGATCCGGCCGATGTACTCACCCAGGATGCCGATCCCGATCAGTTGCACGCCCCCCAGAAACAGGATGGCGGTCATCAACGAGGGATAACCGGGCACGCTGTTGCCGTTGAAAATCTTGTCCAGGACCATGTACACCGCGTACAGCACGGCGAAAATCGAAATCCCGCCACCGACATAGGTCCACAAACGCAACGGCACGGTGCTGAACGACGTCACGCCTTCCAGCGCCAGGTTCCACAGCTTCCAGCCGTTGAATTTGCTTTTCCCCGCGACGCGGGGGGCCCGCTCGTATTCAACGACCACGGTGTTGAACCCGGCCCAGGACAGCACGCCTTTCATGAACAATTGATGCTCGGGCAATGTGCGGATCACATCCACTACCTTGCGATCCATGAGACGGAAATCCCCGACGTTTTCTTCGATCCGCGTGTAGGAAATACGATTCAACAGGTGGTAGAACAACGAGGCACTGTGGCGTTTCAGATAGCTGTCGGTATGACGGTCACGGCGTTTGGCCAATACCACATCCGCACCGTTGCGCCATTGCTCGATCAGCAACGGGATCACGCTGATCGGGTCTTGCAGATCGACGTCCATCGGGATTACCGCGTCGCCGGTGGCGTATTCCAGGCCAGCGAACAGTGCCGGCTCCTTGCCGAAATTGCGGGAGAAGTTGATCAGCATGACCTGCTCGTCCCTCTGCGCCAACGCCGTGGCCCGGTCGGCCGTCAGGTCGGTACTGCCGTCGTTGATGAACACGATTTCCACGTCGGCATCGTCGAGTTTCAGCTCACGCCGCACGGCCTGATAAAACACCTCGATCGCCTGTTCTTCATTGAACACGGGAACGATGAGCGAGATCTTCATGGATGATGCTCGCGAAAGACCACGTACTTGGAAAACAGGAAGCCCACTATCAGGCTCAACGCCGAAAACAGCGCCACGGTCAGCAAACCATGCAGTCGCCACAGATCACCGGCATGGCCCACCCCATAGCTCAACGCCCCCATCGCCGCCATGAACAGCAGATAGCCGCTGACCGACAGCTTGCTGTCAAAGGTGTAGAGCGCATTCATGTAGAAGGAAAACGAAGCGGCGACACAGAAGGCCGCCAGGTTGCTGACAGCCTGACGCAGGCCCGCGGCCACGCTGAGCAGGAAAAAGATCTGCCAGTGAATGAGGGTGTTGGCGATCCCTATCACCGTGTAACTGGAAAAGCCTTTCCACAACCGCCTCATGCTGACGCTCCTGGAGTAGAACTCGCACTCATCCCTAAGTATTTGAGCTTGTCTACTGTCAGAAATCGCAGGTTTGGCCACCTTTCAGACCAGCGGTTAAACGCCGCATCAACATTCCGAAATACCCCGACTTTGCAATTGCCGGCGAATCGGTCCACCCTGCGCGCCGCCGATGTGCGGCGGGCAGTCTGCCGCGCCCTGGGCTACTCCTTTGTTCAACATCTGTTTACGAGCTTGCCGTCATGACGATAGCGCGCGATCACCGGATCGATTTTTTTCGCGGCCTGGCACTGATCTTCATTTTCTGGGACCACGTGCCCCACAACCCGTTGGGCCAGATCACCTTGCGTAACTTCGGCTTCAGCGATGCCGCCGAAGTCTTCGTGTTCCTGGCAGGTTTCGCGGCCGTGCTGGCCTACGGCAAAGTGCTAGCACGGGAAGGCTTTCTGATCGCCTGCGTAAAAATCCTGCGGCGCGCCTGGGTGTTGTATGTGGTGCACATTTTCCTGCTGGCGATGCTGATGGGCATCGTGTTTTTCGCCAACAGCCATGTGGAAACCCGCGACCTGGTCGAGGAAATGGGCATGCACCATTTCATCAGCGACCCTCAGCAGGCGTTGATCGATGAATTGCTGCTGCGCTTCAAACCGAACCTGATGGACCCGCTGCCGCTGTACATCGTGCTCCTGGCCGGATTGCCGCTGGTGTTGCCGATCCTGGTGCGCAAACCCTGGGTGGTGGTAGCGATGTCGCTGGCGGTGTATCTGACGGTGCCGTTGTTCGGCTGGAACCTGGCCGCGATCAAGGACGGCGTGTGGTACTTCAACCCCGTTGCGTGGCAGCTGCTGTTTGTCCTCGGCGGTGCCGCCGCGATTCACGCCCAGCGTCCACGCGTACCGGCCCCCCGGCCATTGCTGCGTCAGCCGTTGTTCATGACCGCAGCGGTATACGTGGTCATTGCCGGGGTACTGACCCTCGCCTGGCGCTGGCCGCACATTCACGACGCGCTGATGCCGGCCAGCCTGAGCAACCTGCTGTACCCGATCAGCAAGACCAACCTGTCACCGGTGCGCCTGCTGCATTTTCTGGCACTGGCGTATGTCACCGCGAAACTGTTGCCCGATACCGGCTGGACGCAAAACTGGCTGGCGCAGCAAAGCTGTCGCATGGGGCGTTTTTCGCTGGAAATCTTCTGCCTTGGCGTATTGCTGGCCCCCTTGGCGGACATGCTCAACGCCCTGACCGACGACGCCTTCGCCATGCAGATCTTCACTGCACTGGTGGGGGCCGGGTTGATGGCGTTGCTGGGAGCCTGGCTGGAATTCAACAAGCGTTTGAATCGATCACCGCAAACCGTACCCGCCTGATACAAAAAAGAGCCCCAGCCAATAATTGACTGGGGCTTTTGCATTCTGTGGCTGGGGTTTTCTGTGGCAAAGGAATTCCTGTGATGAGGGGATTTATCTGTGGTGAGGGGATTCTTGTGGCGAGGGGATTCATCCCCGTTGGGCTGCGAAGCGGCCCCCTGCGCTCGGCCAAATAGATAAGGCTGTCCGGATTTACGACTGCTTCGCAGCCGAGCGGGGATAAATCCCCTCGCCACAAAAAAGCCACTCTTACCTAAATTCTTCGGAAGAATCAGAAAATTCACTCAATGAATGAAGAGCTGATCACGGCCGTCCGCGCCTAGCCTGAAAACGTCACCAGACTATCTCACAAGGAGGCAATGGATTGCCTACTCAGCCCAACTCCCACCGTTTACGCTTGGGTCGCCATTCCGAATGTGGCCGCGCTTATCTCATCACCACAGTTATCCACAAGCGCCAACCCATCTTTTCTGATTGGCGTGTAGGACGCTTGCTTGTCGCGGAACTTCGTCGAGCGCATGACTCGGGACTAGTGAGCTCAATTGCCTGGGTTGTTATGCCTGATCACTTTCATTGGCTGATGCAACTGCACGAAAGCGATCTAGGGAATGTCATCGGCGCTACCAAAGCACGCAGCACCCAAGCAGTGAACAAAATGATCGGTCGACGAGGCCCGCTCTGGCAAACCGGTTATCACGACCGGGCTATACGCGATGGAGAAGATCTCCTGCCGTTTGCTCGCTATATCGTCGCCAACCCATTGCGCGCAGGGCTTGTAGAGAAAATCGGCGACTATCCACTCTGGGATGCCTGTTGGCTCTAATGTCGAACACTACTTTTTGGGCAGCCTAGACTCCTGTGGTGAGGGGATTCATCCCCGTTCGGCTGCGAAGCAGTCGTCAATCCAGACAAATCTGTCTATTGGACGGAGCGCAGGGGGCCGCTTCGCAGCCCAACGGGGATGAATCCCCTCGCCACAGTAAATTCCCTAATCACAATAAATCCCCTTGCCGCATAAGCCCGCTCGCCACTGGTCAGAGTGGATCCACGATATTTGGCCCTTCACAATTTTTTCACCATCGCCAACCACCGTCTAAGCTTCAGACAAGTCCGATCAATCTGCGTGAATGGATCAGTCGACTATGGGCGCTTTATGGCAAACCGATTCGAGTAAAACTGTGGTCCCGACTGAACGAGTGGATGAAGAAGCGCCTTTACCTGAAAAACCCCGCCGTTCCCGGCACGGCTGGAAGGCTTTCTGGTTGCTGCTGCTGATTATTGCGGTCGTCGTCGGTCTGGCGGCGTCCAAGGAGATGCGCACCTCGCGGTTTCAGGCCCGGGAGGTCAGCAAGTTCGCCAAAACCCTGAGTTATGAGCTCAAGCCGGGGCCCAGCGATGCGATTCATTATCCCGGTGCCGGCCCCTTCGACCTGCGCCTGGGCTACAGCTCGCTGGGAGAGTTCCTGCCACGGCTGCTCAAGCGTGATTACGTGATTTCCGCCCAGACCCGCTTTTCTCCGGCGCTGATGAACTACACGGAAAAAGGCTTGTTCGTGCCCTATTCGGAAAAAATCCAGGCC
The DNA here is from genome assembly GCF_013359695.1 of Pseudomonas sp. C2B4. Classification (GTDB taxonomy): domain Bacteria; phylum Pseudomonadota; class Gammaproteobacteria; order Pseudomonadales; family Pseudomonadaceae; genus Aquipseudomonas. The sequence continues at coordinate 58,776 of NZ_JABFMU010000026.1, forward strand.
GGACTGGCCATCACCGATTGCAAGGCGGCACCGCTGTATCAGTTCCATTACCCGCAACAGCTCTACTCCAGCTTCGAGTCGATCCCGCCGGTAGTGGTCAACAGCTTGCTGTTCATCGAAAACCGCTTTCTGCTCGACCCTCGCCAGCCCCTGGCCAACCCGGCGGTGGACTGGCCGCGGTTCGGCATGGCGGCCTATACCCAGGTCGCCAAGATGTTGCACCTGCCCGGTCAGTCGGCGGGCGGCAGTACCCTGGCGACGCAGCTGGAGAAGTACCGGCATTCGCCCGATGGCTTGACCGCGTCGGGCGGGGAGAAAATCCGCCAGATGATCTCCGCCAGCGTACGTGCCTATCAGGATGGGCCGGAAACCCTCACGGCCCGGCAGAATGTGGTGCGCGACTACCTCAACAGCGTGCCGCTGTCGGCGGTACCGGGTCACGGTGAAGTGCATGGCATGGCCGAAGGGCTGCGCGTGTGGTACGGCGCCGACTTCAACCAGGCCAATGAACGCCTGGCCAGCGACGCCACGGATCCAAAAAGTCTGGCGGACAAAGGCCTGGCCCTGCGCGAAATGCTGTCCTTGATGATTGCCCAGCGCCGCCCGTCCCATTACCTGACCAAGGGCCGCGACGAGCTGGCCGATCTCACCGACAGCCATATCCGCCTGCTGGCACAGAACGGCGTGATTGATAAGCCTTTCGCCGATGCGGCCTTGGCCAGCAAGGTCACGTATCGAGACTGGCTGACCCAGCCGACCATTCAACCGATCGAAACCAACAAGGGCATCAGCGTGGCCCGCAGTCGGCTGGCCGGCCTGCTCAATCGTCCGCTGTATGACCTGGACCGCCTCGACCTCTCGGCCACCAGCACCCTGCAGGGTGATCTGCAGACCCAGGCGACGGCGTACCTGAAAAAGCTCGCCGACCCGGCGTTTGCCACGGAAATCGGCCTGATGGGCGAACGCCTGTTGACCCCCACCAGCACCACTCAGGTGCGCTACAGCTTCACCCTGTTCGAACTGACCCCGGACGGCTCGCGGGTGCGGGTACAGACCGACAGCACCGATCAGCCGTTCGACATCAACGAAGGCAGCAAACTGGAGCTGGGCTCGACAGCGAAAATGCGCGTGCTGACCACCTACCTGCAAATCATCGCCGAGCTGCACGACAAATATGCCGGCATGAGCGTCCCGGACCTGAAGAAAGTCGAGGTGCCGGAGCTGGACCGCCTGAGTCAATGGGTCATCGAGTACCTGATCCAGAACAAGGACCGCAGCCTGCCGGCAATGCTCAGTGCCGCGCTGGACCGCAAATACTCGGCCAGTCCAGGCGAAGCGTTCTTTACCGGTGGCGGTTTGCACACGTTCCATAACTTCCGCAAGGAAGACAATGGCCGCATGCCGACCCTGCGCGATTCGATCCGGGAGTCGATCAACCTGCCCTTCATTCGCCTGATGCGTGACATCGTGCGCTACACCACCTATTCCGGCCCCAACAGCAGTGCCGAATTGCTCAAGGACGACCGTGACCCGCGGCGCCAGGAGTACCTGGCCTCGTTCGCCGACCGCGAAGGCACTTCATTCCTGCTCAAGTTCTGGAAAAAATACCGCAACAAGGACACCCAGGAACGGCTCGAAACCTTCCTCGACAGCATGCGCCCGACGCCGATCCGCTTGGCGGCCGTGCACCGCTATCTGCTGCCGCGGGCCAGTCAGGAGAGCTTCAACACCTTCGTGCGATCGCACCTGGCGGGTACCCAACTCACCGAAAAACTGACCGACGATCGCCTCGTGCGTCTTTATGAGGCCTATGGCCCCGGCATCTACGACCTGCCGGACCAGGGCTTCATCGCCAAGGTGCACCCGCTGGACCTGTGGATGATGGGCTACCTGCTCAACCACCCGGATGCCACGTTCAAGGACATCGTCAAAGCCAGCCAGTTCGAGCGTCAGGAAGTCTATAGCTGGCTGTTCAAGAGCCGGCACAAGGGCGCCCGCGACAACCGTATCCGTACCATGCTGGAAATCGAGGCGTTCCTCGACATTCACCAGCGCTGGCAGAAAGTCGGCTATCCGTTCGACCATCTGGTGCCGTCGCTGGCCACCGCCATCGGCAGCTCCGGCGACCGCCCCGCCGCGCTCGCCGAGCTGATCGGCACGATTCTCAACGATGGCGTGCGGATGCCGACGCTGCGTATCGACAGCCTGCACTTCGCGGCCAATACGCCTTACGAAACCAAGTTGATCAACGACCCGGATGTCGGCAAACGGGTGATGCCTTCCGAAGTCGCCACGGCCATGCGCGAAGCCCTTTCGCAAGTGGTGGATGCCGGTACGGCCAGGCGCGTTTCCGGCAGTTTCACCACACCGGACGGCAAAGCGCTGGCCATGGGTGGCAAGACCGGTACCGGCGATAACCGCATCGAGGCCATCGGTTCCGGTGGACGGATTCTGAGTTCCAAGTCCCTCAACCGCACCGCGACCTTCGTGTTCTACATTGGCGATACCCACTTCGGCACTCTCACCGCTTTCGTACCGGGACGCTCGGCGGAGAACTTCACCTTCACCTCAGCGTTGCCGGTGCAGGTGCTCAAGGGCATGGCGTCGATTCTCAATCCTTACCTGCAACCGGGCAGTCATACGCAGTGTCTGCCGATAGAAATGGTGCGCCGCTGAGGGCGCTGCCGAGAATGCAGTGAGTCAAACCTCCGAATCCCATATCACCGTGACGTCGCCGACGTATCGCTTTGCCTGACCGGGTTGCAACATCTGTTCGACGTAGTCCCGGGGAATCTCGAAGTGCAGCGTCCCGGGGGCTCGATCCAGAAACTGCGCCGGCTGGAACGCCGCTGCATCCGGGCTCGATGTCAAGGGTCGACGGCGCACCGGTTGGCCTGCGCTGTCGGTGATGCTGTCGGGTAGGCTGACACTCATGAATACTTGCGCATCCGTGGTACCACCCACCGCATCCCGCAACCCGCAGGATTCCGTTCCACTGTACTGGCATTCAAAGAACATCTTGAATCGCGATGACGACGAGATATTGAAGGTCTGATCGCGAAACAAACGCGAAGGCTTACGCCCCTGTTGCAGCCAGGCCTGCCAGCCGCCTTGGGGCACCAACGCAACCTTGTGGCCGCCGGGTGGTATGTCAACCTTGAGCACATGCTGGACATCCAGCACGAAGCTGAAGGTCACGGCGGAGCCGTCCGGCAACATATTGTCACCGGTGTCGATGTCCTGGCCCGGGCCGACACCATAGGTCAACTCACCGCTATACAGCCCGGCGGACATCTGCAGCGGGTCTGGCATGCGCAATTCATAGGCCACGTCCAGGTAGCCATACGACATCCAAGGAATTGCGAACGCCGCCTGTTTGGCGCAAACGGCATCGACCGGGGTACGCCAGAAGAACCGATAAAAGTCCGGTCCGAAAGTGGCCATCGCCCCGGCTCGACAGGGCAAGGGGGCTATCCCCCAACTGGACCCCCAGAGTTTGTAGTGCGCTTGCGAGTCGTCTGCGGCCCCGGTCAGGTTAACCGCCGTATCGCTGAGGACGTACTGAGAACCAAAGCCCCCGATCCGCATCTCGACCGTGGCGGTTTCCCCCGTGAAGACGTGCGTCACCAAAAGGCTGCGCCATTGCGCGGGCATCTTGAACATCGCGCCGTTACGCTCGGACGCCCCCGGTTCGACCGCCTGGACGGACGCGAAGCGCAGCGGCAGCCGCACGCCCGATAAGGGTTTGCAGTCGTTGGGATAGTCGCCGCAATAGCCGCTCTGGGGTGTCTGATTGAGGAACGTATTGTTCTGCGGATTGGCCGGATCGGGAACGTAGACCGCACGGATTTCCTGGGTCACCGCCTGCGCCGGGATCGACAATAACCATCCGGATATACCGATCAGCCATCGTGCCTTGCTGAACCTGTAGAACTTTCCTAACCCTGAAACCATTTCCAGCTCCTTGCTACACAAAACGGTCTTATTGTTTTTCAGCGATCAACCTGCTGGCGCCGCCACATTGAAGATGATGTTGACGCTGCCGTAATAATCACCCGGCTTGTACCCTCCCGGTTGCGCCCTGGGCTCGATTTCAAGACGCACGCGTTTGCCCGCCACCGCTTCCTCGCGGGAAACGACCTGGCGGGGGACCGGTTGATGGCTCAATTCCGTGCCGTTGAACGTGATACGCAAACTGATATCGTCCCGCGAATCCTGACCGCTGGACAGAATCGGAAAACTTTCAAGCCGGGCTTCGATGGCGCTGCTGTCAGTCCTCACATCAAAGTTCTTGCGCAAACCACCCAAGGTCGATGAATGGGTGTCCCACGGCAACGTTTGTTGATGGTGGATCCAGTCCGCTTCGCTCGGTATCACATAGAATTCCAAGGTCGGGATATCCACGGAGACTTCAAAGTTGTGTTTCTCCTGCGCCGCGAATGCCGCGCCTGCCATTGGCATCGAAACGCTGAGGGACACAGCAATGACTGCTTGCTTGATCATGTCACTTCCTTATGCATCGATAAAAAGCCAATCCTCTGGCTAATGCTTGCCAGTTAAGGTGCGCCAGTTGTGGGAGCGATTTTTTCCTTTATCCGCAACGGATACCGATCACTGGCCTGCACTCTTTATTCTCCCGGCGCCCTAGCGTTGAACAGCAACAAGACGTTGCCGTGATACTCGCCGGCCTTGTAGCCACCGGCCGGGGTGATAGGGTCAATTTCCAATGGCACCCGTTTGCCGGTGGCTGCTTCCTCCCTCGACAGCACTTGTCGAAAAACGGGAGCGGCGCTGAGTTCCACCCCGTTGAAGCGCACCCGTAAGTCGATGATTTCCCCCGGCCTGCCGTTAGACAGATAAGGCGTACTCTCGAGGCGCGCTTCAATAGCACTGGTGTCATGCCGCACATCGAAGTTTTTTCTGAAACCGCCGAGGGTCGAATCCGGATAGTTCCAGAGCAGATGCTGCGGCCGGTGTATCCAGTCCGGCTCCGACGGGAGGATGTAAAACGGCCTGCTCGGGATCGTCAGCGTGACCTCGAAATTCAGTGTTTCCCGTGCCGCCCAGGCCGTGGCGCCGGTCAGCCCGGTAATTGCCGCCAGGAGGGCGGTGACACATTGCCTATTCATGTTCGTTCCCTGACACGTCTGGAGCCGGCGGTCAGCGGCTCACCACCTTGAGATCCTGCTTGCGTTCGCCTTCGATCAGTTTGAAGCGGTATTCCCGCCCCTTTTCCTTGTCGAAGCCGAACGTTCGGCCGGCCATGACGAGGTGCTTGACCGTTGCGCCGCAGTCGGTTTCCTTGGCCAGCGAACAACTCTTGAACTCGTCGATCACCAGCACTGTGTTGCCGTTGTTGCGCACCTCATAGCGGCTGGCAGTGTCGTTGATCACCGTGTCAAAACGCACATCCTTGGGCCGCACAAAGAATACCGTGCCGAACCCGGTCATCACGTTGACCCCGGCCGACAGGGTCTTCTTATAGTCCTCGCGCTCTTCGTTGGAGACCACAAATTCATCTTCCTTTTCCGGCACCACCGGTACGAAGCGCACCCGAAAATACCGCTCGCGGTCACGCTCGCCCATGTACAGCAGGCGCGTGCCCTGCATGCCCTGGGCCGGGATGATCAGCCGCGCCGGACTGGCCATCAAACCGTTGCGCGACGCGCCATCGGCCGCGGTCACGACCGGTATTTCCTTGGGCATACCTTCGCTGTCATAGACGATTTCCAGCACGTTGACCTTGACGAATGCGGTGCTGTCACCGCTGTTGAATATGCGTTTAAGGTAGGTGCTTTTGTCGCCATCCAGATAGTCGTACACCGTGCCGACATTGATCTGCGGCCCTGCATGGGCCGCTACGCAAAACAACCCGAAAACCAATACCAAAGACAGTCGTTTCATTGACTTCAACCCCATGAAAAAGAAATGGTCAGCTCCGGACGTTCAAACTTCCGAGTCCCAGATAACCGTGACGTGACCGCTGTACGTGTCGCTCACACCCGGCTTGAGCAGAGCCTCGATTCGATGTTTGGCCATCTCGAAACGCAGATTTCCCTGTTTTCGGTCCACGTAATGCCCTGGCTGGAAGGGGCCAACCCATTGTTTGTGCCGCAATTTGACATCCTTGACCCCGGCACCGCCGGGTCCCGTGATTCCAGGCGGCAAGCTCATGTTCACTTCGACGGCGGTGCGAGATGCCGACGCATTTCTCAAGTTGCACTCGGTCGAGGTAAATGATTCGGCGCATTCCATCATCACTTTGAAACGCGACGAGGCGGAGATGTAGAACGGTTGATCGCGATAGATTCTGGAGGGCTTGCGACCGCTGTCGATCCATTGCCGCCAGCCGCCTTCGGGTTCAAGGATCACTTTATTCCCACCTGGCGGCAGGTCGACTTTAAGGGTGTGCTGCACATCGAGGACGAAGTCCAGGGTCAGGTTGTTGTCATCCGGCACCATCATGGTCCCCATCTGAAAATCACCGCCGGGGCCGAGGTGGTAAGACAACGATCCGCTATACAGCCCGGAGGACATGCCCAACGGATTGGGGGTGCGCAATTCATAAGCGAAATCGATGCCGTTGAAGTACATCGACGGGATCCGGTAAGCGGCCACCTTGATGCAGGGTGCCTCGACCGGCGCCTTCCAGAAGAATTTGTAGGTCGCGGGGGTGTAGGCCCCGACGCCGCTGTACTGGCAGGGGGACGGGGCATACACCCAACTGCTGCTGGTCCAGAGTTTTTGATGACCTTCGAGGATGTTCGATACCCCTACCAGGTTGGCCGCCGTATCGCTGAGGAAGAAGCTGGAACCGATGCCGATGATGCGCACCTCGACGGTTTCGGTTTCCTGAGTATCCCGGTTGGTAACGGTCAGTTGCCGCCAGTTGGCCGGCACCTTCAATCCCAGGCCGTCGCCGGGCATGAGGGCGCGCGTGGAGTCGAACCGTACCGGAACGTGAATGCTGAACATGTTGTTGTCCGCGCACTCTCTGGGATAACTGGCGCAATAACCACTGTTGGGCGTCTTGTTGATAAATACATTCCTGTTCGGCTGCGACGGATCCGGCTGGAACAACGCCTTGATTTCCTGATTCACCGCCTCTGCCGCCGGCATGCTCAGCGCCGCGAGCAAACCCAACCCATACGCAAATCCTTTCATGACTCAACCCGCCTTCTGATCGGTAATGGTTGCATCGGCCAGGGTGTCCGGTGTGCAGCGCAGATCCCCGATCATCAACACGTTGTTTTCGCTGCGATGCTCACTGGCGTTGAGGCGGAACTGGCACAGCAGGCGGTTATCCTGGCGCACTTCCAGGGTCGGCGAGCCGGCATTCATTTCCATCGAGAAGAACCCATCGACCTCCGTCACCCCGCGACTGGCGTGGTTGATCACGTGGTGGCCCTTGAGCGGCTGCCCCTGTTCATTGACCAGCCGTCCCAGCACCGTCAGGGTTTTCATCACGCGGATCTTGCGGTAGTCCACCCCGCCCTTGTTCAGGTGATAACGGGTGCGCGCCGGTTCGATGGTGGCCGCCGGCACATGGTTGCCCTCGAAGTCGAAACTCACCGAGCTGTTCTGGTAGGCGGTGATCGGGATGAAGTTGCGCCCCGGTTTCAACGCCGCGCTGCCACCGCTGTAGTCATCGGCGCGCAGGGCAATGCCATCGATGTCCGATTCGACATCGACGATCATGCCGGCACCGCGCATTTCATACTGGCTGGTCATGAGCATCTGCTGACCGCCCAGCACCAGGGTGCTGTCCAGGTTCAGGCCGCCGGTGAAGTTGCCGTTGTAGGACGAGCGCTGGATGAACCCATCGCCATTGATCGCGTCGGTGCGGAAGTTGGCCAGGCTGGACACGCCCACGCCGTAGGTATCGGTCAGGGCAGTGACCGATACGTTTTGCAGCACGTGATCCTTGAGGTCCTTGCGCCAACCGATGGATGCATTGTTGTCGCGGCCCCCTTCGCGGGCAGTGCGTGAGCCGATGCTGCCGGTGATCTGCTCGCCGGGCGCGCCCAGTGCCACACTTACGCTCAGGTCGACCCCGCGATTGCGATCATTGCCGCTGCTGAAACTGCCCGGCCGGTCGAACAGCGACAGGCGCCAGTTGGCATCGCTGCCAAACAGCGTGGTGCGCTGGGTCCAGCCCAGGTCCACGCCGACACCTTCGACGTTGCCCTCGCTGTGGGATACCCGCGCATTGACCGAATTCTTGTTGCTCAGCCGATGGTTGACCGCCAGTGACGAGTTGGTGGTTTCGCCCTTGAAGACATTGCGCTGCCGTACGCGGGTGCCGTCAGGTAGCGTTTCGTAGAGGTCGGTGGTGTCCAGCCAGCTGCGGTTGTGGCTGATCACCAGACTGCCGGCGCCATAGTTGTAAAGGCTTTGCAGGTCCAGACCAGTACCGTGGTCCTCGGTTTTGTAGACGTTGGCGTACAGGCTGATGTGGTTGGCCAGGGTCCAATCGATGGATGTGCCGTATTGCAGTTTTTCCCGGATCTGCCGCGCCGACAGGCCGAGAATCACCCGCGGGTGCATCAGGTAGTTGACCGAAGCCCCGGCCGTGGGACTGCCGCTGGCCTGTTGATCCCAGTTGCTGAGCAGTTTGCTTTCTTCACCGGCAAACAGGTTGTAGCGCCAGCGTTCGTCGAGGTTGCGCCAGTTGCCGGGTTTGTACACCAGTTCCTGGGTACTGGAGGTGATCTGCCCGTCCTCGATCAGGCGCACTTCCACTTCATAGATGCCGCCCGGCAACGGACGGGTGTCGAGGGTCTGCAAGCCGGCCGGCACCGATTGGGTGTTGAGCAACAGGCCGTCGCGGTAGATCTCCACCGAGCCCTGGCGGTTGGCGGTGACGTAGATCGGATAAACGCTGGGCATCGGGCTGTTGATGGCCAGGCTGTCGGAGCTGCCATACATGACACCGACGGCCGTATCGGGGCTGGTGCCGAACGTGCGCGGTTGGCGGGTCAGCCCTTCGGAATTGGGGGTGAAATAGCCCAGGCGGAAGAAGTTGCCTTGCAACTCGCGCTGGGTGTAGAGCTCGTGTACAGCGTGATAAAGTTTGTCGTCCGGACCGCCGAGGCGGGCCAATTGCATGTTGAACGTCTGGCTCCAGTTGCCCAGGCTGCCGCTGGCTTCAAGGCCGAAGCGCCCGCCCAGGTCCTGTTCCTGGCCGCCATTGAGGTTGAGCTGGTTACGCACCATCAGGCCGCTGCTGCCGCCGACGGGTTGCTCGTAATAACGCTTGGCCTCGAGGTCGCGCTCAGCGTTTTCGGTGAGGATCGAGACCAGCGAGTTTTCCAGGTTGTAATGCACCGCCAGCACCTGGTCCTGGCAGGAGCCAGTGCAAGCGCCCAGAGGCACGCCGGGCTTGAGGTAACTGGCCCACTTCTCCCGCTCGGCGGGGCCGTAACGGTTCTCGCTGGTGTTGGTGAATTCCAGAAGCGTGATGCGATCGTCGCGAGACAGCACCACCATGGCCTCCCCCAGTGGCTGTTGATCCAGCTCCACCCGCACAGCCAGGGGCACATCAAAAAAATGCTCCTCGAAATCCGCCGGCAAACCTTTGGCCTGGGCCAACAGACTTCGCGGTGTCGTACCGGCGGATTCGGGAGCCGCCACGGCACTGGCACAAAACAACAGCGCAAGCGCTGCCGCGATGGGTGTCATCGGGAACATGAACTCGTACTCTGATTTCGAACAAGTTGAAGTCCGGCGGACAAGCCATGGGGATTGCCCGCCGGATAACGCCGCTTCAATAACTAGCGTTTATTGCTGATCGTTCGATCAAGGCGCAGGGGCAACAGGAGGCACAGCATCGAAGGTCATGGCGACCATGCCGGTGTAATCACCCGGTTGGAAAGTAGTGCCTTTGGCGCTGATTTTCAGCGGGGCACGGTAGTTCACGTCGGACTCGGCTTCACCCACCACCAGCTGTGGCGTCAGGGTCAGTTCCTTGTTGTTGAACTCGACTTTCAAATCAATGGCTTCGGAACCAGAGATCAGTTTCGGTGCACTTTCCAGGCTGGCGTGAACCGAACCGTTGTTGTTGCGCACGTCGAAGAAACCGGTGACTTCACGCATCTTGCCGGTGCTCGGCTGGAAGCTCATGTCCTGGTCCTTGTTGACCAGGTCCGAGTCAGTCGGGACCACATAGAAACCATTGGTCGGCACGTGAGCGACGAGGCTGATGGAGTGAGCCGCTTCACCGGCGGCGAAGGCCATGGAGGAGTTGAGTGCCAGAACAGCCAGTGGAGCAGCGATTGCGAATTTCTTGAACATCAGTCAGTACCTGTTTTCTTGGAAGGATCAGTTCATTGAAAGTGCAAATAACGCCTACCTGTTGAGGGTCGTGTTGGTTTGGACTTTCAACGCCGGGGCATGATCGACTGTTCGTTCTGGAAAGTAAGCAGGCAACTTCCGATGATCGCGTAGTTCAACTACTTCATAGCCGGAAAGAAAAAAGAACAAATAAAGGAAAACAGAAACAGCAACTGTAAGTTCCATACTACATACAGTTTTCAACTAAAAACCATACAGCAACATCGACTATTGAATACGGGAACATGGAGCGAATCTAGAATATAAGCTCCAATTAAATAGAGTGATAGCTTTAACTTTTGAGATTGTCCGCATGAACACAATATCCAGATGGGCGCGCTGGATAGATTCATGATTTTTCTCTCCCTGCTGACCGCCATTCGTCGGCCAATGACATTCATTCTCAACAAAAGCCTTGCTCATCCAACAAGATATATCTTAAGTTGTATCTAAACGTGAAGAGAGCAAGAGAAAATGAGAGACCATCATTCCCCCCACCGTGAACACGGCGATGGCCGCGACGGCTTCGAAAAACGCCCCGGCCGCGAGCGCGGCGGCCGGGGTCCCCGTGTGTTCGCCCCCGGTGACCTGAAACTGCTGCTGCTGGCGCTGATCGCCGAGCAGCCGTGCCACGGCTACGACCTGATCCGCCAGATCGAGGGCATGTTCGACGGCGCCTACAGCCCCAGCCCCGGCGTGATCTACCCCACCCTGACCTTCCTTGAAGAAAGCGAAATGATTTCGGGCGATGCCGAAGGCGGTAAAAAACGCTACAGCGTGACCGATGCCGGACGTCTTTCCTTGAGCGAGCAGGCGATTGCGCTGGATGGCGTGCGCATGCGCATCGAGGTCAGCAAGCGCTCGTTGCGCGGCCATGACCGACCGCCCGAGATCCATGAAGCGGTGCATAACCTGCGGCATGCCTTGCAGATGCATCACGGTCGCTGGAGCCCGGAGGAAATCCTGCGGGTCCGCGACCTGCTCAATAACACCGCCAAAGCCATTGTCGACGGCCCCGCCGTTCAATCTGCCCAGGAGCCAACCGAATGACCGACATTATCGACCCATCCCAAGGCATTCACCGCGTCATGCATGAAATCAAACGCCGTCGGCTGGAGGTACTGCGCGTGGTTGATCTGACGCCGCGCATGCGCCGCATAACCTTGGGCGGACCGGAGCTGGCAGGCTTCGTCAGCCTCGGCACGGACGATCACGTCAAACTGCTGTTCCCGCAGAACGCGGCGGAACAGGCGGCGCTGGAAACCCTGGTACTGGGTGCCGGCAAAGACAGCGGCCCGATGCCGGCCATGCGTGATTACACCCCACGGCGCTATGACCTCGATACGCTGGAACTGGACATCGACTTCGTCCTGCACGGCGACGGTCCTGCCTCGACCTGGGCCGAACAGGCCAAACCGGGGCAGTTCCTGCACATCGGTGGCCCACGGGGTTCAATGATCGTGCCGGACATCTTCGACAGCTACCTGCTGATCGGCGACGAAACCGCCCTGCCCGCCATCGCCCGGCGCCTGGAAGGCCTGGCGGCCAATCGGCGTGCGCTGGTGATCATCGAAGTGGAAAACGGCAAGGAGCAGCAGGTGCTCGAGAGCGCTGCCGAGGTGAATGTGATCTGGGTGCTGCGTGAAGGGGGCAAGGACCATTTGCTGACCACCGTGCGCCAGGTCAAGGTGCCGACCGGCAGCCTGTATGCCTGGGTCGCGACCGAGAGCAAGGTATCGCGGCAGATTCGCCGGGTGTTGCTCGATGAGCATGGGCTGGATGATCAATTCGTCAAAGCGGTTGGCTACTGGCGGCTGGATGGTAGCGAAGAGGAGTAACTTCCTCACTGGCCCCTTCGCGAGCAGGCTCGCTCCAACAAGGGGCCGGTGTACGCTGATCCACTGTGGGAGCGAGCCTGCTTGCGAAGGCGATGCTACAACCGCTACACATCCATGCCTTTGCCACCACGCCATCGATCCAATCCGATCACCACCAGTGCAATCACCACAAACCCCACCAGCAGCCCACCCGCATTGATAAACACCTGTGGATAACCCAGCTTATCCACATCAATGAACGGATAGGGATACGCCGCCAGCAAATGCCCGCGCAGCAACGCATAACCGAAGTACACCAGCGGATAAACCACCCACAGCGCGATATGCCACAACCGCAACGTGCCCTTGGGTACCCAGCACCACCAATAGACCAGAAACAGCAGCGGTATCACGTCGTGCATCAGCTCATCAGCCAGCCATTGCCAGCCTTCGGGGTGCCATAAGTGGCGCAACAACAGGCTGTATGCCACGCCGACCACGGCGATGCTCACGGCAATGCCACTGCTGACCCACGGCTGCAGGAACCAGCGACGTGCCGCAGATTCGCGGGACGTCAGTTCACAGGTCAATACCGTCGCCACCAGCGTATTGCTGAGCACGGTGAAATAACTGAAGAAGCTCACCAGTCCGCCCAGCAGACTGGCTGCCAAGGTCCAGCGCGAGTAGAAAATCAGGTACAGCTGAATGCTCAATCCGGCCCAGCCAAGGATGGCAGCGACGGCGACGAAGCGACGCCGCGCAACTGACTGGATGACCATGTTCAGAGCGGACGCTTGGTGCGCATCAACTTCACGTACAGGCGCTCGACTTTCTCCCTCGCCCACGGCGTCTTGCGCAGAAAGGTCAGGCTCGACTTGATGCTGGGGTCACTCTTGAAGCAACGGATATCAATGCGCTCGGCCAGCCCCGACCATTCGTAGTGTTCAACCAGGGCGTTGAGGATTTGCTCCAGGGTGACGCCATGCAGCGGGTCGTGGGTCTGTTCGGTCATGCCGGGCCTTCAGCGATGTAGGAATGGGAAGCCGCGCACCTTAGCCGAGGGCTTCGTTGGGGGGAAGCGATCTGTGTGCTGTCCGTTAAATGTAGGTGAACCGCGACAACTTTGTGGGAGCGAGCCTGCTCGCGAAGAAACCAATGACGCTGCGGGGCATCTGGATGAACGCGTTATCGTTCACCCCCTTCGCGAACAGTCTCGCTCCTACAGTGGCCCGCCTCACTGTTACCAAATCCGAAACGATGCATGTCAGTAAAAGCCCTTTCTCTATTTGTAACAGAACATTATCCTTGCGCACGCTTTAGCTGAAACGCTTCCGCAATTCCCTTCAGTTCTGCTGTTTCCGTTCATTCCCCAGAAAAAGATCAAGAATGCCCGATTTACAAACCTCGAAAGACAGCGCTGTCTTTACGCCTGTCATTCGCCAGAAACCCCTGAACCTCCTCGGCGGATTCACCGCATTGAGCCTCGCCACTTGCGTCCAGGCCACCCCGGCCTTCGATAGCGACTCACCGTGGATGCTCGGTGACTGGAACGGCACGCGCAGCGAACTGGCAGAGAAAGGCTACGACTTCAAGGTCGACTACACCGGTGAAATGGGCAGCAATCTGCACGGCGGCTACGACCATGACCGGACAGCCCGTTACAGCGATCAATTCGGCTTCGGCACCCATCTGGATTTGCAGAAGATCCTTGGCTGGAACGACGCGGCGTTTCAGCTGACCATTACCGAGCGCAGCGGCAACAACATCAGCAACGACCGCATCAATGATCCGCGCGTGGGCGGATTTACCTCGGCCCAGGAAGTCTGGGGCCGGGGCCAGACCTGGCGACTGACGCAGATGTGGTACCAGCAGAAGTTTTTCGACCAGAAACTCGATATCAAGGTCGGCCGTTTCGGCGAAGGCGAAGACTTCAACAGCTTCCCCTGCGATTTCCAGAACCTGGCGTTCTGCGGCTCCCAGGTCGGCAACTGGGACGGCGGCATCTGGTACAACTGGCCGGTCAGCCAGTGGGCGATGCGGGTCAAGTATCACCTGACGCCCGAGCTGTACGCGCAGGTCGGCGCCTTTGAGCAAAACCCGTCGAACCTCGATCGCAACAACGGCTTCAAGCTCAGCGGCAGCGGCACCCAGGGCGCGATCCTGCCGGTTGAACTGGTGTGGACACCGAAGCTCAATGGCCTGCCGGGCGAGTACCGCGCCGGTTATTACTACAGCAGCGCCAACGCCACCGACGCCTACAAGGACAGCAACGGCCAGCCCGCTGCCCTGAGTGGCGAGGCGTACCGCAGTGCGTCGAGCAAACACGGTGTGTGGCTCGGCATCCAGCAGCAAATCACCAGCGTCGCCAGCGATCACAGTCGGGGTTTGAGCGTGTTTGCCAACGGCACGATGCACGACAAGAAGACCAACGCCATCGACAACTACGTCCAGGCCGGTGTCGTCTACAAAGGCCTGTTTGACGCGCGTTCCAATGACGACATCGGCTTCGCCCTGGCCCGTGTCCACGTCAACCCGGCCTATCGGAAAAACGCCGAGGCGACCAATCAGGCCCACGCGGTTTTCGACTACGACGACCCGTCGTTCCTGCCGCCCCAGGACACCGAATACAGCGCCGAACTCTACTACGGCGTGCACGTCACGAACTGGCTGACCGTGCGCCCGAACCTGCAATACATCCGTCACCCCGGTGGCGTGGACCAGGTCGACGACGCGCTGATTGGCGGGCTCAAGATCCAGTCGTCGTTCTAAGAATTTCGCAAAAACCTGTGGGAGCGAGCCTGCTCGCGAAGAGGCCATCAGATCCAACATTAGCGTCGGCTGACACACCGCTTTCGCGAGCAGGCTCGCTCCCACAAGGGGCCGCATCGACTGGACACCTTTTATCTAAACCCTGCCCGCACAGGATCCTCATCTACAGTGAACCTGCGCGGGACTACTTGAAATGTCACGGAGAACCACACTATGAGCACTGATGGTGCTTTGAGTCGAAGCCGTCTGCTGCCGAGCCTGCTCGGTGTCCTGCTTCTGCTAATGGGCCTGGCCATGCTGGCAGGCGGTATCAAGCTGAGCCTGCTCGGCGGCTCGCTGTATTACCTGCTGGCCGGTATTGGCCTGGCCCTGACCGGCATCCTGCTGATCGCCGCTCGCCGTGCCGCGCTGGGCCTGTACGCGCTGGTGCTGTTCGCCAGCACCGTTTGGGCGCTGTGGGAAGTCGACCTCGACTGGTGGCAACTGGTGCCGCGTCTGGCCATGCTGTTTGCCCTTGGCATCGTCATGTTGTTGCCGTGGTTTCGCCGTCCGCTGCTGCGCCAAGGCGCTGCACCGCTGGGCACCGGCGCACTGAGCGTGGCCGTTGTGATTGCTGGCGCAACCGCACTGGCCAGCCAATTCACCAACCCCGGTGAAATCAAGGGTCAACTGGACCGCGACAGCGTGCCAGGCATGACCAACACCGCCCCGGCCATGCCGGACGGCGACTGGAACTCCTACGGCCGCAGCGCTCACGGTGACCGTTACTCGCCACTGGCGCAGATCACCCCGCAGAACGTGCACAAACTGGTGCCGGCCTGGACCTACCGCACCGGCGATCTGCCAGGGCCGAACGACCCGGGCGAAACCACTGCCGAAAACACCCCGCTGAAAGTCAACGGCATGCTGTACGTGTGCACGCCACACAGCCAGGTGATCGCGCTGGACCCGGACTCCGGCAAGGAAATCTGGCGTTTCGATCCGAAGCTCTCCACGCAGAACGCGGCGAACTTCAAGGGTTGGGCGCACATGACCTGCCGTGGCGTGACCTATCACGATGATGCGGTGTATGCCTCCGAACAGAGCCCGACCGGCAGCGCCAGCGCCCCCGTCGCCAGCATCTGCCCGCGCCGGATCTTCCTGCCGACTGCCGACACCCGTCTGATCGCCCTCAACGCCGACACCGGCAAGATGTGCGAAGACTTCGGCGACAAGGGCCAGGTCGACCTGCGTGCCAACATCGGCGGCTTCACGGCCGGTGGTTACTACTCCACGTCGCCGCCGGCGGTCACCAAGGACCTGGTGGTCATTGGCGGTCACGTCACCGATAACGTCTCCACCGACGAGCCAAGCGGCGTGATCCGCGCGTTCGACGTGCACACCGGCAAACTGGTGTGGAACTGGGACAGCGGCAACCCGGACGACACGACGCCGATTGCCGAAGGCAAGGTCTACACCCGCAATTCGCCGAACATGTGGTCCATGTTCGCGGTCGATGAAAAACTCGGCATGCTCTACCTGCCGATGGGCAACCAGACCCCGGACCAGTTCGGTGGTGCGCGCACCCCGGAATCGGAACTGCACGCCGCCGGCCTGACCGCCCTGGACATCGCCACCGGTAAAGTGCGCTGGCACTTCCAGTTCACCCACCATGACCTGTGGGACATGGACGTCGGCGGCCAGCCAACCCTGATGGACCTGAAAACCGCTGATGGCGTGAAGCCGGCGGTCTTGGCCTCCACCAAGCAAGGCAGCATCTACGTGCTGGACCGCAGCACCGGCCAGGCCATCGTGCCGATCAATGAAGTGCCGGTGCCGCAAGGCGCGGTGGAAGGCGATCACACCTCGCCGACCCAACCGAAATCCGACCTCAACCTGATGCCGCCACCGCTGCAGGAACGCGACATGTGGGGCGTGACCCCGTTCGACCAGCTGATCTGCCGGATCGACTTCAAATCCATGCGCTACGACGGCCCGTTCACCCCGCCATCGCTGCAGGGTTCGATCGTGTATCCGGGTAACTTCGGCGTGTTCGACTGGGGCGGAATCTCGGTCGACCCGGTGCGCCAGATCGCCTTCGTTAACCCGAGCTACATGGCGTTCAAGTCGAAGATGATCCCGGCCGCCGACATCGCCGCCCAAGGCCCGCGCAAAAGCGAAACCGAAGGCGTGCAGCCAAACAAAGGCGCGCCGTACGGCGTGGTCCTCGAAGCGCTGCTGTCGCCAATGGGCCTGCCGTGCCAGGCACCCGCGTGGGGCTACGTGGCGGCGATCGACCTGACCACCCATGAAAAAATCTGGATGCACAAGAACGGCACCGTGCGCGACAGCTCGCCGGTTCCGATTCCCCTGAGCATGGGCGTTCCCAGCCTGGGCGGCACCTTCACCACCGCCGGTGGCGTCGGGTTCCTCAGCGGCACCCTCGACCAGTACCTGCGTGCCTATGACGTGAAAAACGGCAAGCAGCTGTGGGAAGGCCGCCTGCCGGCCGGCGCGCAAACCACGCCGATGACCTACACCGGCAAGGACGGCAAACAGTACGTACTGGTCGTGGCCGGCGGTCACGGTTCGCTGGGCACCAAACAGGGTGACTATGTGATTGCGTACAAGCTGTCCGAGTAAGTCATAACGGCAGTAAAACCAAAGGCGACGCCCTCACAGGCGTCGCCTTTTTCATGACCAACAAAAAGCCAACTGTGGGAGCGAGCCTGCTCGCGAAAGCGGTGTATCGCTAACACTTCGATTGACTGACACGCCGTCTTCGCGAGCAGGCTCGCTCCCACAGTTTGTTCGGCGACACCCCAAAGTCCAGCTAACCTGAATCCCTGCTGAACACACCTTCGAATGATCCATTAACCCCAAGACATCATTGAAACCACCGCCAACCTGCCCCATCTAAGACCCATACCCATTGCGCAGGTGCCCACATGAGCGACCAGCAGGAATTCCCCGAAGACCCGAGCGAATACGCCGACCCGGAAAATGCCCCTCACCACACCCCCGGCAAAGGCCTCGCCCTGCCCGGCCAGAATCTGCCGGACAAGGTCTACATCATCCCGATCCATAACCGACCGTTCTTCCCGGCCCAGGTGCTGCCGGTCATCGTCAATGAAGAACCGTGGGCGGAAACCCTGGATCTGGTGGCCAAGTCCGAACACCATTCCCTGGCCCTGTTCTACATGGACACGCCTCAGGACAACCCACGCCACTTCGACACCTCGGCCCTGCCGCTGTACGGCACGCTGGTCAAGGTGCACCACGCCAGCCGCGAAAACGGCAAATTGCAATTCGTTGCCCAGGGCCTGACCCGCGTCCGCCTCAAGACCTGGCTCAAGCACCATCGCCCGCCGTACCTGGTGGAGGTCGAATACCCGCACCAGCCCACCGAGCCGACCGATGAGGTCAAGGCCTACGGCATGGCGCTGATCAATGCGATCAAGGAGTTGCTGCCACTCAATCCGCTGTACAGCGAAGAGCTGAAGAACTACCTCAACCGCTTCAGCCCCAACGATCCGTCACCGCTGACCGATTTCGCCGCCGCGCTGACCTCGGCCACCGGCAGCGAACTGCAGGAAGTGCTCGACTGCGTGCCGATGCTCAAGCGCATGGAAAAAGTCCTGCCGATGCTGCGCAAGGAAGTCGAAGTCGCGCGCCTGCAAAAGGAAATCTCCGCCGAAGTGAACCGCAAGATCGGCGAACATCAGCGCGAATTCTTCCTCAAGGAACAACTCAAGGTCATCCAGCAGGAGCTGGGGCTGACCAAGGACGACCGCAGCGCCGACCTGGAACAATTCGAGCAGCGGCTGACCGGCAAGGTCCTGTCGTCGCAGGCGCAGAAGCGCATCGAAGAAGAGATGAACAAGCTGTCGATCCTCGAGACCGGCTCGCCGGAGTATGCGGTGACCCGCAACTACCTCGACTGGGCGACCTCGGTGCCGTGGGGCGTGTACGGCGAGGACAAACTCGACCTCAAGCACGCGCGCAAGGTGCTGGATAAACACCACGCCGGCCTCGACGACATCAAGGATCGCATCCTCGAATTCCTCGCGGTCGGGGCCTACAAAGGCGAGATCAGCGGCTCCATCGTGCTGCTGGTCGGCCCGCCGGGCGTGGGCAAGACCAGCGTCGGCAAATCCATCGCCGAATCCCTGGGCCGGCCGTTCTACCGCTTCAGCCTCGGCGGCATGCGCGACGAAGCCGAGATCAAGGGCCACCGCCGCACCTACATCGGCGCGCAGCCGGGCAAACTGGTGCAGGCGCTGAAAGACGTCGAAGTGATGAACCCGGTGATCATGCTCGACGAAATCGACAAGATGGGCCAGAGCTACCAGGGCGACCCGGCCTCCGCGCTGCTGGAAACCCTGGATCCGGAACAGAACGTCGAATTCCTCGACCACTACCTCGACCTGCGCATGGACCTGTCGAAAGTGCTGTTCGTCTGCACCGCCAACACCCTGGATTCCATACCCGGCCCGCTGCTCGACCGCATGGAAGTGATCCGCCTGTCGGGATACATCACCGAAGAAAAAGTCGCCATCGCCAAGCGCCACCTGTGGCCCAAGCTGTTGGAAAAAGCCGGGGTCTCCAAAGGCAGTCTGAGCATCAGTGACAGCGCGTTGAAATCCTTGATCGACGGCTACGCCCGTGAGGCCGGCGTGCGGCAGCTGGAAAAACAGCTGGGCAAACTGGTGCGCAAGGCCGTGATGAAATTGATCGACGAGCCGGACGCGGTGATCAAACTCGGTCCGAAAGACCTGGAAGCCTCCCTCGGCCATCCGGTATTCCGCAACGAACAGGTCCTGTCCGGCACTGGCGTCATCACCGGGCTGGCCTGGACCAGCATGGGCGGCGCGACCCTGCCGATCGAAGCGACACGAATTCATACGTTGAACCGCGGTTTCAAACTCACCGGGCAACTGGGTGATGTGATGAAGGAGTCCGCGGAAATTGCCTACAGCTACGTCAGCTCCCATCTGAAGTCGTTCGGCGGCGATCCGAAGTTCTTCGATGAAGCCTTCGTGCACCTGCACGTGCCGGAGGGCGCGACGCCGAAGGACGGCCCGAGCGCCGGCGTAACCATGGCCAGCGCCCTGCTGTCCCTCGCCCGCAACCAGCCGCCGAAAAAAGGCGTGGCCATGACCGGCGAACTGACCCTGACCGGGCATGTACTGCCGATCGGCGGCGTGCGCGAAAAGGTGATTGCGGCGCGGCGGCAGAAGATTTTCGAGCTGATCCTGCCGGAGGCGAATCGGGGGAACTTCGAGGAACTGCCGGATTACCTGAAGGAAGGCATCACCGTGCATTTCGCCAAGCGGTTTGCGGATGTGGCGAAGGTGTTGTTCTGACAGTCTCTTAGCGCCTGCGCCACCGCTTTCGCGAGCAGGCTCGCTCCCACAGGGATTTAGGGTTCACACATATTTTGTGCCCCACTCAAATCCCTTGTGGGAGCGAGCCTGCTCGCGAAGGCGTCAGCACTCACGCCGCCATTTCCCGGCTGCTGTCACATTTTGTCTCATCTCGGTTATGCTCGCCGTTCGTCGTGAACGCCGGAGCCACTGACCTTATGTCCCCCACCCGCCTGTTTGTCCCCCTCGCCCTCGCGCTGCTGGCCGCCTGCGCCACGCAACCCAAGCACAACGTGACCGTGGAAAAACAAAGCGAATGCCCGGTGAAGCTCACCAACGGGCAAAACCTGATCCTGACCCTGCCGAGCAACCCGACCACAGGCTACCGCTGGGCCATCCAGGATTCGGCCGGCGGCGTATTGCGCGCACTGGGCCCCGAGGTCTACAGCAACCCGGAAGATGCTGGCGTGGTGGGTGCGGCGGGGATCTCGACCTGGCGTTTTCAGGCATTCACCTCCGGTACCGGGCGTTTACGCCTGACCTCGCAACAGCCTTGGGCGCCGGAAGTGCTGCCGGTGGAGTCTTTCGACTGCGCCATTTCGGTTAACTGACCATGGGCTGGCTGATCCTGGCGCTAATGGGCGCGGTGACGTTTCTCTACGGCCTGAGCGTGCACGCCTCGTTGCTCTGCCTGCTGGTCAAACCGCTGCCCGTCCTCGCCCTGCTCGGCTGGCTGCATGACGCGCCCCCCAGCGAGTACCGGCGCTGGATCAGCCTTGGATTGATTTTCTCCCTGCTGGGCGATGTGTTGCTGGCGTGGCCGGGGGATTTGTTTGTGTTCGGCCTTGGGACGTTCCTGGTCGCGCATCTGGCCTATCTGAAAGCTTATTTGAGCGATTGCAGGCGACTGGCGCTGTTGCCGCTGATCATCGCCCTGGGTGTGGGCGCGGTGCTGCTGGGGATTCTGATCGCCCACGGATTGGGGCCGTTGCTCATCCCGGTCATCGTTTACGGCGTGGCCATCAGCGCCATGCTCTGGCGAGCCTTGGCCCGCCTCGGCACCGACGTGCCCAAGCGTTCGGCGCTGCTCGCTGCGGCGGGTGCCGTGGCGTTTGTGTTCTCGGACAGCGTGATTGGCATCAGCCGCTTTGTGGCGCCGTTCGATGCCGCGCCGTATGTGATCATCCTCAGCTATTGGCTGGGGCAATGGGGCATTACCGCGTCGGCGTTCGGTCCAGAACCGCGCTGAATTCTTCGCGAGCAGGCTCGCTCCCACAGGTTTAGCGCAATCCCTGTGGGAGCGAGCCTGCTCGCGAAAGCGATATCACCGAC
>NZ_JABFMU010000027.1:0-10989 GCF_013359695.1 Pseudomonas sp. C2B4
ATGGCCGGGGGCGGCTAAACCGGCATCCATGCCGGTTTGCCCACTGCGCAGAACCTCCACTCGGCCTCTCGAGGGGGCGCGTACCTCAACAGCCAAAGCAAAAGCGAGGCGGCCTGACAGCCGACCTGGCTTTTGCCGGTGAACCCAATCCCCTGTGGGAGCTGGCTTGCCAGCGATAGCGGCCTGACAGCCGACCAATCATTTACAGATATATCCCTGACCTCATTGTGGGAGCGAGCCGGCTCCGGGCGGCGTTCCGACGAAGAGGCCAGGTCAGTCAACATTTTTGCTGAATGACACACCGCCTTCGCGAGCAGGCTCGCTCCCACACAATTGGATGTTTGTCAGGCATGAGACGAGGTTATTTACCGGACACCGTCAGTTCGTCAGCCTTGCTCACCCAGCCACCACCCGTTGCCTTGTACAAATTGATCATTGAAGTGAACACTGTGGCCCGGGTACGGGTGTAGTTCAACTCGGCATCGAACAGGCTGCGCTCGGCATCCAGCACCTCGATGTAGTCGGTGTAGCCGTTGTCGTAGCGCAGCCGGGCGAACCGGGCGTAGGTGCGCAACGCCTCGACCTGCCTTTCCTGGGAGGCCATCTGTTCGCGGGATTTGCTGGACGTGATCAGGGCATCTTCCACATCCCTGAACGCCGATTGAATCGCCTGCTGGTAAATCAGCAGGGTCTGTTGCTGGAAGGCTTCTGCCTGTTGCACCTGCCCGGCGATGCCGCCGGCAGTGAAGATCGGCATGCTGGCGGCGACGCCGTAGGACCAGGTGGCGGCAGGCCCGGTGAACAGGTCCGAGAGTTGGTTGCTGACAGAACCCAGCAGCCCGGTCAGGGAAATCGTCGGGAAGTACTGGGCCTTGGCGGCGCCGATCAGGGCGTTGGCCGAGATCAGGTTCAATTCGGCCTGACGCAGATCCGGCCGGCGCTCCAGCAGGTCCGAAGGCAGTCCCGCAGGCACCGCCGGCAGCGTCAATTGCCCCAGGTCCCGTCCGCGAATGATCGGGCCGGGGTTGCGGCCCAGCAGGACCGCCAGCGCGTTTTCCTGTTGCGCGACCAAGGGTTCGAATTGCGCGACCGCCGCCAGGGTTCGTTCGTATTCGGACAGGTTTTGGGCCAATTCCATTTCGGAAATGGTCCCGGCGCCATAGCGCAGCTTGAAAATCTCGTAGGAATCGCCGCGCACCTTGGCGGTGGTACGGGCAATTTCCAGTTCCCGGTCCAGATCACGCAGCGTCACGTAACTCGATGCCACCGACGACACCAGGCTCAACAGGACGCTGCGCCGGCCTTCCTCCGAGGCCAGCAGGTCGGCGCGGGCGGATTCGCTGAGGCGGCGCAATCGGCCCCAGACATCCAGCTCCCAGCTCACATTGAGAATGGCCTGATAGTTGTTGAAGACCGGGTCGACGGACGAATCCAGTGGCACCGGACCGTTGTCCCGGGGAGAGCGGGTCCGCTGGCCTTGCGTGCCGAGCCCGACCTGGGGGAACAACAGGGAGCGCGTTTCGCCATAGCGGCCCTGGAACTGCTCCACCCTCGCGGCGGCGATCTGGATGTCCTTGTTCTCTTGCAGGGCGATGCGGATCAGGTCATTGAGCACCGGGTCCTGGAACTGCTCCCACCACAGTGTGTTGGACAGGTCCCTGGCTTCCTTGTCGGCATAACGATAAGCGGCGGGCGTGTCGATCTCCGGGGCCTGGTAATCCGGCCCTACCATGCAGCCGGCCAGGCCCAGGCACAACAGCAGCGGAAGAGGGGACTTGCGCATCTCAATCCCCCTCATGCCGGTTTTGTGCCGCGCCATCGGGGATCTGCGGTTGCGGTGCCGGGACGGTCTGTTTGGCGTCATCCTTTTTCGCGAACATCCGCTCCACCAGGTAGTAGAACAAGGGAATGAAGAAGACAGCGATGACGGTCGCCGCCAGCATCCCGCCGATCACCCCTGTACCGATGGAGTGCCGACTGTTCTCGGAAGCACCGACAGCAATGGCCAACGGCACACAGCCGAGGATGAACGCCAGGGAGGTCATCACGATGGGCCGCAGGCGTTCCCTGGCCGCCGTCATGGCGGCGTCGTAGGCCGACATGCCGTTTTCCCGGTTCAGCACCGCAAACTCGAAGATCAGAATGGCGTTCTTGGCCGCCAGCGCGATCAGCATGGTCAGACCGATCTGGAAATAAACATCATTGCTCAAGCCTCGCAGCAACACCGCGAGCAAGGCACCGAACAGCGCAAAAGGCACCGCCAGCAGCACGCCAACCGGCAGGGACCATTTCTCGTACTGAGCCGCAAGGATCAGGAACACCATCACCAGGCCGAAGATGAACACCTGAGACGAAGCGCCGCCGCTCTTTTTTTCCTCGAATGCTTCACCGCTCAAGGCCAGCGCGTAGTCGTTGGTCATGATCTCGGCGCTGATTTCCTCCAGCGCCGCCAGCGCCTGGCCGGAACTGAAGCCGGGTGCGGCGTTGGCCGTAAGCTTGACCGCCGGGAAGTTGTTGAAGCGGGTCAACAGGTCGGGGCCGGTGACGTAGCGGGTGGTCAGCACCGCCTTGAGCGGCACCATTCCCATGTTCCTGCTGCGCACGTAGATCTGCTCCAGGTCCTCGGCCTTCAGGCGATAGGACGGTTCAGCCTGCAAGATCACCTGCCACAGGCGACTGAATTTGTTGAATTGCGAGACGTACAGCGAGCCGAACATGGTCTGCATGGCACTGTAGACATCTTCCACCGGCACGCCCAGGGTCTCGGCTTTTTCCCGGTCCACGTCGACCATCAACTGTCGGGAATGCACATTGAAGGTCGAGGTGATCGCGCCGAGCTCCGGGCGCTGCTTGGCCTTCGCCACCAGATTGCCGACCATTTCCGCCAGTTGGTCCATGCTGGCATCGCCCTTGCTCTGGACCCAGACCTCCATGCCACCGGTGGTGCCCAGGCCGGGAATGGAGGGCGGGTTGACCGGCAGGATGACCCCGCCCTGAACCGTGGAAAACGCATGGGCGGCTTTCTGGATGACCGCCGGAGCGCTCTGTTCCTTGATGGTTTCCGAATCCTTGTAGCGTCCTTCGAAATCCTTGAACCCGACGAAGAAGGCCGCCGCATTGTTCTTGTTCTGGCCATCGAGCAGGCTATAGCCGTTGACGATGGCGACACCTTCGACGGAGGCATCGTTCATGAAGAAGTCACTGGCCACCGCGCCGACCTCGCCGGTGCGATCCAGGCTCGCGGCATCGGGCATGATCACGGCGCCCAGCAGATAGCCCTGGTCTTCGGGCGGCAGGAAGGCGCTGGGTATGCGCCCTGCCATCAAGACGATCAGCACGATCATGCCGGCAAACAACAAGAGCGCCACCACGAAACGCTTGATCAACAAGGCCACCATATTGGAATAGCCCTCGGTCATGCGCTCGAAACTGCGTTCGAACCAGCGGAAAAAAGCGTTTTTATCGCCGTGTTGCGGCTTGAGCAACAGCGCCGCCAGGGCCGGTGACAAGGTCAGGGCCACGAGGCCGGAGATCACCACGGAAATGGCAATGGTGATCGCGAACTGCTTATAGAGCTGTCCAGTGATGCCGCCCATGAACGCCACAGGGATGAACACCGCGCACAGCACCAGCACGATGGCCACCACCGGACCTGCCACTTCGTCCATCGCCCGTTTTGCGGCGTCCTTGGGGTTCATCTTGTGCACGTGCATGTTGCGCTCGACGTTTTCGATCACCACGATCGCGTCGTCCACCACGATGCCGATCGCCAGCACCATGCCGAACAGCGTCAGCATGTTCACGGAGAAGCCGAGCGCCGTCATGCCGATAAAGGTGCCAACGATGGACACCGGCACTGCGATCACCGGAATCAGCGTGGCGCGCAGGCTCTGCAGGAACAGGAACACCACGATGACCACCAGCACCAGGGCTTCGAAGAAGGTGTGGATCACTTCGGAAATCGAAGCACGGGTGAAGGCGGTCGTATCCATCACGATCTTGTATTCGATGCCTTCGGGGAAGGTCGCCTTCATGTCGGCCAGGGTCTTGGTGACCGCCGCGGAAACGTCCAGGGCATTGGCGCCGGGTTGTTGGTACACGGCAATCAAGGTCGCCGGTTTGCCCTGATAGGTGCTGCGCAGCGAGTAGTCCTTTTGCCCAAGCTCGGCGCGCCCGACATCCTTGAGACGAACGATCGCCGCCCCGTCGTTGCTGGCCCGCAGGATGATGTTCTCGAACTCCACAGGCTCGGTCAGTCGCCCCTTGGTGGTCACGGCAAAGGACTGTTCAACGGCTTGCCCGGTGGGGGATTGCCCGACACGGCCGACCGCGAATTGCTGGTTCTGATTGGCCACGGCCTTCTGCACGTCGGCGGCGGTGATGCCCAGCTGGGCCATGCGGTCAGGTTTCAGCCAGATGCGCATGGCGTAGTCGGGGGTGCCGAAGATACTGGCCTGGTTGGCGCCGGGAATGCGCTTGATCGCATCCAGAATGTAGAGGTTGGCGTAGTTGGCAACGTAGGTGCTGTCATAGCGGTCACCAGCGGAGTACACCGCCAGCACCATCATGAACGCCGAGGATTTCTTCTGCACCTGGATACCCTGGCTCTGCACGGCGGACGGCAGTTGCGGCAGGGCCAGGTTGACCCGGTTCTGTACGTCCACCTGGGCGAGGGAAGGGTCGGTGCCGATCTCGAAGAACACGTTGAGGGTCATGTTGCCCGTCGCGGAACTCGACGAGTTCATATAAATCATGTTGTCGGCGCCGTTGACCTGTTGCTCGATCGGCGCGGCCACGTTATTGGCCACCACCTGCGCATCGGCGCCCGGGTATGTCGCCGCCACGGTGATTTGCGGTGGCGTGATGTCCGGGTATTGGGCCACCGGCAGTGAAAGCATGGCCACGGCACCGGCCAGGGTGATGACGATGGAAATCACCGAAGCGAAAATGGGCCGGTCGATGCAATAGTGGGAAATGCTCATGGTGCTTTCCCGCCCGTTGCTCCGGTTGCACCTGCCTTCACCGTTTCGCCGGGCGGGCTGGCTGACGGCGCAGTGCCGGCCGCTTCGACGATGTTCAGCGGCCCACCGGGCGTGACCCGGATGGCGCCATCGACCACGATACGCTCGCCGGCACGCAGCCCCTTGCTGATGAACCAGTTATCGCCTTGCCATTCCCCCACGTCCACCACCCGTTGCTCGGGCTTGCCCTCGGCATTGAGCACCCACACGAAATGGCTCTTGGCACCCTCAAGCACGGCTTTCTGTGGCACCAGGATGGCATTGGGACGGGTAGCGCCCTTGGCCAGCGCCTTCACGAATTGACCGGGACGCAGCATCCCCTTCGGGTTGGCCAGTACCGCCCGGACCAGAAAGGTGCCGGTTTCCTGGCTGAACGACGGCGCCAGGAAATTAACCTTGCCGCGCTCCGGGACCACGGTACCGTCGGCCAGCACCACTTCGACTTCAAAATCGCTGCTGGACGGGAATTTGAGGCGGCCGGCGCTGATTTCGTCGCGGTATTTGAGGGTTTCGTTTTCCGAAAGACTGAAATTGACGTACATCGGGTCCATCTGTGACACCGAGGTCA
Organism: Pseudomonas sp. C2B4; assembly: GCF_013359695.1. Classification (GTDB taxonomy): domain Bacteria; phylum Pseudomonadota; class Gammaproteobacteria; order Pseudomonadales; family Pseudomonadaceae; genus Aquipseudomonas. Next base: position 5,590 of record NZ_JABFMU010000027.1, read on the forward strand.
GCAGCCCCGACTCACCCGGCGTGACGTAACTGCCATCCTGTTTCTTCGCGTAGCTGGAGAGGCCGGTGAGGGGCGAGGTGATGGTGGTGTAGCTCAGATTCAACTGGGCGGTGCGCACCACCCCCTCTGCAGCCAGTACCGCGGCGCGGGTTTCACGCTCTTCGCCGACGGCATTGTCCAGATCCATCTTGCTGACTGCGTTCTGCGCTGCCAGTGGACGGACACGGGCCAGGGCGGCCTTGGCCACCTCCCAACGGGCCTGTTGCTGGGCCAATTGGCCCTGGGCCGACAACAGCGCCGCTTCAAAGGGTTTGCGGTCCATCTGGAACAGCGTTTGCCCGGCCTTCACCAGCTCGCCTTCGGTGTACAGCCGCTTGTCCAGGAAGCCGGCGACACGGGCGCGGATTTCCACTTCGCGGGAGCTCTGGGTCTGGGCGACGAATTCGAAGGTCACCGGGGTATCACGGGCGGTGACCGTCATGACGGTCACATCGGGCGGTTTACGGGCGGGGGAGTCGGGCGCTTTGTCACAACCGACAAGCAGGCTTGAAACCCCTACCATCAGGGCGATCGGCAAGCCCACGAGCCATCGGACAACATTTTTGTTCGCACCCATGCTCATACTCCGTGAGGTCACCCGATCAGTAGCGTAGTCACTAACTCCTCGTCACGCTAACCGGTGGGGCGTCGCCTGTTACATGGTGTTGAGAGCCATTTACTTTTCTGCGGGTGCGTCAGTGTCAGGCTTGGGCCGAGTGTCGTCGGTACCCTCGTTGCGGTGCCGATGGGTCAGTTGATCTTCATCCTGTTTCTGGTAACTGCGGGTCCACGCATTGGCCTGGTCTTCGCTTTCGCCCAGCATCAACAGGGCGCGACGGGTCATTTCCAGGCTGGAGTGAAAGGTTTCCCGTATCGGCCGGGCGCCCGCATCCATCAGTTTCAGGGCCTCCTGCCGGTCGTGGGCCCGCGCGATCACTTTGACGCCGGGATAGAGCCGGGTGATGGTCCGGACGGTTTCAAGGTTGATCTGCGGATCGTCGGTGGTGACGATGACCAGTTGCGCCGTATCGACCTTGGCGGCGTGGAGAATGTCGGGTCGAGTCGGATCGCCGTAATACACGGGCAGGCGTCCTGACGCGCCCTGTTGGTCGAGCGCCTGAACCGAGGTGTCCAGGGCAACCAGTGAGATGCCCCGGGCTTGCAGCATGCGCGCGATCACGCGGCCCATTCGACCCATGCCGGCAATCACCACTTTCGGTTCGTCGCTGATGTCTGGTGGGGCTTGCGGTCCGCCCGAAACGGCAGGTGCTTCGCGCATCAAGGGCGACAAAGCAATCATCAGCAGGGGAACCATGGCCATCGACAGCGTGATGACGAGCACCAGCAGATCGTGGACCTGCTGATCCAGCAAGCGATGGCCCAGCGCAAGCTTGAACACCACGAAGGCGAATTCACCGCCGGAAGCGAGGACCACGCCGAGGCGGATAGCGTCGGCCCGGTTCAAGCCCTCCGTCAGTCGCCCGAGCCCGAACAAAAGAGGCAGTTTGAGCACCACCAGCAATAGCGTCAGCCCCAGGACCACCCAGGGCGCGCCAAACAGCAAGCGCAAATCGGCGGTCATGCCCACGCCGACGAAAAACAGCCCGAGCAACAGTCCCTTGAACGGTTCGATCTGCGACTCCAGTTCGTGACGAAACGGCGACTCGGCCATGAGCAGTCCGGCGAGGAAAGCCCCCAATGCCATGGAGACGCCGACATGCTCCATCACCCAGGCGGTGCCGAGCACGCACAATAAGGCCGTGGCGGTGGACAGCTCGCGCAGGCCGGGGATCACGGCCCAGCCGAACACCGGTCGCATCAGAAAACGCCCGCCGACAATGATTGCGCCGATACCGCCCAGCACCGTCAGCAGCTGCCGCAGCTCACCGCCTTGCGCCTGGTCGGGATCGACACTGCCCAGCAACGGAATCACGGCAATCAGAGGAATGGCGGCGATGTCCTGAAACAGCAGAATGGCCACCGCCATGCGACCGTGGGGCCGACCCAGTTCCTTGCGCTCGGCCAGGATTTGCAGGCCGAAGGCGGTCGACGACAGGGCCAGCGCCAGCCCGAGCACAATGGAGGCCTGGAGCGTCTGGGCAAAAAGGTAAAACGCCATCGCGGCAAAAATCGCCCCGGTGAGCACCACCTGGATCAGCCCGACGCCGAACAGCAAGCGCCTCATCATCCATAGCTTGCGTGGCGAAAGCTCCAGCCCGATGACGAACAACAGCAACACCACGCCCATTTCCGAAAGCCGGCTGACGTTCTCGGAATTGTTGATCAGGCCCAGCACCGAAGGCCCGATCAGCACCCCGACCAGCAGGTAGCCGGGAACGGCGCCCAGGTTGACGCGTTGGGCGAGCGGCACCAACAACACCACCGCCAACAGAAAGATGACCGTTGCCTGGAGCAGGCTTCCTTCGTGTGGCATCTGCGCTTCTCCGTGCTGTCTGCCGCCTCGGACCGAGGCGCGAGCGAAGTATAGTCATTGGTGCAGCGTGCATATATTCCCCTGAAACAGTGCAACACACCGTTGCAACTACACTGTTCTGAAGTGGCACCGCGGACCGGCCAATCATGAGCGCGAAGTCATTGCCCCGGATCGACCTGCGACGATTGATCCTGTTGTTTACGTTGCTGACAGCGCTGATCACGCTGGCGAGTAGCCTTTATGTCGTTTATCAGGCCCAGAGGCAGACGCTGATCGATTCGGCCTTACAGTCCAATCGTGCCTATGCAACCAAAGTCGCGTCGAGCATCGGTGATCTTCTCAGGAACGGCCAGGAGAACCTGGCCTACAGCGCCGATCTGCTGGCCGGTCAACTGCACAATGCACCCTTGTTGAAGAGCGAGGCGGCTCGCCTGCAGCGACAGGATTCGAGCTTCAACGTGGTGGGGATATTCGATGCCACAGGGAAGGTTCTGGAAGCATCACCCGAGAGCCTGCAAATCAAGGGACGAACCTTTCGTACCGAAGGCGTTATTCAAGCACTGCATGGGCGTCAACCGATGATCAGCTCGGCGTTTGTCTCCGAGATCGGCAACCTGGTGATCTTCGTTTCCCATCCTATTCTCGATTCGAACGGACAGTATCTGGGGGCGGTGGGCGGTACGGTTTACCTGCTGAAGCAAAGCGTCCTGCACACCCTGATCAGCAGCCACTTCAATAACGTCGATGTTCAGGTGTACGTGGTGGACAACCGTCGGCGGCTGCTCTATCACGCCGATCCAGACCGGATCGGCCAGATGCTGGGTCCCGACACGGCGGTGGACGCTGTTCTCGGCGCAGGCGCGGGAGCCATGGAAAGCGTCGACGACAAGGGTATTGCGATGCTGTCGGGCTACGCCTGGGTGCCCGACAGCCGCTGGGGCGTGATCTGCGCACAATCGCGTGAAACAGCCCTTGCGCCACTCAACGCCCTGATTGGCAGAACCGTCCTCGTCGTCCTTCCCGTGTGCCTGATCGGTTTCGCGATCATCGGGTGGGTGGCAACGTTGATTACCCGGCCATTGCACCAACTGGCGTCCGTGGCGAGTCATATGGATGCCGCTGATAGCCCGGTGCAAATCAAATCGGTTCGCGCCTGGTACATCGAAGCCGCGCGTATCCGCCGTGGGCTATCGAAGGGTGTGGTGCTGATGCAGGAAAAACTCGGTCACCTCAACCGTCAAGCCCAAAGCGATCCGTTGACCGGCCTGGCGAACCGCCGGGCGATGGATGAGGCGCTGCTCGAACTTGAGCAGTCGTCTACGCCGTTCAGCGTGATGGCAATGGACATCGATCATTTCAAGACGGTGAACGACACCTATGGCCATGACGCTGGCGACGTCGCGTTGCAGGCTCTCGCTGATGTAGTCAGGCAGAGCTCGCGAGACGGCGATCTGGCATGCCGTACCGGTGGGGAGGAGTTCACGGTCCTGTTGCCGAACACACCCATCGCCAACGCGATCGATGTCGCCGAGCGTTTGCGTGCCAGGGTGGAAAGCATCAGGATCGACAGAATCGGTTGCGTCACTATTTCCATTGGCGTGGGCAGCTGGCTGCCGGAGGGTCCGCCCGTATCAGCCGTCTTGAAGCAAGCCGACGAGCATCTTTATAAGGCCAAGAAAAACGGAAGAAACCGGGTAGAGGCTTGATGGAGCCTTTATACAGATCCCACCCTGATAGATCGCGATCGGTAGAGGCGAGCACTTAGGGGTCGATATCAGACACGCCTTGCTGATCCCTGGCGCCGACAATCGGGTGACTTGATCAACGGGGAGAACAGGACATGCTGCCACTGACCGAATCCGGGCGGCCACAACCCCCGGTGTTGCGGATTGGTTTCTGGTTGATGGAAGCCTTCGATCTGTATGCCCTGGCCAATGCGCTGGAACCCCTGCGTCTGGCCAATCAGCTGGCAGGACGCAGTGTCTGCCAGTGGCAGATGTTGAGTCTGGAGGGGCGGCAGTTGTACGCCAGTAATGGCATCGCAACGGCCACTGCGCGACTGGATCAGGCGCAACAGTTCGATGTGCTGATCCTCTGTGGTGGGGATAGCCCACATATTGAGTTGGAGCATCCAGACCTGCGCCGACAGCTGCACCACTGGGCAGCGCAACCGATCAGCCTGGGGGGATTGGGCAGCGCAGGATGGCTGCTGGCGGACATCGGCGCCCTGGAGGGCTTCCGTTGCAGCTTGCCGGAGCCCGCCGCCTCACTGGTGTTTGCTTCCTTCAGCAAGCTGACGCCGGTGGCGGCGCCGTTCTGTGTCGACCGCGGGCGCCTGACCTGCGTCGGCCCGCAGGCTGTCCAAGGGTTGATGCATGAGCTTCTCGCCCGGACCCATGGCCGTGGCCTGATCGTGCGGATGGAAAAACACGCCACACGTCAGGCCCGGCCACTCCTGCCCATGGAGGAAGCCCCGGCAAAGCTGCAGGCCACTCTGACCTTGATGAAAGAACACTTGAGCCCGACGCTGGAGATCGACGAACTGGCCGAGACCCTGGGCATTTCCCGCCGTCATCTGGAGCGACTGTTCAAGCGCAGCCTGGGTTGTTCGCCGTCCAGACACTACCTGGACTTGCGGTTGCAGCAGGCGCGCCAGTTGTTGCGGACGGGTGAACAGCCGCTGTCGGAAGTGGCCACGGCGTGCGGGTTCGTCTCGTTGCAGCATTTTTTCCGCTGCTATCGGCAGTACTTCGGTGCACATCCGCGGGATCACATGGGCGCGCTCAACTCGGTGCAGCGTCAGCGGGTTCCGCCTTCGCGAGCAGGCTCGCTCCCACATTGAACCGCGTCCTCCGAAACAACCCGATCACCAGTGGGAGCGAGCCTGCTCGCGAAGAGGCCGTCACTGCCAACATCCCAACTGACTG
>NZ_JABFMU010000027.1:11089-80300 GCF_013359695.1 Pseudomonas sp. C2B4
GACTGACACACCGCCTTCGCGAGCAAGCCCGCTCCCACATTGAACCGCGTCCTCCGAAACAACCCGATCAACTGTGGGAGCGGGCCTGCTCGCGAAGAGGCCATCACTGCCAACAACCCGGCTGACTGACACACCGCCATTGCAAGCCCGCTCCCACATTGAACCGCGTCCTCCTGAACAACCCGATCAACTGTGGGAGCGAGCCTGCTCGCGAAGAGGCCATCACTGCCAACAACCCGGCTGACTGACACACCGCCTTCGCGAGCAAGCCCGCTCCCACACTGACCGCATTATCCTTCACCCATGCCTCCGCCAAGCCGGGGGCTTTTTTTTGGGTACCGGATGGCCCCGAGGGGTGGCTGTCGAAAACAGCGGATCTGACCAACTACAGGTCGGATTCGCGCAAAAAACCTCACTTTGCATCTGTTCGAATGATCTCCAGCGGCCCCCCAGATTGGCGCCTTCTGTAGCTCAAACAATGACAAGGATAAATGACATGCAAATGCCGAAAACCATCCAGATCAAGAACGGCGAACGAGTGACCCCGACGTTCTCCGCTCAGGAATATGCCAACCGCCAGGCCAAACTGCGGGCCCACCTGGCGCAGAACAATATCGATGCGGCTGTCTTCACCTCCTACCACAACATCAACTACTACAGCGATTTCCTGTACTGCTCCTTCGGGCGTCCGTATGCGCTGGTCGTGACCCAGGACAGCGCCGTGACCATCAGCGCCAACATCGATGGCGGCCAACCGTGGCGCCGGACCGTCGGCACGGACAACATCGTCTACACCGACTGGCAGCGCGACAACTACTTCGCCGCGATCCAGCAGGCCTTGCCCAAGGCGGGGCGCATCGGCGTCGAGTTCGATCACCTGAACTTGCTCAACCGCGACAAACTCGCCAATCGCTACCCGCAGACCGAGCTGGTGGATATCGCCGCTCCGTGCATGCGCATGCGCATGATCAAGTCCGCCGAAGAACACGCGATCATTCGTCAGGGCGCGCGTATTGCGGACATCGGCGGTGCCGCCATCGTCGAAGCCTTGCGTGACCAGGTGCCGGAATACGAGGTCGCCCTGCATGCTACCCAGGCGATGGTGCGTGAAATCGCCCGCACGTTCCCGGACTCCGAGCTGATGGACACCTGGACCTGGTTCCAGTCCGGTATCAACACCGATGGTGCCCATAACCCGGTGACGTCGCGCAAGGTCAACAAAGGCGACATCCTCAGCCTCAACTGCTTCCCGATGATCGCCGGCTACTACACGGCACTGGAGCGTACGCTGTTCCTCGACCACTGCTCCGACGAGCATCTGCGCCTGTGGGAGGTCAACGTCAAGGTGCACGAGGCCGGTCTGAAACTGATCAAGCCAGGCATGCGCTGCTCTGATATTGCGCTGCAATTGAACGAGATCTTCCTGGAGCACGACCTGCTGCAGTACCGCACCTTCGGCTACGGTCACTCCTTCGGTACGCTGAGCCATTACTACGGCCGCGAAGCCGGTCTGGAACTGCGCGAAGACATCGACACGGTGCTGGAACCGGGGATGGTGGTGTCCATCGAACCGATGATCATGCTGCCCGAAGGCCGTCCGGGCGCTGGTGGGTATCGTGAACACGACATCCTGATCGTCAACGAACAGGGTGGGGAAAACATCACCAAGTTCCCGTATGGCCCGGAACACAACATCATCAAAAAGTAAGACCTTGCGCCGCACAGTGACCCTGTGCGGCGTTTTACCTTGATCAGTGGCAAAAAATCTTCCCGGTGGCTGAGATGCACCGAAAAAAAACGACGCATGCGCACCCAAGAGCGCGCAGCATCTACTGAGCCTTAACCCTGCCAAGTAAAACAATAGAGGGTTCTGTCATGTCCTACGTCTCGTCTTTTCATCCCGATCACCGCACCGCTGACACCGGAGGTGCGCAATGAGCACCCCAAGCGCCAGCCTGACGCCGACCCTGGCGCAGAAACTTGAACAGACCGCCGAACGCAAGGCCCTGCGGCGTGCCGCCAGTGCCAGTTTCATGGGCAACTTCGTCGAGTGGTTCGACTACGCGGCCTACGGTTACCTGGCTACCGTCATCGCGCTGACGTTTTTCCCGCAAACCGACAAGGCCACCGCGCTGCTGGCGACTTTTGCCGTGTTCGCGCTGTCGTTTATCGTCCGTCCGCTGGGGGGCCTGGTCTGGGGGCACTTCGGTGATAAATACGGGCGACGCAGTGCGCTGTCCTGGTCGATCCTGATCATGTCGGTCTCGACCTTCTGTATCGGCATTCTGCCGACCTACAACCATATCGGCCTGTGGGCACCGGCCTTGTTGCTGCTGATTCGCCTGTTCCAGGGTTTCTCGGCTTCAGGGGAATATGCGGGGGCATCGGCCTTTCTCGCCGAGTATGCGCCCGAAGGGAAACGCGGGTTGTACACCAGCATTGTGCCGGCGAGTACCGCCGCGGGCTTGCTGTTCGGCGCAGTGTTTGTCGCCGGGCTGCACGCGTGGCTGAGTGTCGAGGACCTGCACAGCTGGGGCTGGCGGTTGCCGTTTCTGCTGGCGGCGCCATTCGGGCTGGTGGGGCGCTATATCCGCATGAGCCTGCAGGACACGCCCAAATTCCTGGAGATGGAAAAGCGTCTTGAGGCGAAGGAGGGCGCCACCCATGCGCCGGTGCGTGAATTGCTCACCGTGCACCGGCGCAGCGTGATGATCGGGATTGGCGCGACCTGCCTGAATGCCGTGGCGTTTTACCTGTTGCTCAGCTACATGCCGACCTACCTGTCCACCGAAATGGGCATGAGCGAAAGCGATTCGTTCCTCGCGTCGACGGTGTCGCTGGCGACCTACATCGGGCTGATTTTCCTGATGGGCAAGTTGTCGGACCGATTCGGGCGCAAGACCATGTTGCTGACCGCTTCGGTGTTGTTCCTGCTGCTGACGTTCCCGCTGTTCGGGATGCTGGACCATCAGCCGCTGATGGTGATTCTGATGATCCAGATTGCCTTCGGCGCGATCCTGGCGATGAACGACGGCACCTTGCCGTGCTTCCTCGCCGAGATTTTCCCCACCCGCGTACGCTTCAGCGGCTTTGCCTTCAGCTTCAACATTGCCAACGCGGTGTTTGGTGGCACCGCGCCGTTTATCGCGACCTGGCTGATCCAGCTGACCGGCAACAAAATGGCTCCGGCCTGGTATCTGTTGGCGGCTGCGGCGGTGGCATTGGTTGCCATGCTGGCGAGCCGGGAGACGGCGCACAAGGCGTTGCAGGACTGATATCTTTCAGTGTTCTTGAGTAAGCCTTCGCGAGCAGGCTCGCTCCCACATTGAACCAACTCGGTCAACTGTGGGAGCGAGCCTGCTCGCGAAGAGGCCGGCCCGGCCAACATCCATATTGAATCAATGCAGCGCAGCCACCTGCTTGCGCTCACCAATGGGCGACACACCAAAAAACCGGCTATAGCACTTGGAAAAATGCGCCGGCGAAACGAAGCCGCAGGCGAGGGCGATATCACGCACCTGCGATTCGCTGCGCAGCAATAACTGGCGCGCCCGCGCCAGACGCAATTCCAGGTAGTACTGGCTCGGCGTGCGTTGCAGGTGCTTGTGAAACAGGCGCTCGAGCTGGCGCACCGACACCTCGTTCAACCGCGCAAGCTCCTCAAGACCCACCGGCTCCTCGAGATTGGCTTCCATGATTGCCACCATCTGGCTGAGCTTGGGCTGCGAGGTGCCCAGCTTTTGCCGCAACGGTACACGCTGTTGCTCCTGCGCCCCCCGGATCCGATCACACAACAGCAACTCGGCCGTATGGGCGGCGATATCCCGACCGCCGGGTTCGCGGGCAATCAATTGCAGGGTCATGTCCATGGACGCCACGCCACCGGAGCAGGTGTAGCGATCGCGATCCAGCTCGAACAGCTGGTTGGAAATGATGATGCCCGGGAACCGCTCCTTCAGCGCTTCGATGTCTTCCCAGTGAATCGTGCAGCGATAGCCCTTGAGCAGATCGGCGCGGGCCAACAAGTGACTGCCCGTGCAAATTCCGCCCAGCGGCACCTGATCATGGGCCAGTTTGCGCAGCCAGTTGAGCAGTGGGCGGCTGCTGTGGTTGGAGACGATCGGGTTGGATCCGACGACGAACAGCATGTCCAGTTTTGGTGCATCGCTGATGCTGTGGTCGGGCAGGATGCGCATGCCGTTGCTGGCCGTCACCGGGTCCAGGCTGGCGGCGATGATGACGGTGCGGAACATCGGTTTTCGCGCGGCCAGATTGGCCATGCGCAGGGTTTCCACGGCGGAGGCGAAACCGATGGTGGTGAAGTTGGGGATGACCAGGAAACCCACGGTTTTCACTGGCTGTTGTTCATTCGCCGAGCGTCCTGCGGCGGGTTTCGCCACCTGGAGTTTCGCCATTATTACCGCTCCTCAACTGCATCGTTCTGGTTTTGTAATTGTCAGCCCTGCAAAGGGGGGACTCTGGATTTTACACCCTGTGTCCGTAGGGCATACGCAAAAAACCGGCCAGCTCCGTGGTGGAGAGTGGCCGGAAAGAGGTGATCGTGTAGGAAAAAACCTGTAGGAGCGAGCTTGCTCGCGATGGTCGTGAACGATGACGCGTAAAACCAGATAACCAACGGTGTTCTTGGTTTTTTCGCGAGCGAGCTCGCTCCTACAGGGATCGAGTAGTTACGCGTTTTCGGTTTGAGCCATTTCAACGGTTTGAGCTGTTTTCTTCCTGGAATTGAAGATTGCACCCATGCAGACAATGGACAGTGTCAGCGCACCTGTCGCAATCACCTCCATGCGATGCTGCGGCAGAATCAGCATCACCATCAGGATGCTCAGGATGCAGGCAATCACCAGGTAGCTGAGCCAGGGGAAGAGCCACATCTTGAAGGCGATCGGTTGTCCCGAGGCATTCATCTTTTTGCGCAGTACCAGTTGCGAAACAGCAATGACCAGATAGACCAGCAGCGCAACCGCCCCGGAGCTGGCCAGCAGGAAGGAGAACACCTCATTGGGTGCAAAATAATTCAGCGCCGTGGTCAGAAAACCCACTGCCGTGCTGGCCAGTACCGCGACAAAGGGCACCCCTGAAGACGAGGTCTTCTGCAGAACCCGAGGGCCGTCCCCGCGTTTGCTCAGGGAGTAGACCATGCGCGACGCGGTATAGATGGCCGAGTTCAGGCAGCTGGCGACCGCAATCAACACCACGACATCCACGATCATTTTCGCGTACGGGATGTTCATCAACTCAAGCGCTCGCTGATAGGAGCCGACTTGCACGAGCATGGGGTCGTTCCAGGGGACGATGGAGATGATCAGGAACACTGACACGATGTAGAAAATCCCCATGCGCCAGACCACGGAGTTGGTCGCGCGGGTGATCTGTTTGGAGGGGTTTTTCGATTCGGCCGCGGCGATGGTGACGATTTCCGTGCCCATGAAGCTGAACACGGTGGTGAGCATCGCGCCGATCACCGCTGTCATGCCATTGGGCATGAAGCCGCCGAACTCATGGCTCAATTGCACGACACCACTGACCGTCGTATCCGGCAGTCCGCCCACCAGGGCCAGCGCGCCAAGGGCGATAAAGCCCAGGACCGCGATGACTTTGAGCATGGCGAACCAGAACTCGAACTCGCCGTACCGGGCGACACTGAACAGGTTGGTCAAGGTCAGCAGGCCCGTGACCGCTATCGCAAACTCCCAGGTTTGAATGGAAGGAAACCAGGCGTGCAGGATGGCGGCTGCGGCGATGGCTTCGATCGGAATGACCAGCACCCAGAACCACCAGTACAGCCAGCCGATGGTGAAGCCGGCACTGCGCCCCATCGCCCGCTCGGCGTAGGTCGAAAATGATCCGGTATCAGGCGATGCGACTGCCATCTCTCCCAGCATGCGCATGACCAGGACGACCAGCGTGCCGGAAAAAATATAGGCCAGGATTGCGGCGGGCCCCGCCGAGGCGATGGCGTGGCCGGAACCGATGAACAGGCCGGCGCCAATGGCACCGGCGATGGAGAGCATGGTGACGTGACGCTGCTTGAGGCCTGGGGCCAGATTTGAGCTGCTGGACATGAGACTTACCCTTTTTATTCTATTTGGGGGAGGGTGAAGCGCTAACGGTGGGTGCTTGTTTCGGCACGTCCCTGTGTTCTTTATGTGTCCAGATCAAAAGCCTCGCGCACGGCGGCGCTGATGCCCGAGACACACACTTCGAGAATCAGCTCGCCTTTCTCGCGGCTCGAACCTTTGGGCGATGACAGTGTTCCGCAGGCGGGGGTGCGCTCCGGGATGATCGGGAAGACGTCGTAAGGCGGGAACGTGGCGGGCGGGTGGTCGACCGCGCGGCTCAGGTCGACCTTATCGGGGTGCAGGGCCAGCATCAGGGACGTTTCGAAAATACCGCCATGTTCGATATCCCAGCCGAGGAAGCCGTCGGGGTACAGCTTTGCGATAACGGCGGGGTCGTTGACGAAGTCCCAATAGGACAGCACGACCACCTTGAAGTCGGTGATACCACCGTAGCGAAGCTCTCGCAGGGCCAGGTCGATGCCCTCGACAATGAACATCGAGTTTTCAAAGTGACCGTTCATCATCACCAGTTTGCGCGCGCCGTGGCGCGCCAGTTCGCGGATGATGTCCTGCACGGTGCTGGTCAGCGTGGCGCCATCGAGGCTGGTGGTGCCGGGAAAGTGGTTGCCGCCACCTGATTTCTGCTGGGACTTGTAGCCGTAAGCCAGGGCGGGCAACACCAGGCCGCTGACCTTTTGGGCCACTGCCTTGCAGATCGCGGTTGGCAACAGGACATCGACTTCCATGCACATGTGATGACCGTGCTGCTCCAGTGCACCGACCGGCAGAAAGATCGGGCAGCCGGTGGCGACCTTCTCTGCGTACTCCGGCCAGGTGAGTTCTCCAATTACGACACTGTTGTTCATCGCACACCCTCTGAAATGGATAGACCGCTTGCTGGTTTTAACCGGTGGTTGGGAGCGTTTGCCTTTGTTTGACCGAGCCTTTGGAGGGCTGGAGTCGAAGGGGAGACGTAGTGCAATTCGATCAGATGGGGAGGGGGGCAACTTGTCTAAATCCGACCCGTAATTGACATAACACCTTATGTTTTGGCGTTTCTGTCCGGTTATCGGATGAGTCTTTGGCGTTTTGGCGGGGAAGGGGGCAAAGGGTCGGATCTGGCAACGTTGCAGGATCTCCCTGCAACACGGAGCCACGGTGGGAGCGGGCTCGCTCGCGAAGGTCGCTGACGATAACGCGTGCTGTCTGAATGGACGCGTTGTCCTGGCGATTTTCCCGAGCGAGCCCGCTCCTTTTAGCGATGAGCGTCAGAAATCGAAGAACACGGTTTCCGCTTCGCCTTGCAGGTGAATGTCGAACTGGTAAGCCGGCTTGCCATCCACCGTGCAGCGCCGGGCGATCAGGGATTCACGCCGGTGGGGTTGTTCGATCAGGTTCAGCACCGGATCCACCGCATTCGCCTCCGGCTCGTCGTCGAAATACAACCGCGTCTGCAAGTGAATGTTGATGCCCCGGGCGAACAGCGACACATTGATATGCGCCGCCATGGGCACGCCCGCAGCGTTTTTCACCACGCCAGGCTTCACGGTTTGAACCGTCCATTCCCCGACGTCTGTCGTGGCGGTGCGGCCAAAGCCGTTGAAGGCTTTGTCCAGGTTGTAATCGGTGTCGTAGACGCCTTCGTGATTGGCCTGCCACAGCTCCAGGAACGCATCGCGAATCAGCTGGCCGTTGCCGTCATACACGTGACCTTTCAATAAAATGTGCTCGCCTGGCGCACCAGGCTTGGCCATGACATTCCAGATTTCCTGCTCGCGTGGCGCGTTTCCGGCCGCCTCGAGTGCCAATCCGATATGCACATAGGGGCCGGCCGTTTGCGAGGGGGTTTCAGTCAGCAGTTGAATGGGCATGCGCAAGCCTCCTCAGCGGTTTTCGAAGTGAGTCTTGCGCTGGCCGCGCAGGACGATATCAAAGCGATAAGCCAGGCAATCCATGGGATTGGCCATGCTCATGTCCAGCCTGGCGATCAGGCTCTGCACCGCGTCCGGATTGGCGATCGACTTGACGATCGGGCACATCGGGATGAGCGGATCACCTTCGAAATACAGCTGAGTAATCAAACGCGTGGCAATGGACGGGCCGCTGATGGAGACATGAATATGGGCCGGGCGCCAGTCGTTCGGGCCATTGCGCCATGGGTAAGGACCCGGTTTGACCGTGCGGAAACTGTAGTTGCCGTCGCGGTCAGTCAACGCACGGCCCACGCCGCCGAAATTCGGGTCTAGCGGGGCCAGGTAGCTGTCTTTTTTATGCCGGTAGCGACCACCGGCGTTGGCTTGCCACATTTCCACCAGGGTGTGGGGAATCGGCTTGCCGTATTGGTCGCAGACCCGGCCCGCGACGATGATGCGCTCGCCGACGGGCAGGCCGCCGTGATTGAAGTTCAGCAGCAGGTCGTTGTCGTGCTGGCCCATCTTCAGGTGGGAAAAATCCGGGCCGCTGGTTTCCGATACCGACTGGGGAATGCTCACCAGTGCCTGGCGCGGGGAGCGCAGGATGGACGTCTTGTAGTCAGGTGTCAGGGCTTTTGGATGCCAATTACGGTCACGGATGACGAAGCGGCTGTCTTGCGCATCAGACATGTCGTTCTTCCTGTTTTTATGGTTGGTCAAAGGCAATTGCCCCGTGGGCAGCTGCTTGTGGCTTAGTTTCCTCTTATGCGGCCCGACGTAAAATTGAAAAAAACAGGTTGCAGACATACCCAAATGGTTATGGATACTGGCCTTCACGATACTCTTGCCCGATCTCGCGCAGTGCCTCCACACACCATTGCGCCGCCGGTGTCACCGGCAATACGGGATTGGTGCACAACCCCACAGAACCGCCGGGTTCACGCATTCCCAGCTCCAACTCGACCAATTCGCCTTGCTTCAAGTCCTGTCGGACGGCGTCGAAAGGCGCGACCCAGACTGCCTGACTCGATTGCACGTAGCGCCGGCTCAGGGCGATCGACAGGGTTTCCAGGCATTGGCGTGACGGCGTGATGCCGTGCTGCACAAACAAGCCATCGGCGAATTTTCGGATCGTCGTCCCCGCCAGCGGCAATACCACCGGATAGTCTTCGAGGTGGGTGTGCCCCAGGGGATCGGTGAGCACCGGATGGCCCTTGCGCACGACCAGGGTCATGGACTCGCTGTAGAGATGCTCGAACGACAACCCCTGGATCAGCGGGCTATCGGTCATTCTGCCGACCACGAGGTCCAACTCACCGACACGCAATTGGGACAGCAGATAGGCACTGGGTCCGGTCACGACACTGACCGCCAGTGCGGGATGTCGCTCGTGCAAGCGGCGAACCACTTCAGGGATCAGCAGGCTTTCGACGGTGGACAGCACGCCAAGCCGCACGGCAATGGGCTCATGTACCCCCGAGCGCAAGCTGTTGACCCCTTCGCGCAGCGATTGCACGCAAGGCCCCGCATACCGCAAAAAGGCCACGCCGGCCTCTGTCAGCGTCGAGCCTTTTTTTCCGCGCTCGAACAGTGTGGTCTCAAGCAGTGTTTCCAATTCCTTTAGCGTCTTGGACAGGCCCGGCTGACTGATCGCCAGCTTGTCCGAGGCGCGTGCCAGGCTGCCCTGGCGCGCCACCTCAAGAAAGCACACCAGGTGACGGAATTTGATTCGGGTATCGATGTTCAATCGGGTTCGCTACCTTGGGTGAGCGGGTGTTCGTCCGCTGAATGAGTGAGCGCTGAGGCCTTAGTCTAAGACCGAGTGCCTGTAAATCTGAAACCTGACAGCAATCAAATTGCAGCGGGACTCGATTTGAAGTCCAGGACAGCCGTTCTGCTATCCCAGTGTGGGAGCGAGCCTGCTCGCGAAAAACGTCCAGACAACCCGGGCATTCAGGCGGGGCGCGTTATCGTTGACGACCTTCGCGAGCAGGCTCGCTCCCACATTGAAGGCATTGATTGTTCGCTATTGTGAACAATCAATTCAGTTTTTGGCCGTAGTCACGACCATGACCGCTGCTTACTCTGGAGGTGAAGTTCAATCCACCACCGCAGCGAGACCTGTCATGACCGATGCTAACGACAACAAAGAAATTGCCCAGTACATCCACGGCGTTCACGTCGCCGGCAGTGGTGCGCGCACTCAACCCGTTTACAACCCGGCCACCGGCGCCGTCACTCGCCATGTGCGCCTGGGCAATACCCGGGACGTAGACGCCGCCGTGGCGTCCGCCGAAGCGGCCTTTCCCGCCTGGTCGAACACGCCGCCCATTCGCCGCGCCCGGGTCATGTTCAAGTTTCTGGAGCTGTTGAACCAGCACAAAGACGAACTGGCGCATCTGATCACGGCCGAACATGGCAAGGTCTTCACCGATGCCCAGGGCGAAGTGGCCCGCGGTATCGATATCGTCGAGTTCTCCTGTGGCATTCCGCAGTTGCTCAAGGGCGACTTCTCCGACCAGGTTTCCACCAACATGGATAACTGGACACTGCGCCAGCCTCTGGGCGTGGTGGCCGGTATCACACCGTTCAACTTCCCGGTGATGGTGCCGATGTGGATGTTCCCGGTGGCGATCGCTGCGGGCAACACGTTCATTCTCAAGCCGAGCCCGACGGATCCGAGCGCCAGTCTGTTCATGGCTGACTTGCTGAAACAGGCAGGTCTGCCCGATGGCGTGTTCAACGTGGTGCAAGGCGACAAAGAGGCTGTGGATGCGCTGCTGGTGCACCCGGATGTGAAAGCGGTGTCCTTCGTCGGCTCCACGCCCATCGCCAACTACATCTACGAGACCGGTGCCCGCCATGGCAAACGCGTGCAGGCCCTGGGCGGCGCGAAGAACCACATGGTGGTCATGCCGGACGCAGACGTCGATCAAGTGGTCGACGCACTGATCGGCGCAGGCTACGGATCGGCAGGTGAACGTTGCATGGCGATCTCGGTTGCCGTGCTGGTCGGTGATGTGGCCGACAAGGTCATTCCGAAACTGGTGGAACGAACCAAGGCACTCAAAGTGCTGAACGGCAGCAACCTGGCCGCCGAAATGGGCCCGATCGTCACGCCGGCTGCGCATTCGCGTATCACTGGCTACATCGAAAAGGGCATCCAGGAAGGCGCGCAACTGTTGGTGGACGGCCGCCATTTCAATAGCGCGGACGCCGGTGAAGGTTGCGAGGAAGGCTTCTGGATGGGCGGCACACTGTTCGATCACGTCACCCCGGAGATGACCATCTACAAAGAGGAAATCTTTGGTCCAGTGCTGGCCTGCATGCGCGTGGCCGATTTCGCCACCGCGGTGCAATTGGTCAACGACCATGAATTCGGCAACGGAGTCGCCTGCTTCACCCGCGATGGCAACGTCGCACGTGAGTTCAGCCGTCGTATCCAGGTCGGCATGGTCGGCATCAACGTGCCGATTCCGGTGCCGATGGCCTGGCAGGGCTTTGGCGGTTGGAAAAAGAGCCTGTTTGGCGACATGCATGCCTACGGCGAGGAGGGCGTGCGGTTCTACACCAAGCAAAAATCCATCATGCAACGCTGGCCGGAAAGTATCGGCAAAGGTGCCGAATTCGCGATGCCGACCGCGAAATAGCACCTGTGAACGAGGGTCCAAGCGGGCCCCGGTTTTCCGGCATCGTTGACGGGGTTTGATTGAGGGCCTGATCGCAGGAGAGCAGGGGGGATGCTGCTTTCCTGCGACGGGCGTATTCAGCTTTTGCTTTGTTCATGCCCAGGCGGGAAAATCGGATTTATTGTTTCCATTCGAGAACAGTCAAATCATGCCTAAAGTGGAAGTCGAAAGGCTCTGGACCCATGTGCACTGGCTGGCGATCCTGGCGGAGCAGGGTACCTATACGGCGGCAGCGATCAGATTGGGGGTGAGCAAGTCTGCGGTGAGCCAGCGCATTGTCGAGCTGGAAAAGGCCACGGGGCTGAGCCTGGTATTGCGCACCACGCGCAGTGTGCGGTTGACCGATGCGGGAAATGCGCTGGTACGTGACGTGCGCAGTGCGTATGAGCAAATCGCCCACAGTTTTGCCGATGTCCGGGATTCGGCAGGTGTCGCACGAGGGCTTTTGCGGCTGACCGCTCCGGTAGCCTTTGCCCGCCAGCATTTGATTCCGGTACTTGCCGGATTCCTCAATGAATACCCTGAAGTCAGGGTGCAGCTGGACGTCTCCGATCAGATTTCCTCCATTGCTTCTGAAGGTTTTGATCTCGCTGTCCGGCACAGCAATCAGATCCCGGATACCCATGTCGCCTGGAAACTCTGCGCGACGCATTCCGTGCTGGTTGCCAGCCGCAGCTATCTGCAGAGATTCGGCGATCCGCAACGTCCGGAGGATCTGGTCGACCACAACTGCCTCTATTACCCGCGAGGCAGCGACACGCCGGCCTGGGCCTTCGAAGCCCTCGACCCCTCGCACGTAGTGGAAAAACGGCTGACGGTGCCTATCAAAGGCACCTTCGCCACCAACAACAGCGAAGCGTTGCGCGATGCCGCCCTGGCTGACCTGGGCATTGCGCTGTTGCCCGATTTCAGCGCTCAGGCCGGACTCAAGAGCGGCGCATTGGTCCGGGTGCTACCCATGTGGCGATCGGTAGGCGCCTTCCCTGAGCACATTTATCTGGTGCGACCTTACTCCGCCCATGTGCCCAGGGCCGTCAGCGCTTTTGTCGACTACCTGCGAGGCCGGTTTGCGGCCGGTTTTATCTGATCCTTCACTTGCGCACGTTCTGGTACAGCATCAGCCTTGAGGTTTCATGCAGGCCGCGGGTCAGTTGCACCAGGCGCTTGAACTCTTCAGGGTTCTGCTGCGCCACGTTTTCCAGCGGCGTTGGGGAGGCCAGGTCGTGCAGCGTCGGTGAGCTGCCGTCATGCTCCATCTGCACCATGTAGTGTTGAGTGACGCCCGCGATCAACGGGAACGTGCCTTCGCGCAGCACCAGCGGCACCACCCGTTCACCCTCCGGCGCGGGCTGCTGGATATCACGCCCCAGGCCACTATTGCGGAACTCCAGGCCGGCCATGCCCGCCACAGTTGGCAGCAGGTCCACCAGGCCGACGGCTTCCTTGACGGTCCGCGTGCCGAGCAGGCCCGGTGCGTGGATGATCATGGGCACCGCGTTGCTTTCCAGGCCCAGTTGTTCATAGGCCGGTGCCAGGAACGGGATCTGGGCGATACGGGTGTTATGGTCGCCAAACAGCACGAAAATGGTGTTGTCGTAGTAACCGCCGGCCTTGGCGATGTCCATCAGGCGTCCGATGTTGAAGTCCAGCAAGCGCACGGCGTTGTACTGCTCGACACTGCGCGATCCCGCGGCCTGTACTTCGGCCAGGGTCGGGTGCTTGACCTCGAATCCATCATTGGTCTTGGGAATCGTGAACGGACGATGGTTGCCGGCCGTCTGCACATAGGCAAAGAACGGTTTGTCCTTGGGCAGTGCTTGCAGGATTCTGTCGGTTTCCTTGAACAGGTCCAGGTCGGAAATCCCCCAGACATCCACGACCGGGGATTGCCAGTCGCGCTCTTCGTACAAACGAACACCGTCGATGCTCTGCCGAATCAAGGCGTTCATGTTGGCCCAACCGGAGTTGCCGCCAATGGTGTAGATCTTCTCGTAGCCGGTAAAGGCATTGATCAGTGTGTGTTGCCGGGTGATCAGCGGATTACGCGTCGCGGTTTCCTGGCGCGTGACGTCTGGCACTCCGCTGATGCTGGCCCAAACGGTTTTTGCGGTGCCGGTGACCGGCACATAGAAGTGCTCGAAAAACCAGCTCTGCGTGGCCAGGCGATCGATATTGGGCGTTGGGTTGAGCGGGTTGCCATAGGCCCCGACCGCACTGGTGCCCAGGGACTCAAGCATGACAAACATCACGTTCGGCGGCCGCGAGCCCGATACTTTGTAGGGTTGTGGCGCCTGGTGGCGGACAAAATTCAGGGTGTTCGGATCGGGCTGGTCGACCCCCAGGTACCTGGCCATCACGGCGTAGTGTTCACGCACTTGCCCTTCGTCATAGCGCGATTGACCGACCTTGACCGTGTCATAGAAGAAAATCACCGGGTTCAGGCCCAACGCAGCGATCTGGTTGTTGCCGGAGAAGAAGGCATCGCTCCAGCGCAATGGCACGGGGTTTTCCAGGTTCATGTTTTCGACACGGCCCAAAATCCCCAACAGCACCAGCACGACCATCAACGCGCTACCCCATGTGACGGAGAGCGGGTGAATGGTTTTGCGGGCGCGGTCCAGCGTCACGCGTTCCAGGCGCACAACGGCCAGCGTCACCAGTGCGACCGTTGCCAGCCAACCCAGGGAAATCCAGATCACCGGATAGGTTTGCCAGACCATGTCACGGGATATCTGCGCGTCCTCGATGAAGCGCAGCACAGTGGCATTGATCCTCACGCCCAGGTAGGCGTAATGACCAAAATCAACGATGTAGATCAGCAGCAGGGCGCCCATGGCGGCGGCCACATACACCCGTGACAAGTGGCGAAGCAGACGGCTGCTGACAAGATTCCAGCGCGGAATCCAGGCCAGCAGCGCCAATGGCAGCATGACCAGGATCGCCAGGCGCAGATCGAAACGAAAGCCGATGCCCAGGGTTTCCGGGATTGCATCCTCGCGGCTCAGCGCGCTGGCGTCGAAACCGGAAAACCCGAAAAAAAACACCACCCGCAGCAGTGCAAACAACACGAACGCAATCGCGGTTGCCCCTAGCCAATAATGCAAACGTCTCGATTGCAGCCAGCCCATACCTGTTCCCTTGTTAAAAATGTCGTTGGATCTCAAACGGATCGGGAGTCTTTGTTCAGCCAGCCATACAACCGGCGGACCGTCAGCATCAGCAGTGCCGCGCAGCAATACAGCCCCAGCAGTGGATCAACCAGGTAATCCCAGTAGTTATGCGAAGGTTTTGCCCCGGCGATGAAGGCCAGGGTCGCACTCGCCAGCATCACGACGGCCAGGTAGTTGCGCAGGTAAAACAGGCCAATCGTCAGCAGGGCGACGAAGATCAGCAGCGGGCGAGGACTGAATCCCAGGCGGTAAGGGTCCAGATCACTCAACCCCAGTGTTGCGGGATAGAGCACCAGCGACATCGTGGCGAAGACCAGCAATACGCCGGTCTTGGCAGACTGCGCAGGCGGCAGGAAACCGAGTCGGCGCAAACATCCCCACCCCATGAACACCATTGTGGTGATCGCCAGGTCATCGATGTGGCTGCGCAAGTACGCCGCCAACGACAAGCCATCCACCGGAATAAAGCTGGCTGCCAGCAATGCGAACCACAGCACGATCCGCGCGGAGCGCTTCAAGCCAAAGGACGGCAGCAACAGGAAAATGATCAGGGTGAAGCTGAGATGGGCTTGCCACAGGTTGATCATTTGGAACGCTCAGACAGCCATGCATCGTTGAAGGTGACGTGCTTGATGAAGGTGTTGTTCCAGGAATAAACCAGGTGATACATGCCGTCGGGACTGCGGATGAAGTACGGATATTCGTATTCGAAGCTGCAGCCTTGTGCCTCACAGACCCGGTCGTCGAGGTTGTTGAGGAACTGAGCTTCCAGCGGTTGGCGAAGTGCGCCGCTGGAGCCGCGAAACTCTCTGCCGATGATTTCCTTGTAAGCCTGGGGTGAAAACGTATCGCCCTCTGGATCGGGTGATTTGTCGAGGTCACGCAGCGAGCGCCAGTCGTCCATTTTGGCGTCGGTGCCGTAGAGGCTCAGTTTGAAGCGCCCGTCCTGCAAGTCATTGAGTGCCACCAGCAACCCATGTTCGGGCGTCGCGACGGCCGCCAGCGAGGAGTTCGGATTGGAAGGGTCGAGCGGATAGGGTTCGCTCCAGGTTTGCCCGGCGTCATCAGTGCGGCTCGCCAGCACGCGGTGGTGGGTGTTGCCGGCATATCTCAGCAAGGCGATGCCGCGCTGCCCATCCAGCGGAACGACCGTGGGTTGCAATGAGTTATTGCCGTGGCTGATGCGGAATTTATCGATTACATCACCGTCTGCGCTCAGGTACAGGTACTCGGCAAACTTGCCCAGGAATTCGTGGTAGACCGGCAGGCCGATGGAACCGTCGGCATGAAATACAGGTGCAGAACGAACAAGGGTACTGATGTTCAGGAAGGGTGAGGTGATCAGTTGGCGTGGCTCGGACCATTGCTGGCCATAGTCGTCAGACACCATCACGTTGACCGCGCTCCCCGCCCAGCCGCCCATGGACACGGACACGTAGAACAGCCAGAGGCGGTTGTCCGGTGCCAGCGCTACGACCGGGTTGCCCAGTTTGCGAATGTATTTGCGGGTGCCCTGTTGGGTCGAATCCCGCGTCGCCAATACCTGCTCCGGACCCCATTCGCCGGTTTTCACATCGAAGCGGGCAGAGCGCACCTGTACGTCGGCCGCGCCTTCGCGAGTGCCGGCGAACCAGACGGTCATCAGGCTACCGTCAGGCAAGGCGGTGACCGCCGAGGAATGCACGAAGTCCACCAGCCCGGATGAGGCAAAACGGCTGGTATAGATGGGTTTGGCGACTTGATCGGCCACCGCCCTCACCGGATTCATCAAGGCAAATGAAGAATGCACGGGAGCAGGGTGGGTGAACCATGCGGTCGCAAAAAGGCAAGCAAGGGCAACGTAAGCCCAGACGGCAGGAAGGCAGGGTAGGTGGATGCGCATGATGTGAGGACTGTGCATCTCGTGGCCAGGTCAGGCCGCGTAACCTATCACTTGTAGTTACAAACTCGACTTTTAGCGAGCTATTGCTTTGTAAGCAAATATTTGTAGTGCGTCATTCGACCCTTAAGTTTCGTTGAAATCTATTGCTGATCAATAGCTTGCAGTTTTTTATGACGTCAGACCGTTAATCGCAAACGGCGGATGGCCAGGCGGAAATTTCGGGGTGGGCGGTGTGCCGGATTCGATCAGGGAAGGCACGAATGCCGCGACCCTCGTCATCACAGCAACAACGGCGAATAACTCATTTTTCGGTTTCTGCGACCGATAGTCGTGTTAAAAAATGTTATATCGAAAAAATACTTCACATAATCTGATCATTGGTGGATGATCTGTCCAGCCGGTAAGAACCCTGATAACAAGACAAAGCAGGACTGCCTTGATGGTCGATGAGATCCCGACTCACGTGCTGAACGACAGAGCCCCTCAGCGGGTTTATCCGCTCGGTGCCGGTCCTGCCTGCCGCGTTTCTATCTTCAATGCGGCCGTCGTCTGCACCTTGCAGGCTCAGGCGCAGTCGCTGCTTTCCTCTGGAGTACCCCATGAATAACAAGAATGTCGGTGTCGTCGGTCTGGGCGCGATGGGGCTGGGCATTGCCCGCTCGTTATTGCGCAGCGGTTTCAATGTGCATGCCTGTGATGTGCGAGCTGCCGTAACAGAACAGTTCGCCGGGGAGGGTGGTGTGGCTTGTCCTTCGCCATCGCACATGGCCGCTGAGTGTGACGTGATCATTACCGTGGTGGTCAACGCCGAGCAGACCGAGACGGTATTGTTCGGTGAAGGCGGTGCCGCAGCTGCACTACGGCCGGGCAGCCTTGTGATCGGTTGCGCAACAGTCGCTCCGACTTACGCCGTGGACCTGGGTCAACGCCTGGCCGCGCTGGGCCTGCTGTATCTGGATGCACCGATTTCCGGTGGTGCCGCCAAGGCTGCCGCTGGCGAGATGACCATGATGACTTCGGGCCCGGCCGACGCCTATGCCAAGGCCGAGTCGATCCTGGCCGGCATGGCCGGCAAGGTTTATCGCCTGGGTGACGTCCATGGCCTGGGTTCGAAGGTCAAAATC
This sequence comes from Pseudomonas sp. C2B4, assembly GCF_013359695.1. GTDB lineage: Bacteria > Pseudomonadota > Gammaproteobacteria > Pseudomonadales > Pseudomonadaceae > Aquipseudomonas. The sequence goes on from NZ_JABFMU010000027.1 coordinate 28,948, forward strand.
ATCAACCAGCTTCTCGCCGGGGTGCATATTGCCGCCTCTGCCGAAGCCATGGCCCTGGGCCTGCGTGAAGGGGTCGACGCCGATGCCCTGTACGAGGTGATCACCCATAGCGCCGGCAATTCCTGGATGTTCGAAAACCGCGTGCCGCACATTCTCAAAGCTGACTACACGCCGTTGTCCGCAGTGGACATTTTCGTCAAGGACCTGGGACTGGTGCTGGATACCGCCCGGGCCAGCAAATTCCCGCTGCCGCTGTCGGCCACTGCTCACCAGATGTTCATGCAGGCTTCCAGCGCCGGCTTCGGTCGTGAAGACGATTCGGCGGTGATCAAAATTTTCCCGGGCATCGATTTGCCGACTGCCAAGCCCGAGCCCGTTTGAGGAACACCCCATGACTACATCTACCGCACGCCCGCTGCTGGGCTGCATCGCCGATGACTTCACCGGTGCCACGGACCTGGCCAACATGCTGGTGCGCGGCGGTATGCGCACCGTGCAAAGCATCGGGATCCCGAGCGCGGAAGTTGCCGCCGGGCTAGATGCCGATGCGATCGTCATTGCCCTGAAGTCGCGTACCACGCCGGTCGCCGAAGCGATCGAGCAGTCCCTCGCCGCGCTGGCCTGGCTGCGCGACCAAGGCTGCGAGCAGATCTTTTTCAAGTATTGCTCGACGTTCGACTCCACCGCGTCCGGCAATATCGGCCAGGTCAGCGAAGCGCTGCTGGCCGCACTGGATAGCGACTTCACCCTGGCCTGCCCGGCGTTCCCGGAGAATGGCCGGACGATCTTTCGTGGCCACTTGTTCGTGCAGGATCAACTGCTCAGCGAGTCGGGCATGCAACATCACCCGCTGACGCCGATGACCGATGCCAATCTGGTGCGGGTTCTGCAATCGCAGACCCGCCTGAATGTCGGTTTGTTGCGCTACGACACCATTGCTCGCGGCACTGAGCAGGTGAGTGCGCGAATCGCAGAGCTGAGGGCTCAAGGTGTCGGCATGGCAATCGCTGACGCCTTGTCGGACAGCGATCTCTACACCCTGGGTACCGCCTGCGCCGACCTGCCGTTGTTGACCGGTGGTTCGGGGCTGGCATTGGGTTTGCCGGAAAACTTCCGTCGTGCCGGCAAGCTGCGCGACCTCGATGCCTCGAAACTCCCGGCGGTGTCCGGCGGGGAAGTGGTCTTGGCCGGTAGTGCTTCGATCGCCACCAATGGACAAGTGGCCGCCTGGATCGAAGCCGGCCGGCCAGCCTTGCGGATTGATCCACTGGCCCTGGCGGCTGGCGAACCCGTGGTGGCACAAGCCTTGGCCTTTGCTCGCGATAACGAACAAACCGTCTTGATCTACGCCACCAGTTCACCGGAAGAGGTCAAGTCGGTGCAACAGCAACTGGGAGTGGAGCAGGCCGGCAGCCTGGTGGAAAACGCCTTTGGGGAGATTGCACAGGGTCTGCGCCAGAGCGGCGTGCGCCGGTTCGTGGTCGCCGGCGGAGAAACCTCGGGCGCCGTGGTTCAGGCGCTGGGCGTACAACTGCTGCAGATCGGCGCGCAGATCGACCCGGGTGTACCGGCGACCGTCAGCAGCACTGACGAACCTTTGGCGCTGGCACTCAAGTCGGGCAACTTCGGTGGCCGGGATTTCTTCAGCAAAGCCTTGAGCCAACTCGCTGGAGGTGTGCAGTGAGTCACGAAAACGCCCTGCGCGAAGAAATCTGTGAGACAGGCCTCAGCCTTTACCAGCGCGGTTACACCGTCGGCAGCGCCGGCAATATCAGCGCGCGCCTGGACGACGGTTGGTTGATCACCCCGACTGACGTCTGCCTCGGGCGTCTCGATCCGGCGACCATCGCCAAGGTCAACCTGGCCGGTGAATGGGTGTCAGGTGACAAGCCTTCAAAGACCCTGGCACTGCATCGCCAGGTCTACGACCGCAACCCGAGTGTCGGTGGGGTGGTGCATACCCACTCCACCCATCTGGTGGCGTTGACGCTGGCGGGTGTCTGGCAGGCGGACGACATTCTGCCGCCATTGACGCCGTATCAAGTCATGAAAGTCGGGCATATCCCGTTGATTGGCTACCAGCGGCCCGGTTCACCGAAGGTTGCCGAACAGGTCGCCCAACTGGCCAACAGCGTTCGCGGCGTGATGCTTGAACGGCTTGGCCCGGTGGTCTGGGAGAGTTCGGTATCCAGGGCCAGCTACGCCCTGGAAGAGCTTGAAGAAACCGCGCGGCTCTGGCTGATGAGCAATCCCAAGCCCGAACCGCTGGCACAGGCGGCACTGGACGAGCTGCGGGACACCTTCGGTGCGCACTGGTAAAGCGTCGACTTAACGCGACAAATCGATACCGCAAGCCCTGCCCGGGAGGCGCATGACGACTCTCGACGGACGCGGCTTGCCTGCAAAAAACAATAACAACAGGAAGTCCAAGCATGACTCACCTTTACGGCGGCACTTTCAGACCCAGAGGCAGCATCGTTTCCTTTACCCGGCGTGGAGGGTTTCTGAAATGAGCCCGTTAATCCTGATGATGACCGCAGGGGCGGGCATTGCGCTGTTGTTGTTTTTGGTGCTCAAGTACAAGTTCCAACCCTTTGTAGCCTTGATGCTGGTGAGCATTCTGGTGGCGCTGGTGGCCGGGGTGAAACCGGCTGACCTGGTCGCTACCATCGAAGGCGGCATGGGCAAGACCTTGGGCCACATTGCGATCATCATTGCTTTGGGCGCGATGATCGGGCGGATCATCGAACTCTCTGGCGGTGCCGAGGCGCTGGCCAAGACCCTGATTACCCGTTTCGGCAACCGGCGTACGCCCCTGGCGTTGACGATTGCCGGCTTCATCGTCGGGGTGCCGGTGTTCTTCGAGGTGGGCGTGATCATCCTCATGCCACTGGCTTATGGGATTGCCCGGAGCGCCCGCAAGCCGCTGTTGGTGTTCGCGTTACCGATGTGCGCGGCTTTGTTGACCGTACACGCCTTCCTGCCGCCACACCCGGGCGCCGTGGCCGCTGCCAGCCAATTGGGCGCGGACCTGGGGCGCGTGCTGATGTTCGGGCTGCCGATCACCGCGTTTCTTTGCTATGTCGGCTACCGTGTGGCGGGGCGCATGACCCGTCGGGTGTACCCGATGACCGACGATATTCGTGCCGAGGTCTATGGCCCGCATGTCACCAACGAAGACCTGGCCGCCTGGACCAACGGCAACGACACGAACCCCGAGCGCGCGGCAGAAGCCGTATCGCACATGGGCCTGGAGGAGTCCACCAGCAGCATCGTGTCCAAACTGCCGCCGGCACCTGCACCGGGTTTTGGTCTGATCGTCAGCTTGATCCTGCTGCCCATTATTCTGATTCTGCTGGGGACGCTGTCCACCTCGATGCTGCCTGCCGAATCGACTCTGCGCGGCATCATGACGGTGCTGGGCGCGCCGCTGGTGGCCTTGCTGATCGACACCTTGCTGTGTGCCTGGCTGCTGGGTTCGCGTCGGGGCTGGAGCCGCAGCCAGGTATCCGACGTGATCGGTTCGGCCTTGCCCGGTGTGGCCATGGTGATCCTGATCGCCGGTGCCGGCGGAGTGTTCGGCAAGGTGCTGGTGGATACCGGAATCGGTGCGGTGGTCTCCGACATGCTGCGCACCACCGGTCTGCCGGTTCTGGCACTGGGCTTTCTGCTGACCATGCTGTTGCGCGCGGTGCAGGGTTCGACCACGGTGGCGCTGGTGACCACTGCCGGTATCATCAGCCCGCTGATCGTGACCCTCAATCTGACCCCGAACCACATGGCCCTGCTTTGCCTGGCCATGGGCGGCGGGGGGTTGGCCATGTCCCACATCAATGACGCCGGTTACTGGATCTTCACCAAGCTGTCCGGCCTGAACGTGGCCGACGGCTTGCGCACATGGACGGTACTGACCACGTTGCTTGGCACTTTGGGGTTCTGTATTACCCTGTTGATCTGGCCCTTCGTCTGACCTTTTATCCTAGGAGCTACCATGCCTCGTTTTGCTGCCAACCTCAGCATGCTCTACCCGGAACATGAGTTTCTGGATCGTTTCGCCGCCGCGGCCGCCGATGGTTTCGAAGCGGTGGAGTACCTGTTTCCCTATGACTACAGCGCTGAAGAACTCAGGCAACGCTTGAGCGACAACGGCCTGGTGCAGGCACTGTTCAACGCGCCACCCGGTGATTGGGCGGCGGGCGAGCGGGGCATCGTGTCGTTACCAGGGCGCGAGAGTGAATTTCGTAGCGGTTTTGATCGCGCCCTGGAATACGCCGGCGTGCTGGGCAACTCACGCATCCATGTCATGGCTGGCCTGCTGCCCTCAGAGCGCGACCGTACACGGCATCACGGCATTTACCTGGAGAACCTCGCCTACGCCACCGCCCAAGCGGCCAAAGCAGGCATCACCGTCTTGCTCGAACCGATCAATACCCGGGACATGCCGGGCTTTTTCCTCAACCGGCAGGATCAGGCCCAGGCCATCTGCAAGGAGGTCGGCGCCAGTAACCTGAAGGTTCAGTTCGACTGCTACCACTGCCAGATTGTCGAGGGTGACCTGGCCACTAAACTGCGCCGGGACTTCGACGGTATCGGTCATATCCAGATCGCCGGCGTGCCGGACCGGCATGAACCGGACCTGGGAGAGCTCAACTATCCCTATCTGTTCGAACTGATCGATCAGTTGGGCTATGACGGCTGGGTAGGATGCGAGTACCGGCCACGTGGCAACACCTCGGCCGGTTTGCAGTGGTTGCGCGACTGGAAAGCGCGCCAGGCGTAATACGGGAGGGGACGCGGGCTCTGCGGGATGCAAGAGCCCGTTGCTTCAAGCCGAAACAGCGTCAGACGGCAGCAACAGCTCGACACCCTGCTTGCGGATGCCATCGGCAGCGGCAGCGGTCAACGCGTCGTCGCTGAGGATGATGTCGAACTGCTCGAGCCCGGCGATCCTGTACATACTAAATGTGCCGTATTTCGAACTGCTGGCCACCAGCACCACTTGCGAGGCCGATTGCATCGCGGCTTGTTTGACCTCCACCTTCAGTGCCGAAGGCGTGGTGAGGCCGCGACGCAAATCCCAGGAACTGGTCGATATGAAGGCGATATCGGTGACGACCTGACGCAAGGTGGCAACCGCCAGGCCACCCACGCACGATTGATTGGAGTGATCCAGCTGCCCACCGGTATGAATCACCGTGACATGGGGGGCGTCAATCAGTGCCTGGACAATACCGAAGTCGTTCGTCACCACGGTCATGCCGGACAGCGCCTTGATGTAGGGGACGATTTCCAGGGTGCTGGTTCCCGCATCCAGGTAAATCGTCATATCGGCATGCAACAGCCGGGCGGCGAGCTTGGCCATGGCCTGCTTCTGCGGCAATTCGACCACCGCCTTGAGCTGATGGCTGGGTTCACTGTGGAGCTGGCTGGCGATCCGCACCCCACCCGTCACCGAATACGCACGACCTTCCTGCTCCAGCAGCGCGATGTCTCGGCGAATGGTCATGTGCGAACAGTCGAACATTTCCATCAATTGATGAACGCTCAGCACCTGATGCTTGCGCAACTGACGCAGCATCAATTCACGGCGCTGTTCAGGAATCATCGGGGCGCCGCTGTCGGCGGCGATGTCCTTTTGGCTAGGCATTCGGGCTCCAGGGTGAGGGAAACTGACGGTAGAGAAAACGCTTGAACATAGTAGCGAATCTGCGGCTGGATCAGTAGCGCGCCGATGTGACGGAGTCCGGGGAGAAAGGCCGTGCTGTTTCGGTTTCAGACGGCGCGTTGAGCGACCGGTATGGCCGCTCAATTGAAGCTGGCGTTAGAAGAGAATGTAAGCGGATGCCGTTGTTTGATTCAGGTTGATGTTGCCAACCTCCAATACTTCATATTCAGCGCGGACACCGATGTTGCGAAACACATCAACTTCTACACCGGCCCCGTAGGTCAGGTCTACGCCGGTGTCATCATCGCTGGCATTACCGTCAGCGTCCCAGGCATGGGCACCCAAACTGCCGAAAACTCGCACCCGCTCTCCCAATGGAAAGCCGAGATGGGCACTGGCCTGAACTGATTTGCCATCGAAATCGAGACCCTTGTCCTTGAACTGGCCGAGATCAACGAAAGCCCCCTCAAAGGCCAGATAGCCGTTGAGACGATAGCCTGCATAGGCCTTGTAACTGGAGTCCTCATCGCTCAGATGGGACTTGTCGGTTTCAATGTTGCTTACACCGGCGCCTAGATATAAACCTTTGTCATCCGCCAGCGCCTGAACAGACAGCAACGAGAGCAGAGAAACGAAGCCAAGGTTACGAAATAGCATGTGAGGTGGAGTCCTTCTACAGGTTGTCGGTTGTGAGGTGTACACCGAATATTTGAGCAATCGCGAAGATTGATGAAAGTCATTGATTGATATTTATGCAGATGACTCAATCAATGTAATTGTTGATATTCACCGGGCGTTGAAAATATCGCCTGGCCAAGGCATGAATAGGGAGTGCCGGTTCGATGAGAGAACGTCTGGAGTAACCAGTTCCAAATTGACCAATCGCAATACGATGTCCGACCGCTCGAAGCCTATGTAATTGAGTCGCTGCTCCTTTGTGATCCAACAAGGCACTTTCAGTCATTTCAAAGACGATGGCGGAAGCAGGTATGTTGTACGTCGCGATGATGCTGGCCACAAAGTTGGCAAAGGTCGGGTCGAGAAGGTCCTGGGCGGTAAGATCGATGGTGATGTAGAAATCCTTGCAAGCCCAGAGATAGGTGCTGTAATCCTCGGCAACACGACGTATCACCGAGCGCGTTAGTTCGCAGGCCAGTTCGGGCTTCTGTGTCGCCGCGATGGATACATCTGCCGGAGTGGCGACGCCTTTGGAACGCCAGCGAGAATGTGATTCGGCGCCGACCAGAGATCCCTTCCTCAAATCAACAATAGGTTGATAGTGAACGTCCAGTTTGTTCGTTCTGATAGCGTTGCGAAGCCGAACGACGGTAGCGGTGTGACGCCTTAGAGCTCTCCATGAAAGGTAAAGCAGTGCTGCCAACATGAAAGCCAGGGTAATGAACATCTTCAACCTTAGAGCCATTTGGTCACTCGGCTCATGAATTTTATTGAAATACTGCTATGTGAATCCGGAAAATATGATTTGACCCGGTGATGCCTGGCCTGGTTTGCATTTTTAACTATTAATCAACCAGGCTAACGCGACACCACACAAATAGGCGAGAATGCAAAAAAAGACTTTCTGCTTGAGTGGTAGTGAGTTCAACCTATAGCGCATGTTTGTCCCCTTGACTGTGAAGTAAGCGATGCAGGTCGCCAGATTTGTTGCGCTTCGCGGTTTCCGAGGGTGTTTCCCCATAAGCATTCTGGTAAGCCTTGGAAAATCGTCCTAAATGATGAAAGTTCCAATACATTGCGGTTTCGGTAACCGTGGGCCAGGTGTTACGAATCAAATCCCGGCGGACATTGGCGAGTCTTAAGTTTCGAATGTAGGCGATGGGTGAAATTCCGAAAGCGTCCATGAAGCCGAGGTGCAAACTGCGAGTTGTGGTTTCAAGCTGTTTTACCAGTGACTTCATGCTCAGCGTTTTTTTTGTATTCTCATGGATATAGTCCATTGCTTCTAAAGCGATCATTTTTCTTGTCGGAACTTTAAGCGTAGAACGACCAGCTGGTGTCAGCGACTGTAGAAGTGAAATCAATAAGTCACTCTCAAGATCTAGAGTTTCAATGTCGCTGCGCTGTCTTGCGGCGGCGCCATGGGTATCTATAAAGTAAGCGTTGATGGCCTGAACGGCAGATTCCATTTGCTTGAAATTTGCAACCTGAAAGCTGTGGTTCTTTCGGTGGGTCAGCACATCTATAGTTGAATGGCGTTCGAAGCACTGTGCATAGTGTTCTAAAGTCGTCGTTAACGTAAAAAGAGTTTCATTGGGTTCGCAGGTGTAATGCAGAGGTTCGTTGCTGTACAGCACGATGACTTCATTGGGTCGCAACTCACGATTATTAACCGAAGGTCGGCCAATGGGAGCCTGTGAAATGGCCAAGGTTACAAAACCATGAGGGACAGTGCTGACCAGGGTAACCGCTGAGTCGAAATCCAGTCGGCTACATTGGAGGGTGGGGCTATGAATAATTTTATACTGTCGAATGCTTGCCTCATGCTCTTCCGGGATGAGGTTTACTTTCCACTGGCCAATGGTTTGATCGGCTGGGCCCATGGGGGTGGACGTTAAATGAAAGACTTCGTCAGGGGTTATGGTGCTCATGGAATTGAACGCTCTTCAACTAATGGGTAGTGCCAGACAATGTCTTAGACTTTATGTTAATGACTTGGGAGGGAGCTCCAGCATCGCTGAAAAAAGGTACGCATCGCTCTGTGGAAGATCCAGCAGACTTTGAAGTTTGCACGGCGCTATTTTCGAACCGAAAATTGCGGTTTTTTGATTGCCGATGGCCGTAGCATCAAAGGCAAAATATTCATTGGTGCGATAATTTGTGCAAATTTTATAGCTGTAATGTTCATCGCTCAGCTTCTTCTTGTTGCTTTCAATCTGCGCCAGATCGACGCTGTAAAGTTCTTTGTATCCAGCCATGGCCTTGAGAGAAAGCAATACACCAATCGATACGGTTGCAAATTTTTTAAGCAGCATGGGCGAGTTTTCCTTGTGAGTGGCTTTTCAGTCTGAACAGGGTGTCAGTCGCCTCACTGTGTCGGCGGGGCCCGTGAATAGTCTCGCTACCAAAGTGCTTGTTAAAGTCAAAAACTCATATTTTCAATGATCAAGCGACCCGCTGATGACATAACTTTGTCGGGTGCCATGCAACTTTTTGGAATGGTGTGGAGTCGGCTTTGTGCCGGTTAGCAGCAGGCACGCCCTTGAGCGTTATAAAAATTAATTTTTGAAGAGGGAGGGGATTTGATTCAAATCAAAAATTGTTATTTTTGTTTTTATTCGGTTCTGGCGAGCAAGCAGTATCAATCCTTGATGCCTGATTAAAGTTGCCTGGGCTAATTGCCCGGTGATGGCTTAGTGATTCATGCAGCGCAAACGGCCGAGTTCGTGCACATAAAAACATACGGAGTTTTTATCGGTGGTGGGTATGAGTTCATAGTTCAGAACGGCACCCTCTTGCAAAACGTACTGGCGCCTGAAAAAAAGATCGGGCGTCTTTTCAATGGCGAATAACTCGTTATCCTGGCTAAGCTTGACGTTGTCGATTCTGATTTGGACGTGATGATTGCTTTCCCGAATAACATTGGCGGTGATGGTGGCGTTACGAATTTTTCCGTTCAGGTTTTCCAGGGTCGTTTGTGTCAGTCGCCCGTGCCCGATGGTCAGATACTCCTCAGTGTTGAGCTGATTCAAATCCTCGAGCCATTGTCGGGTCGTTGTTTGATAGCTGGTGTTTTCCATGTAGTAGGAGGGCGAATAGAACAAGGAAAAAATACAGGCGGCGTTGATGACTCCAAGCACTACCCAGTGCGTCATTGAAGATTTTATCAACTTCATATGGTTGCTTCCAAACATTGCCGAATCATCAGTGCGAGGTCTTTTTGATCGCTGTTTAGTTGTAGGTTTGCTGTGCTTGAATCCGGGCGGATGCACGAAACCGAATAGTTTGTTTTATAGAGATTCAGCCAGACTTGACCTTTTAAATTGGGCGTCAGTTGTTGAACCTGTCGGGCCGAAAGATCCCTCAATGATTGAGCCTCAGCGACGGAATGAGCGACTGCATGGATGAATAGCTCGTTTTGTTTTACGCTGGAAATTTCTATTTTTGGTGTATCGAAGCCAGAATGAAAGCCCGTATAGGCACACACGCCCAAGGTCAGGACGTATCCGATTAAATGGGCTTTTGATATAGGATTTGATTTTATGGTTTTCCCTGAAAGTTGCGGGGGATCATCACTACGACTCGGCGTCATTTCTTCAATGACGGGCACACAAGGTTGCGCCACTTCATCGGAGGGCATCGGCAACTCAGCCTGGGCATCCACTACATATTGACGATTGAAGCAATATCCTCTTCGAGGAACCGTCATTAAAACTTCGTGATCTCGACCGTCGTTAAGGATATTTCTGAGTGAGAAAACAGCCTGGTTCAAACTGCCGGAGGCGACGACGCGGTCATTCCAGGCGTAGTCGGTGATCTCCTCGCGGCTTTTGGTCTGGCCGGGCTCCTTGAGCAGCAGCTCCAGCAGACGCGATTCAGCTCTACCCAGTGTGGAGGTTTGAACATCTCCATAGGGTGTTGTGATGGAAAGTTTGGCGGTATCAGGGTCGAAAAGGGCCATGGCACCGTTTTTCAGCTTGAAGGCATAGGGCATGAGGGTCCTCCATTCGGTTGGTTCTGGCTGAGTATAGAGACGGTTTTGAAGGGCTGTTTTTGACGATATACGTGCTTGTTGTGGAGATGAGCGGCTATGAGCCGGCAAGCGTGGCAGGTGCAATCAGGGCTTCCAGACAATGCTGGAATGGCCTATCGGAAATGTCACAGGAGTCAAGCAAGGGTCATCCACGGGGTTTCAATCGGGGGAGGGCATGATGCTTGGTACGAGTATTCTGCGCTATCCGAAAAGTGCAAGGCAGAACCCCATGCGCCCCACGACGAAGGCGCGGCAGGATGGAAAGGAGGGGTAGTGGAAAGGCTTCAGAGGAGGGCGAGCCTACAAACATTCCAATGCCGCACGCTCAAGACGGGACGTCATCAAGGTGGAGGCTGGCAGTTGGCGCTCATATAAATACACCTTGGCACCATTATCTGTCTTGTAAGTCTCAAGCACATTGTCTACGGCGACTTTGCTCGACACCACGATTCTGTAGCTGCGGTTGCTGTGAGACACGGTTGGATTGAGTTTATTGTCCTTCAACTTCGGTTCGACGCAATCGACATATTGTTCCGGCGACTTGTCCGTTTGCAGGGTAGAGGTCGGGTTGTTCGCTGAGAAAGAACAACCGACCAATAGCAAGGAGGCCAATGTCACCATGGGCACAAAAAAGAGGCGCATCGGTAGAGTCCTCAGATTCGGTTCTTTTAGCCAGGCCCGATCGATTTCGCAATCTGCATCAAGAATGCCGGCGCTCTGACATGGAACTGTGGGGTCAAGGCAAGCGTTGCAGCCCCATGCCCGTTCACTCGCGATGCGATCCCGTGGCATTGGATAGCAGGCAAAGCAACGTTGCCATGGGGTTTTGCGGGCGGGTTATTGCTTGGAAAGCAAGGCCAGCATGTCGCTCGTCAAGGTTTTGAATGCATCCTTGAAATCATTGGCGACGATTGGCTGACTGGCATTGTTCAATGTCTCGCCGAACACCTTGCGAACCACCTTGACGACCGGCAAACCGGTTTTGGCATCGATCAGGTCGGCCTCGAGATACAACTCGGCCGTCTGATCGCGATGGCCTGTGGCTGCTTGTGTTGCCCCGACGATCGCTGCGACCGGGACTGCTTCATACCAATGCATGCCTTCGTTACTCGCGCTGATATCGGTAATCGCCGCCTGCAGGATCAATGTCCGTGAATCGACTGGCGCCTGCTGTGCATTCGGGACGATCTTGAAGGCGGGGACCAGGGCGTTGCGGACACTGTCACTGGCCATGATCTGTACGTCTTCCAGGGTTTTCAGATTCACGCGTGCGGTCGGTATGGGGGCCGGGTACAACTCAACCCCGTTGAACACCACAGTGGAATAGGCATGAGGATCAAACCCCGGCGCGACCCAGCGCATCACCTTCTGCTCACTCTGGGTGGTTTGCTCTTCCAGTCCCTGATAATTGGGCAGGTAGCCCGAGTATTCTTCTTGTTGCGGCACCTTCGAGACGCAACCGACCTGAAACACGCAGCTCAAGGCAATAACCGCCATCCATTTATTCGACACACTCATGTGTTCTGTTCTCAAGTAATGAAAGTTGTCATTCAGGTTCCGACCTGACCCCCAATACCGACCTGAGCTACGCAAAGCTTGCGGCTGCACGTCGGTCAATGTGGGGCGGATGCTGCCCGGCGGGGCTGGAAAATCCGAATCAATAACCTTCAAAAACTATTAAACGTCACGTCAATCGTTGCTGGCGGAGAGTCGGGGGCCGCGGTCCGGCGAAGAAACCGCGGCGGGCGATCAATCAGGCGGCGGGGAGCAGGCCTTTCTGTTTGGCGACATGGGTCGCCAGTGCATCCATCAAATCCGGGGACAGGCAGTCATAGGGTTCCAGGCCGATCGAGCGCAGGCGCTCGCGGATGGCTTTCATTTGCTCTGGCGGCGTGCCGGTTTCGATGAGAGAGGACACGAATGCCGCGAAGCCTGGTGCACACCATCCGCTCTGGGGAGAAAGCTCGGTGTGAATGAAGTCCAGGCCATAAAACGCATGGTCCTTGTTCTCTATGCGCCCGAAAAGATGGGCATGGCATTGCTTGCAGGCGTGGCGCTGCACGGTAGCGGTTTTGTCGACAATTTCCAGTTTTTCGCCGTGTGCGGTAATGCTGACCTTATCCCGAGGTACCACCGCAATCACGGCGAATAGCGCGTTTTTCGGCTTCCAGCATTTGCTGCAACCACAGGCGTGGTTATAGACGGTTTGTGCGTCGATCTTGACTTCGACCTTGTCGGTTGCACACAGGCATTGCAGGGTGCCGCCGGCGAAATTCGCGGCGGCGGGCTGGATACCGTTGTCCAGTGCAGGGTGTAGTTTCAGGGTGCTCACGTTGGCGTCTCCTTTTCAGGGGGGCAGACACAGTGCCTGGGGTTGTACCCGGGCATTACCGTTAAAGACGAGCCATGCACTACGCATCAGGCGTCCATCCTCAGGGAATGGAAATGCGCCTGATCACCATATTAGTACCGCCAGGCATTGCCGGCTGCACCCGCGGTTTGAAAGGCATGTGGAGCAGTGCGCCGGGCGTCGCGACGCCGCGGGGTGAGGGGGAACTTCAGGCTACCGGTCAGGTCAATGAAGGCCCCGTATCGCCAATGCCGAGCTGCGTTGCGGTCTGTTTTACAGCCGTGCCGTCGAAGATCAGTCGAGTCCGCCCCTGATGCCCATCAAAAGTGTTTTGCCAGGTCTCATCCTGCTGTTCTGCGCCGGCGCGTCGCTTTGCTCGCTGGCTGCTGAGCGAAAAGCAGCCACGCACAGTAACAGCGCATCAACCACCCTGATCGAAACCGCCTCGCGGCAATATGAAAATGGCCAGTTGGACCAGGCTGCCGCCACACTGGAGCGTGCCCTGCACATTCAGCCGAACAACCCCGCGACGCTGCATTACCTCGGTGTGCTGCGACTTCAACAGGGGCAATACCAGCAGGCTGAAACCCTGGCGGCGCGCTCGAACATACGGGTGGGTCGCAACGTCGAGTTACGCAACCGCAACTTCCAATTGATCCAGGCGGCGCAGCAGGCCCAGGCTACGGGCACACCGTCCAGCGCCCAAGCGGATCTGGTCGCGGTGCAGAAGAGGCTGGGTTTGGAGGCCCAGCAGCGCAACACGGCAGAAAGCGACGTTGTTGAACCCTCCGACGCTGGTAGTTTGGCTCCCGTGAAGGCAGACCGGGTATCGGATTCCCCAGCGATTGGCCAGCCTGCGTCGGAAGGAAAATTGCAATTGGCTACCGTCCAGCCAGCGTCTGCGTACGATGAGGTTGAGATTCCCCGCGGCCATTTACCGCCGCCCGGCAAGTGCCGGATCTGGTTTCCCGATCGCCCGCCCGGGCATCAGCCCAAACCCGGCAAATGCAAGAAGCTGCGACATCGGGTGCCGGCCGGGGCCTATTTGGTGCATGGGTGAGGGGCTGATCGTCACAGGCGACTACTCTCTCACAGATATGTCCCCGATCCCTTTGGGGAGCGGGCCTGCTCGCGAACGCGGTGTTTCATTCAGCATAAATGTTGACTGGCTGGGCCCCTTCGCGAGCAGGCTCGCTCCCACAGTTGGATAGCAAACAGCATTACGTAAATGGAAACGCCATTCTCAACGCTTGCTGAACGCCAGCCGCGCTGCGAACAGTATGAAGACCATGCCTGTTGCACGATCCATCCATGCGATCACTTTTCCTCGCCGCAGCACGCCGGCGAGGGGTTGAGTCGCGCCGATCAGTATCGATGCCCACAGCAAACCCAGCACCACGTGGATGCTGACCAGACCAAATGTCCAGGCAATCAGGTTGTGTCCCTGGGGAATAAACTGAGGGAGAAAAGAGACGTAGAAAATCCCGACCTTGGGATTAAGCACATTCCCCATCATGCCCTTGAGGAACCAGTTTGAAGGTGTCCTGGCGTCCGTTTCGACGGGCGACAGCGAGCTTCGTGGGCGCCATAACATGTTCAATCCTAGCCAGGCCAGGTAGGCAGCACCGCAATACTTCAAAAGGTTGTACGCCAGCTCCGATACCGCAATCAGAGCGCCCAAACCAAACGCAACCGCAGCACCCCACAACAAGCAACCCGCATTGATTCCCAGTGCAGCGCGAAACGCTTGTTGCTTGCCTTCCACCGTTGCGGTTCTCAACACCAGGGCGGTATCGAGGCCTGGCGTCAGCGTCAGCAAAGTGGCTGCGAAGGTAAAAGCGAGGAGGTTGTCTGCAATGGACATCGGCGTATGACTCTAAAGATAAAGAAGATTTGAAAGGTATGCGGAGATCAAGTTTCCGTACGGTGTTGTGAGAAAACATTTGCCACTGTAACGAAGGCGTTCTGCCGCCGCTGCCGAATGGGGCTAAGGCTCCACTTTTGTGAGCGGCCAAGCTGCTTTTAGTTGCTCCATGGTGCCATTGAAGACGCGCCCCCCAATGGCAGGCCCCCCACAGGTAGCCACGCTTCAACGCCTCATCTTTGCGTTTGGCGTAGCCGGGATCAAGCTCAGAGGTTCCAATCGTGGCCTTGTGGATGATCACAACGACACGCCGTTCAGTCGCAAGCTTGTCCCAATTTAAGTAGCGTGACGATGCGCACAGGAAACACTCCAGTCGTACCCTAACACTGTAGTTAACCGACCCCAGTCAGCGAGTTCGCTTGAATATTGTTTACGCCAAACGGCCAGCACTTCATCCCGAGTATGTCTAAACAGAAACTATGCTGCTTGAGAGGATCCAGGTAACGCCGCACTCTGATCATGCTTTGGCGTGAAAACCTGTCCGCTCAAGATCAGTGGCCGATCCATTCACCATTTCCAGCGGTTGAATTTGCGATGGGGATTCTAGCGATGGGTAAGGAAGGACTCAGGAGCGAGCATATCCAACGCAAGCGCAGGCTGGATCTCGTGGCCAACTGGGTAGCCACAATCGTGGTGGCCGCTCTGATGGCTGTGGTAACGGCCCTGCTCGTCGAAGGTATTTTGCTGCTTATTGGCGCCTTAGGCGGCAATGTCGCGTGGCTCCGAAGCTGGATTGATTTCAAGTTCTCCAAACTGCAGGAGTGGCTGACGGCCTTGCCCGGGCTTGAAGATGTCATCCCGGTCATCCTGGCGCTTTTGCCTCCTGACGGCATGAAGCGTGAGCTTGTCACCTTGATAATATCGCTATTTGTGCTCGCCCTTTACCCGGCAAAGCGGGCAGGCCCCGCATTGATAGCGAGCTATGATGACGAAACACTGCGCGCAGCGCCGGGAGCCAACTTCGGTATGCGGTGGGCTGGACCACTGGGCGATCATCAAAAGGCTACATGGTCATGGTTGCAGCAGTGGTGTTTTGGCGGAGCCGGCAGCGGTCGTTCACCATGGCTGCAACCGTGGGTGATGCCGAACGTAGATCAACCGTTTTCCATTGCGATGCTGGTGGGTGCAAATGGCACGGGAAAGTCCCATTTGGCCGAAGCCTTCTCGCGCCACCTCGACGGCAATGATCGGCTTTGCGCCCTTCCCGGGGAGTGGGCTCGGTTACGTTTGCGCTTGCGCACAAGGCTCCAGAGCTGGGTGTGGTGGCGGACCCGTAAGCAGAGCGATCCCTGGGACTGCGGCTACATCGTCGAAGATTCCGCCCCGCGAACACGGTTGTCGCAGTTCCTGCCACGCCGAGCCACGTTATTGATTGCTGACCAGTTGCTGCCTGCCTCCCTGGAGGATTGCATCGAAAGGTTGAACGCCCAGCGCGCGGAGTTCCGACACCCCGTGCGCCTGCTGGTCATCGACGTAACACTACCCACCGTGCTGGGCTTGAAATGGGATGCTTGCTCAAGGTTGTGGCAAACAGGCGTGCTGGACCTTGGCGAAGTGCCTGTCATGAATTTGTCTGCGGTGCGATTCCATGTGCCGGATTTCCGTGCACTTGTAAACGCGCAAATGACTGACCCCAGCACCAGGGATCTGGAACTTTACGGTGTGGACAGCCGGTGGGCGCCGCTCGTCGACGGATTGGAAGGGGAGCCGATTTTGCTGACGGAATCCATCCGTATGGTGCGTGAGCAAAAGCTGAGCTTCGAGAGCCTGCTGAGCGCCGAAGATCTATTCGGTCAGACGGTCAAGCGCCAAGAGCTGCGTACCGATCCCCCTTTGCTTCCTGTCGATATGCTGGGCAAGCAGCGCGAACTGTTGCGCGAGCGAGTGCTGAGCGCTCGTGCCGAGCATCGCGAGAAGGTGTTGCGCAATGATCTGGGCGAGGTAGTCGGGAATGTAGACGAGATGTTTGAAGCAATCCTGATTGCCGGCGTTGCTAATGGTGGAAGTGAAGCTCGGTTGGCTCGCCTTCTTGGCTGGAAAGTACAACACCACTTGGCAAGTCGTATGTCTGAGCTATTTGGGGTTCCGTGCATTAGAGACTGGGTTCCAGCACTTAGCCCTGCGGTCATCGTAGACGAAATGTTGCGTCGGCACTTTGAGGTCCCACGAGACGCCGAAATGAGTGAAGGCACGCGCCAACGCGTTGTTTTGATGATGCGCAAAGCGTGGCTGCTGAATCCGGCGGGCACCTTGCGAACAGCGGGTCGGTGGCAACAGAGGCGCCGACGGGATGCATTTGTACTCGCCATACTGCAACTACCCACGCTTGCCGAGCTTGAGCGTGCACAAAAGCTCAGTCTGGATGAGCGGGTCGAGATTGTACGCGCCTACTTCGAACTGGCCGTGGTGTATCAAAGTAACTTGCAGCAGGCTGATGAGGCATTGTCGTTGCTCGATGAGCAGGAACTGTCTTCTGTGGCGCCAGAGCTATTGGCGCTGGTGATGCGTTCTGATGCTCGTGGGCTGCCTGCCCTAGTGCTGTGGCTACGCCTGCTACATCGACAGTGGCCCAATTTGCACACTATGCCATCCGGCGAAACCGTCGCCTTTGGCTGTACTCTGATTCAGCGTACCCAGCACTTGGTACGGCAGAGTGTCATATGTACGGTGCCAATGACATCGTCGCTACGGCAACTGCTAGAGGACGCTGTTTTGGCCGTGCTGCCGCTGTTCGGAGAGCTAGCGATGCCTTGTGCGGGGGATCCGACCTTTCAGGCTGCAGCTAATGCATTCTGGGAAACCAATCGAAGCAATCTCCATGACAAAGACGCGACGGATGCGGTGCCGCAGTTGAGTATGCAACTGATAACAAGCGTCGCGGTGCAACTGTCATCAGGAAGCAGACGCGACATGGGTGAGCCCACTTCGTGGCTCTATGCCGTGATGGAAGCCATTGCCGCAACCACCCGTCTCGACGCGGACACAATGCCGTCTACAGGCTGGCTCGCTGAGGTGCAAGATGCCAAAGAAGCGCTTTCCTTTGCATGGGGGCGGGCACGGGCACTCGCGGTGGTGGCCTTTGCTAACGCGGGTAATAACGACGATGTCACTGTGGCGGCAATCAAGTGTTTAATGGAAGCTGTATCGGCATCTCCCGGGGACGAAGGTCTTCAGTGGGAGAGTGCTGAGGTTTGGCGGAGATTAACCTCGACGTATATGGAAAGAGAAGCTGTGGCCACTGAGGCTGCGGCTGAGTGTGTAGCGGCGATCGCATCAGCATTTCCCCTGCACGTGGGTATTCAGTGCGCGAGTGCGCAAGTTTGGCAATGTCTGGCCTGGGCGCATCAGCATGGCGACGTCACGGGTACTGAGGCGGCGGCCATGCGTGTAGCGGCGATCGCATCAGCATTTCCCGCGCACGAAGGCATTCAGTACGCGAGTGCCGGAGCCTGGCAATGTCTGGCCTGGGCGCACCAGCGTGATGACGTCGCGGGCACCGAGGCGGCGGCCCAGCGTGTGGCGGCGATCGCGTCGGCATTTCCCGCGCACGAAGGCATTCAGTACGCGAGTGCCGGAGCCTGGCAATGTCTGGCCTGGGCGCTCCAGCGTGATGACGTCGCGGGCACCGAGGCGGCGGCCCAGCGTGTGGCGGCGATCGCATCGGCATTTCCCGCGCACGAGGGCATTCAGTTAAAAAGCGCCCGCGCGTGGCGGCATCTGGCTTGGGCGCATAAGAACAGCAATGCCGTCGCCACCGAGGAAGCGGCCAGGCGCGTCGCGGAGATCGCATCAGCGTTTCCCGCGTGTGAGTCTATCCAGACAGAGAATGCTGAAGCCTGGCGGTATCTGGGGTGGGCGCATAGGAACAGTGACGCCGCATCCACTGAAGCAGCGGCCCAGCGTGTGGCGGCGATCGCATCGGCATTTCCCGCGAGCGCGAGCATTCAATCCAATAGTGCTGAGGCTTGGCGGAATGTGGCCTTGGCATATAGGAACAGCAATGCCGCGGCTACCGAAGCGGCGGCCGGGCGTGCAGCGTCAATCGCTTCGGCATTTCTTGCGAATGAAGGCATTCAGTGTGCAAGTGCCGAAGCCTGGCAGTGTCTGGCCTGGGCGCATCAGGATAATAACCTCGCGGCCACCGAGGCGGCGGCCAGACGTGTAGCGGCGATCGCCTCTGAATTTCCAGCAAGTGAGGGTATTCAGTGTGCAAGTGCTGAGGCTTGGCGGTGTTTGGCGTGGGTAAACAAGGACAGCAACGCCTCGGCCACCGAAGCGGCGACCGAACGGGTAGCGGCGATCGCATCGAAATTCCTCAAGCACAAAAAAATTCAGCACGAGTGCGCGGTGGCCTATCGGCTTCTCGCCTGGGCGCAGAAGAATCACAATGCCGCAGCTACAGAGGAGGCCACCAAGCGAGTGGCAGCGATTGCATCGGAATTTCCGTCAGACGACGGTTTTCAGTACGAGAGCTCCCAAGCTTGGTGGTATCTGGCCTGGGCGCATAAAGACAGCAACATCGACGCCACCGAGGCGGCCGTCGAGCGTGTGGCGGAGATTGCATCGAGATTCCCCGAGTACGAGGATGTTCAGCACATAAGTACCCAGGCTTGGGGGGTACTGGTCTACTCGGCTATCGAGTTCAACGATGAAGGTCGCGTAGCTCTAGCCCTGAAAAAACTTGATGACCTGTGCCACGAACGCGATGGGGAGATGGTCTGGAGGGGGCAGCCTGTCAGTGGGCGAATCCGGGCAGAACGCGAGCGCGTACGTAGTTCAGTGAAGCGCTGGCGGAAAATGCGTGACGGAAGTCTTGATGACGATGCCGCTCAGGAGTGAGCGTAGTGGTGAACTATTCAAGCGCTCGTACACCTTTTGGCCATGCCTGGTGGATTGCTATTGAGCTTCACCGTCAGTAAACCCGTGACTAACACCGTTGAACACCTTGGTTCAGCGGGCACTCAATGCTCATGGGCATGTGAATGGATGGTCAGGGCACCCGGTACCTTGGTGCGTTCGAGCCCCCCACGATCCAGCCACCGGAGCGTCTGCTCGTAGGCACGCTGCAGCAAGGATTCGGTCTGGTCAAAGTTGAACACCGAGACATCCACAGGGCACAACGGCGGGACGATGTGCAGGCTGGTGAGCGTGCGGAAGTGTTCGATGTCGCTTACCAGTTGGCGCATGCTCATCAGATTGACGGTGTGCAGGGCCAAGGCGACCAGGCCTCGGGGCGGTTGTGTCAGGTCGCAACTCACGCCGGTGGGGATGACCACGACCTTGGTGGCTCCCAGGGCTACGGCAGTCGAAATAGGCGTATTGCTTGCCACGCCGCCGTCCACCAGGAACTGATCGGCGATTTGTACGCAAGGGAACACCAGGGGGATGGCAGCGCTTGCCAGCAACGCCTGTTCAAGGTCGCCACTGGACAGCACCGTCTCGGCACCACTGAGCAGATCGGTGGTGACAATATGCAAGGGTAGCGCCGCATCCTCGATGCGATGAATGGGCAGTGCCCGCCCCAGCAGTCGGTGCAAGGCGGCCGGTTGCAACAGAAAACCACGCCGCTTGATCAAACCTCGACAGGTATCGAGCCAGGAGAGGGGAAAGATGTCGGTTTTACACAGGCCGCGCCAGAATCCGGCGAGGGCCTCGACGCCATCGGCATCGGGTCTTGCGGCAAAGTAGGCACCGTTGATAGCGCCTACCGAAGCGCCAACCACCAGGTCGAATCGAACGTTGGCCTCGACCAGGGCCCGCAACATACCCACCTGCACCGCACCCAGACTGCCGCCGCCAGCGAATACGATTGCGGTTTTGGTCGCCATGGTCGAGACCTCTGGGCACACATGTTTCGGATCAGTCTAGCTGACGGTTCTACGTTGCCTCTCAGCGATCGCCGTTCCTCCATGGTTGTGTCACCGGCGCGGCAGGTTCAAACCCAATGGCGGCTGACCGCGCCGTGCAAGCCCTGAACCGGGTCCAGGTTGGGAAACGGCAACGCGATAATGCTCGCCAGTTGTTCCGGACTCGGTGCTTCGCGACAGATGTCGGCGTGTTGGCCGGGCGGATAGGCACCCACCACCAGAAAGTCGTCGCTGGCCTCTAGATTGCAATGACCCGTACCTGCGGGTAACAACAAGACATCGCCCGCACTGACTTCCAGTACCCGACCCTCCGGACCGCCGAGCATCAAGCGAGCGAAGCCGCTGGCGACGCCCAGCACTTCATGACCTTGGGTGTGGTAGTGGTGATAGTCGTAGACCCCGTAGCGCCATTGCGGCGGCCAACCATGGGCGCTGAAAGTTCTCTCGATCAGGGCGGCGGGATCGCTTCCTTCAACGGCAATGGCCTTGATGTAAATGAGTACCGGTAGGCGGGGATTATTCGGTACCCAGCCATTGCGTTCGAGCAGCAGGGTTTGAACGGGAGCATCCACAGCCTGCGACCTAATCATGAAAAGTCCCCCGTTGACGAACGTCATGAACACGAACCTGTTGAAAGGATAGACCCCAGGCTGTTCCTGAAATTCTTTTAAACATTTCCTCCTGTCGACTTAAAAAACCGAACAGTTTGCGAGGTGAAGCGACACGTACCGTATGTTGACTGCGGCCGTGTCTCACTCTCCCGTCACGTAGTTCTCTTGATAGGCCATTATCCATCGTTCAAATTTTTTCTGGCGAAAGCACCCACACGCTGCAGGGCATCTTGTACAGCAGATGTTCCACGGTACTGCCGACTAATCGCTCCATGGCGCGGTGGCCTACGCGACCCATGACAATGACATCAGTGTCATAGGCCCCTGCATAGCTGGTAAGCACCTTGGCCGGGTTACCCATGATCATGTGCTGGTGCTCCGGTGGAATACCGTTGCGTTCAGAAAGCTCGCGGAACGCATCAGCCTGCGCCTCAAACAGGGTTTTGGCTTTGCTCGAAGAAAAAAATGCCGAGCCGTTACTGAATCCGAATTCATCTGCGCTGATCGATGAGAGGTCGTGGGCGTAGATCACGTCGAGCTCGGCGTTGCAGGTCGTGGCCAGTTTTGACGCCTCGCGCAAAATCCTGTCGTTGAAACCTTCATATTGGTCATCACGATGGAAAGGGTCGACGGCGGCGACGATTTTGCGCGGCAAAGCATGGTGCATATGGCTGACAAAATGCAGAGGAACCGGGCATTCGCGCAGCAGATGGATATCCAGTGGAGTAAACATCAGGCGTGACAGCAGGGATTCGTGTTCCAGCGCCTTGATCACTACAGCCATCTGCTGTTCTTTCAGATGAATGAGGATTTCTTGCAATGGCCGCTCCACCCACACCACTTCAGTGGTGACGTGAACCCCGATTTTGCGCAACGGTCTAGCCTGGTCTTCAAGCCATTGGCGATGGCGCTCGACATAGCCCAGCCGCATCTGTTCCAGCGCTTGTTCGTTGACCATCCCAGCCGTCGCCAGCCCTTCGAGGTAATCGAACGCCACGATGTGCAGTGCCGCGTCCGAAGCCTTGGCCAGAGCGGCGGCCCGGTCGAAGGCAGGGCTGTTTTCCATCAACGGTGAAACGATCAGCATGAAACGTGATTGATCAGACATGACAGACCTCCGGTAGGTACTCACGCAATGGGCTGCACCAATGGCTGAGATGTTGGGCAGTAAAGCCTTGCACGTATCCTGCTGCTGACCGGGACGGAGGGTTTGATCTTTGTCAATTGAGATGGGGAGCCTTAAAGGCGCGACGACGATCATTGGCGTCGATGCCGTGACTGAGCGGATGGACGTCGCGCGACGGTTGGGCGCGACCCATGTCGTCAATTTCAAGGACGGCAGTGTGGTCGAGCAGATCATGGCCCTGACCGATGGCCGGGGTGTCGATGTGTCCATCGAGGCACTGGGAACCCAGGGGACATTCGAATCCGCACTGCGGGTACTGCGTCCGGGTGGTCGACTGTCCAGCCTCGGCGTTTACTCCAGCGATCTGCGTATTCCCCTCGACGCCTTTGCCGCAGGGTTGGGCGACTACAGCATTGTCAGCACACTGTGCCCCGGCGGAAAAGAGCGCATGCGCCGCTTGATGGCGGTGGTGCAGGGCGGCGGCGTGGACCTGTCGCCGCTGGTGACTCACCGTTTCAAACTTGATGATATCGAGGCGGCTTATGAGTTGTTTGCTCACCAACGGGACGGTGTGATGAAGGTCGCCATTACGCCGTGAAGGTAGGCGGGGCGAATCTCGATGTCGAACGGAGGTAGGCCTGGTGCAAGCTGACGCTGGCGATGCGGGCGGGCATGGGGGTGTCCTGACGGACATCGCGCGGGTAACTGACAAAAATCAAGTGGTCAGAACAGTGGGCAATCAATCTGTAGCTCTAATACTGGATTGAAATGGCCGCGTGCCGAGGTGCCGCATGTCGCAGACTCAACGCTTACTCTTGATCGCTCCCTCCGCCATGACCCGTACCCCGGCGTTCGACCGTGCCGCGGCCTTGGCGCTGGCGATGCATTTACCATTGCACATCATGGCGTTTGACTATTCACAGACCCTGGCGATAGCCGGACTGTTCGCCCCGGAACAGTTCGACCGGGCCCGGGACGGCTATCTGCAAACCCATCGGCAATGGCTTGCCAATCAGGCAGGGTTGATGAACAAACATGGCGTCGAGGTCACCAGTGAGGTGGTGTGGGTACAGCATCCGTTCGAAGTGATCCTGCACTTCATCAACGAGATGCCGCTGGCGCTGATCATCAAGGACGCCCAGGAAGAATCGGCGTTGAAACGGGTGTTTTTCACACCGCTGGATTGGCAGCTGCTGCGTGATTGTCCGGTACCGGTGCATCTGGTGACCACACCTTTAAATCCCCGGCCGCGTAACGTACTGGCCATCATTGATGTATTGCGCGATGAAGATCAGGACCCTGTGTTCAACGACCGGATTATCGACGCGGCGGCGAAACTGGCGGCCGTCTGTGAGGCCGGTCTTGAATTGCTGCACGTCTATGACTGGACGGCTGAATACGTCAAGGACATGGGCTTTGCCGCATTGCCGCTGGCCACCGGGATTTATGAAATGTCGGGAACGGCTCAGCAGGAGGCGTTTGCGGCCACCGCTGAACGCCACGGCGTACCTGCGGAACGCCGCCACTTCAAGGAAGGTGCACCCGTGGCGAGCATTTGTAAATTCGTCGCCGACCACGGCACTGATGTCATCGTCATGGGTACAGTACAACACAAAGGCTTGAGTAAACTGTTAGGCACCACGGCCGAACAGCTTTTACATCGGGCGCCGTGCAGTGTGCTGGCGATCAAGCCAGGACGAGTGCTGCAATCCTGAGGATTGGATCGCCCCGCGATGGACCGTTGGCCGGAACATCACGGAGCGATTTTTTACAGGTAAAGGCGATGGATGACCTGACGGGTATCTTCGGGATCATTGTACGTCTCGAAACCCAATGCCTTGGCCAGGTCGCGCATGTGCGCATTGCTGGCGGCGTCCACCGAATACATCTGGCGATAACCGTTGTGGCGGGCGGCCTTGATCAAATGCTCCAGCAGCAACGTACCCAGGCCCAGATGGGTCCATTCATCGGCGACCGTGACGGCGCATTCACATGCATGTTCGCCGGTGGCCGCGTAGCGACTGATGCCGATCTCGACCAGTTGACCGTTGTCGTGGACCAGGGCGATGTAGGCCACGCGCTGTCTGTTGTCGGTGTCCATCAACTGATCGAGCATCGCAGCGCCGGGCTCATTGATCTGCGCAAGAAAACGCATGTGCCGGGACTCCGGAGATAGCCGTTTGATGAAGGCATATTCACGGTCGCGATCCTTTTCCACCAGCGGCCGGATCAGCACGTGGCGGCCGTCCCTGACCGCTTCGATCCAGTATTGGCCGTCGACTGCGGCGTAGGTGGCCGCGGCCCGATCATTGTGGTCTTTGACGGTGAGCATGGGGTATTCCTCCAGTGCGTTTCTTGAAGGTTGGCGAGCGGCAAAAAAACGCGTTTGAGTCCTTTCTACGCCGCCGTGCACGCTGGAATTTGATCTGGATCAGAGACTGGTGACAGGGGCGTCAATTCGCGCGTGTTTGATGTAAATCAACCCGCACGAGGTATCAGGGCGCAGTGTTGACGCATGCCGGTACGTGATGACCGGGGTCGAACGGAGGTGTGTGATGAGTCGTCAATATCAACGGTTGCTGCTGATTGTCGATCAAAGCCTGCATCAGTCTCCCGCCGTGCAGCGTGCCGTCGCGCTGGCCAGGACCGCCGGGGCATTTCTTGATGTACGGGCCTTTGTCGAACCGACGCCGGTGGTGCATTTGTGGGATGAAAAAGTTGACGATGCAGAACAGCAGCGCTATTTGCGTCGCTACCGCCGCTGGGAGGCGGAAGAGTTCGATCGCCTCAGCGAGTTGGGGCTGGAGGTGACGGTCAAAGCCGTCTTCACCACCCATGCGCTGCTGGATATTCTGAAAACTGTCGAAGATCTGCAGCCCGACCTGCTGATCAAGGATGTAACCCTTGAACCCGTGCTGAAGCGGGTGTTCATAACCCCGCTCGATTGTCACTTGTTGCGTGAATGCCCAATTCCCATGCACTTGGTCAACCAGGTCCGTTACAGCTTGCCACACCGGATCGTCGCGGCAGTGGACCCGTTCGATCCGTCGACACAGATCAGTGGTTTGAACGACACCATCATCCAGACGGCCAACGCCTTGGCGTTGCAATGCGATGCGCCGTTACACCTGCTGTACGCCTATGACTTGTCGCCGGTCTTCAACAGCGACGCGCCACTGGCTGGGGGCGGTTGGGGCATGGACTTTATCGAGGCGCTGCGTCAATCCTTGCACGAGGCGTTTATTACACTGGCGGAACGCTACGGCGTGCCACCTGAACGACGTCATTTCGTTATGGGGTTGCCGGTCCCCGTGATCAGTGGATTCGTCGAGGAATACTTGGCGGATGTGGTGGTAATGGGTGCTGTGCATCGGGTGGGAATCGACCGGCTGATCGGCAGCAATACCGAGCGAGCGCTGTACTCGGTGCCGGGGAGTATACTGGCGGTCAGGTAGCGGGACGCGCTTGCAGTTGTAACGGCTGGCCGGGGCGATGCAGAACCATGGCACGCCTGAAGATTCTGCGGACGGCAGGTGTCATCCCAGGTGACGATGGCAGCCCACGATCAGTTGCTTGAGCCCGTCCAGGTCCATGATATTCACGTCGCGGCCGGTTATTTCCACTAAACCTTGGTCTCGCAGGTGCGCGATGCCCCGACAGATGGTTTCGAGGCGCAGACCCAGGTAAGAGCCTATTTCCTCCCGACGCATTTTCAGCACAAAGTGGCGGGAGGAATAACCGCGAGAGCTCAAGCGTTGCGACATATTCAGCAGGAAAGCGGCCAGGCGTTCATCCGAGTTCATGTTGCCCAGCATCATCAGCATGTCGTGATCGCGAACGATTTCCCGGCTGAGGATTTTGTTCAGGTTGTGCTGCAGTGAAGGCAGCTCTCGGGCAAGTTTTTCCAGATGAGCAAAATGGATGGGGCAGACCTCGCTGTCCTCCAGGGCAACCGCATCGCAGGTATGCAGATCCGTGCTGATGGCGTCCAGACCGAGCATTTCACCTGGAATCTGGAACCCCGTGACTTGCTCGCGGCCATCGACCGAAAGCACGCTGGTTTTGAACGAACCGATTCGGACGGCATACAGCGAGCGCAATGGATCGCCTGCGCGGTAGAGCGCTGCGCCTTTTTTGACCTTAAGTCGTTGCGTGATCAGTGTGTCCAGACGCTCGATTTCCACACCGGTCAAGCCAAGCGGCAAGCACAACTCCAACACGCTGCAACTGGAACAGGCAGCTTTGAGATGTTGGTCGCGATAGGATCGAGTTTCATTCACATGGAAGCCTTCTATATCAGCTAATCAAGCATAGTTTCTCGATCGCCATCGACGGGGGTGAACACGTCATAAATTGAGGGATTCGACGAGTGGATCCTCATCTTGCTGCGTTCCGGATCAGCAGTTGAACGGATTTGAATAGCCCGGTAGTCGCTGCGTTGAAACTTGAGGTAAATCAAGTTCCAACGCCTCCAGACTCACACAATCAACTCATATTGATCGGTGACGTAGAGGCGGGTGGAGAATTGCAATGAGCGACATCAGATTTGCAATCTTCCAGGTAAACGTTTCAGGGAGAGGCACATGATGCTCAAACTCAAACGCATTCTATTGATAGCCCCTGGCGAAATGACCCTTACCCCGGCATTTGAACGTGCCTATGCGCTGGCCCGTGCAACCGGTGCGTTTTTGCATATTGTCGCGTTCGACTATGTCCCGGCACTGGCGGTGGCGGGTTTGCTTGACCACGATGCGATGGCCCGTGCTCGGGAGGGTTATCTGCAAGTGCATCGTCATTGGCTGGAGCAGCAAGCCCGGTTTCACCGATGCGTCGGCATGCAGGTGACCACAGAAGTGGTCTGGGCCAGATCGAACCTGACGCACGTGCTTGAGTACGTGAATGACTTTCATCCGGATATGGTGATCAAGGATACTCATTACGTGCCGGCTCTCGACCGGGCCTTTCATCGACCTTTGGACTGGCACTTGCTGCGCGAGTGTCCGGCGCACTTGCACCTGGTGACCAGTGCCGCGCACCCCCAACCGCTGAAAATTCTCGCGGCGATCGATCTGTCCCACCTGGAAGAACTGACTCAGGGTTTGAATGACCGAATACTCGACCTTGCTTCGACGCTGGCGGCCAGTTGCGGTGCCGCGCTGCACGTGCTCAATGTCAGTCGTTGGTCGGTGTTGAACGATACGTTGATGAGTGTACCGACAGGCAGTCTGGACAACAGTTTGAGAGACGCGATTGAGGATGCCCAGCAAGAAGCCTTCGAGGTCCTTGCTGAACGCTATTGCATCAAGATGACATGCCGACATTCGCTGACAGGCACCCCCCACAAGGTAATCGGACTTTTTGCTCGGCAGAATGCCTTTGACATCGTGGTGATGGGTACGATTTATCCCCACGGGAGTGACTGGTTTATCGGTAGTACCGCCGAGAGCGTGTTGAACCGGGCACCGTGCAGTTTGATGATCGTCAAACCCTTACCCTCGTCTGACTGAAGGGGCACTGTCGAACCTGGAGTTGATAAAAATCAACTCGCCTTGAGCCAAAAGGCGCAATCAATAACGCTCCCCCGAATGCTCTGGGAAACGGCCATGGTGTTGAGCTCACCCCAATCGATTTCCCAAATGCTCAGACCTGATCAAAGGCTCCATTCTCCGCCAGCAAGGTCGCGGTAAGGGCCGTGCTGTCGAGTACCCGCACGTGGCGCGTGACACCGTCAGGCGGCAAGCGAAACGGGGGCACGGAATCAGTGATTGCAATGTGTTCAAAAAGAGGTGGGTCGAACAGCCGACTGCCTGCGGTAAACAAACCATGGGTGGCGGCTGCGAACATTCGGACAGCACCCGCCTTTTGGCAGGCAAGGCCGGCATGTTTCAGCGTTTCACCCGTGCTGATCAGGTCGTCGAAAACAATGGCTGTCTTGCCTGAGACTTCGCCGATCAAAAGGGTGCCTGTCAGCGTGGCCTGATTGCGGTGCTTTTCCATCAGGGCACTGCCGACCGAACGGCCCAGTTGCCGCTCCAGGGCTTGACGAAACTGCTCGGCGCGCTTGGTACCCCCTGAGTCCGGGGAAACCGCAACCACTTCGGCGTCGCCGACAAGCCCGGCGAAATGCTCGGCGAACAGTTCGGTGCACTGCAAATTCCAGGTTGGAATGCGAAAGGCGTTGTCGAACGCTGCCGGATTATGCACGTCCAGGGCGATCAGGCGATCCACGCCACTGGCTTCAAAAAAAGTGGCCACATAACGCGTGATGGTGGGGTCTTGAGGCTGGCTGCGACGATCCTTGCGCCCGTAGCAGAGGTAGGGTGTCACCACCTGCACGTGACGAGCGCCGGCATCCTTGAGTGCACCGCAGAAGAACAGCAGGCGGCACAGCTTATCGTTTGCGCTCTGCTGGCCATCCCCATACAAGGAATGGAACACCACGACTTCGCGTCCGTTCACCGAATCCAGTGGCCGGCACTTATGTTCGCCGTCTTCGTAATCACGCTCCTCGTGGCGCGCCAATGGGCAGCCAAGCCGCTGGGCGACGCGGCTTGCATAGCGTTCAGTGCCTTGCAGGGCAAAAAGAAGCGGGGGCTGAACAAGCATGCATAAGCTCCTGGGAGGCCGGATATCAAATGCGCCTCACCCCAACAATGTCGGCATGAATCGGCTGTTGGCAAACATGGCGGTCGACCAATACCGCAGTGTAGACCCGACGCACCCGAGTTGTGCCCGATACGCGCACTTGCGCGGACACTTGATATAAATCAACGCCTGGACGGCATGAACAGAGGACTCTGAACGGGAAACGCTGGTGTCTGTTGTGCGAGGACAAACCAGCTGCCCGCGTAGAGGGCGATTGTAAGCGCGGAGTCCCCTCAGTCTGGAGTCGGATCATGAGCCAATATCAACGGTTATTACTGATCATCAACCCGGCCCTGCGCCATTCCCAGGCGATAAGCCACGCAGCGGCCCTGGCCAAGGCCAGCGGTGCGAGTTTGCACATTGCCGCCTTGATCCCTTCCTGGAAACTGCTGTCGCTGCTCGAAGAGGGCGACCGGGAGATGGCTCGCGAGTGTTACCTGCAAGACCATCGCGATTGGTTGAAGGACCAGGCGAAAAACCTGCGCGGCAGGGGAATCGACGTGACAACGGAGGCGAATTGGGCCGATGACCTGCAGCAGGACATTCTTGATCACGTCGCGGAAATGCAGCCGGACTTGTTAATCAAGCAAGTGCAGCATGAACCCGCGCTCAAGCGTGCGTTTTTCACTCCGCTGGACTGGCGCTTGCTGCGCCATTGCCCGGTCCCGGTGTATCTGGCCGGTGAAGGAGGGCTTGCCTTGCCGCGCAAGGTGGTGGCAGCGGTTGACGTTTCGAATACCGAGCCTCAGGGCAGCGAGCTCAATGAGCGGATCATCAAGCAGGCTTCCGGTCTCGCCTTGCAGTGTGAGGCCGAATTGCACCTGCTGTTCGCCTGCGACATATCGACCGCCTATCTGGGCGACATGGGCGGCGGTGGCTTGACGCTTTCGGACCTTGGCAGTCAGTTGCGCGGGGAACTGGAAAAATCGTTCCTCGACCTGGCTGATCAATATGGTGTGCCCCCTGACCGTTGGCATTTCATTGAGGGGCACCCTGTTTCGGTACTGAGTGAGTTTGCCAATGCGCACGGTGTGGATGTGATCGTGATGGGCAGAATCCAGTCTCGTGGCCTGGACAAGCTTTTGGGCAGCACGACCGAACACATCCTGTATCAGGTGCCTTGCAGCATTCTGGCGATCTAGAGCGACAGGACCAGGTATTACGGCATCTTGTTGTTGGTTCCATGCTCTTGTCACACGTGGGTGAGGGGCTTGTCATGAGCATCAACAAGCTGATTGGGATACACGTGGTGCAAGGTTGGTGGAGGGGCAGAGGTGCAACACTTGGAAAACTGCGTCGGCCGGGCAAAGGGCAGTGGAAACGTGAAGCGATTTTCCTGCTGCTGATCTTGCTGGCGTTGACGACGTTTTATTTCGCGGCGTATCACATTGCCTCTCATGCGTTGAAGGAATTGGTAAATACGTGTTCCGCGCGTTTCGAGATCGAGCTTGAGAATGCCGACATAGAGCCTCCCATGGCAGCCTTACCGCAATCTTTATGCGAATGCTTGGCACAAACGTTCCTCGATAAAAACGGAGTTGTGCGACTCGCGTTGGTCGACAGCCGCTTGCTGGACCCGCTAGCGCTTGAACCTGTAACGGAGGAGGACGGGGACGCCTGTATCAACGCCCTGTGGGAGTCTGACGCCTCGCGGTATCAGGTGGATGACCGGTTGTTGTAAAGATCGCAGGCGGGAATGAAATCATGGACGGAGGGCCTTAAAGGTTGCTTGCTCCCTCCACATAAGGTCGCGATGGCGTATCGAGCTTTTTGAAGTACTGCACGGCAAAATCGACGAAAGTCTTGACGCGTAACGGTAGCTTTTTCCCACCCTCGGTCAGCAGGTGAAACCCGGTGCTGGGGCATTGATAGTCTTCAAGCAACGGGATCAACCGTTTGGCCTGTATGTCGTCCGCCACTTCCCAGACCGACTTCCAGATGATCCCCAAGCCCTGAACGCCCCATTGGCGCA
Source organism: Pseudomonas sp. C2B4 (assembly GCF_013359695.1). GTDB lineage: Bacteria > Pseudomonadota > Gammaproteobacteria > Pseudomonadales > Pseudomonadaceae > Aquipseudomonas. The sequence continues at coordinate 59,819 of NZ_JABFMU010000027.1, forward strand.
GGGTGAATCCGTCATTGGCCAGCCGATTGCCCTTGACCTGAACGGTGGTCGGCACGCCTTTGTCCATGAATCTCCACCGATCAAGTGTGAAATCCGCACTCAGGTGTACCAGGCAGTTGTGATGCTGCAGGTCTTCAGGGCTGAGCGGTGCGCCGTGCTCTTCAAGATACTGCGGAGAACAGCACACGATATGCCGGTCCGCGCCAAGGGAGCGGGCGATGAGCGTGCTGTCCGGAAGGTCGCCGAACCTGATCGCAATGTCCGAGCCTGACTCGACAAAGTCCAGTACGCGGTCGGTGAGAAACAGGCGAATGCGGATATGGGGATTTTCCCTGATGAAGCTGTCGACCAACTGGCTGATCCACTGCCGACCCAGATCCGTAGGGCACGTCAGGCCGATAGTGCCCAGCAGATCGCTGTGGCCGTTTTTGATGATGCTGTCGAGGTTGTCGACCTCCTCGAGAATTTTCTGCGCATTTTCAAACAGCAGCTGTCCTTCAGCGGTGGGGCTCAAGCTTCGGGTGTTGCGCTTGAGCAAGCGCAATCCATAGAAGTCCTCCATCGCCTTGAGTCGACCGCTCATGGCGGCTGGCGACAGGCCCATCTGCCGACCCGCCGTTGAAAGCGAACCTGTCTGAACGACGAGACGAAACAGCCGCATGTCCTGCAATCGATCGACCATGGGGATTGAGCCTCGTGAAAGTTGCATTTTATTGTTCGAAAAGTATCAGCCAATTATTCAGCAAAAACCATCTAATCAAAGAAGCCACAGTTAGTGCGAATAAATGCGCAAGCGCTTTGGGATAGGGATTCCAGGGCATCTGTGAAGCGAATTCAAATATGTTTGTTGTTGGGTTCATCTTTCAGCTTTAGTGAAAAGCCAATTCCCTAAAATCGAATAGAAAAGTTCGGTTGATTGTTAATAATGCAAGTCAGTGCCTGTGAGTCACAATAAAAAGAGGGTTTATGCTATGCGTGTTCAATATCAAGAGGCCGCCCCTTCGATAGACCTGGCCGGTCAGTTCAAAATGGCAATGGGCCGCTTTGCCTCTTCCATAACCCTGATCACTACACGTGATGACGATGGTCAGCACCACGGCCTGGCCGCGACCGCCTTTTCCTCAGTATCGATGGACCCAGCGTCGGCGCTTGTCTGTGTCAACCGCAGCGCCAGCGCCTCTCCGATCATCAAGCGTTCCGGGCTGTTCTGCGTGAACATGCTGCAAAGCCGGCACGAGCCGATCTGCAAAATCTTCAGCCAGCCCGATCTGCGCGAACGGCGCTTTGTCGAGGGTGATTGGCGTACCGGGGTTCACGGTATTCGTTACTTGGCGGACGCCCAGGCCGCGATCTTTTGCGAAGTGGTGCAGGAGATTGAACACGGTACACATACCGTGATTATCGGTAATGTCATTGACGTGATCACGCAATCACTAAGCGAGCCACTTCTCTATATGGAGGGGCGTTATCGGGAGTTAGGTCGTTAATTCATCGCTGTCGCGCACTGCTCGATCTTATAACAATTACATAAGAAGTGGATGTGGGTATGAACAATCAGTTGTTGGCAAAAACAAGACTGTCCGGGTCGATTCCAAAGTGGGTCGGCCTGGACAACAGCGTGGCAGGTCCGATGGTCGGACTTTTATTGCTATGTGCCGTATTAACCTTCTTTACCGATAGTTTCCTGACCTTGAGTAACCTGCTCAATGTGCTGGATCAAGTAACGGTGCTGGGCATCATGGCGCTGGGTATGACGCTGGTGATTCTCATCGGTGGCATCGACCTGTCAGTGGGTGCAGTGCTGGCGGTAGCGATCATGGTCATGAGCTGGCTCGAACAGGTGCTCGGCCTGCCGATGTGGATGGCCATGCTCGGCGCGATAGCCGTTGGTGCAGCGTGTGGCTCGACCACGGCCCTGCTGGTGGTTCGGGCTGGCCTCCCGTCATTCATTGCGACGCTGGCAATGATGTCCATTGCCCGCGGCCTGGCCTACATGGTCACGGACGGTGCGCAAGTCAGCGGATTCCCGGAATGGTTCAGCAACCTCTCGGTGATTCGCTACGGCGGCGTGCTGTCGCTCACCGTCAGTTGTTTCGTGGTATTGGCGCTGGTGTTCTGGTTCGTTCTCAAGTTCTCGGTGCCCGGTCGGAGCCTGTATGCCATCGGCGGTAGCAGCAAGGTCGCCAAACTCGCCGGCATCCGGGTCAAGGGCTACACCAGCGCGGTGTACATCATCTCCGGCATTTGTGCGGCCCTGGGCGGCATCATCATGACCTCCCGCCTGGACACCGCCGGCGCCGGCGCGGGTGTCGGCTACGAGCTGGATGTGATCGCTGCCGTGGTGATCGGCGGTGGCAGCCTCAAGGGCGGCGCGGGGAGTGTGGTCGGCACGATCATCGGCGTGTTGATCATCGGCGTCCTGCGCAATGGCCTGAACCTGGCCGGCATTTCCCCCTTCGTCCAGCAAGTGGTCATCGGCGCGGTGATCGCGTTTGCGGTGATGCTCGACTTGCTCAAGCGCAAGGCTGACTGATCCCGGGCCGTTGACCAGAACCGGCCTCGTTCCACACACACAATAAAAAGGTAATAACCATGAACCTGTCTGCTATTTCGCTTCGTTTCCTGTGGTTGCCCTTGCTGGGCTGCCTGATGTCGGCCGGCGCTTACGCTCAAGGCAAACCTGCGGACGAAATCACCGTGGGGATGTCGATTCCCAGCCTGCAATGGGTGTTCTACCTGATGGTCCGGGACGGCGTCATGGAGCAAGCCAAGACCCTCGGCATCAAGAATGTACTGGTGGCCGATGCACAGGCCGATCCCGCACGCCAGGTCAGCCAGATTCAGGACATGTTGAGCAAAGGCATCGATGTGCTGCTGTACACCGCCACGGGCAGTGCTGCTTCGGCCGTCCCTGTGCGTTTGGCGCGACAGCAGGGTGTGCCGGTGATCTGCATCGACAACTTTCCGAAAAACGTCGAATGCGATGCCTATATCTCCACCGACAACCTGGCCGCCGCGGGCGAACTGGCCCGGCAAATGATCAAATTGACGGGGGGCAAGGCTGAAATCGGCCTGCTGCAAGGGACGCTTGGCGACTCCACTGAAGTCGCTCGGGCCAAAGGCCTGGATGCGGTGCTGTCCGAGGCGCCGGAGATGAAGATCATCGACCGCAAACCAACCGACTGGCTGCAGGACAACGGCTTCAAGGTCGCCCAGGACATGCTGCAGAAGAACCCGAAGATCAACGTGTTCATCGGTCGCTCCGATGCGCCGGCGCTCGGTGCGGTTCAGGCGGTCAAGGTGGCCAACATCGATCACAAGGTCTGGGTGTTCGGTTATGACGGGTTGCCATCGGCCCTGGAAGCGATTCGCGATGGAAAACTGGACATGACCATCACACAGCAAGCCGTGGAAATGGGACGTACCGCGTTGCGTACCGCCGTCGATCTGCAGCAAGGTAAACCGGTGACCAAGACGCAGCTGTTGCCGGCCTTCGTCACCACCCGGGAAAACGCAGCCACCTTCCTTGAGCAACATCCTTGAGACCGGTGAAGGGAGGGCAAGTCATGAGTGCGATCAATTCCGCCCGGGAGCCGTTGTTCCGTACAAGCAACATCGGCAAGTCATTCAACTCGGTCAGGGTGCTGGAAGATATCAGCCTAGATATCGGCTATGGAGAAGTGGTGGCGTTGCTGGGGGAAAACGGTGCGGGTAAATCGACCTTTTCCTCGATCGTCGCCGGCGCACTGGCGCCGTCCAAAGGCACGATGTTCCTGGCCGGTGAGCCCTATGCGCCGAGTGGACCGGGGGCTGCGATGGCGCTGGGGATCAACATGATCCATCAGGAAGTCCACCTGCTGCCTGACTTGAGCGTGGCGGAGAACGTTTTCCTCGGTCATCTGCCGACCCGCGACGGCATCATCGACCGCAAGAAGATGTTCCGTGAAACAGAGAAGCAACTGCGGCGCCTGGGCCTGGATATCTCGCCGGACACACCGGTGCGGCAACTGAAGATCGCCGCCCAGCAACTGGTGGAAATCGCCCGGGCCCTGACCCTCAACTCGCGTCTGCTGATTCTCGACGAGCCGACCGCTGCGCTGGGCAAGGATGAAACCGACCTGTTGTTCAAACAGATCGAAGAACTGAAGAGCGAGGGCGTGTCCTTCATCTACATCAGTCATCGCATGGACGAGATCGCCCGGATCGCCGACAAGGTCGTGGTCATGCGCGATGGTCACCTGATCGCACGTCACGACAGCGGCGCGACTGATGTCGGCGTCCTGGTGTCGCAGATGGTGGGGCGCCCGATCGACCGATTGTTTCCGGAGTTGCCGGCCCCGGGGGATGCGGTGGTATTGAGCGTCGAGCAGCTGTCGGACAAGGCCGGGCGCTTTCACGATGTGTCGTTTTCAGTGAAGGCCGGGGAAATTTTCGGCATTGCCGGCATCGTCGGCGCCGGTCGAACGGAGCTGGTCCAGGCGATCGCCGGGTTGAGCGGGTTGAGCCAGGGCAGGGTGATGATGGGGGATCGACCGCTACCGGCCAACAACGTGCTGGCGGCGATCCACGCCGGTGTCGTGCTGATCCCGGAGGACCGCAAATCCGAAGGCGTGGTGCTGAGCCAGACGATTGCCGAGAACCTGGCCTACTGCAACCTGGATAGCCTCAGCTCCTGCGGCGTCATGGCCAATCACCGGGTAGCGGCATTCGCTCGTGAACGCATTGCGGCGCTGGGGATCAAGGGCGTGGCGGGGCAGATGCTCGACAAGTTGTCCGGCGGCAACCAGCAGAAAGTGGTGATCGCCAAATGGATTGCGCGTAACCCCAAGGTCATCATTCTCGATGAGCCGACCCGAGGCATCGACATGGGCGCTCGTGCGGCGATTTACGAGCTGATCATCAATCTCGCAAAAACGGGGGTGTCAGTGATTGTCGTGAGTTCCGACCTGGAGGAAGTCATCGGTCTGTCCCATCGGGTCATGGTCATGGCGCGCGGTTGTTCCCAAGGCATTCTGCATCGGCCGCAGATTGCTCCCGACAGCATCATGACCCTGGCCACCGCGTGATGACGGACATTAACCGAGGAGGATCAAACATGTCGGATCCGTACCAGGCGCTGCCGTATCGCCCCTTTGCCCAATTGCTGGATTTGTCCGGTAAAACCGCCGTCGTCACCGGCGGCAGTAGCGGCATCGGTTTCGCCATCAGTCGGCGCCTGGCCGAAGCAGGGGCCAATGTGCTGATTGGGAGTCTGGCGCCGGAGCGCAGCGGTGAGTTGATCGAGGCTGGATTTCCTGTGGCCTTTCACGCCACCGATGTCCGTCGTCCGAGTGACATCCAAGGGCTGGCGGACACGGCAATCGAGCGTTTCGGTGGCCTGGATATCTGGATCAATAACGCTGGTGTCTACCCGCTCAAGGCGATTGATGATGTCGATGCGGGGTTCTGGGACGGACTTCACGCGATCAATACGCGTGCGGTGTTCCTGGGGGCTCAGGCCGCGCAACGGCAGATGCGCCGGCAGAAACGCGCCGGGGCAATCGTCAATCTGTCGTCGATTTGCGGTCACCGGCCCATGGCCAATCACTGCGCCTATGACGCTTCCAAGGGGGCGGTACTGGCCATGACCCGAAGCCTGGCGAAGGACTTGAGTACCTTCAACATCCGGGTCAATTCGATCTCGCCAGGCTTGACCGCGACACCGGGCAACCTGGAGCCGGAACTGCTCGAGCAGCACCGGCAGAACAACGTGCTGGGCAACATCGCCCTGGGCCGGGCGGCAGAGCCCTGGGAGATCGCCGATGCGGTGCTGTACCTGGTTTCACCGCTGTCGTCCTATGTGACAGGCATCGATTTGCTGGTGGACGGCGGCTGGTTGCTGCACGGAAGTTGAAGCGCAAACAAAGCATTTGAGGGTGAGTTACACGCGCTGATGTCACGCGTCACTTGCCCCGGATATTTAACCCATTCCTTGAACGTTGCGACTTGCAGCGCCGGCACTGGCACGCCTGCGAAACGAGCGCACGTCATGAAAACGGTGTGCAGCGAAAACAGTTTCGCTGCGCACCGGTCACTGAAAACAGCAGGAGAACGACATGAAACTCGCCATGTTCATGCAGCCACTTCATCACAAGGGCTGGGACTATCACGAGATGTACGATCAGGACATCGCTTGTGCCGTCCATGCCGACAGCGTCGGCTTTGATGAGCTTTGGGTCGGTGAGCACACGTCACAACGCACCGAGCCGATTACCAATGCGCTGCAATTTCTGTCCACCCTGATTCCGCTCACCCAACGCATGAAACTGTGCACCGGCGTGCTGAATCTGCCGCACCATTTGCCGGCGCGAATCGCCGCCGATGCCGCGATGTTCGACCACATGTCCAAGGGGCGTTTCATCATGGGCATCGGCCCGGGTGGGCTGGCTTCCGACTTCGAGGTGTACGGCAGCAACGGCAAGGACCGTGGGCAGATGATGGTGGAGTGCTACGAGATGATCCGTGCGATCTGGAACTCGGGCGCACCCTATGATTTTTCCTCGGAGCATTACCAGGTCAGCCTCAAGGACTCGGTGCACCACGAACTGGAGATCGGCTACATGCCGACGCCATTCCAGAAGCCGTTTCCACGGGTGGCAACCACGGCCATGAGTCCGTTTTCCGGCACCGCCAAACTGGCGGGCGCCAAGGATTGGGACCTGATGTCCGCCAACTTCAACCCGACGGCAACGGTGGCGTCCCATTGGCAGGCTTACTGTCAGGGCGCGGAAAGTGCGGGGATCAAGGCCGATGCCAACAATTGGCGCGTGGCCCGTTCGGTGTTCGTTGCCGACTCCCAGGCCCAGGCGGAGGACTACCTGGCGCAAGAGAGTTGCACGCTGCGGCGCTACTTCGACTACATGATCGATAACCTGGCCACCAACCATTACACCAAGATCTTCAAGACCCGCCCCGACATGACCGACGAGGAAGTGACGGTCGACCACTGCATCAAGGAAATGGTGATTTACGGCGACGTCAATTCCGTCACCGAGCAACTGGTCGCGTTCAGTGAGCAGACCGGGCCGTTCGGCACATTGATGACCACGTTCCACGAGTGGGACGACGAAGCGCTGTGGCGGCGCTCGATGCAACTGACCGCGCAGCAGGTCATGCCGCGCCTCAACGACTACATGACACCCCGCTTGAAAGCGCAGTAATCACCCGATTGCGCTGGGCTTGTGTGCGGCCGCATCGCGGATGCGGCCGAAACTTTAGTAATGCGCCTGGACACGACAAATGACTGATTTGACAGATTTCCGCGACAACGCGGATCACGCCTTTGAACTGACAGCGAAAGAGTTGGCTCGCCTGCGGGAAAAAGCCCAGTTCATTCGCCTGGAAACCATCCGGCTGATCGAGATCGCCAAGGTCGGCCACTACACGTCGGTGTTCTCCGCCGCCGAGTTGTTCGCCGCGCTGTATTACGACGTGATGGACTTGCGATTCGCCGAGCCCAAATGGCCCGACCGCGATCGTTTCATGATGGGTAAGGGGCATGCGGCCGTCGGTTTGTTTCCGGTGTTGGTGGAATGGGGCTTCTTCGCCAAGGAAATCCTCGACAACTACACGCGTCTCGGCAATCCGCTGGGCGACCACCCTGATATGCGCAAAGTCCCTGGCGTGGATTTCTCCTCAGGTTCCATCGGTCACGCGCTGTCCGGCGGCCTGGGCATGGCCCTGGCCGGGCGGATGCAGGGCAAGTCGTTCACCACTTACGTGATGCTCGGTGACGGGGAAATGCAGGAAGGGCAAGTGTGGGAAGCGGCGCTGTCGGCGTCCCACCATAAAACCGCAAACCTGGTGGCGATCATCGACCGCAATGGTTATCAGCTCGACGGTAATGTCGACGACGTCATCGGTATCGAGCCGTTGGCGGACAAGTGGATTGCATTCGGTTGGGAAACCCATGTGGTCGATGGCCATGATCTCGCGGCAGTCACCCGCCTGTTGCGACGCCTCAAGGCCGACACGACGCGCACGCAGCCGGTGTGCATCATCGCCAATACGGTCAAGGGCAAAGGGGTTTCCTACATGGAAACCGAGCCGGGTTGGCACCTGGGGTATCTCGATCCCGAGGATGCGCAACGTGCTATCGACGAAATCAAAAGCAAGGTGATCTAACTCATGAATACCGCACCGCTGTCGAACAACTCCTGGCAGTACCGGGAACTGAATAGCCAGACACCAAGCTTGAATGCCCTGTCGGACGCCTTGATCGAACTGGTTGAAAGAGGCGAGCCGATCGTTGCCGGTACTGCTGACCTTCAATACTCCAACGGCCTGTCAAAATTCGCCGAACTGCATCCGGAAAAATTCGTGCAGTTCGGCATTTCCGAACAGAACATGGTGTCTGCCGCCGCCGGCATGGCGGCAGTGGGGATGAAGCCGTTCGTGGCAACCTTTGCGTCCTTCCTGCCATTGCTGTGCTGCGAGCAGATCCGTATGGACGTGGCGTACTCAGCCTTGCCGGTGCGCCTGATCGGCCACCATGCCGGGATTTCCCTGGGCTTCTATGGCACCTCGCACCACGCCACCGAAGACCTGGCGATCATGCGTTCGATTGCCGATATCACGGTGGTTGCTCCCGCCGACGGGAATCAACTCAAGGCGGCGATACTCGCATCAGCCAACTACCCGCAACCGATCTACTTCCGCATTCAGCGCGGCCGTGATCCGGTGGTGTATGAAACCGTTCCCGATTTTGTCTTCGGCAAGGCAACCGTACACCTGACCGGCGATGAACTGACCATCATCGCGACCGGCTCCACGGTTCATCCCGCCCTTGAAGCGGCGCGAGCCTTGAATGCCGCCGGGCGTTCGGTGGGCGTGATCGATATGACCACCATCAAACCGCTGGACCGTGAGGCGGTACTGACCGCGGCGCGCAACAGTCGGTCGATTCTTACCGTTGAAGAACACAACATCATTGGCGGTTTGGGTGGTGCCGTGTGTGAAGTGATCGCGGAGGAGGGCATCGGGGTGAAAGTGCGACGCCATGGAATCTACGACGAGTACAGCCTCATTGCGCCACCGACTCACCTCTATCGGCATTACCGGCTGGATGCGGCGGGTATCGAAAGCGTGGCGCTGGAGGTGCTGGCCTGAACCAGGATATCGGGTGGGAGCGAGCCTGCTCGCGATGGTGTGTCAATCGCCGATGATTTCGCCTGATACATCGATTTCGCGAGCAGGCTCGCTCCCACAGGTCAACCTGATTGACTGATCGGCAGTAACGCCATACCGGTTTACCCCTTTAGGCTTGTTGGGCCTGACGTGCAACGAGGGTCTTCATTGACGATCACCCTGGTTGCACGTTTTTTTATGGATGTGATTTGCCTGGGAAAAGCATTCGCCAGCGCATAAAAAAGCTCACCGAAGTGAGCTTTCAGAACCGCGACAGTCAGCGGTTGTTACCATTGAACGCCGCTGTTTTCGATCCACTGCAAAATCGATTCGCGCTTGGGCTTCCAGCCAAGCAGAGTGCGCGCATTGACCGCTCGTACGCGGCTGTTGGAGCCGATGGCAAAGCGCGCCCAATCCCCAAGCTCGGCGATGGCATCATCCGCCGGCCAGCTTTGAATCTCGCCACCAAAACCAAGGGACTTACTGATGGATGTAGCGATTTCCAGGAACGATGCTTCGCCGTTTTCGGCGAAGAACAACGAAGCCGATGGAGCCTTTTCGATGGCCAGGCGATAGAGCTCTGCCAGATCTTCGATGTGCACGTTGGACCAGCGATGGACCCCGGCCCCCATATAGGCCCCGGCGCGATATTTGCGCGATTGTGCGAACAGCTTGGGCAGTTGATCGCTTTTGGCCGGCAACCCCAACGATTCGCCGTAGATCATGGTCGGGCAAAACACGATGCTGCGAATACCTTGTTCGACACCTGCGCGCCGCACGACCTGGTTGATGTGGACCCGATCCTTGCGGATGTCCATGGGGGTGAATGGCGTCTCGTCGGTGAAGATCTCGGCACGCTCATAAGCACCGCGAGCATCGTCGCCTACAACACTGGAGCCCGAGGTGTGCAGCAGTACTTTGCCGCTGCCGCTCAGGGCGTTGATAAAGGTTTGAACCGAGGCCAGATGATCCGAGTTGGCCGCATTCACCACCGCGTCGGCAGCACGCGCCTGTTCGCTGAGGATAAAAGCGTCATCCAGGGTGCCGAGCACCGGGGTGATGCCCAGCGCGAGCAGCGCACTGCGCTGTTCCGGGTTACGCAGCAGGCCACTGACTTCATGACCCGCATCCACCAGGTATTTGGCAATCGAACCGCCGATGTAACCGGTCACACCCGTAACGAAAATTTTCAATGTTCTGTCTCCTTCGCATCTTGAGTTTGCCCGGCCTTTACTTGAAGCAAAGGCGCGGTCATTCCTGGTCAAGGAATCGCCTCACGATACGATGGGGTCCGCTTATGAGCTAGACTGCTCTAACTACAAGTATCTGTGAATATAGTTCATGCTAAATCTCAAAGACATCAACCGTTCCGGCGAGATGGAAGTGTTCACCCGAGTCGTCAGTGCGGGGACCTTCTCGGAAGCCGCCCGGCGTCTGGACATGTCGCCCTCGGCGGTGAGCAAGTTGATCGCCCGTCTGGAAACGCGACTCGGCGCACGTTTACTTCATCGTTCCACCCGACGCCTCGAGCTCACGGCCGAAGGCGAGCGGTTCAACAATGAGTGCCTGCGGATTCTTGAACTGATTGACTCCGCCGAGCGGGATATTGGCAATGTGGCCAAACCCAGCGGGTTGATTCAGGTCAATGCCAATCTTCCGTTTGGCCTGCATTGCCTGCTGCCGCAATTGCCTGATTTTCTGGCGGCTTACCCGGACATCACCCTGAACGTGGAGCTGACCGATACCGTCGTGGATCTACTGGAACGACGCGCGGATGTCGCGATACGCACCGGACCGATGAAGGAGTCGAGCCTGGTGCAGCGTCGACTGGGTGAAAGCCGAATGATCACGGTGGCATCACCGGCATACATCGCACGCTACGGCCAGCCGAAAACCCTGGATGACCTGCAGCGGCATAATCGGCTGAGCTTTGGTTTTCATCGTCATTCGCAGGCGTGGGTTTATCGCGATGCCGACGGCCAGCGCATCGAAATTGAACCCAAAGGCAATGCCTTGCTCAGTGATGGCGAGAGCATGCGCCAGTCTGCGCTGGCGGGGTTGGGTATCGCTCGACTCGCGAGCTTCCATATCAATGCCGATATCGAGTCGGGGCGCCTGGTGCCGTTGCTGGAGCCATTCAACAGTGGTGAAACCGAGGCGATTCATGCGGTGTTTATCGGCCCGGGACAGCAACTACCCCATCGGGTCAGGGTTTTTATTGATTTTCTGCTGGAGAGAATTGGCCCGCATCTCAAACCTTCATGACGGCAGGTCAAGCCTTCATTTTCAGCGTTTTGTTAAAGCAGTCTTCTGCAACCCTTGAAAGACTTCAGCCCGAGCCTGGGGCAAGATTTGGCACATAACAACAAACAAGGCAGCTTTCATGGATTATCAACTGACGGGCAAAACCGCACTCATCACAGGCGGGGCGACCGGTATTGGCAAGGCCATTGCCCAGCGCTTCATCCTCGAAGGTGCAAGCGTTGTCATTAGCGGGCTCTCGGCGGACGAAGTGAATGCGGCGGTGGAAGAACTGGGCGAGGCCAGCAAGGGCCTGGTTGCCGATCTGACGCAGGACGGGGCGGCGGAGCGCCTGGTCAACATGGCCAAAGAGTCCGGCCCGATCGACTTCCTGATCAATAATGTCGGGATATTCGAGGTCAGGGACTTTTTCGAAACAGACGATGCCCAGTGGTTTCATTACTTCAACGTCAATGTCATGAGCGGTGTACGCATGACTCGCCTTGTGATGAAGGACATGCTCGATCGCGGACAAGGGTCGATCGTGTTTATCAGCAGTGAATCCGCCGTCAAGCCGCAACCGTGGATGGTTCACTACGGTGCGATGAAAACCTGCCTGCTGGGTATTTCCAGGGCACTGGCGGAGTTGACCAAGGGCACTGCGGTGCGCGTCAATTCGATACTGCCCGGGCCTACCTATACCGAGGCAGTCAAGCGCTATCACCGGGAAATCGCGCAAGAGAAGGGCATCTCGGCGCAACAGGTGGTAAACGATTACTTTGACGAAACCGAACCGACCTCCCTGATCAGACGCATGATCGAGCCCGAAGAGGTGGCCTGCAGCGTCCTGCACCTTGCGGCATCGCCGGCACTCAACGGCATGGCCATGCGTATTGAAGGTGGGACCATTCGCTCGATACTTTGATTTGCTGATGAGTGGGTGTGACGACGTGTTTGGTGCTGGCATGTTCCTGTCTATCCCACGGACCCGGTTGTTCCGGCAACCTCAGTGACATTTAAGTGGGCGATGTCATGTGTTCATAAGCAGCTCATGGACCTGAAATTGCCGAATCAATGCTCTCGAAATAAATGCGGCTGTTCATCGATTGATGTTCATAGGCGCCATTACCGGCCCGGCTCGTGGCAGACGCGATCAAAAATGTGTCCACCGAAGCTATTGGTCGCACCGTTGCGATACCGTGACTGCTCAGCGACCGCCACGCCGTCGTCAGTCAGGACGGTGTGGATTTTGTACGGTAACGACTGCACTCTCTGACGTAGAAACCCCCCGCCATTGCGCCTGGTCGCGTAGTCGAAAAACGCAACGTAGGTGAATTACCATGGAGGTGACCCAGCATGTCGTCCAACGGCATCATCGCGCGTTGCCGGAACTCGACCACCATCGCCTCTTCAGAGGCTTTCAGCTTGGCACTACATGGCGTGCCAAGCCCCATCCGAGCATCCCGAGTAGTGGCTCATGATCGCCATTTGATGACGGTTTTCACGTTCAGTTGGTAGCGGGCGGCGAGCTTTCGATTTGACTATTTCGACGCTTGGAGCTCGGCTCGGATTCGCGGCATCGTGCGGGCTGAGCCATGGATACGTCCTTCCAAAATGCATCCTCCTCCTGAGGCGTTAAGGATGCACCACGACTCTCTGGGACTAATCACCTAGAGTGGTATAGGCCAGTGTTGACGCGCTTATGATTAAGCCTGCGAAGGCAAAAACCACCGCATGACAGCCTCGCCGACCTGATGTCTCAGTCGGACCTGAATATCCCGGCACAGGTACGTGCTATGCAGGTACGCTGATTGGGCTGTTACATGAACTGATAGTGAACATGAGGCCTCCAGGGATTTAATCCAGATGGCCTCGTGGGTCGCGGCTGAGGCGCGGAGTGACGAATTCGAATAGCTAAGCTCCGCGTTTGAAGAGGGCATGACTGTTAGATGTTGCGGGAGTGAAGTTCTCTATGCAAGATCTTCCCGAGCCTCGAGTCAGGACTGTTCTGGGATATACTCTTGCATGCTGCTATAAAGCTAGCTACTGCTAAGAGCCAATGTGATTCATCCTTTTTACTACCTAGACGAAAGTGAAGCTCTACCACGTTCTTTAAATTCTTTTTTGATAATGATCGCAATAGCTGCTCGTAATCGGATTGACTCGCGCTAGATAGAATGTTTACCATTTTTTGTGTCAGGTCGTCGCTGGATAGTACGTTTTCGATAACTTCTAGCAGGGTCGCGACTTTTTCTGGCGGTGGCGGTAAAGCTGCCTTAAATTCCTGTAAGCGCTTAGGTGCTCCTTCGGCTCTAAAGTATTCCAGCCGGCTATAGACTTTCGGATCTTCATCCGCGGATTTTAACCAGGCCGATACTAGCTGCTCAGCTGCATCAGAAAGCGTGTGCTGACAAAGCACTGCATAGATTTTTGAAAGCTGGTCAGGCTCAAGTTCGTAAACGTTTGATTTAAGATTTTCAATGTATTCTAATACCGCCCCGTCAGGCAGATCGGGATCCCAATCTATATCCATCATAAAGCTTTCGAAATCAGTGCGAAAATCTATCCTTTTTATATTTGCCTTTAGAGGCTCAAGGACAGTTTTAATATCTTCATGCGCTACCAGACCGAACTTGAAGAAGTCGAGAGTCGCCTCGGTTAATTTGTCTCTACGTACGGCGAGTTTGTTGATTATGGTATTCCATTCTTTGTTGTCGCCTTGATTTTTATTTTCTGCGCTGAAGGTTTGGTTGGCGATATAGTCGAGTGTTATTTCGTGACTAAAGCCACGGAAATGACAGACCCCTATAAATGCCAGTGTCGGGACATAAAGCTCATAGGCCTTTTCAGGCAAATCAGATTGCTTGGAAAAAATCTGGCTAATGGCAGTCAGCGTTTTTCTGATAATTCGAATGTTTTGTATTTTTTGTTGGCAGAAAAAATCCTTCGCTGCCTTCATGAATGGAGCATCAAAGCCTGTAGCTGCGGTATTGAAGCAATCCTCAGGAGACGGATTGAAGACGACCTCCTTGTCTACAACCTTTTCATGAAGGTCGTACCATATTTTCTTGTCCTGTATTTTGTCTGTATTCAAAATAAGCAAGAATCTACAGCCATATTGCTCCGTGTATTCATTGATAAAGCCAAGAATTGAGTCAATTTCAAGGCTTGTATTTTTTCGTTCTATATCATCAATAACTATGATTTTATTTTTTACAAGTTTAGGCAAGGCAATGAGCGCCGCTTCGCTGACGTTCAATCCAATGAATTTCTTCGAAATTTCGCCAAGTGCGGATGCTAAGGTCTCGTGAAAATTGATTTTGCCGCGACTGCCATTTCTCATGCATTCCTGCAAAAGTTTTCGTTTGATGTCGTCTATATTTTTCGCGCCAAACGCTGTGATATTTAGGGAGTCAACATAGTCATTTTTAATGCTGCGCCATAGAAAGGTTTTGCCTGCCCCCCATTTCCCTGAAAGTGCTATCACCTTGTGTTCGGAACCTGATAGTGCTTCGCTCAATGCTTTCGATACTTCTAAGGGTGAAGTGTTCATGCCTACTCCTTTGCAAGCAGTGGATTTTCAGTTCTATAGTCATTTAAAAGCAGGCGTTCAGGCCCTGATGGTGGGCCTAATACATTCAGATGGCATGCGGCAGGAGTTACTTCAGCGATGATGCCAGTCCTTCGGGGCGTGCTGTTCTCCATCACCAAGACGTTGCTCAACGTAGGCTCTCAATCAAAGGGCTAGTCATCTGTTTGATGGAAGGAATTGAGGTACCGATCTGATGCGACCCGATTTCGTCTCCCTGCTTTCGAATGTGAATAGTAATGCTACGGTCATCTTCAACTTTGGCAAAGGCTACCAATCCGTTCTCTAAAGGATGAATTCGCACGTCGTCTTCACCTCCCGGATAATTAACTGCCAGTTGAAAATCGCTTAGAACTGCTACCACTTTCACTACCGTATGTACCCACGAACGATGCTGGCCCGACATGTATGAGCTTCCACTCACCAGTACAACCACCATCATCAACGAACCAAACGAATGGAGCATTGCAGTCGAGGAGGGTCTGGGAATCTTATTTTTTAGGCCCACCATTTCCAGTACGGGGGTGAGCATCTGTAGCGAATTAAGCGTCATCATCTGAATAAATCCCACTATGCTCATCACGATCGCAAAGAAAAGGAGCGCTATGGACGCAACAGTCATCAATGCCGGGATATAGAAGGCGACGATGAGAAAACCGACTGTTACGTCAAAGCTTTGTGGCGGTAAACCTAACGACTCGGAAACAAGCGACCGCGCCATCACCGTGGCGACCAGAAGGACTACAAAATGAAGAAGGGCCACAGCGGTTTTCCCCAGCGTACTTTCCCATGCAGCGCTGACCCATTGAACCGCTGGCATACACCACGAAATGAAACCTCCTATAACTCCGACCGAACCAATTACTACAGCAATGTCCATCGCAACGGCACCGAGCACGCGTGAAAGCACCATTCCCAGCAAGAAAATCGTCACGGAAAAAACATAAAAGAGGTTAGACGCGGATGTTTCGTTGTATTTGCGTTGAATCCAGTCCCGCATGATACCGGTTACTCGCTCTTGGAAATCAGCACGAAGGTTGATGGTCGAGGGGACGTGCGTAGATCGCCTCGAACACTTGAAGAGCCATGATTGCCTCTGCCTGAACTTGACCTCGTTGGAGGACGTGAAGCGTGGTCAGTTCGACTTAGACTGCAGCCGGTACTTGCTTCAGGGAGCGTCCATACCGGGCGACCAGATCAGCCAGTTGCACTTCCCACCCGTTTTTTTTCCGCTCATTCGCCTCTTTACTCCCAAATTCTCAAGTGTCTTGTGCCATCACGCCAGATTCAATCTATGGCGATCTATAAGCGCAACACAAACTGTGTTGGCTACCCGCTTACAAATCCTTCGCGTGCATCATTGCTTCCGCTTCCCGCCGATCGCGTTGGTGATCATTGCCCCACCTACATCGCTGGGATAATGTCTGAATCTGATAATGTTAGCGGAGGCTGGGAATGGATTGGGGCGCTTTGATCAAGATCGCGGCTTCGTTTGGGGTGTCGATCGTAACGGTTGCCACTGCCGGGCGTGCTATCAACAAACTCAAAAGGCACATCGCCGAATATCGAGAGATAACGGCTCCGCAGCCCGCGCAGCCTTATTTGCAACTCGGGTTTCAATGGAGGGGCGACCTGAGACTAAATATGATCCATCCCCCGGAGATCGTTTTCAATATCGGAAATCGTCAAAACAGAATCCTCCACCTCAACAAAATCCAGTGGTGCGCTCCCGTCTACCGGTTGCATTGGGATGCCAAAGGCTCGGACGCTTCAGGACAAACGATTCAACCGGGTCAAGGGCTTACCTTCAAGTTCGACCCTGAAGACACGCTTGAGCCGATCATCGACAGCGGTTTCTGGACACGATATACGTCGCAGATACGCTTGATCTGTGGACTGCGGCTGAGCGTGCAACTGCAAAGCGGTGAGGAACGTAGTATTCCTGCTCCCAGGGTCTTGAAGCTTTATCTGGCCTACCTACACCACTTACCAACCTTGGCTCGGAACTACATCAGATTTCAGTCATTCTTACGCCCCTAGCCAATAAGCGGACCCACGGTGCTCTCGCCGAGTTATGGGCTCGATTAGGTGGCCATATCCGACGTTCCGACTACTGTGGTGGCCCCATTGAAAATCGACCCAGGCTGACACTGAAATCCACCACGGGTGTTCAATATTTGGGTAGACGATCGGGTAGGGGGCGGCTCTCTCTAGTGACACCCGACGCCAAGAACACACCGTTGGACTGCCAGGTGATTAGGCCGTGCGCCTACCTTGTCGAGGAGTTGAAATCGCTTTTGCCTAAATGAGCCGGCCCCCTCGAACACGTAGACCGGAAAGGAGGAGGAGGGTGACGCGTGCTCTTGATCAGTTGATTTGGTCACGGCGAACCTCCTTAACTGTCAAACCGACCCCAGGCTGTCGAGGCACGCTGGGCATTTTCATCGGTTTGCCGTCACGCAGAGGGCGCCGTTCGCTTTGGAAATATTGCACTCATAGACCTCATACAACTGCGCAGAGATACCTACTATCCGTCCGTTTTCAGAGCTGGCTCTTCAGCACGGGGGGCGCTTGAGTCATGTTCGCGATCATTGATGTTGACATAGGCATGCTGAGAACCCTGATTGATATCGGTGGTGTAGAGCTTCAGATGCTCTCCACGGCGGATACCCATTCTCCAGCAGCAATTCAATCATTAGCCAATTGCGCAACTGCAGTCGTTCCGGAAACGGATTCACCGCAGCGCCCGGGACAATCAATGTGCGAATGATCTGGAGTTGCGTATGTGTCAGGCTGCGGTAACGAGTGCGGTCGGGACGAACATTGATGATATGGCTCTTAAACTCGATGTTAGCCAGGTTGGTCTGACGGGCGCGCGGAATGTAACGGGTGGCGCTCCAAGACAGGTACTGCTTCAGCAACCGCAGGTACTGGTCACAGGTACGCGGATCGATCTGCGGAAAAGGTGCCGCTTCGATTCGGGCGGGTACTCGTGGTGGGAAGCTGAAAGGAAAGTTCCGCTCTGACACATGATTTAACATAATATACATTATGCGTAATGATATGTACGGACGTGGGAGCGTCTGGTGGGCAGATTTGAAGCCAGGCGCAGCCCTCGATCACTCTGGTGCAGATCGTACCTGCACCTCTGCGATGTAATCCACAACGAACGGATCCTGAGAACCTTGCTCCTTGTAAAAAACCAATTATGTTGGCCTGCGTCCACCGCAGCAACCTCATCAGTATCGGATCGGAAAATTTCCAGCTGCTCGACTCATACGGATACTGGCTGTTGGTGAACACGTCGCGATATCTCTCGAATGAATCTTCCTGGCTGTTCAGAGCCAAGCCGCTACGAATCAGTCAGACAACCGCATGGAACAACGTCAACAGATCGCGCTTATCTGGGGATTTACGAGTGGTTCTGTCAGTACTTTGCAGATCCCGATGAGCCGCAGTCAACGCTACGGTATCGAGTTTATTAGTCTCGCCCCATTTACCGTGATGCTGGTCCGGCACGGCAATAAAGCTCTTGAGCAGGATTTCCATGCCAATCAACGCATTGACTTGGGCAACGTGGCGGCAGGTTGTGCGCGTCCAGAACCTCAGCAGCTTTCAGGTAATTGCGCGCGTTTTGAAGCATCCGATTTGGAAAGTGCCCCATTGATGTTATTTAATTATAAGTAGCTACTGACGTTGTCACCTTGAGCGATATCTATCAGGTAGCGTTCAGACTGAGTTACCCTCTTCCATTAATAAGAAAAATATATAACTCGACTAAACAACAATTTAGTTGAGTTGGAATATAACTTGCGTTGCATCACTGTCTCGGCAACCTTCTTGCAATATACCGCCCACAAGAATCGACGCTGAACATACGACCGCCAATGATTTGCCCTTCCAGCCCCAAGGATGGCGCACAGCCTGCGGATAGTCACTCTGCCAACTGTGCTTGCGGGAATTGCCACTCACCTTCAAGGATTGGAGTGCGTGGGCGATAGAGTCGCACCATGTAGTTCCAGCCTTTTGTGATCGGCAGGCAATTCGGTGCTTTGCCATCACAGCCACCAAAACGAACCGTCACCGCACCGTCCGCCCCCTTCTTGGCCGTGACGTTGTTTATTGTGTAGGCATTAAACGGATTTTTCTCGTAGTAACCGTGTTCGTTGTAAACGCTGATCGACCAAAACCCGTCGACAGGCACATCATTCACCTTCAGCGTATAGAGGGCTGCACCGTCATTCTTTGGCGGAACGACGTTAAGATAAATCGCATCCCCGGGAGCATTCGCACCCCAGGCCGAAGCAGCACCGATCAGGTACTGAACGGGGTCGACCTGCTCTTTCGTGCCAAAAGCGCGCCGGGTATCGGAAACGGTACTGGCGAGAACCAGAAGCGCATTGCGAAGCTTTTCCTGACTCTGCCTATCCCAATTCGGGATCTCGAACTTGCCGGGACCACCCGGTTGAGAAACCTTTATAGCGTCCTGCAGCCCATGGACCCGCTCGAGATCACCCGGGTCGTTGGGATCCACCAGCGTGCGTACGCCGGCAAGCACGTAACGACTACCTATTTTGTCTTTGTCGAGGCTATGCGCCCCTGCGCCATATTCGGTGGTTGTGTAGTGATCCTCGCTGATGATCTGTAGCGACATGAAGCGTGATCCCGCGTCCGGCAAGGTAATGGTGACGGGGCCCGCATCCAGATCGAAAACGCGGGTCGAGTACAACGTATCCCGATTGCCCCGGATCACCGACTGATGGTCGATTGGCAGGAGTTCGCGCACATGATGCCAACCGCCAAACCCACCGCTGGACACTGAATTATTGAAGTAGCGATCGGTTTCCGCGCGCACGAAATTGTCCACTGTCACCGGTACCGAGTTCTCGGCCAGGCAAACGCCGGTTGAGCAAGTGAGGGCCAGCACTATCCCAAACCGTATTTTCTTCACTGTTTGACGCTCCGTATTTTACTTGCAATCACCTGCACAAAAGCCTGGCGCAGGTGCGCGCCCAAATGCACAAGCGATTGCTTTCAATTCGATAAAGGAATGACCAAAGACAACCGGGTGTTCCACCCCTCTGCCCCATTCTTCGCATCGAACTCATAGTGCCGCTCCTGCATTTTTCATGGTGGCTTGTGCCTACCCCTTACACCCTAGCACCGGCCTCCGCGAGCAGCCCCCCTCTCCCGATGGGGGGCGCGCCGTACCCTGCCCCGCTTCCTAATGCGAATTCCAACTGCCAAAACAACAAACGGAGACCGCAATGAAGATGAATTTTGCCCGGGTCATGGCTCAGGTAGCGCAACGTTATGCCAGTCAGGAAGCGTTGGTGAACGTCGAGCGAAACAGGCGCTTTCGCTTTGATGAATTGCATCGCCTGACCAATCACATTGCCAACGCCCTGCGTTCACGCCTGCATTTGCAGCGCGGCGACACGGCGCTGTGCATTCTGGAAAACGACAACCTATCGTTGCTGCATGCCT
>NZ_JABFMU010000028.1 GCF_013359695.1 Pseudomonas sp. C2B4
CATGTAGGTGCAGCGAAGCAAACCGGAGGGCAGTGTCCCCGGATGAATGCCGGAGCGAAGGAACCCCGAGCCTTAGCGAGGGGCCGGACGCTCGGGGCGAGCCTTTTTTTGCTTACTTTTTTTTGGCGTTTGAAAAAAAAGTGAGTCGCCGTAAGGGCGAAACCATAAGCGGTCGTTACCGAAGTAACGGATATGTACCCGGTCAGCAAAAGATAGGTCGGCTGTAAGGCCGCCTTCGCTGCGATGCGGCGACCCGACAAGCCAGCTCCCACAGTTAATCTGGGTACATCCTCAAATCAGGTCGGCTGTCAGACCGCCTTCGCGAGCAAGTCGAAACGTCGCACCGCCGCTCCCACAGGGGATTGGGGATGCCCGCGAAATCCAGTCAAACCCGCACATTACGCCCCGGCAACGACGAGCGCTGGCTGTTCTCCCAGTTCTCCACCAGCCCCACCGGCACATCCGCCGCCGGCAGCATTTCCTTCCCGCGTACCAGATCCGAAGCCCGCTCCGCCAGCATGATGGTGGGCGCATTGAGGTTGCCGTTCGGCTCGGTCGGGAACACCGAAGAGTCGATCACCCGCAGCCCGGCAATGCCATGCACCCGCAGCTGGGAATCCACCACCGCCATGTCGTCCTCGCCCATGCGACACGAACCGCAAGGGTGGTAGGTGCTTTCGAGGTTTTCGCGGACGAAGGCGTCGATCTGTTCATCGGTTTGCACCAGTGGGCCGGGAGCGATTTCGCCGTCGCGGAAACGGTCCATGGCTTTCTGGCCGATGATCTCGCGGGTCAGGCGGATGCAGCGACGGAAGCCTTCGCGATCCTCCTCCCGTTGCAGGTAGTTGAAGCGGATTTCCGGGTGTTCGTAGGGGTCGGCGGAACGCACCCGTACATAGCCGCGACTTTTCGGCTTGTTCGGCCCGGTGAGCACCATGAAGCCGTGGCCCTTGATCGGTTTGTTGCCGTCGTAGCGCATGGCGGCGGGCAAGAAGTGGAACTGAATGTCAGGCCAGCGCAGACCCTTGTCGGAGCGAATGAAACCACCGGCCTCGAAGTGATTGGTGGCGCCCAGCCCATCCTTGAACAACAGCCAGCGCAGACCGATCAGCAACTTGCTCAGGGGGTCCATTTTACTGTTGAGCGTCACCGGCTCCTTGCAGCCGAACTGGATGTACACCTCGGCATGATCCTGCAGGTTCTCCCCTACCCCCGGCAGATCATGACGCACCTCGATCCCGGCTTTGCGCAGGACATCGGCCGGGCCGATGCCGGAGCGTTGCAGCAGGTGCGGCGAACCGATGGGGCCGGACGAAATCAGCACTTCGCGATTGCAATACACCTCATGGGTCTGGCCATCGTGGTCATAGCGGATGCCCACTGCGCGCTTGCCTTCGAGGATGATCTGCCGGGTCATGGCATGGGTGATCACGGTCAGGTTCGGGCGGCCCATGGCCGGACGCAGATAGGCATTGGCGGTGGAACAGCGCACGCCGTTTTTCACGGTCATGTGCATCGCCCCGAAGCCTTCCTGCATGAAACCGTTGCAGTCGTCGGTCTTGATGTAGCCCGCTTCGGCACCGGCTTCGACCCAGGCCCCGTACAGCGGGTTTTTCATGTGGTTGCCGTTGGTGGTATGCAGCGGCCCGGTTTGCCCGCGATAGCTGTCACCGCCGTCCTCGTAGCTCTCGGCACGCTTGAAGTACGGCAGGCAGTTCTTGTAGCCCCAGCCCTGGGCACCGAGGGTTTCCCACTCGTCGAAGTCGTAAGCGTGGCCCCGGATGTAGACCAGGCCATTGATCGACGACGAGCCCCCCAGCACCTTGCCCCGTGGGCAGTGGATGCGCCGGCCATTGAGGTAAGTCTCCGGCTCGGTTTCGTAGCGCCAGTTGTATTTCTTGGTGTTCATCGGGATCGAGAATGCACTGGGCATCTGGATCACCACACTGCGGTCGCTGCCGCCGAACTCCAGCACCAGTACCGAGGTCGCCGGGTCTTCGCTCAGGCGGTTGGCCAACACACAACCCGCAGAGCCGGCACCGATGATGATGTAGTCGTATTTTTGCTTGGCCATGATTTATCTCCGGGCTGCCGATTCGTTGAACACCGGCAGCGAGGGCTTGGTCAGCGAGTCGCCGGTGGTGTATTGCGGGCAGGTTTTTTCGATGTGCTGGATGACGGTTTCTTCGCGCTTGAGGTCGATCGAGCGGCTCAGCCAGTAGTACGCCAGGCCCGAGACGATCAACCCGACAAGCCAGGCGATGTCAATGCTGCCCAAGGCCTTGGCCAGCGGGCCGACGTACACCTCGCGCTGTTCGACGCCGTCGAAGATGTAGAAGAACGGAATCATCGAGATGAAGCCGATGGCATACGCGAGGATGCCGCGCAGGCCCCAGTTGCCGTAGATGTTGCCGTGGGGCATGAAGAAGTGCGGGATGGCGTAGCGGCCCTTGCGCACGAAGAAGTAGTCGGTGAGGTTGACCGAAGTCCAGGGCACCAGGAAGTACAGCATCACCACCAGATAGATCCCGAGCACCGACAGGCCCTTGCCCGAACTCTGGATGCTCAGGGCCACGCCCAGTTGCAGCAGGATCACGAAACCGATGGCCAGGATCCGTGCCTTGCGGGTCGGTTCGATGTGCTTGATCGAGTCGACGCAGGTCAGCGTGGTCAGCTTGGCGCTGTAGATGTTCATCGCGATCACCGGCAGGAACGCCAGGATGGTGATGACCACCACCGCCGTGCCCATCAGCGGCGACACGGTATTGCCAACCTGACCGAGGGCCACCAGCACGTCGGTGGAGTGCAGGTGATCGGCCAGCCAGCCACCCACGGAAATCATCCACGCCCCGGACAGCGACGCACCGAGGAACACCACCAGAATCAACTTGCCGCTGGAGGTGTTCTTCGGCAGGTAACGCGAGTAGTCGGACACATACGGCGCGTAGGCGATGTTGTAGCTCGCCGCCGCCGCGAACTGCGCAATGAAACCGGTCCAGTTGAAACCCAATGGCGCCGGGGCCACTTCGCCTTCGGCCAGTGCCGGCAGCACGGCATCCGGCACCCAGCCCATCAGCACGGCCAAGGTCACCAGGCCATACAGGGGCAACGACAAGTACAACGCCCATTTGAAGCTGCGGTGCATCCAGTCATGCCCGAGGATCGCCAGCACTGCCGCCGGAATGGTCACTGCCACCGCAATCGCCGTGGGGCTGAAACCGAACAGCGTGTGCAACCCTTGCATCATCAACACCAGGTTGACGATGTTGAAACCGGCGAACACGAACAGCGTCGCCAGCAGCACCAGAATCACCCCGCGATAACCGAACTGCGCCCGGGACTGGATCATCTGCGGCAGGCCCAGGTGCGGGCCTTGCGAACCATGGAAGGCCATGAACAGCGTGCCGAACATGATGCCCAGCGTGCCGGCCAGGGTGGTCCAGAGCGCGGTCAGCCCGACGCTGGGGCCGACGAAGCCGATGGTCATGGTGAAGAAGGTGAAGTTGCCGAGGAACCAGAACGGGCCCTGGCTCGACAGTTTGTCGGTGCGCTCGCTTTCCGGGATGAAATCAATCGAATGACCCTCGACCACGGATTTGTCGTCGAGGAGGGACACACTCGGAGCAGGCTTGGCGTCAATGTTCATGATGGTCTCTTATTGTTGGAAGATCATGACGAGATAACCGCATTCTTTCGGGTGAACGACGTCCCTGTTGGAAGCCCTGTGAAGATCCCTGTGGGAGCGAGCTTGCTCGCGATGGGGCCTTATCAGTCGCTGCATCAGCGCCTGTCCTTGCGCTATCGCGAGCAAGCTCGCTCCCACAGGGTTGGTGTTGTTCAAATAGTCAGCCGTGGATCAGGGCAGCGTGATCCACACCGCCTTGGTTTCGAGCAGGTAATCGAGCTGCTCCGCGCCCAGATCCTTGCCGAAACCCGATTGTTTGTAGCCACCGAACGGCATCGACGGGTCGAGGGTGCCGTGGGCGTTGACGTAGACCGAGCCCGCCTTCAACTGCGGAATCAGGCTGTGCACCTTGCCCAGATCGTTGGAGTACAGGGCCGCCGCCAAGCCGTAGGGCGAGTCATTGGCCAGGGCCAGCGCCTCTTCTTCATCGTCGAAGGGTGCGGTCACCAGCACGGGGCCGAAAATCTCCTCCTGGACGATGCGCATGTCGTTGCGGCAGTGGGCGAAGATGGTCGGTTCGACGAAGAAGCCCGGACCTTCCACAGGTTGGCCGCCGTAGACCAGTTCCGCGCCTTCGCGCTTGCCGGTCTCGATGTACTCGTTCACGCGCTGCTTCTGCTGGGCCGACACCAGCGGGCCGATGAAGCAATCCGGGTCCAGCCCCGGCGCCATCTTCAACGTCCGGGTGTAGGCGATCAGCTCACGCAGGAACTCGTCGTAGACGCTGCGGTGCACATAGGCCCGCGTACCGGCGTCGCACACCTGCCCCGAGTTGAAAAACACACCATTGGCGACCGCTTGCGCAGCGGCGGGAATGTCCGCGTCAGCCATGACGATTACCGGTGATTTTCCTCCGAGTTCGAGGGTTAGTCGCTTCATTTCGTCCAGCGCGGCGCGACCGACGGTGCGGCCGACCGGGGTCGAGCCGGTGAAGGTCAGTTTGTCGATGCCGGGGTGGGTGGCCATGGCCGCGCCGACCACGCTGCCGCGCCCGGTGACGATGTTGATCACGCCGTCCGGGATGCCCGCTTCCTGTACCAGTTCGGCAAAGCGCAGGGCCGAGAGCGAGGTCAGTTCGGCGGGTTTGACCACCACGGTGCAACCGGTGGCCAGCGCCGCGCCGAGCTTCCAGGCCATGGTTTGCAGCGGGAAGTTCCACGGCACGATGGCGCCGACCACACCCACCGCTTCCTTGCGGGTATAGGCCAGGTAATTGCCGGGCAGCGACGGCTCGACGGTTCGGCCGTGGAGCTTGGTCGCCCAACCGGCGAAGTAACGCAAGGTGTCGACCGTACCCTGGATATCGACGTCCTTGGCGAAGGCGACGGATTTGCCCATGTCGATCGATTCGATTTCCGCCAGTTCAAAGGCGTTTTGCTCGATCAGGTCGGCCAGGCGCTGGATCAGGCGTTCGCGTTCCGCCGGTTTGGCCTGGCGCCAGGCGCCGCCGTCGAACTGGGCACGGGCGGCTTGTACGGCGCGGTCCAGATCTTCCGTGGTGCCCATGGGAATGCGGGTGATCAGGCCTTCGGTCGAAGGTTCGATGACCTCGGAAACCCCACCGTCGCTGGCCTCGACCCAAGCCCCGCCGATGAACATTTTCTGCACCTTGCCGAGGAAGGTCTGGGTGGCTTCGCTGACGCCGAATTTCTGCAGGTAGCTTTTGACGATCGTGTCCATTTTCCTCTCCTCAGGCCGGGGTGGCTTCGTGGTTGGTCTGCCGCGCCTGGGCACGTTCGTGGAAGATGAAACCGATGCTGTTGAGCAGCAGCTGCGCGGCGAGGATCGAGGTCATGCCGGTCGGGTCGTACACCGGTGCAACCTCCACCAGATCCATGCCGACGATGTTGCCCCGGCTGCGCTTGGCCAGCGCCTGGATGATTTCCAGCACTTCGTAGTAGAGGAAACCGCCGTGGCTGGGGGTGCCGGTGCCAGGCGCGATGGACGGGTCGAAACCGTCGATGTCGATAGTGATGTAGTAGTTGATGTTCTGCGGGATCAGCGCCAGCACCCCGTCGACACCCAGGCGACGTACATCGCGCACCGAGAGGATTTTCGAGCCGGCCGCGTGGGCCGCTTCGTAGTCATCGCGGTTGGACGACGACACGTTGCGGATGCCCATCTGGGTCATGCCGACAATGTGGTTCATTTCCGAGGCGCGACGCAGCGGGTTGCCGTGGCCGTAGCGCACGCCGTGGCGCTCGTCGACGAAATCCAGGTGCGCATCGAAGTGGATGATGTGGATCGGGCCGCGACCTTCGAACGCCTTGATCACCGGGGCATGCACCGAGTGATCACCGCCGAGCACCACCGGCATCACGCCGGCATCGAGGATCTTGCGCACCGCGTATTCGGTGTTGTGGTTACTGGTGACCATGTCGGTGTGGACGATGTCAGCATCGCCGACGTCGACCATGCGCACGTCGGCGGCGGTCAGGTACATGACGTCATCTTCGTGGTCATAGGCGCCGGCATGGCCGAAGGAAAACAGCGTCGATGCCTCGCGAATGCCCCGTGGCCCGAAGCGTGCGCCGGAGCGCCATTGGGTGCCCATGTCGTTGGGCACGCCGAGCACCGCCACGTCGGCATCCAGGGCATCCCAGTCGGTGCACACCGGGGATTTGCCGAACGTGCAATGCCCCACGAAGGGCAGGTTCAGGCGACCGGACTCATAACCGTTGTTCGACATTTCAAGCCTCTCCACTTCTTGTTATCGGCCTGGCGGACTGCAAGGCGACCGCCGTTGGAATGACTATGGGCGCAGCTTTTCGTGGAAAAAATGCTAAACATCAGATACTCATATCGGCATTGCCGATGTATTCGCACGCCGGAGGTCCAGGGTGATTCAACTGCACGATGTCGACCTGAAGTTGCTGAGGGTGTTTGCCACGATTGTCCGTTGCGGCGGGTTTTCCGCGGCGCAGGCGGCGTTGAATGCCGGCCAGTCGACCATCAGCGAACAGATGACCCATCTGGAGACCCGGCTCGGGGTCAAGCTCTGCCAGCGCGGACGCAGTGGTTTTCGCCTGACCGAGCAAGGGGTGGCGATTCATGAAGCCACCCAGCGCCTGCTCTCGGCGGTGGAAAATTTCTGCATGGACGCCGACGTGCTCAAGCAGCACATCAGCGGCAAGCTCAACCTGGGGATCATCGACACCACCATCACCGATCCCGATTCGCCGATCCCGCGCACCACCCAGCGCTTCGTCTCGCGGGGGCACGACGTGCACCTGAGCGTGTACGTCGGCGAACCCGCCGAGCTGGAGGAACGGGTGCTCGACGGCCGCCTGCACCTGGCCATCGGGCACTTCCCGATCCATGTGCCGGGTCTGCAGCATTCGCCGCTGTATCAGGAAGCGCTGGGGTTGTATTGCGGGCGGCGCCATCCGTTGTTCGGCAGCCAGGCCGAAGGCGATGAACTGCTCGAAGCGATCAGCACCAGCCGCATCGTCGTGCGCGGCTACATGCAGCAATACGACCTGGAACACCTGGGCGTGAGCAAGGCGGCGGCGACCGTGGACAACATCGAGGCCCTGGCGATCCTGATCATCTCCGGCGCCTACCTGGGCTTCCTGCCCGCGCACTTCGCCGCCCAGTGGCTCAAGACCGGGGAGATGCATCGACTGGCGCCACAGAGCCTGCAACTGATGTCGCCGTTCGACGTCATCACCCGGCGCGGCACGGCACCGCCACCGATTCTTCAGGCGTTTCTCGAAGATCTGGCGGCCTGTTCGCGCCAGCGCTGACAACACCTCCCCCTGTGGGAGCGAGCCTGCTCGCGAAAGCGGTGGGTCAGCTCGCATCAATGTTGAATGTGCAATTGGCTTCGCGAGCAGGCTCGCTCCCACAGGTTTTGCACCAAGGACATGGAGGTGCAGCGGATTTCAAGCCATGATGGGCTGACTTGTCATGCCTATCCGGAGGTCCGGCACGATGCCCCATGCAGCGCGATCATTACTCCTGTTCCTGAGCCTGACCCAAGCGTTCATTGCCAGCGCCGAACCCAGGCCCGCGCACATGGTGTATTTGCGCACCCTCGATCCCTCCATCGAACAGGACATCCGTTACGCCAGTGCCCATAACTTCACCGGGCATCCACTCGACGGCTACGAAGCGCCGGAGTGCCTGTTGTCGCTGGACGCCGCCAAGGCCCTCGCCCGGGTGCAATCGGCATTGCGGGCGCAAGGCTACGGCTTGAAAGTGTTCGACTGCTATCGCCCCAGCCGGGCGGTCGCGGACATGGGCCGTTTTGCAACCGAACCCGGCGATCCCCGCAAGGCCGAGTTCTATCCCCGGGTGGACAAGCAGGACTTCTGGCGCCTGGGTTATGTGGCGCGGGTGTCCAACCACTCCAGGGGCGGCACGGTCGACCTGACCCTCACCGGTCCCGACGCCCTGCCCGCTGATCGCTGGACGCCCTCGGCTACACCCGTCGACTGCACCGCCGATTATGGCCAGCGCTGGCACGACGGCGCCGTCGACATGGGCACCGGTTTCGATTGCTTCGATGAACGGGCTCATACCGACTCCACATTGATCAACGCCACTGCCATGGACAATCGCCAGCGGCTCACCCGCGCCATGGCGCAAGAAGGCTTCACCGGTTACTCCGCCGAGTGGTGGCATTTCACCTATACGCAGGATCCTGGCTTGAAGACCGTCATGGATTTTCCCATTACCCCGATTGAATCCACGCCATGAACAGGCTGATCGCGTGCCTCCTGTGGCTGCTCTCCTTCGCAACCATGGCCCAAGGCCTCGACGACAGTCGGCAACTGATTGTCGTCACCAGCCAGGATTGGGATGACACCCAGGGCACCGCCCAGCGCTATGAACGGCACGGCAACCGGTTTGAAAAATTCGAAGCGGCTTTTCCCGTGGTACTGGGCAAACACGGAATGGGCTGGGGCAAGGGGCTCAACGGCATCGAAGGCCTTCAAGGACCGCTCAAACAGGAAGGCGATGGCAAGGCCCCGGCCGGGATCTTCAAACTGGGCACGGCGTTCGGCTATGCAACCACCGCCGAGACCCGACTGCCCTACCTTGCGCTGACACCCGACATCGAGTGCGTGGACGACAGCCCGTCGAAACGCTACAACCAACTGGTCGACGGCTCGACGGTCAGCAAGGACTGGAACAGCGCCGAACGCATGCGGCGCAACGATGATTTGTATCGCCAGGGTATTTTCATCGAGCACAACACCCCGGCCTCCCCTGCTGCCGGCTCCTGCATTTTCTTCCACATCTGGCGCAGCCCCACGACGCCCACCCGGGGCTGCACCGCGATGGCCCCGGCGGATATCGCTCGTTTGCTCAGTTGGCTGGACCCGCGCCAGTCCCCGCTGCTGGTGCAATTGCCCCGGGCGCAATACGCGCAGCTGCGCGAACGCTGGCACCTTCCCGCGCGTTGATCGAGCCCCAAACCTGTGGGAGCGAGCCTGCTCGCGAAGGCGGAGTGTCAGTCAAATTAATGCTGAATGTGCCGACGTCTTCGCGAGCAGGCTCACTCCTACAGAGATGACGGCGCCTGGTTTTGCGCAGCTTGCGCGCAGTGTCCACAAACGGCGTCACGATCAGGCTGTAAAGCGTCAGGTAGCGCCCGTGATCGGCCTCGCCCGTGCCGAAGCGAATGGCCTCGGGCTGCGACTGCGTCACGTACAGCGTGCCGAACATCCAGTCCCAGAGGGACAGGTTGACCCCGAAATTCTTGTTGATGTGCCGGGGCGCGTCGCTGTGGTGAACCTGGTGTTGGGCCGGGCTGTTGAGCACATGCTCGACCACCGGCCCGAAGGACAGCCAGACATGGCTGTGCCGCAGGTTGGCCGCCAGTGCGTTGAGGATGAACACCATGTAGGTCACGCCGAACAGCGTGTACCGGTCGATCTCACCGCCGCAGGCGTACCAGAAGATCCCGGCAAAGGCGCTGACGAACACGATATCGATCAACCGCTCGATCATTTTCTCGATGAAATGCACCCGGCTGGCGGTGGCCGGCACCAGCACCGACGCCGAATGATGGACTTTGTGAAACGCCCACAGGTAGCGCGAATGGTAGGCGCGATGGGCCCAGTAATGCAGGAAGTCCTGCAACACGAACACCCCCAGCCCGTAGAGCAAGGACAGCGCGAGGTGTTGTTCTACCTGCACCCGCGCGCCCCACAGGTGGGTGAAGAAGCGCACGTAGTCGCCGGAGCGCAACACGTACGGGTCCACCAGGCCGACGATGGGCACCACCAGCATGACTTTCAGGATGGCGCGCACGAAGTAGTAACGGTAATCAAGCAAGGCCGAGGGATGGAAATGCACACGGTGGCCGCCGATGAATTGCCAGAACGTGGGTGCAGCGGTCAGCCCACGGGATTTGCGCCAGCGAAACAGGCCGTAGGCAACGGCATAAGAGGTGAAGAGAAAGGCCACGCAGAGGCGGCCGTTAAGGTCGAACAGGCCGAGAAACTGGTCGCTGACCGGCGCGATTACCCACCTGAACAGGTATTGGTAGAGAACTGCTAGAACATCCATGAACGGCTGGCCCGGAAGGTAAAGCGTTGTGGGTAGGTTAAGAACGACGCGGATATTAATGAACCGTCCCTTTCCAGCCAACACCCTTCCACTGTTGGCGGGCGCACACCCGCCAGATAACCTGTGCGCCCGCCTTGCCGGTGATTGCCGTATCACCGAGTGTAGTCGCTATTGCGGATGTTTCTTGTTCACGCCTTGCTTCGCCCTTCAACGGGCACGGCAACCGCCGATGACCGGGCCAGCAGGTAATACAGAATGCCCGGCACCATGAGCCCCACGATCCAGGAAATATCCACGCCGCCAAGCTGCGCAACCATCGGTCCGGAATAGAAATGGGTGTCGACGAACGGCAGCTGAACCAGCACGCCGATGACATACACGCTGATCCCCAGCAGGTTCCAGCGGCCATAGCGCCCCGCCGGATCGGACAAGGCCGGGATGTCGTAACGCTCCTTGCTGATGAAGTAGTAATCCACCAGGTTGATCGCGCTCCAGGGGGTGAAGAACGTCAGCAGGAACAGGATGAAATACTTGAACGAGTTGAGGAACGAATACTGCCCCAACAGCGCGAGCGTGGTGGACGCCGCGACAATCAACAGCACGAACACCATGCGCTGCCTGGCGCTGAACGTCAGGCGGCTGCGGAAACCGGTGATGATGGTGGCCACGCACATGAAGCTGCCGTAGGCGTTGAGGGTCGACACCGTGACCTTGCCGAACACCACGCTCAAATACAGCAAGGACGCCATCAACCCGGTGCTGCCCAGGCCGACGATGGTCGCCACTTCGTGACCGCGGAAGTTCGCCCCCGCCAAGGCCGCGGCAAACACCCCCAGCACCATCGACGCCTGGGCGCCCAGCACCGTACCCAGGCCGAC
Organism: Pseudomonas sp. C2B4; assembly: GCF_013359695.1. GTDB lineage: Bacteria > Pseudomonadota > Gammaproteobacteria > Pseudomonadales > Pseudomonadaceae > Aquipseudomonas. Next base: position 11,083 of record NZ_JABFMU010000028.1, read on the forward strand.
GGCGGTGAAGGTTTTCCAGGACGCGGTCTTGCTCGGCAGATAGCGCGAGTAGTCGGCCACATACGGGCCGAACGCGATCTGCCAGGACGCCGACAACGACACCGCCAGCAGGAAGGTGCTCCAGGCGAAATGGCGGTTTTGCAGCAACAGGCCGATATCGTTGAGGGTCATCAACCGGGTAAACAGATAGACGAACGCGATGACGCCCAGCACGCTGGCCACGCGCCCGACCAGGTGGATCACCCGATAACCGAACATCGTCAGCAGCGCGATGCAGGCAGCGAAAATCAGGATGCCGGCGCTGTCGCTGACGTTGATCAACTGGGCAATCGCCTGCCCCGACAACACCGCGCCGGTGGCGCTGAAGCCGAGGTACATCAGGCACACCAGCACAATCGGGATTGCCGCACCGTACACCCCGAACTGCACACGACTGGAGATCATCTGCGGCAATCCGAGCTTCGGCCCTTGCGCCGCATGCAGCGCCACCACGGCACCGCCCAGCAGTTGGCCGATCAGCAAGCCGATCAGCGACCAGAACACATCACCGCCCAACACCACGGCCAGCGCCCCGGTGACGATCGCGGTGATCTGCAAATTGGCCCCGAGCCACAGGGTGAACTGGCTGTAGAGACTGCCGTGGCGCTCGGCCTCGGGGATGTAATCGATCGAACGGGTTTCGATCAGGGGACTTTGTTGCTGGGTCATTATTCTCGTTCTCTTCCAATTTAGTAGCCATCGCACGATCCATTGTGGGAGCGAGCCTGCTCGCGAAGGCGGTGGGTCAGCTTGCATCAATGTTGAATGTGCAATTGCCTTCGCGAGCAGGCTCGCTCCCACAGGGATTGCGTGTACCCAGGTTTATTTTTGTTGTTCGATCACAGCCACCTGCCCCACAAACGGCGCCTTGGCCCACACCACCTTGCCGCCCACCATCGTCATCAGCACCTGATTGCGCCCCAGTTCCTCCTCGGGCACTTGCATGAAGTTTTTATCCAGCACGATCAGGTCGGCGAACTTGCCCACTTCCACCGAACCGACCACCGTCTCCAGCTTCAACTGCTCGGCCGCATTCAAGGTGATGGTGCGCAACACCTCGGCACGGGACAGCGCCGGATCGGCGTTGAGCCTGCCTGCGTACTTGGGGCCATAGCTGTGTGGGTTCTGCGGATCGCCGGAGCGGGTGACGCCGACTTTCAGCGCGAGGAACTCGTCGAGCGGATCCACCGGCCAGTCGCTGCCATAGGCCACCCGGCCACCGGCGCGGGCGATGCTGCCGGACGGCTCCATGCGTGCGAACCGCTCGGCACCGAGGTGATCGCTGGTGCCGTCGACCGTGGACGGCGCTTGCTGCGCCCACTGGAAGGACATGTTGGCGGTCACGTCGAGCGCCTTGAAGCGTCCATAGTCAGCGGGGTCCACCGATTCGGCATGGGTGATGGTCGGGCGGAAGGCGTTGCCGGGCAATTGCCGGCGCACGTATTCGATGCCGTTGAGCGAGTCCCGCACCGCGCGGTCGCCGGTGGCGTGCAGGTGCGGGTCGAGGCCGGCCTGAACGGCCTTGAGCAGCAATGGATTCAGCACCTGTGGCGGGAAATACAGCTCGCCACGGTTTTTCCCCGGTGCCCATTTCGGTGATTTTTCGGTGCCGGTATTGCCCAGATACGGCGTCAACATGGCCCCGGTATCGGCCGGTGCGTTGATGATGCCGTCCATGAACAATTTGACGTGGCGCATGCTCACGCCCGGCGCCACTTGGGTTTCACCCTGGTCGTAAGTGACGGCCATGGCCTTGGCCTCGGCAATGGTCTTGTCCGGGTCGGCGGTCGCGGCGGCCGGGTCGAGCTTGATCGCCAGCAAGGCGCGGGCGGTCAGCTCACCGGACTGTTGAAGCGCAGTGAAGGCCTTGCCATTCTCCGGCCCCGACAAGGCATCGAAGAAGCTGGTAATGCCCTGCTGGCGCATGGCGTCGAGGGCGGCACGGCTCTGAACCAGTTTCTCGGCATCCGTGGCCGGCGGCACCACGGCGGCCATGGCATCGGCCGCGCCGTCCTCGCAAATCCCGGTCGGGTTGCCGGCACTGTCACGCACGTATTTGCCGTCACCGGGGTTGACCGTGTGCTTGTCGATGCCGGCCACCGCCAGTCCACGGGAGTTGACCAGCACCGTATGGAAATCGGAAGAACGTACCTGGATCGGACGCTTGGTGTTCAGCGCGTCGAGGGTCGCCTTGTCAGGGTCGCCGTCGAGACCGTTCATGCCCATGCGATCCCAACTGCCGACTTCCAGCCAGACGTCCGGGCCCTTGTCCTTGTCGGCATCCAGACAAGCCTGGATGGTTTCCTGGAACACTTTGCGGGTCATGGTCTGGTATTTCAGATCGCACAGGGTCATGGCCCGACCGCCATCGCCGGGATGCATGTGCGCGTCGATGAAGCCCGGCATCAGCATGCGCCCGGCCAGATCGATGACCTGCGTCTGTGTGCCGACGTACGAAGCAACCCCCTCATCGCTGCCGACATAAACGATCTTGCCCCCCGTGACCGCCACCGCCTGCTGCACCGAATCCTTGCCGTCGACGGTGTACACATAACCGTTGCGCATGACCCAGTCGGCGCTGGTCGGCCCCCGGCTCTGGCACCCCACCAGCGCCACGCAGGAAACAGCTGTTGCGCCGGCCACGGCGATAAACAACCTGGACAATTTCAATGGCCTCACCCCTTTTTATTGTTTTGCAAGGACTCGACCGGACGGCCGTGCATGTCCTTGATATGCAGGGCATACCCTATAGGGCGCGGTGAGCGGATGGACCTCTGCAAATGAGGAGGGTCAGGCAATTTATTGAAGCGCGGGACTCAATCGCGGCGATGCGTTTCCAGCAACGAGTTCGGCGAACGCAGAAGCGAACCCAACTCCACCTTGCTCTTGACGCCGAGTTGCAGGTAGCAGTTACGCAGGTAGGTACGCACCGTCGCCGGGCTGAGCGTGAGGATTCTGGCGATTTCCTTGTACGAGTGACCCGCGGCAAACAGCATGGCGACGGTCCGCTCCCGGGGCGCCAGCACCGCTCCGCGGGGTTGGGTTTCCAGCGACAGGATGACGTGTTCGGCATTCGGGGTCAGGGTCAGCGCCGAGCGGCCCAGGCGCATCACGCAGGGCGCCTTGGGCAAATGTGCGATGACTTCGGCGGGCAGCGTCGAGCCATTCCAGCCGGGCAATTCCCGTTGGATGACCGCACACAGCCCGGCGCCGACGTAGAGGAGACCGCCATCGAGCCCCGCGACCGCAAAGTCAGTGGCGCCGTTGCCGGTGTCGACGCGGATCATGTCTTGCACCTGGAAGCGCCACAGTTGCAACAGGTGCTCGCAGAACGCCGAAAACAGACCGGCCTCCCGGTCGTTGAACGCCGGGGCATCGTCGCCACGGTAGAGGCACACGAAAAACATCAGGCCGCTTTCCGGCAGTTCGAAGGTGATGCACATCGGGTGGTAAAGGTCGTGGCGCCGGGCGAAGGCGTCCACATCGGCATCGGGGTCGGTGTAACCGCTGTCGCGGATGACCTCGCCGGGGCGACTCAGGGTGTCATGGGAGAATTTGTCGCTGCCGGCGCTCTGCTGCCATTCGGCGGCAAAAGACTCGGCCAGGTCGATGCGCCCGTGCATCCAGCTTTGCGGCGGTGCGCCGGCGACGGAGACGGACATCTCGCCCCACCATGCCGAGGCGAAGGGTACGAGTTGGCGAAACGCCTGCAGGCCATCGACGATGAACTCGGCAGCGCCGCGTTCCCGCGCAAGACGACCCAAGTGCAGCAGGCAGCGGTTGAATGCCTGTAGCGTGGTCATCGAGGTGTCGACGACACCCTGATTGCCCTCCTTCATCGTGCGGGTCCTGTTTGCTGCGAGGTCTGGGGGCTGAACCATGCCACGGGGATTGCGATGGCGTCCATGCTTGTTGCGGGAGCGTGGCTTGTCCGCGAAGAAACCGGCAGCCGCCCCATCTCTTGCAAAAGCACCCGAGCCCTGTGGGAGCGAGCCTGCTCGCGAAGGACGTCAACGATAACGCGCCCTGTCTGAATGATCGCGTTGTCTGGACGTTTTTCGCGAGCAGGCTCGCTCCCACAATTGAATCAGGTACACCTGCAAGAAATTGGTTGGCTGTCAGGCTGTCATCGCTGGCAAGCCAGCTCCCACAAAAGGTGGAGGACGACGGCCAAAGCCAGGTCGGCTGTCAGGCCGCCTCGCTTTGGATTTGGCTTTTGAGGTGCACGCCCCCTCGAGAGGCCGAGTGGAGCTTCTCTGTAGGAGCAAAGCTTGCTCGCGATGACGGCAGTCCAGGCGACATCGATGGCACCTGATACGCCGCTATCGCGAGCAAGCCTTGCTCCTACAGATCCGGTCTGTCCTTGAGGTCTATGGAGGCTTCGTAGCAGCCAGCACTGCTTCAATTTCCTCAGCCACCAGGCTTTCAATCCGGCTCATGTTGCGATCACGGATACCTTGCTCCCGCAGCATGGTCACGGTGCGGAACAGGTACTGCGCCGCCGAACCCCAATGCCCCGCTGCGCGGGCCAGGACTTGCGCGACCTTGTCCATCGGCAGCTTGCCAGCATAGGCCTTGCCGTCCCGGGCGGCGATGAAGGCCAGGGCGCGCAATGGTCCGGACGCGGTTTTCACCGTTATCCAGCGCGCCACGTTGGTCGGCGGGTTGGCGTCGATTTCCCGGGCCAGCAGCAGGCTTATTTGCTTGAAATGATCTTGTGCTGGCAGTCGGAAGGCCACCCCCTGGCAGCTGCCACCCCGGTCGAGGGCCAGCATCAGCGCTGGCAGCTCGCGTGTGCCGCGCCAGCGGGTCAGGGTCAGGCAGAACGAGCGATGCCAGCCATAGGCGGTGGCGCTGCGACGCTCTTCGAATTCAAACTCCGGGGCCCAGATCAACGAACCGTAGGCGAACACCCAGAGAGCCTGCGGTGTGTATTCGCGCAGCAAGGCCTCGACCATCGCATCGACCTCTGCCGGCGTGTGCTCGGCAGTGCCGGGTTCGGGCCCCGGGTCGGGCTCGAACCGTTCGACATGGGCGACCAGTTCCGCCGTCAGGTTGCGTCGGGTGGATGGCCGGTTTTTGCTTGCGTCCATATCCGCCTCTCAATATGGATCCAACTGCAATCAGTCACCCAGAAAGACTAGCAGCGCGTACCTAATTTTCCCGAGCCGAGCGTCACTGCACCGTGCTGCTCAAGCCATACAAATGGGGCCGTCGATCCCGATGCAGGTCATTGCGCTCACTGATGCGCTTGTTGCGTGCCTCCGCGAGATTCAGGGTGGCCAGCAGCATCTGCTCGCCGCCCTGCTCCGCCGGCCCGGCCAACGGATAGCCATCGGCATCGACGATCACCGAGCCCTGGACCCAACTCACTCCGCGCTCGTGGCCATAGCGGTCACAGGCCGCAATGAACAGGCGGTTGACCGAAGCGTTGGCCTGCACCCGCAACACTTCCGCCGGACGTTCGGTTTGCGGTCGCGGACCGTCGGGCCAGTTGACCGGCGCGCAGAGCAGGTCAGCGCCGGCCAGCGCCGGAAGACGCACCCATTCGGGGAACTCCAGGTCGTAGCAGATCAGCATGCCGATTCGCCCATGAGCCGTTTCGACCACTGGCGGCGCGGCATCCCCGGCGCTGAAGATCTCCTTCTCGGCGTCCCACAGGTGCGCCTTGCGGTACACCGCCCGCACGCCCTGGGCATCGATCAGCGCCGCGCTGTTGGCCAGTTGATCGTCGGCCAGGCGCTCGCAAAAGCCGCCGACGATGATCAGGTTCAGTTCCCGGGCCAGGGATTGCCAGAGGCGCAGGGTCGGGCCGTCAACGGTTTCCGACAAGGCCAGGGCTTCGTCGCGTCCGCTGAACAGGTAGCCACTCTGCACCAGTTCCGGCAGCACCACGACCTGGGCACCCTGCAGCGCCGCCGAGCGGATGGCGCGCTCGGTCAGGCTGCGGTTGTAAGCGAGGTCGCCGATTTTCGGTGCCAGTTGGCAGCAGGCGACCACGGTGTTCTTTGCAATATTCAACGCCCAACCTCCGCGGATTGATGGGTCATGGCGACGATGTCGTGCTCGGTAATCGCGTCGATGACCCGGCGCTCGGCGGCCAGATCCAGCGAACGGCTGAGGATGTAATAGGTCAGGCCCGATACTACCAACCCCACCAGCCAGGCGATGTCGACGCCTTCAAGCAGGCGCGCCAGCGGGCCGACGAACACTTCCTTGCCGGCCGCGGCATCGTAGATGTAGAAGAACGGCACCATGGCGGCAAAGCCGATCAGGTAGGCAACGATGCCGCGAAATTGCCAGGCGCCGTAGATGCCCTTCGGCGTGAAGAAATGCGGGATCGCATAACGGCCTTTACGCACGAAGAAGTAGTCCACCAGATTGACTGCGGTCCAGGGCACGAGGAAGTACAGCAGCAACACCAGGAAGGTGTTCAACAGGGCAATGCCGTCACCCTTGATCGACAGCACGCAGGTCAACAGGATAAGACTGATCACGCTGATCGACAGCACCCGGGCGCGGGGTGTCGGGGTGATTTTTTTGATCGAGTCGACACCGGTCAGCAAGGTCAGCATGGCGCTGTAAGTGTTGAGCGCGATGATCGGCAGGAAGCCTGCCACCGACACCACCACGAGCAAATTGCCCAGCCCCGGAATCATCGAAGAGCCGACCTGATTCAACGCCACCAACGCATCCGCCGCTTTCAGCTCCTGGGCCAGCCAGGCGCCAAGGCCGATCATCCAGCTGCCGGACAACGAGGCGCCGATGAACACCGCCGCGATCAGTTTCGGCCGGCTGGTGTTTTTCGGCAGGTAGCGGGAATAATCCGAAACGTAAGGCGCATAGGAAATGTTGTAGCTGGCGCCGATGGCGAACAGCGTGGCAAAGGCAATCCAGTTGAAGCCCAGGTCTGTTGCCGGGGTGACGCCTTCGGTTCCGGCGCCGAACATCAGGGCAATGGTGACCAGCGCATACAACGGCAAGGTCGCCAGCAACGCCCATTTGAAGGCCTTGTGCATCAGATCATGACCGTAGATCGACAACAGCGCGCCGATCAACACCACGATCACGGCGACGATGGTCGGGTCGACGCCGAACACATGTTCGAGGCCGTTCATGATCAGCGAGATGTTCACCACGTTGAAGCCGACGAACACAAACATGGTCGCCATCAACGCCAGGATCACGCCGCGATAACCGAACTGGGCGCGGGACTGGATCATTTGCGGCAAGCCCATCTCCGGACCTTGCGAACCGTGGAACGCCATGAAGATGGTGCCGAACATGATGCCCAGCGCGCCGGCCAGCATGGTCCACAGTGCCGACAGTCCCAGGCTCGGCCCGACGAAACCGATGGAGATGGTGAAAAAATGGAAGTTGCCGAGAAACCAGAACGGGCCCTGGCTACTGAGTTTGGCGTGGCGTTCGTTTTCCGGAATGTAGTCGATCGAGTGGCCTTCGATGGCCAACCCGCTGCCAGCCTCGGCGGCGTGCGCAGAAAGTGGGGACCCTGACATACGATGGTTCCTATGCAGTTGATTGTTTTTGTTGTGGGTACAGAGGCCGGTTCAGCATCCAGATCCGGTGAAACGCCAGAAAAAGCTGACGATGCCCCTGGTTTCCCTGCAATGTATGGCGTTGGTCATGGCGGTAAAATATCGTACATGCACTGTTCACATAGATCCGCTTCTATGTAATCGACTGTCGGGAGCCCCCATGCTGGGAACTGTAACGGAGCTGGATCTGCGCTTGATCCGGGTATTTCTCACGGTCGTCGAAGCCGGCGGGATATCGGCGGCACAAACCGCGCTCAACACCACGCAGCCGACCATCAGCGCGCAACTGGCGACCCTGGAGGCACGGGTGGGGTTTCGCCTGTGCGAACGCGGGCGCGGCGGTTTTTCGGTGACGCCCAAGGGTGGACAGTTCGTCGAGGCCGCGCGGCGGTTGCTGGCGGCGGCCGAGGGTTTTCGCGTTGAGGTCCAGCACATCAATCGCAAGGTCTCGGGCAACATCAACATCGGCCTGCTGGGGCAGATCGACCCGGTGGCGAACAAGAAAATCGGTTTGGCCATTGCACGCCTGCGGGCCCGGCACGAGGGTCTGTACTTCCACTTCACCGAGCTGTCGTCATCGCTGCTGGAAGAAAAGATCATCAACGGCCACATCGATTTGGCCATCGGTTACTTCTGGCACCGCTTGCCGAATATCGATTATTTCCCGCTGTTCCAGGAAACCCAGATTGCCTACTGCGCGCCGTCACACCCGCTGTTCGGGCAAGTGGGGGCGCTGACCCGCGAGGATGTGAGCCATTACGACTGGGTCTGGCCGAGCCACCCCTTGCCGGAGATGCCAGCGCCCACCTCGATCGAACGCCTGACGGTGCTCACCGACAGCATGGATGGCGCCGCCCTGCTGATCCTGTCCGGCCAACACCTGGGTTTTCTGCCGCAGCATTATGCGGCCCGGCATGAACAGCTCGGGCAGTTGCATCCGCTCAATCCCGAGTTGCTGCGCTATGAGGTGGGGTTCCATGCGGCGGTAAGGCATTCGGCGCGGCAGCGGGATTTGGTGAGTGCGTTTTTGAACGAGCTGATCGATATCTTCGGTTCGCCCTGAACCACACAACTCATGTGGGAGCGAGCCTGCTCGCGAAGGGGTCAGTCCATTCAATATCAATGTGACTGACCTACCGCTTTCGCGAGCAGGCTCGCTCCCACAGGTTCGGCGCTAAATTCAGAAGCGGATTTCACTGGCCGGAATCACATCGATCCGGGCTACCGAACTGCTCAAATCCGCCCAATCCCTGTTGTGTTCGGCAATGATGTCTTCGGCCGTCGTGTTGCCGTTGTCGACGGTGGAATGTGCGTCGGCGGCCAGCACCACGTCGTAGCCCAATTGATGCGCCTGGCGCAGGGTTGCATTCACGCAGTAATCGGTTTGCAGGCCACAGATGACCAGGCGTTCGACGTCCTCCACCGGCAGCAGTTGTTGCAGGTTGGTCTGATAGAACGAATCGCCGGTGGTCTTGCGTACCCGATGATCCTTGGGCGAGGTTTGCAGCCCTTCGGCCAGTTGCCAGCCCGGGGCGCCATGTTTGAACAGCTCACCCTCTTCTTCATGCTGGATGAGCACTACCGGCAGACCGGCGCTGCGAGCCCTGGCACTCAAACCATTGATGGTGTCGATGACACGCTTGATCTCATGGCACTCGTACTCGCCGGAGCACAGGGCTTGTTGAACGTCGATGATGAGCAGTGCAGTGGTCATGGTTCCTTCCTTGAGAAGTCAGTGGATCAGGGGACGAACATAAGCCCGTCCCCTTTCGAACACAACCGTCAGTAGCCCAGTGACAACCCGGTGCCGCGCCGTGGGTCGTTAGCCCCGTAGAAACGGTTCTTGCCCACCGCCTTGCCTTCCAGCGAAGGCGCCCCGACGAGGATCGCCGCCAGGTGGTTGGCATCCTGGGGACCTGCAAATTTATGGCCCCAGCTTTCAAGGATCTTCACCGTGTCGGGACTTGTGGTGAAGTTCTCCAGATTGGTTTCCTCCGGCAGCCATTGCTGGTGGAAACGTGGCGCATCGACCGCTTCCTGGATGTTCAGGCCGTAGTCGATCACGTTGAGCATGGTCTGCAAGGTGGCAGTGATGATGCGGCTGCCGCCCGGCGTACCGACCACCATCACCACTTTGCCGTCCTTGGTGACGATGGTCGGGCTCATGGACGACAGCGGGGCCTTGCCGGGGGCAATGGCGTTGGCCTCGCCCTGCACCAGGCCGTACATGTTCGGTACGCCGATTTTCGAGGTGAAGTCGTCCATTTCGTCGTTGAGGATGCCCCCCGGTCTTGCTCGCCATTACCCCTGCACCGACCCCGTCGTTGAGGGTGTAGGTCACCGACACCGCGTTGCCCCACTTGTCAGAGGGAACGCTTCAAGAGCAGTACGAAGTATGGTCAAGATTGCGTATTGCGCCTCCCCGGCGAGGCAGTATCCTTAACGCTTGTTCAACAATTCGGCGGGGCCCTCGGCATGACCTATACGTACATCACCCTGGCCTCCCCGGTCGGCGAGTTGAAACTGGTGGCGAACGGCACGCGACTGACCGCCATCCTCTGGGAAAACGACAAACCCGGCCGGGTGCGCCTGGGCCCGATGAGCGAAGCGCCAGACAACCCGATCCTGTTGCGCGCTGCCGAACAACTGCGCGAATACTTCGCCGGCACGCGCCAGCGTTTCGAACTGGAGCTGGATTTTGCCGGCACGGAATTCCAGAAGAAGGTCTGGGCCGCATTGCTGACGATTCCGTTCGGCGAGACGCGCAGCTACAGCCAGATCGCCGAACAGATCGGCACCCCCAGTGCGGTGCGGGCGGTGGGGGCGGCAAATGGCAGGAATCCGATCTCGATCATTGCGCCCTGTCATCGGGTGATTGGTGCTTCGGGCAAGCTGACGGGGTTTGCCGGGGGGCTGGAGGCGAAGGAGTTGCTGCTGACATTGGAGGGGAGCGAGTGGTCAGGCTCGAACAAGACGGGAGACTTGTGGGACTGAACCTGCCACTCGGCAAACCAGGTCACGGAAATGTGGGTTCTCCCTCTATGACGACGAACGCCTTGGGAATTTTCTTGCCGTTCTTTGTCGGAAAACCGCTATTCAAAAAGCTCTTCATGTCTTCGATAACGGCGATGACGCGTCGGCGGCTATGAGCAAAACCGATCATTTCCTCCGCATCGGGTAAAGAGGTGCAAAGATTGATGCAGCCGATAGAGGCAAGAAAACCGATACCCGGATGAATCAGAATTTCCTCGCGAGGGTCTGTTTCCTTCAGTTCAATTCCCGGCTTGGGCCTGGCGCTGGAGCTTTCGGATTCTTTATAGCCGAACGTCACATATTTCGCGCCGTCCTGAGTTGCCAAGGGATACCGTCCGGCCTCCACTCTTCGATTGTTTCCGGGCTGTGAGTTATCGCCAGGACCACGGGTTTCGGCAACCATCCCCGAAAGATCAAGTCCTGTCTGTTTTTGCCCGTCGTGGAAAACCTGATAGGTGCCCACTGTTCTGCGCTTGCCATCGCTGGATCGACGCTGCTCGGACTGCCTGACGATGTGCATCTCCCAACCTGTTCCTGTAATAGGCATGTCATTACCCTCCTGTCATGGACCCTTTAATCTGAAAACCGGGTGACTGAGGTGGCAGACAGGTGACAGCACTACAGGTGTTAAACCATTCACTTTCAATGAACCGAATAGTTCATTCTTGCCACGCATAAGGCATAGCAATGAATATCGGTATCTTCCACTCATTGGCGACGACTGGAGCGGGTGCCCGTCACGCCGCAGCGAAAATCCCTTTCATGGCGGCAAACTGCAACAGCATGATCGTCTTTGCGTCACAGATTTCTCCGCGTTCAAACGCTTCCAGCGCTTTTTCGAACGGCCATTCCAACACTTCCAGTTCCTCGGTTTCCTCTTCCAGCCCGCCGCCCTCACTGACCTTCGATGCGGCATCGTATTCAGCGATGAAGAAGTGCAGTTTTTCGGTGACCGAACCCGGGCTCATGTAAGCCTCGAACACTTTCTGGACATGGTGCACGCGGTAACCGGTTTCCTCCTCCGCTTCAGCGCGGATGCGCTCTTCAGGCGCGGCACCTTCGAGCAGCCCCGCCGCCACTTCGATCAGCAAGCCGTCGTGGCCGTTGACGAACACCGGCAGGCGGAATTGCCGGGTCAGCACCACGGTTTTCCTTTCGCGGTTGTACAGGAGAATCGCCGCGCCGTTGCCTCGGTCGTAGACCTCCCGGGTCTGACGCTGCCAGTGGCCATTATTGCGCTGGTAATCGAAGGTGATTTTTTTCAGCAGGTACCAGTCGTGGGACAACACCTGGGATTCGAGGATGTTGACCCGCTCGGCTGTGTTGGACATGAAAACGCATCCTGTTTTTTCAGTGGATCTACATGTTAGGTGAAAACGCCCGGCGCTTGCCTCCTCAAGCGAGCTGCGCCTTGTATTCCTTCACATACTGATTCGCCAGCGTCTCTTTCTGCCTGTCGTCGAGCAACTTGCCGGCCATCTGGAAGAACTTCTGCTCTTCCTCCTCGAGGTGGTGGTGAACCTTCTCGGACAGTTTCCTGGCCGTCACCAGCCAGGCCGGGCTGGACATCTCGGTCTCGTCCAGCGCCTCCATCATTTCATCCATTTCGTGATGCTCGGCGATGGCATGGCGGCTGAGGTCGACGCCGTTGTCGAACGCCATCAACGGGATGTAGAAATGCCGTTCTTCGGCGGTGGCATGGGCCTGGAGTTCGGACTTGAGCTGCTTATAGGCCTCGACGCGCTCAGGGGTGTCACCGCTGGTCTTGATCAGTGCTTTGGCATAGGTACGTTGGCGTTCGTGGCTTTCGCGCAAGGCTTCAAAAATGTTCACGGAGTGTCCTCGGGGCAGCGTTCTGGAGTGACGCTTCTTGAGGCTAGACATCTGTGCGCAGGCGACGGTTCCACTTCTGCCCAGGGGATGGATCAATCGCCATGACCACGATAGGCTGCCGTCTCACCGCCATAAGGACATCGCCATGACCCTGAGAATCGAGTTCTCGCCAACACCCACGGAAGAAGAGCGCCAGGCCATCCTGCTGCCGCTACGCGCGTACAACGCGTCGAAGGCGGACGGCGCCATACCCGAGCACCTTGCCTTGCTGATACGCGACGATAACGGCGAGATCCTCGGCGGTCTCTACGCCCGATTGTTTTATCAGTGGCTGTTCATCGACCTGCTGTCGGTACCGGAACAGGCACGGGGACAAGGCATGGGCACGAAGCTGATGCAGATGGCCGAAGACCTGGCGCGGGAGAGGAAATGCATCGGGTTGTGGCTCGATACGTTTGAGTTCCAGGCACCGGAGTTCTACCGGAAATGCGGTTATAGCGAGATCGGGCACATCGCCGATTACCCGCCGGGTTTCAAGCACTTCTTTTTTCAGAAGCGGCTGAATTATTAATCAAAACACTGTGGGAGCGGGCTTGCCCGCGAAGGCGGACTATCAGCCAACATTGATGTCGACTGAACCGACGCATTCGCGAGCAGGCTCGCTCCCACAGGGGTAGCTCAAGCCTTTAGATCACAGGCACGTCGCCAACGCCGCCAACCGGCGCTTGGCGACAAAGTCGTCCTGTTGCGCGTAGTAGCTCAGCACGGTGCCCGACGCATCGGTGGTCACGTCCACGAAAGACTCCGCCGAACGCGTGTACACGGTCGTGCCGCCCTTCTCGCCAGGTTGCAGATAGCCACTGGCATCGACACCGAACACCGCTTCGTCCTGCCAGGAAAACTGCACGCACTGGGCCACGACTTTTTCCGGCTTGTCCGAGTTGAGGGTCTTGTACGGGGGTTTGCTGCGGGCGTCGCTCATCACCGAGCCCGCGCAACCGGCCAGCATTGTCACGGCCAGCGCCACCATCAGAATTCGCATTGCAATCGCTCATCAGGAAAAAGCGGACTGTATCACTGTGGCAGCGCGTATCGTTCTGCTTTACTGCAATACATCCAGCGAAGGAGCGACCATGGCAGCACCTGAACAACATCATGAACTCGCGTTGAAGCGGTTCCTCGATGAACGCCCCGAACTGCGCACCGAACTCGACAACCTGAATCCCTTGCTCGCCCAGGCCAAGGGCGAAACCCTCGAGCAGTTTCGCGACGAGCGTTTGCACGAAGCCTTCGAGGCCGAAGCCGAGGGCCTGGGCCTGTTTGCCTGGGAGCTGACCCTGAAGTTGACGGCCGCGACGCCCGAGGACTATGAGACCCAGCGCCTCGAAGTGCACCGGGAAGTGGCCGAAATGGCGGGGATGGACTGGCTGGAGTATTGCGAGTTATATGGACTGAATCCGTAACGTCACCGCCAAAGGATGCTTCCATCGATGCTGCCTTCGTCCTCCAGTAGCCACGCCAGTTCAGGTCATTTGCACACGCAGAAATGGCGCGGGCGCATTGGCTTGAGCCTGGTGGCGATGCTCTCGGTGCTGGCCGGCATGACCGACGCCATTGGCTTCATGGCCAGTGGTGATTTCGTTTCGTTCATGAGCGGTAATACGACCCGGATGGCCGTCGCGATCAGTGTCGGCGACCTGACGTTAACCCTGCGCCTGGTGATCCTCGTGGCTACGTTTATCCTCGGAAACGCGCTGGGGATTATCGTCAGCCGACTCGCCGGCCGCCGGGCGCTGCCCTTGCTGCTGTGCATCGCCGCCCTGCTGTGCGCCGCGGCGGCCTGGCCCTTCGAATCACAGCTGCCGGCCTTGCTGGCGGCAATCATCGCCATGGGCATGCTCAATGCCGCCGTTGAAGAAGTGAATGGCCTGCCCGTCGGCCTGACCTACGTCACCGGCGCCTTGTCGCGCTTTGGTCGTGGCCTGGGTCGCTGGATGCTCGGCGAACGACGCAACGGCTGGCGCGTACAACTGATTCCCTGGGCCGGCATGTTTGGCGGCGCGATACTCGGTGCCGTGCTGGAACATCACCTGGGGCTCAAGGCGCTGTATGCCAGCGGTGCGCTCGCTGCCGCGTTGGGGCTGTTGTCGCTGAAGATCCCGCGGCGCTGGCAGTTGGGTTACATGCCCCGCTAGATCCAACATTTGCATTGCCCGGTATTCCGCTTTCGCGAGCAGGCTCGCTCCCACATCTGAAATGCATTCCAATGTGGGAGCGAGCCTGCTCGCGAAGGGGCCGACCCGGTTTCCGTATAAACCCACTTAGCCGCCCCGCCGATAAAGCTTTATCATGGCCGCAGTTTCACTGATCGAGTCCGTCATGAAGTTCGCCATTGCCGTGTTTTCCGCCGCCCATGCGCCCTCCTCGCGCCGCGCCTTGCTGTTCGCCCAGGCCGCGCTGGCCGGCGGGCATGAGATCGTCCGGCTGTTTTTCTATCAGGATGGCGTCTACAACGCCTCCACCAGCGTTGTCACGCCCCAGGACGAGTTGGACTTGCCCAGGCAATGGCGCGCCTTCGTCAGCGAGCAGCAACTGGACGGCGTGGTCTGCATCGCCGCTGCCCTGCGCCGTGGTGTGTTGAACGAAGAAGAAGCCAAGCGTTATCAACGCGAGGCGGTCGCCGTCGGCACGCCGTGGGAACTGTCCGGCCTCGGTCAGCTGCATGACGCGGTGCAGGACGCCGACCGACTGATCTGCTTCGGAGGCGCGTGAGATGGCTAAATCCCTGTTGATCATCAGTCGTCAGGCACCGTGGTCCGGACCGGGTGCGCGGGAAGCACTGGACATCGTATTAGCCGGCGGCGCTTTCGATCTGCCGATCGGCCTGCTGTTTCTCGATGACGGTGTGTTCCAGCTGGCGACGAACCAGGACGCCAAGGCCTTGCAACAGAAAGACCTGAGCGCCAACCTGCAGGCCTTGCCGATATTTGGTGTCGACGAATTGTTCTTCTGCGCCGACAGCGCCAGCGACCGTGGCCTCAGTGTCGTGTCGCTGGCCGAAGCCCAGGCACTGGCCGCCGATGAAATCACCGCTCTCATTGACCGTTACGACCAGGTGATCACTCTCTGATGTCGACTTTGCATGTGTTGTCCCATTCCCCGTTCGGCGACGATCGCCTGAACAGTTGCCTGCGCCTGATCGGCGCCGACGATGCGCTGCTGCTGTGCGGTGACGCAGCCTACGCCTTGCAGCCGGGCACTGCGCCGTTCGCTGCGCTCAAGGCACGCGGACTGAAACTTTATGTCCTGGCCGAAGATGCCCAGGCCCGGTCCATCGCGATCCCGGACTGGGCCGAAGCCGTCGATTACCCGGCCTTCGTCGAGCTGTCGATCCATCACGACAAGGTCAACACCTGGCTATGAATTCCCTGACAGTCGGCGCCCGCGCCATCGAGTTGGACAAGGACGGTTTTCTGGTCGAGTTGAGTGACTGGTCCACCGACGTCGCCAGCGCCCTGGCGGCGGCCGAAGACATCGAGTTGAGCCCGGAACACTGGGAAATCCTCGACTTGCTGCGCAGCTTCTATGCCGAATTCCAGTTGTCGCCGGCCACCCGGCCGCTGATCAAATACACCGCATTGAAACTCGGCCCGGCCAAGGGCAACAGCCTGCACCTGAACCGATTGTTCAAAGGCACCCCCGCCAAACTCGCCGCGAAACTGGCGGGCCTGCCCAAACCGACGAATTGCTTATGACCGATTACCCGGCGTTGACCCTCGAAACACCCGCTGAACACCCGTTCGCCCAGTTCGTGCGCATCCTCGGCAAAGGCAAGCGCGGCGCCCGCGACCTGACCCGCGAAGAAGCGCGCCAGGCCATGGGCATGGTGTTGGATGAACAAGTCGAGGAAACCCAGCTCGGTGCTTTCCTGATGCTATTGCGGCACAAGGAAGAAAGCGCTGAAGAAATGGCCGGGTTCACCGAGGCGCTGCGTGAACGCTTGCAGGCACCGGCATTGAATGTCGACCTGGATTGGCCGACCTACGCTGGCAAGAAGCGGCATCTGCCGTGGTATCTGCTGGCAGCCAAGTGCCTGGCGCAGAACGGCGTGCGGATTTTCATGCATGGCGGCGGCGCGCACACCGCGGGTCGCCTATACAGCGAGCAATTGCTGGAGGCGCTGCAGATCCCGCTGTGTCGCAACTGGCAGCAGGTCGGTGCGGCACTGGACAACGGCGGCCTGGCCTTCATGCCGCTAGTGGACTGGGCGCCACAACTGCAACGCATGATCGACCTGCGCAACACCCTGGGCCTGCGTTCGCCGATCCACTCCCTGGCGCGGATTCTCAATCCGCTGGGTGCCCGTTGCGGCCTGCAAAGCATTTTTCACCCCGGCTACCAGGCTGTGCATCGCGATGCCAGCGGCCTGCTCGGCGACACGGCGATCGTGGTCAAGGGCGATGGCGGCGAGATCGAGATCAACCCGGACACCGACAGTCATCTGTACGGCACCACCGGTGGTGAAAGCTGGGACGAAGAATGGCCGCAGTTGTCGAGTCAGCGCCACGTCAAACCGGCCAGTCTCGAGCCTGAGCACTTGAAGGCCGTATGGCGCGGCGAGGTGGTCGACAGCTATCCGCAAATGGCCCTTGTCTCGACCATGGCCCTGGCCTTGCGCGGCCTCGGCCAGCCCCGTGAGCAGGCCTTCGAAACAGCCCAACGCTACTGGGACGCGCGAGACAAATCGATTTAGTCGATAGTTATTCTTCAACCTTTGCGCTTTTTTATCGAACCCATCGGACTAGACTCTTCTCCAACGCTTACTGGTTGAGGAGTCTTGGACATGGGTTTGCTCGTTGAAGGTCGCTGGCAGGACAAGTGGTACGAAAGCAGCAAGGACGGCGCGTTCCAGCGCGAACAGGCACAGCGACGGCACTGGGTCACCGCCGACGGACAACCCGGCCCGAGCGGTATCGGGGGCTTTGCTGCCGAGGCGGGTCGCTATCACCTCTATGTGTCCCTCGCCTGTCCGTGGGCTCATCGCACGCTGATCCTGCGCAAGCTCAAGGGCCTCGAAAGCCTGATCGATGTGTCGGTGGTCAGTTACCTGATGCTGGAAAACGGCTGGACGTTCGACAAGTCCCACGGCTCCACCGGCGACAAACTCGAGCACCTGGACTTCATGCACCAGCGCTACACCGCCGATGCCGCCGACTACACCGGTCGTGTCACCGTGCCAGTGCTCTGGGACACGCAGAAGAAGCACATCGTCAACAATGAATCGGCGGAAATCATCCGCATGTTCAACAGCGCCTTCGATGAGTTGACCGGCAACGATCTGGATTTCTATCCGGCACCGCTGCGCAGCGAAATCGACGCGCTGAACGAACGGATTTATCCAGCGGTGAACAATGGCGTGTACCGCGCCGGTTTTGCCACCTCACAGCAGGCCTATGAAGAGGCATTCGACGGGTTGTTTGTCGAACTGGATCGACTTGAACAGCTGCTAGGCGCGAACCGTTACCTGACCGGCGAATACCTGACCGAAGCGGACATTCGCCTGTTCACCACGCTGATCCGTTTCGATGCGGTGTATCACGGCCACTTCAAGTGCAACCTGAAGCGAATTGCCGATTATCCGAACCTGTCGAACTGGCTGCGAGAAATTTATCAGTGGCCGGGGATTGCCGAGACCGTGGATTTCACCCACATCAAGAACCACTACTACGGCAGTCACAAGACCATCAACCCAACGGGTGTCGTGCCGAAAGGACCCGCACAGGACTTCACCGCAGCCCATGATCGGGCGCGGTTGAGCGGGAAAGGGGTTTGGCGCAGGGCCTGAGATTTGTGCAGCCTTTGAAGGACTCTTCGCGAGCAGGCTCGCTCCCACAGGGGATTTGTGAACGACACAAATTCATTGTGGGAGCGAGCCTGCTCGCGAAGGGAGCGACTCGGTCTCTAGACCTGCCCCTGAGCCCCTTCAAACCACGCCAGTTTCTCGCGCAGCTGCACCACCTCACCCACGATCACCAGCGTCGGCGCATGCACTTCATGCTCCGCCACCAGCCGTGGCAGGTCGGCCAGGGTGCCGGTAAACACCCGCTGATTGACCGTGGTGCCCTGCTGGATCAACGCCGCCGGGGTATCCGCGCCGCGACCATGCTTGATCAGCTGTTCGCAGATGATCGGCAAGCCCACCAGCCCCATGTAGAACACCAGGGTTTGCGCCGGCGCGACCAGGTCGGCCCACGGCAGATCGGTGGAACCGTCCTTGAGGTGACCGGTGACAAAGCGCACCGACTGCGCGTAATCGCGGTGGGTCAGCGGGATCCCGGCATAGGCCGCACAACCGCTGGCCGCGGTGATACCCGGTACCACCTGGAACGGGATGCCATGGGCCGCCAGCTCCTCGATCTCTTCGCCGCCACGACCGAAAATGAACGGATCGCCCCCCTTCAACCGCACCACACGCTTGCCTTGCTTGGCCAGGTCCACCAGTTGCTGGTTGATCTGATCCTGCGGCACGGCGTGATCGGCGCGACGCTTGCCGACATACACCCGCTCGGCATCACGACGGCACAACTCGAGAATGGCCGGCGCCACCAAGCGGTCATAGAGCACCACGTCGGCTTGTTGCATCAGGCGCAAGGCGCGGAAGGTCAGCAGGTCCGGATCACCGGGACCGGCGCCCACCAGATACACCTCACCGGTCGCGACCGGTGCTTCGCCATCCACTTTTGCTTGCAGCAGACGCTCGGCTTCGGCGCCCTGCCCGGCCAATTGCCGATCGGCGATCGGCCCCTGGAAAACGTCTTCCCAGAACGCACGACGTTGCTGCACATCCGGGAACAGGTTTTTCACCTGGTTGCGGAAACGCGCCGCCAGCCCGGCCAGTTGACCGTAGGTGGAAGGAATCCAGGTTTCGATCTTGGCGCGGATCAAGCGCGCCAGCACCGGCGCGTCGCCGCCGCTGGACACGGCGATGATCAAGGGCGAGCGGTCGACGATGGCCGGGAAAATCACGCTGCACAGGGCGGGCGCGTCGACCACGTTGACCGGCACACAACGCCGATGGGCATCGGCGGACACTTGTGCGTTCAGCGACTCGTCATCGGTGGCGGCAATGATCAGCCCGCAACCGTCCAGATCCGCTTCGACATAGCCACGCAACACGCACTCGCCACCGCTGGCGGCAACCAGTTCGCGCAATTGCGGTTCGATTTCAGGTGCGACCACCCGCAGCAGCGCACCGGCATCGGCCAGCAGGCGGGATTTGCGCAAGGCAATTTCCCCCCCACCGACGACCAACACACGACTGCCGCGCAGGTTATGGAACAGCGGCAGATATTTCATTTAGCCGATGACCTCGAGGCCACCCATGTACGGCTTCAATACCTCTGGTACACGGATCGAACCGTCGGCCTGCTGGTAGTTTTCCAGCACCGCCACCAGGGTACGACCGACCGCCAGGCCGGAACCGTTCAAGGTGTGGACCAGTTCCGGCTTGCCGGTTTCCGGGTTGCGGAAACGCGCCTGCATGCGGCGGGCCTGGAAGTCGCCGCAGTTGGAGCACGACGAAATTTCACGGTACTTGTCCTGGCTCGGAATCCACACTTCCAGGTCGTAAGTCTTGACGGCGCTGAAGCCCATGTCGCCAGTGCACAGCGCGATGGTGCGGTATGGCAGTTCCAGCAGTTGCAGGACTTTCTCGGCGTTGGCGGTCAGGCCTTCCAGCGCTTCCATCGAAGTCGACGGGTCGACGATCTGCACCATCTCGACCTTGTCGAACTGGTGCTGGCGAATCATGCCGCGGGTATCGCGACCCGACGCACCAGCCTCACTGCGGAAGCACGGGGTATGAGCGACGAACTTGATCGGCAGCAGTTTGGAATCGACGATTTCGCCGGCGACGATGTTGGTCAGCGACACTTCAGCAGTCGGGATCAGATAGAAATCGGCTTCACCTTCACGAGCAATCTTGAACAGATCCTCTTCGAACTTCGGCAGCTGGCCGGTGCCTTGCAGCGCCGGGGCCTGGACCAGATAAGGCGTGTAGGCCTCTTCATAGCCGTGCTCGGTGACGTGCAGATTGATCATGAACTGCGCCAGGGCGCGGTGCAGACGGGCGATCGGACCGCGCAGCAGCGCGAAACGCGCACCGGACAGCTTGGCGGCGGTTTCGAAGTCCAGCCAGCCGAACTTCTCGCCCAGGGCGACGTGGTCCTGAACCGGGAAATCAAAGGCGGTCGGCGTGCCCCAACGGCGCACTTCGACGTTGCCGTCTTCGTCGTCGCCAATCGGCACCGATTCGTGCGGCAGGTTGGGAATGCCCAGCAGGATCGAGTCCAGCTCGGTCTGGATCGCGTCCAGTTCGGTTTTGCCGGTCGCCAATTCGCCGGCCATGCGCTCGACGTCCGCCATCAACGGTGCAATGTCTTCGCCGCGCTGCTTGGCCTGACCGATGGATTTGGAACGCGCATTTCGTTCAGCCTGCAGTGCTTCGGTGCGGGTCTGGACGGTCTTGCGCTGTTCTTCCAGCGCTTCGATGCGCGCAACATCCAGGGCAAAGCCACGGGATGCCAGGCGGTCCGCTACGTCCTGAAGGTTGCTACGTAACAGTTTGGAATCGAGCATGTCGGTCTCTCGTTATCAAAGTTTGGTCAAGGACAGGCCAGCCCAGGTGGCGAGCAGCCCGCCGAATACGCTGATGGCCAGATAACCGAAGGCTATCGGCGCCTGCCCGCTTTCCAGCAGGCGCAGCGTATCCAGTGAAAAAGATGAAAAGGTCGTCAGACCCCCTACAAAACCCACAATCAGGCCGGCGCGAATTTCGATCGGTATTTCCGGGCGCGTCAGAAACAGCCCGTACAGCACGCCGATGATCAGACAGCCCACCAGATTGACAGCCAGAGTAGCCGTATAAAAATGCCGGGGCCAATTGGCGCTGACCCAGTTGCCGGTGGCGAAACGCAGTAATGTACCAGCGATGCCAGCTACGGACACCGCAAGAATCGTCTGAATCACTATTTTCTCCGCTGCCGGGGGCTTAAACGATCGAGTTGCGCCAGGTGATTGAGTTTTTCGCCGATCTTCAGCTCCAGGCCACGGGGCACCGGTTGATAGAACGGAATGGGGTCAAGTTCTTCCGGGAAGTAGTCTTCACCGGCGGCATAGGCGTCGGGCTCGTCGTGGGCGTAACGGTATTCGTCGCCGTAACCCAGTTGCTTCATCAGCTTGGTCGGCGCGTTGCGCAGGTGCAGCGGTACTTCCAGCGAGCCATGTTCGGCGGCAGCGCGCAGGGCCGTCTTGAAGCCCATATACACGGCGTTGCTTTTCGGCGCGCAGGCCAGATAGGTGATGGCTTGGGCCACCGCCAGCTCGCCTTCGGGACTGCCGAGGCGCTCCTGCACTTCCCACGCCGCCAGGCACAGGCTCAGTGCACGGGGATCGGCATTGCCGATGTCTTCGCTGGCCATGCGCACCACGCGTCGGGCCAGGTACAGCGGGTCGCAGCCGCCGTCGATCATGCGCGCGAACCAGTACAGCGCACCGTCGGGGTTGGAGCCGCGCACCGATTTGTGCAGCGCGGAAATCTGGTCGTAGAAGGCTTCGCCACCCTTGTCGAAACGCCGTCGGGTATCGCCCAGCAGGCTTTGCAACAGATCGACGCCGATTTCGCTGTTGTCTTCGGCCAGGTCCGAGGCGTTTTCCAGCAGATTGAGCAGACGCCGACCGTCGCCATCGGCGGCCGACAGCAGCATCTGGAAGCCTTCGTCGCTTAGGGTCAGGTTGCGCTTGCCCAGGCCACGCTCTTCGGTCAGCGCGCGATGCACCAGCTTGCGCAGTGCCGCCTCGTCGAGGCTTTTGAGCACGTAAACCCGGGCACGGGACAACAAGGCGTTGTTGAGTTCGAAGGACGGGTTCTCGGTGGTCGCACCGATGAAAATCAGCGTGCCGTCTTCGACGTAGGGCAGGAAGGCATCCTGTTGGGACTTGTTGAAACGGTGCACTTCGTCGACAAACAAAATCGTGCGCCGGCCGTACTGCGCGGCCTGCTGTTTTGCAATCTCCACCGCCTGGCGGATTTCCTTGACCCCCGCCAGCACGGCCGACACCGTTTCGAAGTGCGCGTCGGACACTTCCGCCAGCAACTTCGCCAGCGTCGTCTTGCCCACCCCCGGCGGCCCCCAGAAAATCATCGAATGCAGGGCACCCTGCTCCAGGGCTTCGCGCAAAGGCTTGCCACGAGCGAGCACGTGTTCCTGACCGACGTACTCATCCAGATTGGCCGCGCGCAAACGGGCGGCCAGGGGCTGGGAGATCGGGGCGCTGCGAAACAGGTCCATCACAACTTATGAAACCTCACTGGTCCTGATGTGTATCAGATCCCTGTGGGAGCGGGCTTGCTCGCGAAAGCGGTGTATCAGCCACATCATTGCTGAATGTACCGACGTCTTCGCGAGCAGGCTCGCTCCCACAGTGTTTTTATTCCTGGATCACATCGGCACCCTTGGGGATGTCGAACTTGAACTTGGACGCCGGGATCGGCTCGTTGGCCTTCACACCGGTGAACAGGATATTGGTGCGCTGGCCGACGCTGTCGATCAGCTGCATATCATTGACCAGGCCATTGCGGAACGACAGGCGCAGGCTGTCGAACAGGGTGTCCTTGGTTTTCGGCTTAAGGGTGAAATCGATCACGCCGCCAGCTTCCTTGGCACTGATATCGAAGCTCTGACTGATCTTGGACACGTCACCGGACAACAGCAGCGCTGGCGTCTGGGTCAGGCGTTGATCGAGGTTCTTGATGGTGACCTGCTCCAGGTCAGGGTCCCACAGCGAGACTTTCTTGCCATCGGAAACCATCAGCTGTTCTTGCGGCGCATCGGTGTGCCAGTAGAACAGGCCAGGACGTTGCAGCGACATCTGACCGGCGGTTTCCTGCAATTGAGTGCCAGTGCCATCGAGGGTCAACTGGGAAAAACGTGCGCTCAGGGTCTGGGATTTTTCCAGGAGTTGAGTCAGGCGCGCCACGTCCTTGTCGTCGGCATGGGCCGAGAGCGTGGTCAAAGCCAGTACCGGCAGCAACAGCATGCGGATCAGACGCATGGGAGTCCTCTTAACATTCATGGGAGTGCGGGTGGCGCCCCGAGGACGCCGCCCGTTCAATTTCAGGTCAGTCGCGCACCGGGCCAGGGGCCAGCACTTCACGCGATCCGTTGGTGTTCATGGCCGTCACGACCCCGGCCATTTCCATGGCTTCGATCATGCGTGCGGCGCGGTTGTAGCCGATTTTCAGCTTGCGCTGAACCGCGGAAATCGATGCGCGACGGCTTTCCAGGACGAACTGCACCGCTTCGTCGTACAGCGCGTCGGTTTCGGGATCGTCACCGTCGCCGCCACCGCTGCTGCCTTCAAAGCCACTGCCGGCCTCCTCGACACCGTTGAGAATGTCGTCGTTATACTCCGGCGCGCCGCGCAGTTTCCAGGCTTCCACCACCCGGTGAACCTCATCGTCGGACACGAAGGCACCGTGGACGCGAATCGGCAGGCTGGTGCCCGGCGGCATGTACAGCATGTCACCGTGGCCCAACAGTTGTTCGGCGCCACCCTGGTCGATGATGGTGCGCGAGTCGATCTTGCTCGATACCTGGAACGCCATACGGGTCGGGATGTTGGCCTTGATCAGACCGGTGATCACGTCCACCGACGGCCGCTGGGTCGCGAGGATCAAGTGGATACCGGCCGCCCGGGCCTTCTGGGCGATACGGGCGATCAGTTCTTCAACCTTCTTGCCGACAATCATCATCATGTCGGCGAATTCGTCGACGACCACGACAATGGTCGGAAGCTTTTGCAACAGCGGCGCTTCGTCGTGGATGCTTTCACGCTTGTACAGCGGATCGCTCAACGGCTCGCCAGCGTCCTGGGCCTCCTTGACCTTGGCGTTGAAGCCCGACAGGTTTCGCACGCCCATCTTCGCCATCAGCTTGTAGCGCCGCTCCATTTCGGCAACGCTCCAGCGCAAGGCATTGGCCGCGTCCTTCATGTCGGTGACCACCGGGCACAGCAGGTGCGGAATGCCTTCGTAGATCGACAGTTCCAGCATTTTCGGGTCGATCATGATCAGCTTGGCGTCATCCGGGCCGGACTTGAACAGGATCGACAGGATCATTGCGTTCACACCCACCGACTTACCGGAACCGGTGGTACCGGCCACCAGCAGGTGGGGCATTTTCGCCAGGTCGGTGATGACCGGCTTGCCGCCGATGTCGTGACCCAGGGCCAGGGTGACCGGCGACTTGAAGTTGTCGTACTCGGGGGTCGACAGCACCTCGGAGAAACGCACGATCTGCCGGTCTTCGTTGGGAATCTCGATACCGACCGTGGTCTTGCCCGGAATCACTTCCACGACCCGCACACTGGTCACGGCCAGGGAACGCGCCAGGTCCTTGGCAAGGTTGGCGATACGGCTGACCTTGACCCCGGCTGCCGGCTGGATTTCGTAACGGGTAATCACGGGACCCGGATGGATCGAATCCACAGTGACTTCGACACCGAACTCCTTGAGCTTGATTTCCAGCAGATGACCGACTGCCGCCAGGGATTCCGGGGAGTAATTGAGTTGTTTCTTTTCTGCCGGATCGAGAATCGAGATCGGTGGCAAGGTGCCTTCCACCGCGCTGTCAACGAACAGCGGCGCCTGCTTCTCTTTTTCCACGCGCTTGCTTGGCGCTGCCGGCTTGACCGGCGCCGGAGCAATGACCGGCGGCACCTGCTTCTCGCGCTCGGACATGTGCTTGCTCAGGGCCTGCTCACGCTCGATCAGGCGTTCCTTGACCTTGGCCTGCTCACGCTTGTCAGTGACGGTTGGCGCGACCACGTCGTGCACCCGATCATCGACTTCACGCAATTGCGCGACCAGCTGCTTGCGCTCGGTACGGGCGGCCCACCAGCGATTGGCCGCGCCCTGGAACAGTTCGAACAGGTCGAGGGTGATCTTGCCGGTGACGTCCATCACCTTGAACCAAGACAGGTCGGTGAACACCGTCAGGCCGAACAGGAACAGTGCGATGAACAGCAGTGTGCTGCCTTGAATGTTCAGCGCGTTTTTCGCCAGATCGCCCAGGCTTTCGCCCAGCGCGCCGCCAGCGCCGGCCGGCAGACCGGTCGCGGCATGGAAATGGATATGCGCCAGCGCAGCGCCGGACAGCACCAGGAACACCAGGCCGATCAGGCGCCAGGAGAACAGCCAGCCGCTCCACTGCCACGGCTCGTGGCGTTGGCGGAAGATCTGATATGCCTTGATCGCCAGCAATAAGGGGAAGATATACGCGAAGTAGCCCAGCACCATGAACAGGATATCAGCGCTGTAGGAGCCTGCCGGCCCGCCGAAATTCTGCACGTCATCGATTTTGCTGTTGTGGCTCCAGCCCGGATCGTCCTTGCCGTAGGTCAGCAAGGCCATCATCAGGAACAGGCACAACGCGCCGATGGCGATCAATGCACCTTCCTTGAGCCGGTAGTGCAATTGCTGGCGCCAGAGCGGAACGACAGTTTTAGGTGCTTCGGTGGATTTCTTCAAAACGCTTCTTTTCCTGCGCCATGGGCGCGTCCATCTGTTGAATGACTATAAAACTGCCAAAAACTGCCCAATCCAGGCAGGTAAAAAAGTTAACAAGCGTAACCGGGTCTACTTTTAACACTGTGCCCCGGTTTTTATAAACACGAGCCGCACCCTTTACTTTGTTACAAACACTGTTACAACCGGGCATTGTACGGGTTTGTACGTCCGATGCCATGCTTGCGGCACTTGGATGTAGCATAGTCAAAAGCACATCACATGCGACTCAATTTGAGCATGCATTCTCTTTTGTGACAAAGGCTTATGAGGTGTTTTTATGAGCGAAGCGCAGCATCACCGCCTGATCATCCTGGGTTCCGGCCCTGCCGGTTACAGCGCAGCCGTGTATGCCGCCCGCGCCAACCTCAAACCCGTCGTCATCACTGGCATACAGGCAGGTGGCCAGCTCACCACCACTGTCGAAGTCGATAACTGGCCAGGGGACGTTGAGGGTCTCACCGGCCCGGTCCTCATGGAGCGCATGCAAAAACACGCTGAGCGCTTTGCTACACAGATTGTTTACGACCACATCCATACAGCCAAGTTGCAGCAACGCCCGTTCGAATTGACGGGCGATAGCGGCACTTATACGTGCGACGCACTGATCATCGCCACCGGTGCCTCGGCCCAATATCTGGGACTGCCGTCGGAAGAGACATTTGCCGGCAAAGGAGTTTCAGCCTGCGCGACCTGCGATGGTTTCTTCTATCGCAATCAGGTAGTCGCTGTGGTCGGCGGCGGTAATACCGCGGTTGAAGAAGCGCTGTACCTGTCGAATATCGCCAAAGAAGTTCATCTGATCCACCGTCGCGACAAGCTGCGCTCGGAGAAAATCCTTCAGGACAAGCTCTTCGAAAAAGCCGCCAATGGCAATATCCGGCTGCACTGGAACCAGAACCTGGATGAAGTGCTGGGCGATGCCAGCGGCGTGACCGGTGCGCGACTGCGCGACAGCCATACCGGCGCAACCAGGGAACTGGCGGTGGCCGGCGTGTTCATCGCCATCGGCCACAAACCCAATACCGACCTGTTCATTGGCCAACTGGAAATGCGCGATGGTTACCTGCTGATCAAGGGCGGCAGCGAGGGCAATGCCACCGCAACCGCCATCGACGGCGTATTTGCCGCCGGCGACGTGGCTGACCACGTTTATCGCCAAGCGGTGACCTCCGCCGGAGCCGGCTGCATGGCAGCCCTGGATGCGGAAAAATACCTCGACGACATTCCCGCCGTTTAACGGCACACTGGGTGGCGGGCCTTGCGCCCGCTACCGCCCTCCCCTTCTGCAAGCCCGGACGCCATGCTGACTTGGTTACAACGCAACTCCCTGACTTTCCCGCCGCTGGAAAAAGCCATGCGCGACCCCAACGGCCTGCTGGCCGCTGGCGGCGACCTGTCTGCCGATCGCTTGATACAGGCCTACCGCCACGGCTGCTTCCCCTGGTTCTCGGAAGGCCAGCCGATTCTGTGGTGGTCGCCGGACCCGCGCACCGTACTGTTTCCCGACGAACTGCACGTTTCCCGAAGCCTGAACAAGTTGTTGCGCCAACAACGCTATCAAGTGACCTTCGACCAGGATTTTGCCGCCGTCATCCGCGCCTGCGCCGCTCCACGGGAATACGCCGACGGCACCTGGATCACCGAAGCCATGCAGGACGCCTACCTGGAACTGCACCGTCGCGGGTTCGCGCATTCGGTGGAAGTCTGGGACCAGGGCACGCTCGTCGGCGGGCTGTATGGCCTGGCCATGGGCCGGTTGTTTTTCGGTGAGTCCATGTTCAGCCGCGCCGACAATGCCTCCAAATATGGCTTTGCCATGTTGGTGCGACATCTGAAAGACTCGGGCTTTGTGCTGATCGACTGCCAGATGCCCACCGACCACCTGCACAGCCTGGGCGCCCGGTCGATTCCCCGCAGTGCGTTTGCCGGCTACCTTGCGCAGTATCTGGATCAACCCAGCCGCGCAACCTGGGTTTGCTGAGCGTCTTTTGCTCGCGTGGCTTACACTTAGAGACGCCCCCTAATCAAAAGCTTATTCCGAGGGTTGATCATGACCGAGTTGGCGCGCTTGAAGTTTTATGCCACTCAGCCCCACTCTTGCAGCTATCTGCCTGAGGAGCAGGCGACAACCCTGTTCCTAGACCCTAGCCAGCCCATGGATGTGCATGTCTATGCAGACCTGTCGGAAATGGGTTTTCGTCGCAGTGGCGACCACTTGTATCGGCCCCACTGCCAGAACTGCAATGCCTGCGTCCCGGCGCGCATCCCTGTTGTGCAATTCACGCCCAATCGTCAGCAGAAACGCATTTTCAAACGCAACGCCGACTTGCAGGTTCGCCCGGCGAAGCCAGGATTCAGCGAAGAGTATTTCGACCTTTACCAGCGTTATATCGAACAGCGGCATGCCGATGGCGACATGTACCCACCCAGTCGCGATCAGTTTTCGACCTTCCTGGTGCGCGACCTGCCGTTTTCACGGTTCTACGAATTCCGCCTCGACGGTCGGTTGCTGGCGATTGCGGTGACCGATCTTCTGCCGAACGGTCTATCGGCGGTCTACACCTTCTACGAACCCGAGGAAGAACGCCGCAGCCTGGGGCGTTACGCCATTCTCTGGCAAATCGCCGAGGCCCGCCGGCTGGGGCTGGACGCGGTCTACCTGGGCTACTGGATCAAAAACTGCAAAAAAATGAGCTACAAGACCCAATATCGCCCCATTGAACTGCTGGTCAACCAGCGCTGGGTCGTTCTGAACTAGCTCACACCCTAAACCCCTTGGCTTGAACCCCACTTTTCGGGCACAATGCACGCCGCTTTTGCCTGGCGCAGTTGCACCGGGCCATTCACTGGACACCGAGGGCTTTACTGCATGTCGAAAGAAGACAGCTTCGAAATGGAAGGCACTGTCGTCGACACCCTGCCCAACACCATGTTTCGCGTGGAGTTGGAAAATGGGCACGTCGTAACCGCGCATATCTCCGGCAAGATGCGCAAGAACTACATTCGTATTCTTACCGGCGACAAAGTGCGCGTCGAGCTGACGCCCTATGACTTGAGCAAAGGGCGCATCACTTACCGCGCTCGCTAAGGCTGGAGCGAGCTTGCTCGCGAAAAACCTGAGAGCACCGCGTCAAGTCAGACTCCCCGCATCATCGTTGACGAGCATCGAGAGCAAGCTCGCTCCCACAGAGACAGGGCCCGCTCGCTAAGCAAGTCAATACAAGACGCCCGGCATTTGCCGGGCGTTTTTGTTTGCCTGCAATAATCTCAGAAAGAAACAGATCCTCTGTGGGAGCGCATAACTGGCACACAGCAAAAAGGCGCCCGAAGGCGCCTTTTTGCTTTGTTGCGATAACGTCAGGCCATTTCGGCCGTGGTCTCGAACTCGAAGGTCAGCTCGCCGTCCTTGATGTCGATGTGTACCACACCGCCATGTTCGGCCAGTTCGCCAAAGAGAATTTCCTCCGCCAGTGGACGCTTGATCTTGTCCTGGATCAGGCGAGCCATGGGTCGAGCGCCCATCGTCGCGTCGTAACCACCGGCCGCCAGCCAGCTGCGAGCCGCATCGGTGACTTCCAGCAGTACACGCTTGTCTTCCAGCTGCGCCTGAAGCTCGATAAGGAACTTGTCCACCACGCTCTTGATAACCTCATGACTGAGGCGACCAAACTGGATGATGGTGTCCAGACGGTTGCGGAATTCAGGCGTGAAGCTCTTCTTGATCACTTCCATCGCATCGGAAGAGTGATCCTGCAGAGTGAAGCCGATCGACGCACGCGCTGCGGTTTCGGCACCGGCGTTGGTCGTCATGATGACGATCACGTTACGAAAGTCCGCCTTGCGCCCGTTGTTATCGGTCAGCGTACCGTGGTCCATGACCTGCAGCAGCAGGTTGAAGACTTCCGGATGCGCCTTCTCGATCTCATCGAGCAACAGCACGCAATGGGGTTGCTTGGTGATGGCTTCGGTCAACAGACCACCCTGATCGAACCCTACATAGCCCGGAGGCGCACCGATCAGACGCGATACGGTGTGGCGCTCCATGTACTCGGACATGTCGAATCGAATCAGCTCGACACCCAACGCCTTGGCCAGTTGACGCGCCGCCTCGGTTTTACCGACACCGGTAGGCCCGGCAAACAGGAAGGAACCGACAGGTTTGTCAGGCGACTTGAGGCCCGCACGGGACAGCTTGATCGCGGTCGCCAGGGAGTCGATCGCGGCATCCTGCCCGAAGACCGTCAGCTTCAGGTCACGCTCAAGGTTACGCAGCAGCTCTTTGTCGGAGCTGGTGACGTGTTTTGGTGGAATCCGCGCAATTTTCGCAACGATGTCCTCGACCTGAGGTACCTCGATGCGTTTTACGCGCTTCTCGATCGGCTGCAGACGCTGGAAGGCACCCGCCTCGTCGATGACGTCGATGGCCTTGTCCGGCATGTGCCGGTCATTGATGTAGCGCGAGGCCAGTTCGGCAGCGGCACGCAGGGCTTCATCGCTGTATTCGATGTTGTGATGAGTCTCGAAACGCCCCTTCAAGCCACGCAGGATACCGATGGTGTCCTCCACCGAAGGCTCCGACACATCGACCTTCTGGAAACGCCGCGCCAGGGCACGATCCTTCTCGAAAATCCCGCGGAATTCCTGGAAGGTGGTCGAGCCAATGCAACGGATGTCACCGGACGACAGCAGCGGTTTGAGCAGGTTCGAGGCGTCCATGACGCCACCGGACGCAGCACCCGCACCAATGATGGTGTGGATTTCGTCGATGAAAAGAATCGCCTGCGGACGTTTTTTCAGTTCATTGAGCAGCGCCTTGAAGCGCTTCTCGAAATCACCGCGGTATTTGGTGCCTGCAAGCAGTGCCCCCAGATCGAGGGAATAGACGACACTGTTGGCCAGCAGGTCCGGTACCTGATTGTCGACAATGCGCTTGGCCAGGCCTTCGGCAATCGCGGTTTTACCCACGCCCGCCTCGCCCACCAGCAGCGGATTGTTTTTGCGACGACGCGCCAGGATCTGCGCGACACGCTCGACTTCCAGCTCGCGGCCTACCAATGGATCGATACGACCCTGGCGCGCAAGTTCGTTGAGGTTACTGGCATATGCATCCAGAGGATTGCCTGAAGAAGAAGACTCACCGCCCTCGTCGTCCTGCATATCTTGCTCACCCTCGGAGTGGTCACCGTGCCCCGGCACCTTGGAAATACCGTGGGCGATGTAGTTGACGACATCGATACGGGCAACGCTCTGCTGTTTCAGCAGGAACACCGCCTGACTCTCTTGCTCACTGAAGATCGCGACCAGCACGTTGGCGCCAGTCACTTCGCGTTTGCCCGAGCTCTGTACGTGAAACACAGCACGCTGCAGGACACGCTGGAAGCCCAGGGTTGGCTGGGTTTCACGATCCTCGTCATGCACGGGGATCAATGGCGTGGTGGAGTCGATGAACTCCTGCAGGTCATGCTTGAGTTTGTCGAGGTTTGCACCGCACGCACGCAAAACGGTGGCGGCAGCCTCATTGTCCAATAGGGCCAGCAGGAGATGTTCTACGGTCATGAATTCATGACGCTTCGAACGAGCCTCCTTGAAGGCAAGATTGAGGGTGACTTCGAGCTCGCGGTTTAACATAGCTTCACCTCATACCCAAGTGTCCGGCGATTAACCGTCCTTCTCGATTTCACAGAGTAGCGGATGCTGGCTTTCCCTGGCGTACTGGTTGACCTGCATGGCCTTGGTCTCGGCGATGTCGCGGGTAAACACTCCACATACTGCCCGTCCTTCTGTATGGACGGCCAGCATGACCTTGGTCGCCAGCTCGCGATTCAGGTTAAAAAACACCTCGAGCACTTCGACGACGAAATCCATCGGTGTGTAGTCATCATTGAACAAAACCACCTTGTACATCGGCGGCGCCTGTAAAGCAGGCTTAGCCTCCTGAACAGCAATGCCTGCGGAATCGTCGTCGTGTAAATCAGGGCGATCCTGATTGAATGTTAGTCGAATCTGGCTGATTGCATGCATGGAAAGAAAGGTTCGTCAGTTGTGCAAATACAGTGGTGGGGGCGTCTATTAACGATTTCAACTCCGAGCGCCGGGTCACCTTGACTATCGGCAAAACGGTGTTACAACCAATAGAGCCCACAGTGGGTAAAAAAGGTCCGCGGAGTCAACTTTTTTCGAAGAAGTGACTGCGGATGAACTGGATGATACTCCAGTGATGGAGTCTGTTGCAGAGGGAGTTGGGTATGTCAGGCGTCAAGGTCAGTGGCAAGGTGAAATGGTTCAACAACGCCAAGGGTTACGGTTTCATCAATGAGGACGGCAAGACAGAAGACTTGTTTGCTCACTACTCGGCCATCCAAATGGATGGTTATAAAACCCTGAAGGCCGGCCAGGCTGTCGAATTCGAAATAATCCAGGGTCCCAAAGGCCTGCAGGCCGTCAACATCAGCGCTCCTGTAGATGCTTCGAAAGTCTCGACACCTGCCACGCAACAGACCGTGACGGTTTAAACAACCACCGTCATCCAGTCATAAAAAAACCGCCCGACTCAATCACTTGAATCGGGCGGTTTTTGTACGCCTGTCGCTTGCTTACATGTGCTTGATCAATTCATCACCGAAGCCGGAAGACGAAACCAGCTTGGCGCCTTCCATCAGGCGCTCGAAGTCATAGGTCACGGTCTTGGCCTTGATCGCACCATTGGTGCCCTTGATGATCAGGTCCGCCGCCTCGGTCCAGCCCAGATGGCGCAACATCATCTCCGCAGAGAGGATCACCGAGCCCGGGTTGACCTGGTCCTTGCCGGCATACTTCGGCGCGGTGCCATGGGTGGCTTCGAACATGGCGACGGTGTCGGACAGGTTGGCGCCCGGCGCGATACCGATACCGCCCACTTCCGCCGCCAGCGCATCGGAGAGGTAGTCACCGTTGAGGTTCAGCGTGGCGATCACATCGTATTCGGCCGGACGCAGCAGGATCTGCTGGAGCATGGCGTCGGCGATGGCATCCTTGACGATGACTTCGCGACCGGTTTTCGGGTTCTTGAACTTCATCCATGGACCGCCATCGAGCAGTTCGGCGCCGAATTCTTCCTTCGCCACCTCATAGCCCCAGTCCTTGAAGGCACCTTCGGTGAACTTCATGATGTTGCCCTTGTGCACGATGGTCAGCGACTTGCGGTCGTTGTCCACCACGTATTGCAGGGCCTTGCGCACCAGACGCTTGGTGCCTTCCTTGGATACCGGCTTGATGCCGATGCCGCAGTCCTGGTCGAAACGGATCTTGGTGACGCCCATTTCTTCTTTCAGGAACTTGATGACTTTAGTGGCTTCCGGCGAGCCGGCCTTCCACTCGATACCGGCATAGATGTCTTCGGAGTTCTCGCGGAAGATCACCATGTCGACGTCGCCAGGCTTTTTAACCGGGCTCGGCACGCCTTCGAACCACACCACCGGACGCAGGCACACATAAAGGTCAAGCTGCTGGCGCAGTGCCACGTTGAGCGAGCGGATACCGCCACCGACCGGCGTGGTCAGCGGACCCTTGATGGAAACGACGTAATCTTTCACGGCATCCAGTGTTTCCTGGGGCAGCCAGGTGTCCTGGTCGTAGACCTGGGTGGCTTTCTCGCCGGCATAGACTTCCATCCAGGAAATCTTGCGCTTACCCCCGTAGGCTTTTTCCACGGCAGCATCAACCACTTTGATCATCACGGGGCTGACGTCGACGCCAATGCCGTCGCCTTCAATGAATGGAATGATCGGATTATTAGGAACATTGAGAGAATGGTCGGCGTTGACGGTGATTTTTTCGCCGACGGCTGGAACCTGAATCTTCTTGTAACCCATGCTGAACTCCATTGATTGGATTGAACATCTGGCTTGGTTCGAGCGTAACCCAGTTGAATCGGCGCGCAAACCCTATGTTCCATCGATCTGCCGCAAAGCCGCATAACAGCTGAGCTACAAGCCTGAAAGCAAAGGGAAAAGTGCCAAACTCAAGCACGACGAACGACCCTGCACCGCCGACATCTTTGCACGCGTCCCTGCGACCTTTAGACCAATGGACGAGAATCGATTCACATGAACCATCGGCAGATTGCCAGCTACCTATGTATAATGCCGCCCGCTGACCACAGGGTCACGACGGCCGACCTCTCCTTGCTACTCAAATGTAGCCGAGACTTTCCGCCCATAGCCGGACTGTTACCGCAGCCCGACTGCTTGACGCTCTACTGATGCACCCAACATCACCGCGAAGAAATCTCGACATTCGGTTCATGGATGACTTTGAACGAACGCGCTTACCCGGCGCCCCTCGAGTTTCTGCGCACGCTTTAGCAAAGAAGAGAGAGTTAATCCGAATATGCCCACCCGCTCGAAGATCATCTATACCTTCACCGACGAAGCCCCAGCCCTCGCCACCTATTCACTGTTGCCTATCGTAGAGGCCTTCACCGCCTCGGCTGATATCGCCGTTGAAACCCGCGATATCTCTCTTGCAGGGCGCATCCTGGCCAGCTTCCCCGAGCAACTGGGCGACAAAGCCGTAGCCGACCACCTCGCCGAACTGGGCGACCTGGCCGTTACGCCTGAAGCCAACATCATCAAGCTGCCGAACATCAGCGCCTCGGTTCCGCAGCTGCAAGCCGCGATCAAAGAACTGCAAGCCCAGGGCTACGCCCTGCCGGACTACCCGGAAACCGTCACCTGCGACGCCGACAAAGAAGCCAAGTCCCGTTACGACAAGGTCAAGGGCAGCGCCGTGAACCCGGTCCTGCGTGAAGGCAACTCCGACCGTCGCGCTCCGCTGTCGGTCAAGAACTACGCGCGCAAGCACCCGCACAAAATGGGCGCCTGGGCTGCGGACTCCAAGTCCCACGTTGCGCACATGAGCACCGGCGATTTCTACGGCAGCGAAAAAGCCGCCCTGATCGACGCCGCTGACGCCGTGAAGATCGAGCTGGTCGCACAAGACGGCACCACCACCGTCCTGAAAGAAAAAACCAGCGTTCAGGCTGGCGAGATCCTCGACTGCGCCGTGATGAGCAAAAACGCCCTGCGCGCGTTCATTGCCGCTGAAATCGAAAGCGCCAAGCAACAAGGCGTGCTGCTGTCGGTTCACCTCAAGGCCACCATGATGAAGGTCTCCGACCCGATCATGTTCGGCCAGATCGTTGCCGAGTTCTATAAAGACGCACTGGCCAAGCACGCTGACGTGCTGGCACAGATCGGCTTCAACCTGAACAACGGCATCGGCGACCTGTACGCTCGCATCAAGGCTCTGCCGGCCGAGCAACAAGCTGCCATCGAAGCTGACATCCAGGCGGTCTACGCCGTTCGTCCGTCGCTGGCGATGGTCAACTCCGACAAAGGCATCACCAACCTGCACGTGCCGAGCGACGTTATCGTCGACGCCTCGATGCCAGCCATGATCCGTGACTCCGGCAAAATGTGGGGCACCGACGGCCAGCTGCACGACACCAAGGCCGTGATCCCGGATCGTTGCTACGCCACCATCTACCAGGCAGTGATTGAAGACTGCAAGGCAAACGGCGCCTTCGACCCAACCACGATGGGCAGCGTGCCAAACGTTGGCCTGATGGCCAAAAAAGCCGAAGAGTACGGTTCCCACGACAAGACCTTCCAGATCAAGGCCAACGGCGTGGTCCGCGTGACCGACAGCAAAGGCACCCTGCTGATGGAACAGGCTGTTGAAGCCGGCGACATCTTCCGCATGTGCCAGACCAAAGACGCGCCGATCCAGGACTGGGTCAAACTGGCCGTCAACCGCGCCCGCGCCAGCAGCACGCCTGCGATCTTCTGGCTGGACCCGATGCGCGCCCACGACGGCGTGGTGATCGAGAAAGTTCAGGCTTACCTGAAGGATCACGACACTGCCGGCCTGGACATCCAGATCATGGCTCCGGTCGATGCGATGAAGTTCACCCTGCAGCGCACCCGCGAAGGCAAGGACACCATCTCGGTGACCGGTAACGTACTGCGCGACTACCTGACCGACCTGTTCCCGATCATGGAACTGGGCACCAGCGCCAAGATGCTGTCGATCGTACCGCTGATGAACGGCGGTGGCCTGTTCGAAACCGGCGCCGGCGGTTCGGCTCCGAAGCACGTTCAGCAACTGCTGGAAGAGAACTTCCTGCGCTGGGATTCCCTGGGCGAGTTCCTGGCCCTGGCCGCGTCCCTTGAGCATCTGGGTGTGAACTACAACAACCCGAAAGCTCTGGTACTGTCCAAGACCCTGGACCAGGCCACCGGCCTGTTCCTGGACAACAACAAGTCGCCATCGCGCAAAGTCGGCAACATCGACAACCGCGGCAGCCACTTCTACCTGGCGCTGTACTGGGCTCAAGCCTTGGCGGCCCAGACCGAAGACACTGCACTGCAAGCGCAGTTCGCGACCCTGGCCAAGACCCTGACCGAGAACGAAGCAACCATCGTTGCCGAACTCAACGCCGTTCAGGGCAAGCCAGTGGACATCGGCGGTTACTACCACGCCAATGCCGAACTGATCAGCAAGGCCATGCGCCCGAGCGCCACGCTCAACGCGGCGATTGCTGCGCTGGTGTAAGGTTGTTGTGATGCAAAGAAACCCCGGCCCCGTGCCGGGGTTTCTGTTTATGCACATCTGCCGAAACCGGCCCTTGTGGGAGCGAGCCTGCTCGCGAATGCGGTTTATCATTCGACATCAATGCTGGCTGACCCACCGCTTTCGCGAGCAGGCTCGCTCCCACAGGGGCCGGTTTCCATATTGAAAACTTTGCACCCCTGAACTTGAGGAAACCCCATGGACTGGCAACCCCACATCACCGTCGCCACCATCGTCGAAGACAATGGCCGCTTCCTGATGGTCGAAGAACTCAAGCACGGACGCGCGGTACTCAATCAGCCCGCCGGGCATCTGGACCCGGATGAAACCCTGATCGAAGCCGCCGTGCGCGAAACCCTCGAGGAAACCGGCTGGGACGTAGAAGCGACCGGCGTACTGGGCATTTACCTCTACACCGCCCCGAGCAACGGCGTCACTTACCAACGGGTCTGCTTCATCGCCAAACCGCTGAAACACCACCCCGACTATCAGCTGGATGACGGCATCGTCGGCGCCAAGTGGCTGACCCGTGACGAATTGCTGCATCAGCGCGCAAACTGGCGCAGTGAGCTGATCATCCGCTGCATCGATGATTATCTGGACGGCAAGCACTTCGGCCTCGAATTGATCCGTCCTTCTCTTTAGCCTTGCGGGCCCGAGCCTGTTAGAATCGCGTCCTTTTTCAAGACACTCATTGAATCCCTATGCGTGATCCAGCCCCTTCTGACACACAAAAGAAGCGCGTCATTGTCGGCATGTCCGGCGGCGTGGACTCTTCCGTTTCCGCCCTCCTGCTGATCGAGCAGGGTTATGAGGTGGAAGGCCTGTTCATGAAGAACTGGGAAGAAGACGATGGAACGGAATACTGCACCGCCATGGATGACCTGGCGGACGCCCAGGCCGTGTGCGACAAAATTGGCATCAAGCTGCACACCGCCAACTTCGCCGCCGAGTACTGGGACAACGTGTTCGAGCACTTCCTGGCCGAATACAAGGCCGGCCGCACGCCGAACCCGGACATCCTGTGCAACCGCGAGATCAAGTTCAAGGCGTTCCTCGACTACGCCATGATGCTCGGCGCCGACCTGATCGCCACCGGTCACTACGTGCGTCGTCGCGACATCGATGGCCGGACCGAGCTGCTCAAGGGCCTGGACCCGAACAAGGACCAGAGCTACTTCCTGCATGCCGTCGGCGGTGAACAGATCGCCAAGACCCTGTTCCCGGTTGGCGAACTGGAAAAACCCCAGGTGCGCGCAATTGCCGAGAAATACGAACTGGCGACCGCGAAGAAAAAGGATTCCACCGGGATCTGCTTCATCGGCGAACGCCGCTTCAGCGATTTCCTCAAGCAATACCTGCCCGCGCAGCCGGGCGAGATCAAGACCACCGAAGGCGAAGTCATCGGCCGTCACCACGGCTTGATGTATCACACCATCGGCCAGCGCCAGGGCCTCGGCATCGGCGGCCTGAAAGACGCTGGCGAAGAGCCATGGTACGTGCTGATCAAGGATCTGGAGCACAACGAGCTGATCGTCGGCCAGGGCAACGACCATCCGTGGCTGTTCTCCCGCGCCCTGCTCGCCTCCGACATCTATTGGGTCAACCCGATCGACCTGAGCCAGCCGCGCAAGCTGACCGCCAAAGTCCGCTACCGCCAGAGCGACCAGCCCTGCACCCTGGAAAAGACCGCCACCGGCTATCGCGCAACCTTCGATGACCCGCAACGCGCGGTCACTCCGGGCCAGTCCGTGGTTTTTTACGACGGCGAGATCTGCCTCGGTGGTGGCGTGATCGAAGTGGCCGAACCGTGGACAAGCAAAGGCCAGCAACAATGAGCCCGACCCAGGAGCAACTGACGGCGCTGGGAGGCGTGTTTCTCGCCGCCGTGCTGGTCGACAAGATCGCCAAGACCGGCCAGACCAACGAAGCCGGCCTGAGCTGCATGCTCGGCAGCCTGTTGATCCGCGACCCCAAGGACACCCTGGAAGTGTACGGCGGCGACGACATCAACCTGCGCGAAGGTTATCGCGCCCTGATCGGCGCCCTCGAACGCGACCCGAGCGCCCTGCAGCGCGAGCCGCTGCGCTATGCGCTGGCCATGCTGGGCCTTGAGCGCCAACTGGCCAAACGCGGGGACATGCTGGACGTGATTGGCAAACGCCTGCCGCAGATCCAGTCCCAGGTCGAACACTTCGGCCCCGCGCACGAAAACGTGATCGCCGCGTGTGGCGCGCTGTACCAGGACACCCTGAGCACCCTGCGCCAGCGCATCCAGGTCCACGGCGACATGCGCAACCTGCAGCAACCGAGCAACGCCTCGAAAATCCGCGCCCTGTTGCTGGCGGGCATTCGTTCGGCACGCCTGTGGCGGCAGTTGGGCGGTCATCGCTGGCAACTGGTGGTCAGCCGACGCAAATTACTCAAAGAGCTTTACCCGCTGATGCGCAGCTGATGCGCCTCTGCAACACCGTTTTGTAGTCTGTAACGCGTAATACGCTGGTCAGTTGGCAACGGACCCGCGGATTTTTTCATGTATGATACGCGCCCCATTTCGTTGCCCGACTGTCCGAGAACACCCCATGCAGCTCTCTTCGCTCACTGCGGTTTCCCCTGTTGACGGCCGCTACGCCGGCAAAACCCAGGCCCTGCGCCCAATTTTCAGCGAGTACGGCCTGATCCGTGCCCGCGTCCTGGTTGAAGTGCGCTGGCTCCAGCGCCTGGCCGCTCACCCTGCCATCAGCGAAGTGCCGGCGTTCTCCGCCGAAGCCAACGCCGTATTGAACACCCTGGCGGAAAACTTCTCTCTGGAGCACGCCGAGCGCGTCAAAGAGATCGAGCGCACCACCAACCACGACGTAAAAGCCATCGAATACCTGCTCAAAGAGCAGGCGGCCAAGCTGCCGGAACTGGCCAAGGTCAGCGAATTCATCCACTTTGCCTGCACCAGCGAGGACATCAACAACCTGTCCCACGCCCTGATGCTGCGTGAAGGCCGTGATGACGTGATGCTGCCGCTGATGCGCCAGACCGCCGAAGCCATCCGCGAACTGGCCATCCGCTTCGCCGACGTGCCTATGCTGTCGCGCACCCACGGTCAACCGGCTTCGCCGACCACCCTGGGCAAAGAGTTGGCGAACGTGGTTTACCGCCTGGAGCGCCAGATCGCTCAGGTCGCCGCCGTTCCACTGCTGGGCAAGATCAACGGCGCCGTCGGCAACTACAACGCACACCTGTCGGCCTACCCCGAGATCGACTGGGAAGCCAACGCCCGCGCCTTCATCGAAGACGAGCTGGGCCTGGGCTTCAACCCGTACACCACGCAGATCGAACCGCACGACTACATTGCCGAGCTGTTCGACGCGATCGCACGCTTCAACACCATCCTGATCGACTTCGACCGCGACATCTGGGGCTACATCTCCCTGGGCTATTTCAAACAGCGCACCATCGCTGGCGAAATCGGTTCGTCGACCATGCCGCACAAGGTCAACCCGATCGACTTCGAAAACTCCGAAGGCAACCTGGGCATCGCCAACGCACTGTTCCAGCACCTGGCGAGCAAGTTGCCGATTTCCCGCTGGCAGCGCGACCTGACCGACTCCACCGTACTGCGCAACCTCGGCGTCGGCTTCGCCCACAGCGTGATCGCGTACGAAGCGAGCCTCAAAGGCATCAGCAAGCTTGAGCTCAACGCCGAGAAAATCGCCGCTGATCTGGATGCATGCTGGGAAGTCCTGGCCGAGCCGATCCAGACCGTGATGCGCCGCTACAACATCGAGAACCCGTACGAGAAACTGAAGGAACTGACGCGCGGCAAGGGCATCAGCCCTGAGGCGCTGCAAACTTTCATCGACGGCCTGGACATGCCCGCCGCCGCCAAGGCCGAGCTGAAACTGCTCACCCCGGCGAACTACATCGGCAACGCTGTAGCGCAAGCCAAACGCATCTGATCGACCGCTAGACCCTTTTAAGACGCCCGGCCGCGCCGGGCGTTTTTATTCCCGTATGAAAAGTGCATTTTTTCAATAGGTTACACATGAATCCTGACATCCCTCTTCAACTTCTGGGCGGCATCACGGCACGGGAATTCCTGCGCGACTACTGGCAGAAAAAACCGCTGCTGATCCGCCAGGCGATTCCTGATTTCGAAAGCCCGATCGACGCCGACGAACTGGCTGGCCTGGCGCTGGAAGAAGAAGTCGAATCGCGCCTGATCATCGAGAACGGCGAGCGTCCGTGGGAATTGCGTCGCGGCCCGTTTGCCGAGGACGAGTTCAGCAAACTGCCGGAGCGCGAGTGGACCCTGCTGGTGCAAGCCGTTGACCAATTCGTACCGGAAGTCAGCGAATTGCTGGAGCACTTCCGCTTCCTGCCGAGCTGGCGCATCGACGACGTGATGATCAGCTTTGCTGCCCCGGGCGGCAGCGTGGGTCCGCACTTCGACAACTACGACGTGTTCCTGCTGCAAGGCCATGGCAAGCGCAACTGGAAAATCGGCCAGATGTGCGACTCCGAGAGCCCGCTGTTGCAACACGCGGACCTGCGCATCCTCGCCGACTTCGAAACGACCGATGAATGGGTGCTGGAACCAGGCGACATGCTGTACCTGCCACCGCGTCTGGCCCACTGCGGCGTCGCGGTCGACGACTGCCTGACCTACTCCGTGGGATTCCGCGCACCGAGCGCCGCTGAAGTACTGACTCACTTCACCGACTTCCTCAGCCAGTTCCTGCCGGACGAAGAGCGCTATACCGACGCCGACGCCCTGCCAGCCGCCGACCCGCACCAGATTCAACACGACGCCCTCGATCGCCTGAAAAGCCTGCTGGCCGAGCACATGAGCGACGAGCGCCTGCTGCTGACCTGGTTCGGCCAGTTCATGACCGAGCCGCGCTATCCGGAACTGGTGGTCGGCCCTGAAGACCTCGCCGAAGACGACGTTCTCGGCGCACTGGAGCAAGGCGCGGTGCTGATCCGCAACCCGAGCGCACGTCTGGCCTGGTCGGAAGTCGATGACGACCTGCTGCTGTTCGCCAGCGGCCAGAGCCGTTACCTGCCGGGCAAACTGCGCGAGCTGCTGAAAATGATCTGCGCCGCCGACGCCCTGCACAGCGATAACCTCGGCGAATGGCTGAGCGATGAAGACGGTCGCGGCCTGCTGTGCGAACTGGTCAAGCAAGGAAGCCTGGGGTTTGCCGATGAATAAGATTCACGTACGTGTCGCAGACTGGCAAAAGGACAACGCCGAGATCCGGCGCATTCGTGAAGCGGTGTTCGTCGCCGAGCAGTCCGTTCCACCCGAACTGGAATGGGATGCCGACGACCTGACTGCCGTGCATTTCCTTGCCCTCGAAGGCGATTTTCCGATTGGTACCGCACGCCTGCTGCCTGACGGTCATGTCGGCCGGGTGTCGGTACTCAAGGACTGGCGCGGTCTGAAGGTCGGCGATGCACTGATGCAGGCGGTGATCGGCGAAGCCGAGAAACGCGGCCTGAAGCAGCAGATGCTCAGCGCCCAGGTACAGGCCACGGCGTTCTATGAGCGCCTGGGCTTTCGCATGGTCAGCGAGGAATTCCTGGAAGCAGGGATTCCGCATGTGGACATGGTGCGCGAGTCGGCTTGAGACCCGGTTGATGCCTTCGCGAGCAGGCTCGCTCCCACATTGGAGTGATAGCGCCGCAGAAATTTGAGGCAGCTCACAAATCTACTGTGGGAGCGAGCCCGCTCGTGAAGGGACCCTGAAGGACACCCAAAACGCCCCGTCATTTTCCAATGCCGGGGCGTTTTGCTGTCTAGGATTCAACTTGCCCCACCCCAGGCCGACAAACTGGCACTATCAACACACCTGTAGGAGCGAGCCTGCTCGCGATGGTCGTCAACGATAACGCTGGAAGCCTGACACCCCGCTGCGCGCTCACGACCATCGCGAGCAAGCTCGCTCCTACAGATCAAGAATTCGAAGGCGGAGATAACGGATATGTCCTTACGCACCCTGCTCACCACACTCTTGGTGACCTGCAGTTTTTCGGTCATGGCAGCCACCGAAATCGTGCCACTGAACTACCACACCAGCGCCGATATGTTGCCAGTGGCGCAGGATTTCATTGGCAAGGAAGGCCAGGTCAGCGCCTATGGCAATCAGCTCATCGTCAACGCCGATCAGCGCAAGATCGACGAACTTAAAGCGCTTTTGGGCCAACTCGATACCGCCCCCAAACGCCTGCTGATCACCGTCGACACCAACGAAAACAACGTCCAGGGCGATCAGGGTTACTCGGTCAATGGCGCCAAGCCAAGCCAGACCCGAGTCATCAACCGCAGCACCGATAGCCGTGACGGCGGCATCCAGCAAATTCAGGCCACCGATGGCATGCCGGCACTGATCCAGGTCGGCCAGAGCGTACCCCTGACCAGCACCCAGACCGACTCCTATGGCGACCTGCGCAGCCAGACCGAATACCGCAATGTCACCCAGGGGTTTTACGTCACCGCGAGCGTCACCGGAGAGATCGTTCACCTGTCGATCAGTACCAACCGTGACCGCATGAGTCAGGAACGTCCCGATGTAGTGAACGTGCAAAGCACCGACACAACCGTCACCGGCCGCCTGGGCGAATGGATCCTGCTGGCCGGGGTGAATGGCCAGACACAGGCCGACAAACAAGGCCTGGCCCGCAGCTACTCGACCCAAAGCCGGAACGACATGACCCTGCGAGTGAAAGTCGACGCCTTGGACTGAGCCACCTAATCCTGACTGACAAGTCGCATTAGACCAAAGATGTAGTGGTTGAAAAAAAGCACTACAAAACGTTTGACGAGTCAAAAAAGCAAAGGCATGATGGCCTCGCTCCCGCTAATCAGAGGCCCTGGCAAGGGCCTTCGAGGCGATGTTCGCACCTACCCCGCGAACCGCTTCGTGTCTGTACCGCCCACAAGGTGTGTTTGACGAGGTTGTCGACTGGAACGAAGTTGTCCCGAGGGACGGAAGCGTAATTAGGTAACCCGGCACCACACTGATGTTCGTACCAAGGCCCACGACGCCCGAATGCGCCCGCAGTCCGCCTTTACCTGCTCACTTCCCCTCGAGCCCATCGTTCATCCCGTCGCCTTCCCCGCCAAATTCGACTTGACCACTCAAGCTTCTGGTCAGCGAGCGCAGGAATTTTCCACCGCAGAACAACTTTTCATACAAGACGCGACGAGGTTTATCTCCATGGCACTGACACGCGAACAGCAAATTGCAGCCCTCGAAAAAGACTGGGCTGAAAACCCGCGCTGGAAAGGCGTGACACGCACTTACTCCGCTGCTGACGTCGTCCGTCTGCGTGGCTCGGTTCAACCTGAGCACACCTTTGCAAAAATGGGCGCCGAGAAGCTGTGGAACCTGGTCACCCAGGGTGCCAAGCCAGCCTTCCGTCCTGAGAAAGATTTCGTCAACTGCATGGGCGCCCTGACTGGCGGCCAGGCTGTGCAACAAGTCAAGGCCGGTATCCAGGCGATCTACCTGTCGGGCTGGCAAGTGGCTGCGGACAACAACTCCGCCGAATCGATGTACCCGGACCAGTCGCTGTACCCGGTTGACTCGGTTCCAACCGTGGTCAAGCGCATCAACAACTCGTTCCGTCGCGCCGACCAGATCCAGTGGAAAGCCGGCAAGAACCCGGGCGACGAAGGCTACATCGACTACTTCGCTCCGATCGTGGCTGACGCAGAAGCCGGTTTCGGCGGCGTTCTGAACGCCTACGAGCTGATGAAGAGCATGATCGAAGCAGGCGCCGCCGGCGTTCACTTCGAAGACCAACTGGCTTCCGTGAAGAAATGCGGCCACATGGGCGGCAAGGTACTGGTTCCTACCCAGGAAGCCGTGCAGAAGCTGACTGCTGCCCGCCTGGCGGCTGACGTTGCCGGCACTCCGACCATCATCCTGGCCCGTACCGATGCCAACGCAGCTGACCTGCTGACTTCGGACTGCGACCCGTACGACCAGCCATTCGTGACTGGCGAACGTACCCAGGAAGGCTTCTACAAAGTGCGCGCCGGTCTGGACCAGGCCATCGCTCGCGGCTTGGCCTACGCTCCGTACGCCGACCTGATCTGGTGCGAAACCGCCAAGCCGGACCTGGAAGAAGCTCGTCGCTTCGCCGAAGCGATCAAGAAGGAATACCCGGACCAACTGCTGTCGTACAACTGCTCGCCTTCCTTCAACTGGAAGAAAAACCTGGACGACG
Source organism: Pseudomonas sp. C2B4 (assembly GCF_013359695.1). Classification (GTDB taxonomy): domain Bacteria; phylum Pseudomonadota; class Gammaproteobacteria; order Pseudomonadales; family Pseudomonadaceae; genus Aquipseudomonas. Next base: position 56,014 of record NZ_JABFMU010000028.1, read on the forward strand.
CGACCATCGCCAAGTTCCAGCGCGAACTGTCCGCCATGGGCTACAAGCACCAGTTCATCACCCTGGCCGGCATTCACAACATGTGGCACAGCATGTTCAACCTGGCGCACGACTACGCCCGCAACGACATGACTGCCTACGTGAAGCTGCAAGAGCAGGAATTCGCTGACGCCTCTAAGGGTTACACCTTCGTGGCTCACCAGCAGGAAGTGGGCACCGGCTACTTCGATGACATGACCACCGTGATCCAGGGTGGCTCGTCCTCGGTTACCGCGCTGACCGGTTCGACTGAAGAAGAACAGTTCCACTGATCTGCTTCACCTGAGTCAACGGCCGTTGCGGACCGTATAGAAAGCTAACCGCAACGCTGCAAATCTGACGCCCCGACTGGTTCGGGGCGTTTTTTTGCCCGGAATTTAACCAACACCACAAAACCCTGTGGGAGCGAGCCTGCTCGCGAATGCGATTTATCACTCACCGGTGATGGTGACTCATCCGACGCTTTCGCGAGCAGGCTCGCTCCCACAATGGCCAGTGGCGCCCGGAGGAAAAGTATTGATCCAGAGCGGTATCGACTTCAGGAAACTCGGTTAAAACGGGCACCAACGCTACTTGCAGTAACCCCCATATAAGACAACTTCCCAACTTCCCGCCGGATAAACAGTTTGAAACCCGAGCCAAACAATATTGATTATCATTTAGCTGAAACTATGTTCGTTACATTCCTAACAAAACATATTTCCCGAAAAGCCGGCTAATGCCCGCAACGCAAGGCCTACGGCGCTTTTGGCGCTCGCTATGTCCTTATTCCTATAAATAATTTCGCTATAGGAATTTTACTTGCAGGGTGTTGTGCCATAAAATCAGCGGGATTGATTGCTGCGACATATCGTCACTGCTTTGTTTCTTTTCAAGCTCAGAGACCCTTGCTCTCTGTTAAGGATTACCAGCATGCCCGAAGCGACAGGACTCATGGCCCACAACTGGGGCTTTGCCATTTTCCTTCTGGGTGTTGTCGGCCTCTGTGCCTTCATGCTCGGCGTCTCCAGCCTCCTCGGGTCAAAAGCCTGGGGCCGCAGCAAAAACGAACCGTTCGAGTCCGGCATGCTACCTACAGGTGGCGCCCGCTTGCGGCTCTCAGCCAAATTCTATCTGGTCGCGATGCTCTTCGTGATCTTCGATATCGAAGCCCTCTTTCTCTTTGCATGGTCTGTGTCCGTCCGCGAAAGCGGCTGGACCGGATTCGTCGAAGCTCTCGTTTTCATAGCAATTCTGTTGGCAGGTCTTGTCTACCTATTCCGAGTGGGTGCCCTTGACTGGGCTCCGGAAGCTCGGCGCAAGCGGCAAGCGAAGCTGAAACAATGAGGCTTTGGCAATGCAATACAATCTCACCAGGATCGACCCCGATGCTCCTAACGAGCAGTATCCGATTGGCCAACGGGAAACCGTTTCCGATCCGTTAGAAGATCAAGTCCACAAAAACATCTTCATGGGCAAGCTCGAAGACGTGCTTAACGGCACGATCAACTGGGGGCGCAAGAACTCCCTGTGGCCGTATAACTTCGGCCTTTCGTGCTGCTACGTGGAAATGACCACCGCCTTCACGGCGCCCCACGACATCGCGCGCTTTGGCGCCGAGGTTATCCGGGCATCGCCGCGTCAGGCGGATTTCATGGTTATCGCCGGTACCTGCTTCATCAAGATGGCGCCGATCATCCAGCGCCTCTACGAGCAAATGCTCGAACCGAAGTGGGTTATCTCCATGGGTTCGTGTGCCAACTCCGGTGGCATGTACGACATCTACTCCGTCGTTCAAGGGGTGGACAAGTTCCTGCCCGTGGACGTCTACGTGCCTGGCTGCCCGCCCCGGCCTGAAGCATTCCTGCAAGGCTTGATGCTGCTGCAGGAGTCGATTGGCCAGGAGCGTCGCCCGCTTTCCTGGGTTGTTGGCGATCAAGGCGTGTATCGCGCCGAGATGCCTTCCGAAAAGGAAAAGCGCCGCGAACAGCGAATCGCAGTCACCAACCTGCGCAGCCCCGACGAAGTCTGATCCAGTTCCGCTGTTTCAAAGAAACGAAAAACTGGCTTCATTCTTTACGTTGACCGAAAGCGATAAATAACCATGACTACAGGCAGTGCTCTGTACATCCCGCCTTATAAGGCAGACGACCAGGATGTGGTCGTCGAACTGAACAACCGTTTTGGCCCCGAGGCGTTCACCGCCCAGCCTACCCGCACCGGCATGCCGGTGCTTTGGGTTGCCCGCGCCAAACTCGTCGAAGTCCTGACCTTCCTGCGCAACCTGCCCAAGCCTTACGTCATGCTCTATGACCTGCATGGCGTGGACGAGCGTCTGCGCACCAAGCGTCAAGGGCTGCCGAACGGCGTCGACTTCTCCGTGTTCTACCACTTGATGTCGATCGAACGTAATAGTGACGTCATGATCAAAGTCGCCTTGTCCGAGAGCGACCTCAGCCTGCCGACCGTCACCAGCATCTGGCCGAATGCCAACTGGTACGAGCGTGAAGTCTGGGACATGTACGGCATCGACTTCAAAGGCCACCCGCACCTGTCGCGCATCATGATGCCGCCGACCTGGGAAGGTCACCCGCTGCGCAAGGACTTCCCGGCCCGTGCCACCGAGTTCGATCCGTTCAGCCTGACCCTGGCCAAGCAACAGCTCGAGGAAGAAGCCGCGCGCTTCAAGCCTGAAGACTGGGGCATGAAACGTTCCGGCCCGAACGAGGACTACATGTTCCTCAACCTGGGGCCGAACCACCCTTCGGCGCACGGTGCGTTCCGCATCATCCTGCAGCTGGACGGCGAAGAGATCGTCGACTGCGTACCGGACATCGGCTACCACCACCGTGGTGCCGAGAAGATGGCCGAGCGCCAGTCCTGGCACAGCTTCATTCCGTACACCGACCGTATCGACTACCTCGGCGGCGTGATGAACAACCTGCCGTACGTGCTCTCGGTCGAGAAGCTCGCCGGCATCAAGGTGCCAGAGAAGGTCGATGTCATCCGCATCATGATGGCCGAGTTCTTCCGGATCACCAGTCACCTGCTGTTCCTGGGTACCTACATCCAGGACGTCGGCGCCATGACCCCGGTGTTCTTCACATTTACCGACCGTCAGCGTGCCTACACGGTGATCGAAGCCATCACCGGCTTCCGCCTGCACCCGGCCTGGTACCGCATCGGTGGCGTCGCCCACGACCTGCCGCGCGGCTGGGAAAAACTGGTCAAGGATTTCGTCGAGTGGATGCCAAAGCGTCTGGACGAATACCAAAAGGCCGCCCTGGACAACAGCATCCTGCGTGGCCGTACCATCGGCGTTGCCGACTACAACACCAAGCAAGCCCTGGAATGGGGTGTCACCGGTGCCGGCCTGCGTTCGACCGGTTGCGACTTCGACCTGCGTAAAGCACGTCCATACTCCGGCTACGAGAACTTCGAATTCGAAGTGCCGCTGGCGGCCAATGGCGATGCCTACGACCGTTGCATCGTGCGTGTCGAGGAGATGCGCCAGAGCATCAAGATCATCGACCAGTGCCTGCGCAACATGCCGGAAGGCCCGTACAAGGCGGATCACCCGCTGACCACGCCGCCACCGAAAGAGCGCACCCTGCAGCACATCGAAACCTTGATCACGCACTTCCTGCAAGTTTCGTGGGGCCCGGTCATGCCGGCCAACGAATCCTTCCAGATGATCGAAGCGACCAAGGGCATCAACAGTTATTACCTGACGAGCGATGGCGGCACCATGAGCTACCGCACCCGGATCCGTACTCCAAGCTTCCCGCACCTGCAGCAGATCCCTTCGGTGATCAAAGGCAGCATGGTCGCGGACTTGATCGCGTACCTGGGTAGTATCGATTTCGTTATGGCCGACGTGGACCGCTAAGCATGAACAGCACGCTTATCCAGACAGACCGTTTCACCTTGAGTGAAACCGAGCGCTCGGCCATCGAGCACGAGCTGCATCACTACGAAGACCCGCGCGCGGCGTCGATCGAAGCCCTGAAGATCGTCCAGAAGGAACGTGGCTGGGTGCCGGACGGCGCCCTGTACGCCATTGGCGAGATCCTCGGCATCCCGGCCAGCGACGTTGAAGGGGTTGCGACCTTCTATAGTCAGATCTTCCGTCAGCCAGTCGGCCGTCACATCATTCGCGTCTGCGACAGCATGGTCTGCTACATCGGCGGCCACGAGTCCGTGGTCAGCGAAATCCAGAGCAAGCTCGGCATCGGCCTGGGCCAGACCACCGCCGACGGTCGTTTCACCCTGCTGCCGGTCTGCTGCCTCGGCAACTGCGACAAGGCGCCAGCGCTGATGATCGACGACGACACGTTCGGTGATGTGCAGCCTGCCGGCGTTGCCAAATTGCTCGAGGGCTACGTATGACCCTGACTTCCTTCGGTCCTGCCAACCGCATCAAGCGTTCGGCCGAGACTCACCCGCTCACCTGGCGTCTGCGTGACGACGGCGAAGCTGTCTGGCTCGACGAGTACCAGGCCAAGAACGGTTACGCTGCTGCGCGCAAAGCCTTCGCCGACATGGCCCAGGACGACATCGTCCAGACCGTGAAAGACTCCGGCCTCAAGGGCCGCGGTGGCGCAGGCTTCCCCACTGGCGTGAAGTGGGGCCTGATGCCCAAGGACGAATCCATCAACATCCGCTACCTGCTGTGCAACGCGGATGAAATGGAGCCCAACACCTGGAAAGACCGCATGCTGATGGAGCAACTGCCCCATCTGCTGATCGAAGGCATGCTGATCAGTGCCCGCGCACTGAAAACCTACCGTGGCTACATCTTCCTGCGTGGCGAGTACACCACCGCCGCCAAGCACCTGAACCGTGCCGTGGAAGAAGCCAAGGCAGCGGGCCTGCTGGGCAAGAACATCCTGGGCAGCGGCTTCGATTTCGAACTGTTCGTCCACACCGGCGCCGGGCGTTACATCTGCGGTGAAGAAACCGCACTGATCAACTCCCTCGAAGGCCGCCGCGCCAACCCGCGCTCCAAGCCGCCCTTCCCTGCCGCCGTTGGCGTGTGGGGCAAGCCGACCTGCGTGAACAACGTTGAAACCCTGTGCAACGTCCCGGCGATCATTGCCGACGGCGTGGACTGGTACAAATCGTTGGCTCGCGAAGGCAGTGAAGACATGGGCACCAAGCTCATGGGCTTCTCCGGCAAGGTCAAGAACCCGGGCCTGTGGGAACTGCCATTCGGCGTCACCGGTCGCGAGCTGTTCGAAGACTACGCCGGCGGCATGCGCGACGGTTACCAGCTCAAGGCCTGGCAGCCAGGCGGCGCCGGTACCGGCTTCCTGTTGCCGGAACACCTGGATGCACAAATGTACGCCGGCGGAATCGCCAAGGTGGGCACCCGTATGGGTACCGGCCTGGCCATGGCGGTGGACGACAGCATCAACATGGTGTCCCTGCTGCGCAACATGGAAGAGTTCTTCGCCCGTGAGTCGTGCGGTTTCTGCACCCCGTGCCGTGACGGTCTGCCGTGGAGCGTCAAGCTGCTGCGTGCGATCGAGAACGGTCAAGGGCAAGCCGGCGACATCGAGACCCTGCTGGGTCTGGTCGGCTTCCTCGGCCCAGGCAAGACCTTCTGTGCTCACGCACCGGGTGCCGTGGAGCCGTTGGGCAGCGCCATCAAATACTTCCGCCATGAGTTCGAAGCCGGCATCGCGCCTACCAGCGCCGCCGTCCCGCCTCTGGCAAGGCCGATCGTAGTCGGCGCGTAAATGCTTAAAAAAGGCGAAGGGTCCGTGCCCTTCGCTTTTCGTGCGATGACGCCTTTACCGGCTGTTTTGATTCGCGCGGATAACAAGATTCCATTAGCCACGCCCGCTGACACCGGGCCAACGAAGAACTTTGAACCATGGCCACTATCCACGTAGACGGCAAAGAGCTCGAAGTCGATGGGGCAGACAACCTGTTACAGGCATGTCTGTCGCTAGGCCTCGATATCCCTTATTTCTGCTGGCACCCCGCCCTTGGCAGCGTTGGCGCTTGCCGCCAGTGCGCGGTCAAGCAGTACACCGACGAGAACGACAAGCGTGGTCGGATCGTCATGTCCTGCATGACCCCCGCCACCGACGGCAGCTGGATCTCCATCGACGACGAAGAAGCGAAAGTATTCCGCGCCAGCGTCGTTGAATGGCTGATGACCAACCACCCTCACGACTGCCCGGTCTGTGAGGAAGGCGGTCACTGCCACCTGCAAGACATGACGGTAATGACCGGCCACAACGAGCGCCGTTACCGCTTCACCAAGCGTACCCACCAGAACCAGCAACTGGGCCCGTTCATTTCCCACGAGATGAACCGCTGCATCGCTTGCTACCGCTGCGTGCGCTTCTATAAGGACTACGCCGGCGGCACCGACCTCGGTGTGTTCGGCGCCCACGACAACGTGTACTTCGGTCGCGTTGAAGACGGCACCCTGGAAAGCGAGTTCTCCGGCAACCTCACCGAGGTCTGCCCGACCGGTGTGTTCACCGACAAGACTCACTCCGAGCGCTACAACCGCAAGTGGGACATGCAGTTCTCGCCGAGCATCTGTCATGGCTGCTCCAGCGGTTGCAACATCTCCCCGGGCGAGCGTTACGGTGAACTGCGTCGCATCGAAAACCGTTTCAACGGTTCGGTTAACCAGTACTTCCTGTGCGACCGTGGCCGTTTCGGCTATGGCTACGTCAACCGCAAGGACCGCCCGCGTCAGCCTCTGCTGGCCAACGGCGCCAAGCTGACCCTCGACGAAGCACTGGATAAAGCCGCCGACCTGCTGCGCGGTCGCAACATCGTCGGTATCGGTTCGCCTCGCGCCAGCCTCGAAAGCAACTACGCGTTGCGCGAACTGGTCGGCGCCGAGCACTTCTATTCCGGTATCGAAGCCTCCGAACTGGAGCGCATCCGTCTGGTACTGCAGGTGCTGAAAGACAGCCCGCTGCCTGTGCCGAACATGCGCGATATCGAAGACCACGACGCCGTGTTCGTCCTCGGTGAAGACCTGACCCAGACAGCCGCACGCATGGCCCTGGCCCTGCGTCAGTCGGTCAAAGGTAAAGCTGAAGACATGGCCGACGCCATGCGCGTCCAGCCTTGGCTCGACGCCGCGGTGAAGAACATCGGTCAGCACGCGCTGAACCCGCTGTTCATCGCCAGCCTGGCTGAAACCAAGCTCGACGACATCGCCGAAGAGTGCGTTCACGCCGCGCCTGACGACCTGGCCCGCATCGGTTTCGCCGTGGCACACGCCCTCGACGCCAGCGCTCCAGCCGTTGAAGGCCTGGACGCTGAAGCTCTTGAGCTGGCCAAGCGCATTGCCGACGCCCTGCTCGCCGCCAAGCGTCCGCTGATCATCGCCGGTACTTCGCTGGGCTCCAAAGCCCTGATCGAAGCCGCAGCGAACATCGCCAAGGCCCTGAAGCTGCGCGAGAAGAACGGTTCCATCAGCCTGATCGTGCCGGAGGCCAACAGCCTCGGCCTGGCCATGCTCGGTGGCGAATCGGTCGACGCTGCGCTGCAAGCCGTGATCGATGGCAAGGCCGACGCCATCGTCGTGCTGGAAAACGATCTGTACACCCGCACCGACAAAGCCCGTGTCGATGCTGCCCTGACCGCCGCGAAAGTGGTGATCGTGGCTGACCATCAGAAGACCGCCACCAGCGATCGTGCACACCTGGTCCTGCCAGCCGCCAGCTTCGCCGAAGGCGACGGTACCCTGGTCAGCCAGGAAGGCCGCGCCCAGCGCTTCTTCCAGGTGTTCGATCCGAAGTACATGGATGCAAGCATCCTGGTTCACGAAGGCTGGCGCTGGCTGCATGCCCTGCGCGCTACCCTGCTGAACCAGCCGATCGACTGGACCCAGCTGGACCACGCCACTGCTGCGGTGGCTGCAAGCACGCCGCAACTGAACCGCATCGTCGATGCCGCACCGTCCGCCGCGTTCCGCATCAAGGGCATGAAACTGGCCCGTGAACCGCTGCGTTACTCCGGTCGTACCGCCATGCGCGCCGACATCAACGTCCATGAACCGCGTACCCCGCAGGACAAGGACACCGCGTTCGCCTTCTCGATGGAAGGTTACTCGGGTTCGGCCGAACCGCGTCAGCAAGTGCCGTTCGCCTGGTCTCCGGGCTGGAACTCGCCGCAAGCCTGGAACAAGTTCCAGGACGAAGTCGGTGGTCACATCCGTGCCGGCGACCCGGGCACCCGCCTGATCGAAAGCACCGGTGACTCGCTGAACTGGTTCGCCAGCGTTCCGCGTCCGTTCAACCCGGCCCCGGGCACCTGGCAGGTCGTGCCGTTCTTCCACCTGTTCGGCAGTGAGGAGAACTCTTCGAAAGCCGCTCCGGTCCAGGAACGCATTCCGGCCGCTTATGTTGCGCTGGCCAAGTCCGAAGCCGACCGCCTGGGTGTGAACGACGGCGCCATGCTGAGCCTGAACGTGGCTGGCCAGACCCTGCGTCTGCCGCTGCGCATCAACGAAGAACTGGGCGCCGGCCTGGTGGCGTTGCCTGCGGGCATCGCCGGCATTCCGCCAGCGATCTTTGGCAAATCCGTTGACGGTCTGCAGGAGGCAGCGCAATGACCTTGTTCACTCCTGAAGTGATCGACATCATCATCGCGGTCCTCAAGGCCGTGGTGATCCTGCTCGCCGTGGTGGTCTGCGGCGCCCTGCTCAGCTGGGTCGAGCGTCGTTTGCTCGCCCTCTGGCAGGACCGTTACGGTCCGAACCGCGTCGGTCCGTTCGGCGCGTTCCAGATCGCCGCCGACATGATCAAGATGTTCTTCAAGGAAGACTGGACCCCGCCGTTCGCCGACAAGATGATCTTCACCCTGGCACCGGTAGTCGCCATGAGCGCCCTGCTGATTGCCTTCGCGATCATCCCGATCACCCCGACCTGGGGCGTGGCGGATATCAACATCGGTATCCTGTTCTTCTTCGCCATGGCCGGTCTGTCGGTCTACGCGGTGCTGTTCGCCGGCTGGTCGAGTAACAACAAGTTCGCCCTGCTGGGCAGCTTGCGGGCCTCGGCACAAACCGTGTCGTACGAAGTGTTCATGGGCCTGTCGCTGATGGGCATCGTGATCCAGGTTGGCTCGTTCAACATGCGCGACATCGTCGAATACCAGGCGCAGAACCTGTGGTTCATCATTCCGCAGATCTTCGGTTTCCTGACCTTCTTCATCGCTGGCGTGGCCGTGACTCACCGTCACCCGTTCGACCAGCCGGAAGCGGAACAGGAACTGGCCGACGGTTACCACATTGAATACGCCGGCATGAAATGGGGCATGTTCTTCGTCGGCGAGTACATCGGCATCGTGTTGATTTCGGCACTGCTGGTGACCTTGTTCTTCGGTGGCTGGCACGGTCCGTTCGGCATCCTGCCGCAGATCCCGTTCATCTGGTTCGCACTGAAAACCGGTTTCTTCATCATGATGTTCATCCTGTTGCGCGCATCGATTCCGCGCCCACGGTATGACCAGGTGATGGATTTCAGCTGGAAGTTCTGCCTGCCGCTGACCCTCGTCAACATGCTGGTGACCGCTGCGATCGTGTTGCTCAACACGCCCGCCGTCGCGGCTCAGTGAGGATAGAGAATCATGAAGTACATATTTGACATCGTGCATGGCCTCTACACCCAGCTTCGCAGCCTGGTGATGATTTTCGGCCACGCCTTCCGCAAGCGCGACACGCTGCAGTACCCGGAAGAACCGGTCTACCTGCCGCCGCGCTACCGTGGCCGTATCGTCCTGACCCGCGACCCCGACGGCGAAGAGCGTTGCGTAGCCTGCAACCTGTGCGCCGTGGCGTGCCCGGTCGGTTGCATCTCGCTGCAGAAAGCTGAAACCGAAGACGGTCGCTGGTACCCGGACTTCTTCCGCATCAACTTCTCGCGCTGCATCTTCTGCGGCCTCTGCGAGGAAGCCTGCCCGACCACCGCGATCCAGCTGACACCGGATTTCGAGATGGCCGAGTTCAAACGTCAGGACCTGGTTTACGAGAAAGAAGATCTGCTGATCTCCGGCCCCGGCAAAAACCCTGATTACAACTTCTATCGTGTTGCAGGTATGGCGATTGCCGGTAAGCCGAAAGGCTCCGCGCAGAATGAAGCCGAACCGATCAACGTGAAGAGCTTGCTGCCTTAAGGAAGAAAGATGGAATTCGCTTTCTATTTCGCATCGGGTATCGCTGTGGTGTCCACGCTTCGCGTGATCACCAACACCAACCCCGTGCATGCCCTGCTCTACCTGATCATTTCGCTGATCGCCGTGGCGATGACGTTTTTCGCCCTCGGCGCGCCGTTTGCCGGTGTACTGGAAGTGATCGCCTACGCTGGCGCCATCATGGTGCTGTTCGTGTTCGTGGTGATGATGCTGAACCTGGGGCCCGCCTCGGTTCAGCAAGAGCGCGTCTGGCTCAAGCCCGGTATCTGGGGCGGCCCGGTCGCCCTCGCCGCGCTGCTGCTGGTTGAACTGCTGTATGTGCTGTTCTCCCACCAGACCGGCCAGGCCGTCGGCCACACCACCGTAGACGCCAAGGCCGTGGGCATCAGCCTGTTCGGTCCGTACCTGCTGGTGGTCGAACTCGCCTCGATGCTGCTGCTCGCCGCAGCCGTCACGGCGTTCCACTTGGGCCGCAACGAAGCCAAGGAGCAATGACGATGCCTGCTATCCCTATGGAGCATGGTCTGGCGGTCGCCGGCATCCTGTTCTGCCTCGGTCTGGTCGGCCTGATGGTCCGCCGCAACATTCTCTTCGTGCTGATGAGCCTGGAGGTCATGATGAATGCCTCCGCGTTGGCGTTCATCGTTGCCGGTAGCCGCTGGGCTCAGCCGGATGGACAGATCATGTTCATCCTGGTGATCAGCCTGGCAGCCGCCGAGGCCAGTATCGGCCTGGCGATCCTGTTGCAGCTGTACCGCCGCTTCCACACTCTCGATATCGACGCTGCCAGCGAGATGCGCGGATGAATCTTCTCTATCTGACTTTCGTATTCCCTCTCATTGGTTTCCTGCTGCTGTCGTTCTCCCGTGGACGCCTCTCGGAAAACCTCTCGGCGCTGATCGGCGTCGGTTCCGTCGGCCTGTCTGCCATCGTCACCGCTTACGTGATCTGGCAATTCAATGTCGCGCCACCGGAAGGCGGCCACTACACCCAGGTGTTGTGGCAATGGATGGCGGTGGAAGGCTTCACGCCGAACTTCGCGCTGTACCTGGACGGTCTGTCCCTGACCATGCTGGGTGTGGTGGTCGGCGTCGGCTTCCTGATCCACCTGTTCGCGTCCTGGTACATGCGCGGTGAAGCGGGTTACTCGCGCTTCTTCGCCTACACCAACCTGTTTATCGCCAGCATGCTGTTCCTGGTGCTGGGCGATAACCTGTTGTTCCTGTACTTCGGCTGGGAAGGCGTGGGCCTGTGCTCGTACCTGTTGATCGGTTTCTACTACAGCAACCGCAACAACGGTAACGCCGCGCTCAAAGCCTTCATCGTGACCCGCATCGGCGACGTGTTCATGGCCATCGGCCTGTTCATTCTGTTCGCCCAACTGGGCACGCTGAACGTCCAGGAACTGCTGGTGCTGGCACCGCAGAAATTCCAGGCCGGCGACTTCTGGATGGTCATGGCCACCCTGATGCTGCTGGGCGGCGCTGTCGGTAAATCCGCGCAACTGCCGCTGCAAACCTGGCTGGCGGATGCGATGGCTGGTCCTACCCCGGTTTCTGCACTGATCCACGCGGCAACGATGGTAACGGCGGGTGTCTACCTGATCGCCCGTACCCACGGCCTGTTCACCCTGGCGCCGGAGATCCTGCATCTTGTCGGTATCGTCGGCGGCGTGACCCTGGTCCTGGCCGGTTTTGCCGCCCTGGTTCAGACCGACATCAAGCGTATCCTCGCCTACTCGACCATGAGCCAGATCGGCTACATGTTCCTGGCCCTGGGCGTTGGCGCCTGGGACGGCGCGATCTTCCACCTGATGACCCACGCCTTCTTCAAGGCCCTGCTGTTCCTTGCTTCCGGTGCGGTGATCGTTGCCTGCCACCACGAGCAAGACATCTTCAAGATGGGTGGCCTGTGGAAGAAACTGCCTCTGGCCTATGCCAGCTTCATCGTTGGCGGCGCGGCCCTGGCGGCCCTGCCACTGGTGACCGCAGGCTTCTACTCCAAGGACGAAATCCTCTGGGAAGCGTTCGCCAGCGGTAACCACGGCCTGCTCTACGCCGGTCTGGTCGGTGCGTTCATGACCTCGCTGTACACCTTCCGCCTGATCTTCATCGCGTTCCACGGTGAAGCGAAGACCGAAGCCCACGCCGGTCACGGCATCGCTCACTGGCTGCCACTGTCGGTGCTGATCGTGCTGTCGACCTTCGTCGGCGCCATGATCGTTCCACCGCTGCACGGCGTACTGCCGGAAAGCGTCGGCCACGCCGGTGGCGAAGCCAAGCACAGCCTGGAAATCGCTTCGGGCGCCATCGCCCTGGCCGGTATCCTGCTGTCCGCGCTGCTGTTCCTCGGCAAGCGTCGCTTCGTGACCGCCATCGCCAACAGCGGCATCGGCCGTTTCCTGTCGGCCTGGTGGTTCGCTGCCTGGGGCTTCGACTGGATCTACGACAAACTGTTCGTCAAGCCATACCTGGCGATCAGCCACATCCTGCGCAAAGACCCGCTCGACCAGACCATCGGTCTGATCCCGCGCATGGCCAAGGGCGGTCACACTGCCCTGAGCCGTACCGAGACCGGTCAACTGCGTTGGTACGCCGCCTCGATGGCTGCTGGTGCCGTGCTGGTAATCGGCGCCGTCGTGCTGGTAGCGGTCTGATATGAACCTTGCGAACTTGCGAAAGGAATTGAGCCCGTCATGATTCTGCCTTGGCTAATCCTGATCCCCTTCATCGGCGGCCTGCTGTGCTGGATGGGTGAGCGCTTCGGCGCCACCCTCCCCCGCTGGATTGCGCTGATTACCATGTCCCTGCTGCTCGCCCTCGGCCTCTGGCTGTGGGCCCACGGCGACTATTCGTTTGCACCAAAGCCTGGCGCCGACCCGACCTGGGTGCTTGAGTTCAAGCACATCTGGATCCAGCGTTTCGGCATCAGCGTGCACCTGGCCCTCGACGGCCTGTCGCTGCTGATGATCATGCTGACCGGTCTGCTGGGTGTCCTCTCGGTACTCTGCTCGTGGAAAGAGATCCAGCGTCACGTTGGCTTCTTCCACCTGAACCTGATGTGGATCCTGGGCGGTGTCGTCGGCGTGTTCCTGGCCCTCGACCTGTTCATGTTCTTCTTCTTCTGGGAAATGATGCTGGTGCCGATGTACTTCCTCATCGCGCTCTGGGGTCACAGTTCTTCGGACGGCAAGAAAACCCGGATCTACGCGGCGACCAAGTTCTTCATCTTCACTCAGGCTTCCGGCCTGATCATGCTGGTGGCGATCCTGGGCCTGGTACTGGTCAACTTCAACGACACCGGCGTGATTACCTTCAACTACGCCGACCTGTTGAAAACCAAGATGTCGACGACCACCGAGTACATCCTGATGCTCGGCTTCTTCATCGCCTTCGCGGTGAAACTGCCGGTCGTACCGTTCCACTCCTGGTTGCCTGACGCTCACGCCCAGGCGCCGACCGCAGGTTCCGTCGACCTCGCCGGTATCTTGCTGAAAACCGCTGCCTACGGCCTGCTGCGTTTCGCCCTGCCGCTGTTCCCGAATGCGTCGGCCGAGTTCGCGCCGTTCGCCATGACCCTGGGTCTGATCGGGATCTTCTACGGTGCGTTCCTGGCGTTCGCGCAAACCGACATCAAGCGTCTGATTGCCTTCTCGTCCGTTTCCCACATGGGCTTCGTACTGATCGGCATCTACTCCGGCAGCCAACTGGCGCTGCAGGGCGCGGTGATGCAGATGCTGGCGCACGGTCTGTCGGCCGCGGCACTCTTTATCCTGAGTGGCCAGCTGTACGAACGCACCCACACCCGCGACATGCGTGAAATGGGTGGCCTGTGGTCGAAGATCGCTTACCTGCCGGCCCTCAGCCTGTTCTTCGCAGCCGCCTCCCTGGGTCTGCCGGGCACCGGTAACTTCGTCGGTGAGTTCCTGATCCTGATCGGCACCTTCCCGATCGCGCCATGGGTCACCATCATCGCGACGTCCGGCCTGGTGTTCGGTTCGGTCTACTCGCTGATCATGATCCACCGTGCGTACTTCGGTCCGGCCAAGTCGGACGCGGTGCTGCATGGCATGGATGGTCGCGAACTGATCATGGTGGTCGGTCTGGCAGCGCTGCTGATCTACATCGGCGTCTACCCGCAACCGTTCCTCGATACCTCTGCCGCTACGATGCATGGCGTGCAGCAGTGGCTCGGCACCGCCTTCACTCAACTCGCTTCGGCCCGGTAAGAGCGCTATGGAATTCACGACTCAACACTTTATCGCGCTAGCGCCGTTGTTGATCACCAGCGCCACGATCATCGTGGTGATGCTGGCGATCGCCTGGCGCCGCAACCACTCCCAGACCTTCCTGCTGTCGGTGGCGGGCCTGAACCTGGCATTGCTGTCGATCCTGCCGGCCCTGAAAGTCGCGCCTCTGGCCGTGACCCCATTGCTGCAGATCGACACCTTCGCCTGCCTGTACATGGCGCTGATCCTGGTCGCCACCCTCGCCTGTGTGACCCTCGCCCACGCCTACCTCGGCGATGGCGGTTCGGGTTACCCGGGCAACCGTGAAGAACTGTACCTGCTGATCCTGATGGCCGCCGCCGGTGGCCTGGTCCTGGTCAGCGCGCAGCACCTGGCCGGTCTGTTCGTCGGTCTGGAACTGTTGTCGGTACCGGTCTACGGTCTGGTGGCCTACGCCTTCTTCAACAAGCGTTCGCTGGAAGCCGGTATCAAGTACATGGTGCTGTCGGCGGCCGGTTCCGCGTTCCTGTTGTTCGGTATGGCCCTGCTCTACGCTGACGCCGGCTCCCTGAGCTTCGTCGGCATCGGTCAGGCCCTGGCGGCCACCGGCCTGCCAAGCTCGCTGGCGCAACTGGGCCTGGGCATGATGCTGATCGGCCTGGCGTTCAAACTGTCGCTGGTACCGTTCCACCTCTGGACCCCGGACGTTTACGAAGGTGCTCCGGCGCCGGTGGCAGCGTTCCTCGCGACCGCTTCCAAAGTCGCCGTGTTCGCAGTGATGGTGCGTCTGTTCCAGATCTCCCCTGCTGCCAGCAGCGGCGTGCTGAGCAACGTGCTGACCATCATCGCCATCGCATCGATCCTGTTCGGTAACCTGCTGGCCCTGACCCAGAGCAACCTCAAGCGTCTGCTGGGTTACTCGTCCATCGCCCACTTCGGCTACCTGCTGATCGCCCTGGTGGCGAGCAAGGGCCTGGCCGTGGAAGCCATCGGCGTGTACCTGGTCACCTACGTGATCACCAGCCTCGGCGCCTTCGGCGTGATCACCCTGATGTCCTCGCCGTACAACGGTCGTGACGCGGATGCCCTGTACGAATACCGCGGCCTGTTCTGGCGCCGTCCGTACCTGACCGCCGTACTGACCGTGATGATGCTCTCCCTGGCCGGTATCCCGCTGACTGCGGGCTTCATCGGCAAGTTCTACATCATCGCCACCGGTGTCGAGTCGCACCAATGGTGGCTGGTCGGTTCCCTGGTCCTGGGTAGCGCCATCGGCGTGTTCTACTACCTGCGCGTCATGGTCACCCTGTACCTGATCGAACCAAACCTGCGTCGCCACGATGCGCAACTGCACTGGGAACAACGTGCAGGCGGCGTGATGCTGCTGGCCATCGCGGTACTGGCCTTCTTCCTCGGCCTGTACCCACAACCGCTGCTGAACCTGGTTCAGCAATCGGGTCTGGCGGGTTGATCGCTTAGCGACACTTGGCAGTCAACAAAAACGGCACCTTCGGGTGCCGTTTTTGTTTTGTAGGTTACAGAAACCTGTGGCGGGGGAGCTTGCTCCCGTTTGCCTGCGAAGCAGGGACCAGAACTTCACACTGTTGTTGGGACTGCTGCGCAGTCCAGCGGGAGCAAGGTTTCTATTGTTCTGATGAGCATTGATCAGGCTGAAATGCCCCTTCGCGAGCAGGCTCGCTCCCACAGTGGATCTACTGTGAACACAAAGTAAGTGAGCACTTGAGATTGATTGTGGGAGCGAGCCTGCTCGCGAAGAGGCCTTATCAGGCACCAACAAAAACGGCACCTTCCGGTGCCGTTCGCCTTTCACACTCCAGACGTTTATTTACGCGCCGCCTCCCACGATTTCAGCAGTTCGGCATAGCTCACGGTTTCGCCCTGCGGCTTCTCGTTCGCCAGTTTCGGTTTCGGGGCGCCCGGTTGGTCGAACCAGTATTGCGCGTCGCGCTCGGGGTTCATTTTCGGGGCACAGGTGGCTTGGGCCTTCGAACGCTCCAGACGAGTCATGATCGCGTCTTGATCCTTGGCCAGACCATCGAGTGCCTCTTGCGGGGTTTTCTCGCCGCTGGCGGCTTCGGCGATGTGGCTCCACCACAGTTGCGCCAGACGTGGGTAGTCCGGCACGTTGGTCCCGGTCGGGGTCCATTGCACGCGGGCCGGGCTGCGGTAGAACTCCACGAGGCCACCGAGTTTCGGTGCCAGGTCGGTCATGGCCTGCGAGTTGATGTCCGATTCGCGGATCGGGGTCAGGCCGACGATGGTTTTCTTCAGCGAGACGGTTTTCGACGTCACGAACTGCGCGTACAGCCAGGCTGCCAGTTTCTGTTTCTCAGGCGTGGACTTCATGAAGGTCCAGGAACCGGTGTCCTGATAACCGAGCTTCATGCCCTCTTCCCAGTACGGTCCTTTCGGCGACGGCGCCATGCGCCATTTCGGCGTACCGTCGGCGTTCACCACGGGCAGGCCCGGTTTGGTCATGTCGGCGGTAAACGCTGTGTACCAGAAGATCTGCTGGGCGATGTTGCCCTGGGACGGCACGGGGCCGGACTCGGAGAAGGTCATGCCCGCCGCTTCCGGTGGCGCGTACTTCTTCAGCCAGTCGACGTACTTGGTGGTCGCATAAACCGCTGCCGGACCGTTGGTATCGCCACCACGGGTCACACTGGAACCGACCGGGTGGCAATCCTCGACGCGAATGCCCCACTCGTCCACCGGCAAACCGTTGGGGATGCCTTTGTCGCCGGCACCGGCCATGGAGAACCAGGCATCGGTGAAACGCCAGCCCAGGGACGGGTCTTTCTTGCCGTAGTCCATGTGCCCGTAGACACGCTTGCCGTCGATTTCCTTGACGTCTTCACTGAAGAACTTGGCGATGTCTTCATAGGCCGACCAGTTCACCGGTACACCCAGCTCGTAGCCGTACTTTTCCTTGAACTTGGCTTTCACGTCGGCGCGCTCGAACCAGTCGGCGCGGAACCAATAGAGGTTGGCAAACTGCTGGTCGGGCAATTGATAGATCTTGCCATCCGGTGCGGTGGTGAAGGAGATGCCGATGAAGTCCTTGATGTCCAGGGTCGGCGAGGTGAAGTTCTTGCCCTCGTTGGCCATCAGGTCGGTGATCGATTCAGTCTTGCCGTAGCGGAAGTGCGTGCCGATCAGGTCCGAGTCATTGACCCAGCCGTCATAGATGTTCTTGTCCGATTGCATCTGGGTCTGCAGCTTTTCCACCACGTCGCCTTCCTGCAGCAGGTCATGGGTCAGCTTGATCCCGGTGATCTCGGTGAACGCCTTGGCCAGCACCTTGGACTCATACTCGTGGGTGGCGATGGTTTCCGACACCACTTTGATGCTCATCCCGCGAAACGGCTCCGCCGCCTTGATGAACCACTTCAGCTCTTCGAGCTGTTGATCGGCCGTCAGGGTGGATGGCTTGAATTCACTGCCGATCCATTTCTTCGCGGCGTCTTCATAGGCATCGGCCCAGGCCGAAGCGCTCAAACCGCTGAGTGCCAGCATGGCTGCCAATGAAATGCTATGTCGCAGCTTATTGTTTTTGTCGAACATAAGACCTCCTTATTGAATTTGGGAGCAGGCTCTGTACGAGAGCTGCCTGCGCGTCGATCATGCTGCGTTAAAAACAGGCTCGGTATGCTCATTGACTGACGTCAACTCCGCTACCTCGCCTGTTTTTGCCTTGCCTGATCGCCGCTCGGCGAGCTCTCGTACAGACCCTAACCCCAGCGCATCACAGCCAACAGCCACACCAGGGACAACGCGAACGCTATCCAGATGCTCCAGTCGGTCACGCCGATGACCAGCAAATGCAGGTAGGCGCTGCCGAGAAGACCGATGAACAACCGATCGCCACGGGTGGTGGCAATCGGCAAAAAGCCCCGCCGAAGAATGCTCGGCGAACGCAATTCCCAGGTGGTCATACCCACCAGAATCAAAGCAATAACACTGAAGAATGCCGCCGTCGGGACGGTCCAGCTCATCCATTCCATCATCGACTCCTCATACCCGGCCCAGGGCAAAGCCCTTGGCCACGTGGTTGCGAACAAACCAGATCACCAGCATGCCCGGCAGGATAGTCAACACCCCCGCCGCCGCCAGTACGCCCCAGTCGATGCCGGACGCCGACACCGTGCGCGTCATCACCGCCGCGATGGGTTTGGCGTTCACCGACGTGAGGGTTCGCGCCAGCAACAGTTCGACCCAGGAAAACATGAAGCAGAAAAACGCCGTCACGCCGATGCCGGAGCCAATCAACGGGACGAAAATCTTCACGAAGAACTTGGGAAAACTGTAGCCGTCGATGTAGGCGGTTTCGTCGATTTCCTTGGGCACGCCCGACATGAAGCCTTCGAGAATCCACACCGCCAGCGGCACGTTGAACAGGCAGTGAGCCAGCGCCACGGCGATGTGGGTGTCGAACAGCCCGATCGAGGAATACAGCTGGAAGAACGGCAGCAGGAACACCGCCGGTGGTGCCATGCGGTTGGTCAGCAGCCAGAAGAACAGGTGCTTGTCGCCGAGGAAGCGGTAGCGCGAGAAGGCATAGGCCGCCGGCAACGCCACGCTCAGGGAAATGATCGTGTTCAGGCTCACGTAGTACAGCGAGTTGAGGTAACCGGTGTACCAGGCCGGATCAGTGAAAATCACCTTGTAGTTGTGGAAGGTGAAATCCTGGGGAAACAGCGTCAGGCCGCTGAGGATTTCGGTGTTGCTCTTGAAGGACATGTTCAGCAGCCAGTAGATCGGCACCAGCAGGAACAGGATGTAGACCAGCAACGGAATCAGCTTTCTTTTGCTCATGGCGCGGGCCTCAACGGTTGGCGTCAGAGTGAGTCATGGCGGTGTAGAACAGCCAGGACACCAACAGGATGATCAGGAAGTACACCAGCGAGAATGCCGCGGCCGGGCCCAGGTCGAACTGGCCGATCGCCATTTGCGTCAGGGTCTGG
Source organism: Pseudomonas sp. C2B4 (assembly GCF_013359695.1). GTDB lineage: Bacteria > Pseudomonadota > Gammaproteobacteria > Pseudomonadales > Pseudomonadaceae > Aquipseudomonas. The sequence goes on from NZ_JABFMU010000028.1 coordinate 75,418, forward strand.
CTGAGGAAGGTCGTGGCATTGCCCGGCCCGCCACCGGTCAGCACGAACGGCTCGGTGTAGATCATGAAACTGTCCATGAAGCGCAGCATCACTGCGATCAGCAACACGCTCTTGAGCTTGGGCAACTGGATGTGCCGGAACACCGCCCAGTTCGATGCACGGTCGATCCGCGCCGCCTGGTAGTACACGTCCGGAATCGCCCGCAGACCGGAGAAACACAACAGCGCCACCAGCGACGTCCAGTGCCAGACATCCATCACCAGCACAGTGACCCAGGCGTCCATGGTGTTCGCCGCATAGTTGTAGCTGATGCCCATGGCGTTGAGGCTCGAACCGAGCAGGCCGATGTCGGCCCGGCCGAAAATCTGCCAGATGGTGCCCACCACGTTCCACGGGATCAGCAACGGAATCGCCAGGATGATCAGCACCACCGACGACCAGCGGCCCTTGGTCGGCATGGTCAGGGCGATCGCGATCCCCAGCGGGATTTCGATCAGCAGCACGCAGGCCGAATAAATGAACTGACGCAGCAACGAGTCATGCAGGCGCGGATCGAGCAACACCTGCTTGTACCAATCGGCACCGACGAAGTAGCGGCTGGACTGATCGAAGATGTCCTGCACCGAATAGTTGACCACGGTCATCATCGGGATCACCGCACTGAACGCCACCAGCAGGAACACCGGAAGCACCAGCCACCAGGCCTTGTTGTTCTGCACCTTGTTCATGGCTGCACCTCATTGGGAGCTTGCGCCTCCAGCAGGAATTCATCGGCGTAGACCATCAGCCATTGCGCTGGAAAACTGATGTAGGCCGTGCCTTCGGGCACCGGCTTGTCTTCGGCCAGGCGCACTTTCAGCGGCACGCCATCGAGGTTCAGGGTCATGATCTTGTAGGTGCCGAGGTCTTCGACGTGTATGACCTGTGCCCGCAGCGCGTCATCGAATGGCTCGTCCCACACGTGGACGAACTCTGGCCGAATGCCGACCTTCAGGGTTTTCCAGGTGGACTCGGCGATGCGCCTTTGCATGGCCTCGGACAGCGGCAGGTGGGTCGAGGCGAACCCGACGCCACCCGGTTGCGGCTGCACCTCGATCAGGTTCATGCCGGGGCTACCAATGAAGTAACCGACGAAGGTATGGCTCGGCCGCTCGAACAATTCCCGCGGCGTGCCGAACTGCACGATTTGCCCGCCGTACATCACCGCGATCTTGTCGGCGAAGGTCGACGCCTCCAGTTGATCGTGGGTGACGTAGACCATGGTGATGTTGAACTGCTCATGGATCTGCTTGAGCTTGCGCCGCAGCTTCCACTTCAGGTGCGGGTCGATCACCGTCAGCGGTTCATCGAACAGGATCGCCGACACGTCGTCGCGTACCAGACCACGGCCCATGGAGACTTTCTGTTTTTCATCGGCGGTGAGGTTGCGGGCCTTTTTGTTGAGTAAGTTCTGAAGGTCGAGGACTTCAGCGATTTCCTGCACCTTGGTGTGAATTTTCGCTTCGGCCATGCCCTGGTTGCGCAAGGGGAAGGCCAGGTTGTCGAACACCGTCATGGTGTCGTAGACCACCGGAAACTGGAAAACCTGGGCGATGTTGCGCTTCTCCGGCGTCAGGGTGTTGACCGCTTTGCCGTCGAACAGCACATGGCCCTGGGACGGGCTGAGCAACCCGGAAATGATGTTGAGCAAGGTCGACTTGCCGCAACCCGACGGGCCGAGCAAGGCATAGGCCCCACCCTGCTCCCAGATATGGTCCATCTCGCGGATCGCGTAATCCTCAGGGCCGCTCGGCGTGCTGGTGTAACTGTGGGCGAGGTTCTGCAAACGGATTTCGGCCATCAGGCAACCCTCGCGACACGCCGGCCCGGCGCCTGGATTAGCCGCCCCTGCGTATCGAACACAAACAGTTTATGGGTCGGGATGTAGATGCGGATCGGCGCATCGACGTCGTATTCGTGGACACCGGGCAAGTGCAGCACCAGCAGGAAATGCTCGTTGCGCACGTGCAGGAAGGTTTCCGAACCGCTGATTTCGGCGACTTCGACCGTCACCGCCAATTCGAGGTCATCGTCGTTGCTCGGCACCAGCGAGATATGGCTGGGACGCACGCCGAAGCGGAACTCGCCCTCGCCCACCGGGCGCAAGTCCACGTTGAGCGGGAAGTGAACAAAATTGGCGAAGCTCACTTCGTTGCCGGCGATGCGGCCCGGCATCAGGTTGATGGGCGGTTCGGAAAACAGCTCGGCCGCCAGCACGGTCTGCGGCTGGTGATAGACCTCGGATGACTTGCCGCTCTGGACCACACGGCCTTCGTGAAGAATCGTGGTGGTGCCGCCCAGTGCCAGGGCCTCGTTGGGCTCGGTGGTGGCATAGATGGCGATGGTGTGGTGCGCCTTGAACAGCTCGCGCATTTCCTGGCGCAGTTCCTCGCGCAACTTGTAGTCGAGGTTGACCAGCGGTTCGTCGAACAGGATCAGCTCGGCGTCCTTGACCAGCGCCCGGGCCATGGCCGTGCGCTGTTGCTGGCCACCGGAAAGTTCGAGGGGATGGCGCTGGAGGAATTTCTCGATGCGCAGCATCTTCGCGGTTTCCAGCACCTTGCTCTGGATCAGCTCGTTGGACACACCGGCCTGGCGCAAGGGCGAGGCGATGTTCTCGAAGACGGTCATGGTCGGGTAATTGATGAACTGCTGATACACCATCGACACGTTGCGCAAACGCACCGGGCGCTGGGTGACATCGACGCCATTCATCAGGATGCGACCAGTGTCAGGCTTGTCCAGCCCGGCCATCAGGCGCATGAGACTGGTTTTGCCGGACAGCGTGCGTCCGAGCAAAACGTTGAAGGATCCGGGTTCGAAACGCAGACACGCATCGTCAATCCAGGTCTGGCCCTCGACGGTGCGGCTGACATGCTCCAGGGTTAATGACATGGCTCGGCCTTTTTTATTTTTGGAGTCAAGCGACCGGAGCTACATAGCGACATTTGTGCCAGAAATCGCAAGCGATTGATCTGACTGGAAAAACCAAAAATCCAGATGGAAACGGCGTTCGATGCTGAACACAAATGAACAACTGTGGCTGAACAACTGAACACTTCAGCGGTTGACAGTGAACATTAGTGAACAACACTCTATGGATACTTTTTGCGGAACCTGTGGGAGCGAGCCTGCTCGCGAAAGCGTCGGGACAGGCACATTGAAGGTGTCTGACACGACGCTTTCGCGAGCCGGGCTCGTATAC
>NZ_JABFMU010000029.1 GCF_013359695.1 Pseudomonas sp. C2B4
TCGTCAAGATTAAATTCCGAAACCCCAATTGCGAAAGCAGTTGGGGTTTTGTTTTTTCCGCTAGAAAAGCACGATGTGCTTGCGCACAAATTTGCACAGTTATTTTTGATTCAGGGCACTAGAATAGTCCCAACTTTTTCGGAGCCAGAGTCTTTATGCCAGATCCGGTTGATGCCTCCGGGCTGTCAGAATTACCGCTGGACGATTTGGTGGCGTGTCATGAGTGCGACTTGCTGATGCGCAAGCCTGAACTCGCCCACGGCGAGAAAGCCCTGTGCCCGCGCTGTGGCTACGAGCTCTACGCCCATCGATATAACGTCGTACAGCGCAGTCTCGCCTTGGTGATTGCGGCACTTTTGCTGTACATCCCGGCGAACTTTTTACCCATCATGCAGCTCAATCTACTCGGGCAGTCATCGCAGGATACTGTCTGGAGCGGTGTTGTCGGCCTTTTCAACACGGACATGCAAGGCGTTTCCGTCATCGTCTTCCTGTGCAGTATGGGTATCCCGCTGCTCAAGCTGCTCTGTCAACTGGCCGTCCTGCTGAGTATCCGTTTCGATGTCGGTCGTAGCTACGGCTTGCTGCTCTATCGGATTTATCACCATCTACGAGACTGGGGAATGCTTGAGGTCTACCTCATGGGCGTGCTGGTGGCGATCGTAAAACTGGCAGATATGGCAGCCATGACCGTAGGTCTTGGATTGGCGTGCTTCATCGGGTTGTTATTGGTTCAGGTCTGGTTGGAGGTTGTGATGTCGCCTCACCAGATCTGGCAGGCATTATCAGGAGAGGATGCCCATGCGGGCGATTGATGCAGGCATTCTGATTTGTGCCGAATGCCATGAATTGAACAGGCAGGAAGCTGATACCGACGAACAGGTCTGTACTCGCTGTGGTGCGTTGGTTCATGCCCGACGTCCGAACAGTCTGATGAGGACCTGGGCGTTGCTGATCACGGCGGCAATTCTCTACATACCGGCCAACGTTCTGCCGATCATGACCGTGAGCTCACTGGGCAAGGGTGATCCCAGCACCATCATGTCCGGTGTCATTCAACTGGTGCAGCACGGCATGATTCCCATCGCAGCCGTGGTCTTTATCGCCAGTATTCTGGTGCCCACCTTCAAACTGGTAGGCATCGCACTGCTGTTGTACTCCGTGCAGCGTCATCAGCCACTCTCGGCCCGGCAGCGCATCTGGATGTACCGCTTCATCGAGTTCATCGGCCGCTGGTCGATGCTTGATATCTTCGTGATCGCCATTCTGGTGGCGGTCGTGAATTTTGGACGGCTTGCCAGCGTCGAGGCCAATCTTGGGGCTATCGCATTTGCCAGCGTGGTGATTTTGACAATGCTTGCCGCAGTAACTTTCGATCCCCGACTAATTTGGGATAACACGGAGTCGGACGACGACCATGACTGATTTGCCTGTAGCGAAAACCCGACCGGCCTCGAACTGGTCCGCCATCTGGGTGTTGCCCCTGATCGCCTTGATGATTGGTGGCTGGCTTGGCTGGCGTGCGTACAACGAGACCGGTATCGAGATCCAGGTACGCTTCGAAAGCGGCGAGGGCATTCAATCCAACAAGACCGAAGTGGTCTACAAGGGCATGTCGGTCGGCAAAGTGAAGGCGCTCAAACTCGATGACGAGGGCGCCTCCAAAGGTGTGATAGCGACCATCGAGATGAATAAGGATGTGGAGCAGTACCTGCGTACCAGTACACGCTTCTGGTTGGTCAAGCCGAGCGTGAGCCTGGCCGGTATCACGGGACTGGAGACGCTGGTCTCAGGCAATTACGTCGCGATCAGCCCGGGCGAAGGGGAGCCTGTCCGCAAGTTCAAGGCGCTGGCTGAAGAACCACCCTTGTCCGATGCACAACCTGGCCTGCATCTGACAATCAAGGCCGATCGTCTGGGCTCGCTGAACCGTGGCAGCCCGGTGTTCTACAAGCAGATCAAGGTTGGCCAGATCAAAAGCTTCTTGCTGTCCGAGGACCAGAGCACTGTTGAGCTCAAGGTGTTCATCGAGCCGACGTACGCCAAGTTGGTGCGCAAACACACGCGATTCTGGAACGCCAGCGGTATCAGCATCGACGCCAATCTGTCTGGCGTGAAAGTACGCAGTGAATCCCTCGCCAGCATCGTTGCTGGTGGTATTGCCTTTGCCACACCGGAAAACCGCAAGGACAGTCCACCAACTGATCCAAGTCTGCCATTCCGTCTCTATGAAGACTTCGATGCCGCCGCGGCCGGGATCAAGGTCAAGGTCAAGCTCAGTGACTTCGAAGGCTTGCAGGCCGGTCGCACACCGGTGATGTACAAAGGCATTCAGGTCGGCACACTCAAGGCGCTGAAGGTCGATCCGGACCTCAACGCCGCCAGCGCGGAATTGACGTTGGACCCACTGGCCGAGGATTACCTGGTCGACGGTACTCAATTCTGGGTGGTTAAACCCTCGATCTCACTCGCCGGCATCACGGGGCTCGAGGCGTTGGTCAAAGGTAACTACATCGCCGTGCGTCCCGGAGACAAAGGTGCTGCGCCACAACGTGAGTTCGTCGCGCGACCCAAGGCTCCGCCGCTGGATCTTCGTTCACCAGGCCTGCACCTGGTGTTGTTCACTGAAAACCTCGGTTCGCTGGAAGTCGGCAGCCCGGTTCTCTACAAACAGGTCAAAGTGGGTTCGGTTCAGAGCTATCAGTTTTCGCGCAAGAGAAACCAATTGGTGATCGGTGTCCACATCGAGAAGGAGTACGAAAACCTGGTCAACGCTTCGACACGTTTCTGGAATGCCAGCGGCATTACGCTGACCGGCGGGCTGACCGGCGGGATTCAAGTCAAGAGCGAGTCGTTGCAAAGCCTGATGGCCGGCGGTATTGCCTTTGAAACACCGGAGGCCAAGGCCCCGCTGCAGCGGCGTATTCCTCGTTTCCGGTTGTTTGCCAGCCATGAAGACGCCACGCAAAAAGGCGCAATGATCACGCTCAAGGTTGACCGTGCCGATGGCCTGCGCGTCGGGACACCGATTCGCTACAAAGGGCTGGATGTCGGCAAGATCGAAAATGTTGACCTCAGCGATGATCTGCAATCGGTGCTGCTCACGGCCCGTATCACTGAAGTGCCTGATCGCATCGCCCGGGTCGGCAGCGAGTTCTGGGTGGTCAAGCCGGAGCTGGGACTGATCAAGACGTCGAACCTTGAGACACTGGTGACCGGGCAATACATCGAAGTGCAGCCTGCATCGAAGAACCTGGGTCCGCAGAAGAACTTTGTCGCGCTGTCCAGTCCGCCTGAGACCGCCAAGACCGAAGCCGGATTGAGCCTGGTCTTGAGCGCTGCCCGCCGTGGCTCGCTGAAGGCCGGGGTGCCTGTGACCTATCGCGAAATCACGGTGGGCAAGGTGACGGGGTATGAGCTGGGGCAGACGGCGGACCGGGTGTTGATCCACATCCTCATTGAGCCGAAATATGCGCCGTTGGTGCGTAGTGGCACCCGCTTCTGGAACACCAGCGGTTTTGATTTTGATGTGGGTCTGTTCAAAGGCGCGACGGTGCGTACTGAATCGCTGGAAACCATGATTCAGGGCGGTGTCGCGTTTGCCACGCCGGATGGCGATCGCATGGGCAGTGCGGTGCGTCCGGAGCAGACGTTCCCGCTGTTCGACAAGTTTGAAGAGGAATGGCTGACCTGGGCGCCGAAGATTTCCCTCGGCAAGTAGCAGGGAAATGATAGTGCGCCTGTGATGACGCCTTCGCGGGCTTGCCCGCGAAGAGGCCCTGGAATGCACCGAAAAGCCGAATGAACGCCCACAAAAAAGGCCGCGATCCAATATGGATCGCGGCCTTTTTGTTGTCATCAGTTAAAGCCAATCAAACCGCATCCAGCTCCGGTTCATCCGCTTCGACATTGACCGTCGCCTTCACCTGATCGTGACGACGAATGTACTTCCAGTCCGCTTCGTCAATGTAGATACCGGCCGGGCCACTGCCGCCTTCCAGGTCGATGGCGACACTGGCGCAGACTTGCGGCTTCACACTCGCCAGGATCGGCACGAAACCCAGTTGCAGGCTGGTTTCCAGCAGGGCTGCCTGGTTTCTCTCGTCGATGTCCGCTGCCTCATCGAGGTAGTACGGCAAGCGCACGCGCCCGGCGAGGTCGCGATCCATCAAGTGCAGCAACAAATACATGTTGGTCAGCGCCTTGATGGTCATGGTGGTGCCGTTGGATGCGGCGCCGTCGATGTCGGTGTGGATCACCGGCTGGCCGTTGACCTTGGTGATCTCGAACGCCAATTCGAACAGGTCCTTGAGGCCGAGCTGGTTGTGGTTGGCGGCGACCAGGCGCGCCAGGTATTCCTTGGCCTCTTCGTTCTTGTTGTCCTGTTCCGCGCTCTGGCTCAGGTCGAACACCGACAGCGTCTCGCCTTCTTCGTACTGGCCGGCGCTGTGGATGATCTGGTCGATGTGCTTGAGCGCTTCCTTGTTCGGCGCGAGGACGATACGGAAGCTTTGCAGGTTGGACACCTGACGCTTGTTGATCTCGCGGTTGAACAGCGCCAGTTGGTGTTCGAGGCTGTCGTAGTCGCTACGAATGTTGCGCAGGGTCCGGGCGATGTCGGTCACGGCTGCACGACGGGCCTTGCCCAGGGTCAGGGCTTCATCGGTACGGTGTGCGTACGCGTTGATCAGCAGTTGCAGGCGACGCTCCATATCGTCTTCGCTGTCGAATTTGGCCACGCCCTTGAGGCGCACCTGAGCGTACAGCGCTTCGATCTGGCCATCGGCACGCAGCAGGCCTTGCCAGCTGTCCTGGTAGTCGTTGAGCAGCGGCAGCAGGTTGTCCATGGAGTCGTCGACCGGGTCCATGAACGGCGTGCCGAACGGCAAGTCTGCCGGCAGCAACTGACGGCGGCGCAGGGCGTCGTCGAGGGTGCGTTGCTTGGCTTCCATGTCAGCGATCTGCCGACCGACCAGTTGCAGCTTGGCCGACAGTTGCTGGACGCGTTCGGTGAAGGCATCGCTGGAGCGCTTCAATTCGTCCTGCGCGGCTTCCATCTGCGCCAACTGTTCAAGCTTGTCGCCTTCTTCGGCACTCAAGGTTTGCGCGCGACGGAAGTCTTCCAGGGCTTTCTGCGCATCCAGCACTTGCTGATACAGCGCTTCAGTCTGAGTCTTGCTCGCGGCGCGGTCGGCGGCCACGGCTTGCTGGGTTTTCAGTTGCTTGAGTTCTTTGTCCAGACGCTCTTTCTGGTCGCGCAACGCCGCACGGTCAGCCAGGGCTTGCAGTGCGGGTGGTTCGATGTGCGAGAGGTCGATGGACAGGCCCGGCACTTCGAAGCGCTCGCCTTTGAACCCATCGAGAATCAATTCCACGGATTTGACCCAATCGCCATTCTCGTCCAGCGCAATGCCATGTTCGCCCAGCGGCAGGCTGAACAGCGCGCTGTTGAACAGACGCATCAGGCGCTCGACATCCTGTTGCGAGAACTCTTCGCGCAGGCGGGCGTAGCTGTTGTTGTCGGCGTGATCGAGTTGCTGCTTGACCGACTTCAGGCGCTTTTCCAGGTCCCGCAGACGCTCTTCCAGGTCTTCGGCGCTGAACTGGCGCGACTGGGCCAGAGCACCGGCCAATTCGTCGTGAGCATCTTTGGCGGCGAGCAGTTGTTGCTCAAGTACTTTGACGTCGTCGACCAGGGCGAAGCGATGCTTGAGCACCGACAACTCGCCAAGCCAGCGCTGGATACCAGTGATTTCCCGCTCCAGACGCATCAGTTCCTGCGTGCCGCCGCGCTGATCGTTTTGCAGTTCGTCCTGCTCGCGACGGTAGTGCTCGGCCTGGATGGTCAGCTCTTCCTTGCGCGCACTGGCGTAGTCCGACCAGGTGCCGAGCAGCGAGTCGAGCAGCGGCGACAGGCGATGCAGTTTGCCGCGCAGCACGTCGCGCTGTTTCACGCCGTTGGCCAGTGCTTCGACCAATGGACCGGCGGCGACCAGCGAGTTGTAGTCCTGTTCCATGCGTCGTACATCGCGGAAGGCTTCTTCGCACGCGGCGATGTAGTCCACGCTGCCGGAACGCAGGCTGTGCTCGAAGGCATCGAGGAACAGTTGCTTGAGCTTGGCCGCAGTGATTTCGCGCATGTGCAGCAGGTTGATGAACAACGCCCGGAAGGTCTTCAGGCTCTGTTCGCTGGTGGAGCGCAGCGGGATCAGCGTCAGGTCCAGCGGAATTGACGTGTGACCACCAACCAGCAAACGGCGCAGTTCGTCCGGCTTGAGTTCGTAGGCTTTCAGGCCTTCACGCTCGAGGTTGGTGAACAGCTCCTTCTGGCGCAGGCAGGTGTCGTTTTTCTGGTAATGGGCCAGGTCCAGTTTGCCGGCGTAGGCAAAGAACTGGTGACCGAAACCACCGCCCGGGCCGCGGCCGACCACGCCGATCACATGCGGGCCGTGGGGCAGCGAGACTTCGACCAGGATGTAGCTGGTGTCCGAGGCGAAGTAGAAACGTCGGGATTGTTCCAGGCTGTACTTGCCGAAACTCATGTCCGACATGCGCGCCAGGATCGGGAACTGCAAGGCGTTGATCGAGGCGGATTTACCGAGGTTGTTCGCGCCGTAGACCGACAGCGGCTCTTCCAGCGGAAACAGGCCGAGGCTGTAGCCGGCAGTGTTCAAAAGGGCAAAGCGGCGGATGCCGTAGCGTTCCTTGCTCATGCGTCGAGCTCCTGTTCTTCGGCAATGGCGCGGGCCAGCGCGTCTTCTTCGCTCTCGCCTTCGAATTCACTAAGGTCGAGCGGATCGTCGGTCTGCAGCAGTTTTTCGTCGCTGTCTTCGTCGATCAGCACCGGTGCCGGCAATGGCAGCACGCTGTGCAGGCTGGCGGCGAGGTCGCGGTCCTGCTGCACTGACAGGCATACGTCGAGGAAGCGGTGCATGGGCGGCAGGAATCGATAAACACCGTTTTCTTCGCTGGCAAACCCGAGCTGGGTCATGCGGCGCATGATCTTTTCTTCCAGCTCGTCCTGAGTCTGCACTTCGGCCTGGATGAACAGGTCGCGGTATTTTTCAAGCAACGAGGGCAGTTCATCGCGGCCGATGCTGCCACCGTCGAGTACGGCGATCGGGTCGCGACCCTGGTCGGCCAGATGCTCGACGAGAATGAAGGTGAACAGCGCCAGGCGCTGGGCGGTCTTGTTCACCGCGGCGGCGGCGAGGTCCGGAACGAAGTAGTAGAAACCTCGGGTGTCACACACCAGTTCAAAACCCAGGGCCTTGAACAGCGTGCGGTACTGGTCCTGAAAGTTCGACAGCTGTGCGTACAGCTCCGGGTCGCGACGGCTGACGTGGTAACCCTTGAACAGCTCGCGAAAGATCGGCGCCAGCTGGGACAGTTCGGAAAGATCAAGATGCATGTGGTGTGCTCGCAGAATTCTCGGAGGCGTCATCACCGGCCGAGAGCAGGGCGAAGGAGCGCAGGCTGACCTGGTGCTCGTGTGTGTAGTAGTCGCGACGTTCCAGGCGCTCGCGCTTGAAGCGTTTTTCCCGTGACAGGCGCGAGAACCAGTACAGCAATTCGTCGGTGGCGCCGTCCGGTTCCTGTTCCAGCAGCCAGGTCATCAGGTCCGGCATCGGCAAGGCGTCTTCGCAACGGTCGAGCATCTCCCGGACCGTGCGCGGTGCGCGAGGGGCATCGCCGCCCTTGTTGGTCTTGTGCGCCTTAGGGAAGCGTGCCGGTTTCGGTTCGAAACGGGCCAGGGCGTAAACGTAGGCCTCGACCTGGCTGGCGCTGCCAAGGAAGGTGCTTTGTGGCCGGGTAAACATCGGCATGGCCGCTTGTGGCACGGCGTCGATGCCCTTGCGACGAATCATCGACAGGGCCAGCGCGGCCCCCCGGGTCACGGCGTTGTGCCGGCGCGCTTCTTCGCGCAGCGGCAGCAGCAGTTCGCGGGCATGACGCAGGGTCAATTGGGCGCTGGTCTGCATTTCGAGAATGCGCGCGTGGGTGCGCAGCAGCATGTCGTCGTCGACCAGATGGCCGAGGCGCTGCTGTTCGGTGAGCATCTTCAGCAGTACGTTTTCGACCTTTCTCACGCCTTGTTCGAAAGCGCCGTCAGCGTTCACCAACTGGATCATCGGCTCGACGTATTCGTCCCAGGTCGCCAGTACCTCGGCATAACGCTGGCGCAACGGGATCTGCCGGTCGCTGGTCTTGGCCCGCTCGGCGACGACCACCAGTGCCTGTTCGTCGTTGGCCAGTTTCTTCAAGACATCGCGCACACGCATGTCGAGCAGACGCAGTTGGCGCGCGAGGTCATTGCCATCGCGAATATCGAAGGCGTCCTGGATGTAACCGGCCAGGCGTTCGAGGTGGCGCAGGTAGGCTTCGATCTCCAGGCACAGGCCCAGGCGGTGTTCACGGCGCAGATAGGCGAGGAAGTCGTGAATCTGCGCATTGAGCTCGAAACGGTTCGGGCTTTTGGCCACGGGAACCAGAATGTCGAGGCGAATCCACACGTCCAGCAGGCTGGTGATGTCCTGCGGCGTACTGTCCAGTTGCTGGGCGGCCAACTGTGAACGCAATTCGTTGAGGCTGAGGGTGCCTTGGTCGAAGTGCTCGCACAGTGGCTCCAGAAGTGCCCAGTGTTCAGCGAGGGCGCGCAAGACGCGCTTGGGTTCGATCATCGGAATGGCCGGCTGGTTGGCGATTAAAAGCCGCGATTGTACTGCATCGCTGGCGTGTCGATTCACTCTCGGGACGGGCTGTCGCTTTTCTTTAGGTCAAGTCTATCGATCAACAGCAGGCGATCTTTAGCGAAGGGCGGTAGAATCTCCGCACTTTAGTTATCCACAAGTGGCTGACCTTTGCTTATCGAGTCCCGTCGCCGCGCCTATCTGAGCGCCATGCAGGTGGTCAACTGGCTGCCGCGTACCGAATTGCCCTTTGCTGCGCCGTCGCGGCCCGAATGGCTGGAGCCGCCCGAGCCGTTGGTCGTTGCCCCGCAAGCACCAGCGCCTGTGGCCGAGGTTCCCGCGGAGCCTGTGGTCAAACCAGCCGAGCGGGTGAAGATCGAGGTGCCGCGACCGTCGCTGGCGAGCACGCGCACCGGGGCCAAACCGGTGGAAGAGGCCGAAGAGGCGCCGGTCGTCGCCAAAGTCGCACCTGTACCGCCTCCGCGATTCGCCCTGCAATTGCTGCGAGCCGGGCGTTGCCTGCTGTTGGTGGAGTTACCCACAGGCGAAGCCTTTCAGAGCCGCGATCCGGCGTATTTGCTGCTCAAGGACATGCTGCGCGCCGCCGGTCTGCCGGACAGCCCACAGATCGTTGGTGAGCCGGTGCGTTGGCCGCTGCTGGTGCGTGGTTCCATGGATCAGGGGCCGGAAGCCGCTCGCGACTTCGTGCAGGGTTTTCTCTCGGCTCGACTGGAAGACGCACCGTGCGTCTGTTTGTGGCTGATCGGCCTGCCGGCGGTGCGCTTTGCCGGTGAGGCGAGCGCCGAATCCTACAACCGCGAACTCCAGGTCGAAGGCCTGGGTTCTGTCTGGGCCTTGCCGGGCCTGGAATTATTAATGGAAGAGCCACAGCGTAAGGCTGATGTCTGGCAAGCCATGCGTCGGCTGATGGCGCGCTGGAAAGAATCGAATGAGTGACGCTGTATCGTTCCGCCCGATGACCGAGGCGGACCTGGAAGCTGTACTGAAAATCGAATACGCCGCGTACAGTCACCCCTGGACCCGCGGCATTTTTCTCGATGGCCTGGGCAAGTACCAGATCTGGCTGATGTTCGAAGGTCAACAGCAGGTCGGCCACGGTGTGGTGCAGATCATTCTCGACGAGGCGCATCTGCTGAATATCACCGTCAAACCGGAAAACCAGGGCCGTGGCCTGGGTTTGACGCTGCTGGAGCATCTGATGTCGATTGCCTACAAGGCCGATGCCCGGGAGTGTTTCCTGGAGGTACGCGACAGCAATACTGCGGCGTTCAAGTTGTATGAGCGCTATGGCTTCAACGAGATCGGCCGGCGGCGGGATTACTACCCGGCGGTGGGTGGGCGCGAAGATGCGGTGGTCATGGCCTGTACTTTGGTCGATTGAGATTGAAAGCTTCGCGAGCAGGCTCGCTCCCACAGTGAGCCTGTTTAGTACATAAATACTGTGACTCATCCAGGTCTTTGTGGGAGCGAGCCTGCTCGCGAAGGCGTCCTGGCAGGCACTGAAAATCAGCGCTTTTTGTCGAGCGGATCACGCCGCGCCAGTTCCGCTTCATCCAACCCCTTGCCACCCCCGATGTCCTCTTCATCGACAATGCTCAAATCCCAATCAGCCTGGCTGTCAGCACCGGTTTCATGGGCATCCCGGGCACCATCTTCCCGGATCAGGGTTTCAGGACTCATGTCGTCTTCAGTGGGTTCATGGTCAGAGGTCGAAGCACCGGTCATGCCAGCTTCACGTACGCGCCTGCGCGACATCCGTTGCTCGCCCGTCAGTTCGTCACCGATTTTGGCGCCGGGTTCTTCCTCATCGAAATCCAGCTCGTGCACCGAACCCATGCGGTCTTCGTTATCATCAACGGGCTCCGGTTGCACTGCATCGTAGGGACGTCGTGATTCAGTCATGGCCATTCCTCATACTATGAGTCTTACTAGGTGGACTCACCGGGCACATGAGAATTCCAATGAAAACACCTGTGATCCTTTCGTGACCCCGACAGGCGGCTGTCTGTCAAAGCAGCAAATCATTCTTGAGGCTTCCCAGCATGCACGACTTACAAGACCTGATTGATAACAACGAGCGTTGGGCTGACGCAATCACCAAGGAAGATCCGGATTTCTTTGCCAAGCTGGCTCGCCAGCAAACACCTGAATACCTGTGGATCGGCTGCTCTGACGCGCGCGTGCCGGCCAACGAGATCGTTGGCATGTTGCCGGGGGATCTGTTCGTACACCGCAACGTGGCCAACGTTGTGTTGCATACCGATCTCAACTGCCTGTCGGTGATTCAGTACGCGGTCGACGTGCTCAAGGTCAAGCACATCCTTGTCACTGGCCACTATGGCTGCGGCGGTGTACGCGCATCGATGCAGGATCGCCAGTTTGGCCTGATCGATGGCTGGCTGCGTTCGATTCGCGATCTTTACTACGAAAAGCGCGATGAACTCGCCCAACTGGCCACCGAAGAGGAACGGGTGGATCGCCTCTGCGAACTGAACGTGATCCAGCAAGTGGCCAACGTCGGCCACACCAGCATCGTGCAAAACGCCTGGCATCGCGGGCAGAACCTGTCGATCCACGGCTGCATTTATGGCATCAAGGACGGTCGCTGGAAAAGCCTGAACACCACCATCAGCGGCTTCGAGCAATTGCCGCCGCAGTACCGCCTGCGTCCGTTCGAGCCGCTGTAAGCCCCGTTGGCTTTGTTCCTACAGCCGACGCCAGTGTTGTAAAAAACGCTGGCCGTCGGCGTTGGGCTGCTCATCGTAGCCGGTGATCCAGCCCCGGCAATTGTGCGCGCCACAGCGACAGGCGAACTGGCGCAGCAGTTTGTCTTCGCTGACGGTGTAATCCATCGTCAGCGAGTCGCCTGTTTGAATGTCCTGCAGCGCCCATAACCACAGATCGATCAATTCGAGATAAACATTGGGGTTACACGAGTGCTGCAGCAATCCGCAAAAGCGCGGGTCGTAGACATGTACGCCGGGCGCCAATTGCCGGGTATGTTGGCCGCGATAGGGCAGCAAGTGCCCCGACACTCGGCAGACTCGGCTCATTCGGGGAAACTCGCGCAGTGCCATGGCGGCCACCGGTTTACCGGTGTTGTTCGTGATGATCTTGAAGTCGGCCAGGGACGGAAAACCTAACTGTAGGGGCAGCTCGGTAAAGGGGTAGACACCTTCGGGGGGACGTGCGGGAGAGTGGTGCGATGCATTGGCTTTCATAACGATCCTTGTCGGCTAGGTGCTGCGACCTCCATCTGCTGACGATCCTGTCAGCACTGCAGCACATGGGTACGGCCCAAGCCTCTCGCAGATAGAACGGGCGGTCTACTGTCACAACTGACAGGATGACCGCCGTTCATCCTAGAATGGCGGCGGGGGAAGCGCGGTGGCCGGCGCTGGCGCCTTGAGCTGCTTGAGTTGGGGCGCAATTGTCGCTGACGCGCATTTGGCCACGGCCTGTGCGGTCTTCAGGTTGCGGATCGAAGTGTAGAACAACTCGCAGGTTTTCTCTTTCTGGGCCACTTGCCAGGTCTGGGTACAACTTTTGAGCTCGATGTCGGGATTGCTCTCCGGGTCCCGGCCCATGGCGGCTTGCCAGCAGGCGACACTCAAATCCTGCCCCATGACTTTCAGGCCCGCCGTATCGGCCTTGGCCTGGGCATCTTTGCCCGTATAGCTGGCCGGGTCGGCGACGTACCAGATGTAACTCGGGTGGTTGGAACCCAATACGGGCACTTTCACGCCGTCGCTCGGGCTGATGTTGACCAGGCTCAGAACATTCACGGTCGGCCCGTACTGCTGCTTGATCCAGTTACGCACTGGCGTACCGAAGGCGACCATCGGCAATGCTATTCCGCTGGCATGCACGCTGATGTTTTTGACCATCGTGGCCTGGTAATCCTTGAAATAGTCGTAGACACCTTCCAGGTCCTTGCCGGCGTTGGATGGCGCGGCAATCGGGGCGATATCGATGATGGTCTGGAAGCCCGGCGTCTGTTCGGCCGGGATACCGTTGATGGTCAACAACGAGGCCCAGCGATCCGTCGTGTCGGACCTCAGGTAATCCTGGGCTTGGGTCAGCGAATAGTCCGGGGGGAAGTGCAGCAACTCGACGCTTCTGCGGTTTTCCAGCGCCAGGCCCAGTGGCAGGAACAGGTTCCAGCTATACGCCCACTTGCCGTCGGCATTCAGTTTGCTGGCGCCGTTATAGGCCAGATCGCCCGCATCGAGCAGCGCGGCCAAAGGTTTTTCATAACTTCTGGGCACTCCGCTGATGTCGGCGACGAGCTGACCCTTATCGGTTTTGACCAAAACCTTCGCGTCGCTGTAACCGTCGCGTTGCACGCTTTGGGTCAGGTAATGCTCGACGGTTTGCTCCAGCGTCCAGTTGCGAAAGCAAATCACATTGCAATTGTTTGGATAAGAAAACAGCCGGGTGACGCGTTCGGTGTTGCCCAGCTTCAGGCTGACATCGGCGTGGGCGGTGGCGCTCAGGGCGAGGGCGGCGAGGGAGAGTCCTGCAAGTTTGAACATGCACAGGTCCTTTTCAGCGTTTAGATCCAAACCTTATTGAAGCAGACATGACCGGACAAAGAGTGGAGCCGATAGAAATATCGGCTCCTTTGGGTTTTACGGCATCACCGGTGGCGTATACGCCAGCGTCGTCCCCAGTGCCCACAGCAACACCAGCACCAGCGGCGTGTGCACCAGCAACTGCACGAACGAAAATCCGATCAAGTCCCGTGCCTTCAACCCCAGCACACCCAGCAGCGGCAGCATGTAGAACGGGTTGATCAGGTTAGGCAGTGCTTCGGCGGCGTTGTAGATCTGCACGGCCCAGCCCAGGTGGTAGTTCAAGTCGTTGGCCACTTGCATCACGTACGGCGCTTCGATGATCCACTTACCGCCGCCGGACGGGATGAAGAAGCCGAGAATCGCCGAGTAGACGCCCATCAACACCGCATAGGTGTCGTGGGAGGCAATGCTGACGAAAAAGGTCGAGATATGGTGAGCCAGCGTCTGCGCATCGGCGCCTTTGACCGTGGTCATCAACGCGGCGATCGAGCCATACAGCGGGAACTGGATCAGCACGCCTGTGGTGGTCGGCACCGCACGGGCCACCGCATCGAGGAAGCTGCGCGGACGCCAGTGCAGCAGGGCCCCGAGCATGATGAACAGGAAGTTGTAGGTGTTCAGGCCGGAGATCGCACTGATCGCCGGTTTGGTCGAGAACTCATGGAACAGCCATCCGGCGGCCAGCAGCACCAACAGGATAGTCAGCAGCGGGCTGTGCTCCAGCCATTCGCCGGGACGGGTGCGCGGTTGCAGGGGCGGCAGATTGAAACTCGGGTCGACGCCGCAGGCCTTGGCGTCACGCGCCGAAGCCGGGCCAGGGGCCGTGGCATACGCAATGATGATCGAAATGACGACCAACGCCAGCAGCATCACACCGGATTGCCAGAGAAAGATGGTTTGAGTGAACGGAATCACCCCGGTGATCGACAGGATCGACGGCGGCAGGCTGGCCGGGTTGGCCTGCAATTGCGCTGCCGACGACGACAGGCCCAAGGCCCACACCGCACCCAGACCGAGGTAAGCCGCCGCCCCGGCGGCACGGTAGTCCATTTTCAGATCGGTCCGGCGGGCGAGGGCGCGCACCAGCAAACCACCGAACACCAGTGACAGGCCCCAGTTCAGCAACGACGCGACCATGGAAATCAATGCGACCCAGGCCACGGCGGAGCGGCCGTTTTTCGGCAGTTTCGCCAGGCGATCGATCAGTTTCACCGCCGGTGGCGAACTGGCGACCACATAACCGCCGATGACCACGAACGCCATCTGCATGGTGAAGGGGATCAGACTCCAGAAACCATCGCCAAACGCCATGGCGGCGTCGGTGGGTTTGGCACCCATGGCCATGGTGGCCACGGCGACGATAATCACCGCCAGGGCGGCAAACACCCAGGAATCGGGGAACCAGCGTTCGGCAAAACTTGAGCAGCGCAGGGCAAAGCGGGCGGAGCGGCTATCTTCGATATCAGCGGCCACGGGAATACCTCGGATTTTTATGTTTGTTGTGGTCCTCGGGGCGGCACGGGCCCGTCTGGACAGGCACTAACAGTAAATCAACCGCTGGTCTTTTGCGGGGCTGATTTGCGGCTATGGGACTTTGGTCTAACGGGTTGTCCGCAGGCGCGTTTGCGTAGACCATGGGCGCCTTGGTTTTTGCCTGTGTCAGAGTTCTTTCAATGACTGCCAACATCGATTCGCGTCCGGCGCCGTTCAGCCGCTCGGACTACAAAACCCTTGGGCTTGCGGCCCTCGGCGGGGCGCTGGAAATCTACGATTTCATCATTTTCGTATTTTTCGCGCTGACCTTGAGCCAGCTGTTCTTCCCGCCGGAAATGCCGGAATGGCTGCGATTGCTGCAAAGCTTCGGCATCTTTGTCACCGGTTACCTGGCACGGCCTCTGGGCGGCATCCTGATGGCGCATTTCGCCGATCGACTGGGGCGCAAGCGGGTGTTCAGCCTGAGCATCCTGATGATGGCACTGCCGTGTCTGCTGATCGGGATCATGCCGACTTACGCGCAGATCGGCTATTTCGCCCCCCTGCTGCTGTTGCTGCTGCGAGTCCTGCAGGGGGCGGCCGTGGGCGGTGAGGTGCCGAGCGCCTGGGTATTTGTTGCCGAGCACGCGCCGGTTGGCCATCGTGGTTACGCCCTGGGTTTTTTGCAGGCGGGTCTGACCTTTGGCTACCTGCTCGGCGCCTTGACGGCGACGTTCCTGGCCCAAGCCTTCACTCCGGTAGAAATTCTCGATTACGCCTGGCGCTTCCCGTTTTTGCTGGGCGGTGTGTTCGGTGTGATTGGCGTCTGGTTGCGTCGCTGGCTCAGCGAAACCCCGGTGTTCATGGCCATGCAGGCCCGGCGTGAGGAGGTCGGCGAACTGCCGCTGCGGGCAGTCCTGCGTGAGCATCGGCTGGCGATGTGGCCGGCGATGATTCTGACCTGCGTGCTGACTTCGGCCGTTGTGGTGTTCGTGGTGATCACCCCGACCATGATGCAGAAAACCTTCGGCATGACCGCCAGCCACACGTTCGCCCTGAGTGCACTGGGCATCGTTTTTCTGAACATTGGCTGCGTGCTCGCGGGGTTGCTGGTCGATCGCATTGGCGCCTGGCGCACCGTCATGCTCTACAGTTTGCTGCTGCCGCTGGGCATCGGCGTGCTCTATAGCTGCCTGATCAGCGGTGGTCACTGGATCGGTCTGGCTTATGCGGTCGCGGGGCTTGGTTGCGGGGTGGTCGGTGCAGTGCCGTCGGTGATGGTCAGTCTGTTCCCTGCGCGAATTCGCGTGTCGGGTATCTCCTTCACGTACAACATTGCCTACGCCGCATGGGCGAGTATCACACCGCTGCTATTGATCGGTCTGATGCCGTGGAGCCCATGGATCTGCGTGATTTTCTGTGCGGTGATGGGCGCGGTGGGCGCGAGCAGTGCTGCGTACTTCGGTACGCGTATGCCGAGAATGGCCGGTTGCTCCGCCGCCGGTACCCTGTGATCGAAGGGAGCGGCTGACGCTGTGCAACTTTTTTTGTAGGACAAAGCTGAAACGCTCTTCAGAAAAGACCCACAAGGCCGATGGCTAGGCTGCATATCGCTTTCTATCCCATCGGTGCGTCCCATGTTCAATAAACGCTTGAAGCAGGAGCTGTCGGCTCTTCGTGAAGAACTTTCCAGCCTTCAGCAAGTGAAGGAAAGTCTGGAAAGCGAGATGCTCGTGCTGACCCTTGGTTCTGATGGGCGGGTGCAATCGGTCAATCAGAACTTCCTCGATGAAATGCGCTACAAGAGCCACGAGCTGATCGACCGGCACATCGAGGATATCGTCCCTGATCATGTGAAAACCGATGAATTCCACCAACGTTTCAAAACCGCGCTGACCCGTGGCGAGCACTTTGCCGGTGCAGTGCGCCTGTTGCGTGGTACCGGCGAGGAAGCCTGGCTGCGTTCAATCGTACAGCCTGTGCGGTCCTCGGATGGCCGGATCAAGCAATTCTCGATTTTCTCCAGCGACCTGACCCGCACCATCGAGGCCTCCCGTGAACATGAAAACCTCATCGGCGCGCTGGTGCGTTCGACGGCGGTGATCGAGTTCGACCTCAATGGCAATGTGCTGGCCGCCAACGATCGCTTTCTGTCCGGGATGGGCTACAGCCTGGCGCAGATCAAGGGCAAGCATCACCGCACCTTCTGCCTGCCGGATGAGGCCAACAGTGCCGAGTACCAGAATTTCTGGCGCCGCCTGAACGCGGGAGAGTACGTGGCTGGTCGTTTCAAGCGTATCGATAGCCATGGTCGTACGGTCTGGCTGGAGGCGTCCTACAACCCCGTCGTCGATGCCAACAACAAGCTCTACAAAGTGGTGAAGTTCGCCACGGTGATTACCGATCAGGTCAATCAGGAACAAGCCGTTGCCGACGCCGCGAACATTGCCTACAGCACGTCGCAGCAAACCGACCAAAGCGCCCAGCGTGGCAATGCGGTGGTGACGCAGGCGGTGAACGTGATGCGTGATCTGGCCAAGCACATGCAAACCGCGGGCGACGGCATCGAAGCTCTGAACGAGCAGTCATTGGTCATTGGAACCATCGTCAAAACCATTAGCGGTATCGCCGAGCAAACCAACCTGCTGGCGCTCAACGCTGCTATCGAAGCAGCCCGTGCCGGTGAGCAGGGACGAGGTTTTGCGGTGGTGGCGGACGAGGTTCGGCAACTGGCCTCGCGCACCAGCCAGGCCACCGATGAGATCGTGCTGGTGGTGCGTCAAAACCAGGACATGGCCCGCAACGCCGTGGCCCTGATGACCGACGGCAAGCTCCAGGCGGAACAGGGGCTGGCGCTCGCGGCGGAAGCGGGCACGGTAATTGTCGAGATCCAGGATGGCGCCCAGAAAGTCGTGAATGCGGTGGGGCAGTTCGCCAATCAGCTGTCGACCTGAGAAGTCTTCCTGTAGGAGCGAGCTCGCTCGCGATGGTCTTCAACGATAACGCGTGCGCCCTGAATGCCCGCGTAGACATGACACCCATCGCGAGCGAGCTCGCTCCTACAGACAGAAGGACCCGCTACAATCGGCTCTTTTCCCCAGGAGCAGACATCCATGAGTGCCTCCCACCGCCGCCCGGTCCCTTTGCCCAAAGCCTATCGTTTGCTCAATCACGGGCCGACCGTGCTGGTCAGTGCCGCCCATGGTGGCGAGCGCAATATCATGGCGGCAGCCTGGGCCATGCCACTGGATTTCGAACCGCCGAAAATCGCCGTGGTACTGGACAAGTCCACCTGGACCCGCCAACTGCTGGAAGCGTCGGGCACTTTCGTGTTGAACGTTCCCTGCGCCGCGCAGGCCGATATTGTGCAAACCGTCGGTTCGACGTCCGGCCTGGAGCTGACTCGGGATCAAGGACGTGACAAGTTCCAGACCTATGCCTTGCAGACCTTCAATGCCGAGTTGATCGAGGCGCCGATGCTCGAAGGCTGCGTCGCCTGGCTGGAATGCCGTCTGCTGCCGGAGCCCGATAACCATCAACAATATGATCTGTTCCTGGCCGAAGTGATTGCCGCTCAGGCCGACGAACGCGTGTTCAGCGACGGGCGCTGGCACTTCGAAGGTCAGGATGCGTTGCGCACTTTGCACCACGTGGCGGGTGGGCATTTCCTGACCATTGGCGATCCGCTGGACGGCAAAATCCTGTCGCCGTAAGCAACACGGTTACGCAATTCTGAATCATGCGCAGTGCACGCAGATGCGTTTCTATATGTGTATTGCAGTAATAAATTATTGTTTTGCGATAATTCTTGGCTTAGGTTTTACGCACATCCATTTCTATTGGGGTAGTGCCGTGACTTCCAATCGTCTCGCTCAACTGAGTCAACGCATGGCTGCGGTGACGCTTTTTCTTATCGTTGCAATGCTGGCGATCAATAGCGCGCTGTGGCTCTTTCCGTTTCTGGCGGCGCAGGACGGATGGAGGCTCGGTTTCGCGTTGACCGATCGCCAGCTCTCACCTATCACTGAGCAGGCAATGTTGTTTCCATGGTGGCAGAAACTGGGGGGCATTTTGTTGTCGAGTGTACCGTTGCTGGCGCTGGCGTACGGTTTGGCACACTTGCGTCGCTTGTTCCAAAGCTATTCACGCGGTGATTATTTTTCCAGCGCGGCCGCCGTTCATTTGGGGTTGGTTGGAAGGGCCGTAGCACTTTGGGTGGTGTTCGATTTTCTATGCGAGCCACTGCTCAGCCTTTGGGTGACGATGAACGCTCCCGTGGGTGAGCGGCTGATAACCATCAGTGTCACGGCGCCCACCTTCGTGGCTTTATTTCTGGCTGCCTGTATAGCGATCATCGCGCGTATTCTCAGGCAGGCCAGTGAAGTGGACTCCGAATACCGCAACTTCGTTTGAGATTTCTATGTCAATTGTCATTCAGCTGGATGTGATGCTCGCGATGCGCAAGGTCAAATCCAAAGACCTCGCTGCCGCTATTGGCATTACCGAGGCGAACCTGTCGTTGTTGAAGCAAGGCAAGGTCAAGGGGCTGAGGCTTGGGACTCTGGATGCGATTTGCAAACATCTGGACTGCCAGCCCGGAGACCTGTTGATTCACGTACCTGACGGCGAGTAAAAGCAGGTATTGCGGTCGGGTTTGCCCTGGCGCTGCATCCAACTCATTAACCACACAGTGATCAATGCAATGGAACACTTGAACGTGAGCTATGTTGCACCGTTGTTGTCGCTGGCGTTGCTGTGGTCGGTCGCGGTGGTGACGCCCGGGCCGAATTTTTTCAACATCGCGCAATTGGCCGTCAGTCAGTCCAAGCGTCATGGCGTCGTCGCCTCGCTGGGTGTGGCGACGGGTACGGTGCTTTGGGGGCTGGCGGGAGGCATGGGCATCAAGTCGCTGTTCAGCGCGGCACCGACGCTTTATCTGGGTTTCAAGATCGCCGGTGGTTGTTACCTGATTTATCTGGGCTTGAAACAGTTCAAGCGCAAAGCTGCGATGACGGCGGCTGATGGTTCGAGTGGCGGACCGGCACGCACCTTGTTGTCGGTGTATGGTCAGGGTTTTCTGGGCAACATGACCAATCCCAAGGCAGCCCTGTTCGTGGCGACAATCTTCGCCACCGCCATGCCCGCTTCAATACCGCCCACACTGCTGGCGCTGGCCGTGCTGACCATGGCGACCTTGTCCTTTAGCTGGTATTGCAGTGTGGCGCTGCTGTTCTCGAGCCGTCGGATGTCGCGGATCTACGACCGTTCACACAAATGGCTGGATCGCTTTGCCGGCAGTTGTTACCTGCTGTTCGGCGCGCATCTGGTGGCCAATCGTTGAGGTGTTTTGAATGAGCAAACTGCGTGTAGGCATCATCTTTGGGGGCCGCTCGGCTGAGCATGAAGTGTCGCTGCAATCGGCGAAAAACATCGTCGATGCCCTGGACCGTTCGCGTTTCGAGCCGGTGCTCATCGGTATCGACAAACAAGGCCACTGGCACCTCAACGACCCTTCGAATTTCCTGCTCAATCAGGAAAATCCGGCCCTGATCGCCCTCAATCAATCCAACCGCGAATTGGCGGTCGTTCCGGGCAAGGCCAGCCAGCAGTTAGTGGAAACCTCCAGTCAGGAGCTGCTGGGGCATGTTGATGTGATCTTCCCGATTGTCCACGGCACCCTTGGTGAAGACGGTTGCCTGCAAGGACTGCTGCGCATGGCTGATTTGCCGTTTGTCGGCTCCGATGTGCTGGGTTCGGCGGTGTGCATGGACAAGGACATCAGCAAGCGCCTGCTGCGGGATGCCGGACTGGCGGTCACGCCGTTCGTGACGCTGAACCGTGCCTCTGCGGCTCGGATTCAATTCACCGATGTTGTGGATAAGTTGGGATTGCCCCTGTTTGTCAAACCGGCGAACCAGGGCTCTTCCGTCGGCGTGAGCAAGGTCACCGACGAGGCCGAATACGCGGCGGCTATCGGGTTGGCATTGGGTTTCGATGAAAAAGTACTGGTCGAGTCCGCCGTCAGCGGCCGCGAGATCGAATGCGCCGTGCTCGGCAATGACGACGCCATCGCCAGCGGTTGTGGCGAGATCGTGGTGCACAGCGGGTTTTATTCCTACGACAGCAAGTACATCGACGACAAGGCTGCCGAAGTGGTGGTGCCAGCCAATATCAGTGTGGAGGCCAGCGAGCGCATCCGTGCCATGGCCGTCGAGGCGTTTCAGGTGTTGGGTTGTTCCGGGCTGGCGCGGGTCGACGTGTTTCTGACCGACAGCGGTGAGGTGCTGATCAACGAAATCAACTCACTGCCGGGATTCACTCGCATCAGCATGTACCCGAAACTGTGGCAAGCCACTGGAATGACCTACAGTGAGCTGGTCACGCGGTTGATCGACCTGGCGCTGGAAAAACACCAGGCTCGACAAGCGCTGAAAATCAGTCGTTAAGTGGGTGTGACATTGCGTCATGCCCGCTCAGACAGAATGATGCTGTAGGTTGTATACAATAATAACCAGCAGAGGCTACAAAATCATGAAGGTCAGCGCCCGTAACGTGTTTAAAGGCACCATCAGCCAAGTGCAGTCCGGTGCCGTCAACGCGGAAATATCCCTGAAGTTGCCCGGTGGCAATGAGCTGGTGGCCGTGGTCACGATGGAAAGCGTGAAGAACCTCGGCCTTGCGGTTGGCAAGGAAGCGGTCGCGTTGGTCAAGGCGCCATGGGTCATGCTGATGACCGATTCCAGCGACATTCGCCTGTCGGCGCGCAACTGCCTTGAAGGCAAGGTCACCAGCGTCACTGATGGCGCGGTGAACGCGGAGGTGGTGATCAAGCTCGACGGCGGCACCGAGGTCTACTCGATCGTCACCCGCGATGCCGTGGCTGAACTGGGCCTGGCGCCGGGCGTGAGTGCGACGGCGGTGATCAAGGCGTCACATATCATTTTGGGCGTGCCGGCCTGATTTCAGATGTTCCATGAGAAAGGGCCTGCCGCACGGTAAGCCCTTTCTCACGTCTGCGTACCAATCAATCCCCCAACGATTCTCCCTCCCGCCGAGGATCGGCGCCGCCCGCCAGTGACGCATTGCCCTGCGCGTCCTTTACCCGAACAATCGCCTGGGTGCCACTGGTCATGTCGATTTCGCTCACGTTGTGGCCCTTGTCCTTCAACGCCTGAATCAGTGCCGGGCTGAACTGCCCGCGTTCCAGTTCGGTCGGGCCGTTGCGGCTGCCGAAGTTGGGCAGGTTGATGGCCGCTTGCGCATCGAGGTTCCAGTCGAGCAGGCCGACGGTGGTTTTGGCGACGTATTCGATGATTTGCGAGCCGCCGGGAGAGCCGACGCTGGCGACGAATTCGCCAGTCTGGCGGTCGAAGATCAGCGTTGGGGCCATGGACGAGCGCGGGCGTTTGCCCGGCTCGACGCGGTTGGCGACTTTTTGCCCGTTCTCTTCAGGGATGAACGAAAAGTCGGTCATCTCGTTGTTGAGCAGGAAGCCCTGGACCATCAGGTGCGAGCCGAAGGCGGATTCGATGGTGGTGGTCATGGACACGGCGCCACCCTGGTCATCGACGGCCACCACTTGCGAGGTGGAGATTCGCAGCGGTGAGCGATCCGTCGCGTAAGCCACCTGAATGCCCGGTGGCGTTCCCGGTTGGGCCGTACCCATGCTGCGCTCGCCGATCAGCGCGGCGCGGCTGGCCAGATAGACCGGGTCCACCAGGCCTTTAACGGGTACCGGTGTAAAGTCCGTGTCGGCCACGTATTGGGCGCGGTCGGCATAGGCCAGGCGCTCGGCTTCGGAGATCAGGTGCACAGCGTCGGCGGACGGTTCGATACCGGCGGGGAAGTGGGTCTTGAGTGGCTTCATCGGTGCCAGGGCGAAACGTTTATCGCGCGTTTCCAGTGCCTGCAACGTCCCCAGAATCTGCGCCACGGCGATCCCGCCCGATGATGGCGGCGGCATGCCGCAAACCTGCCAGCGTTTGTAGTCGGTGCACAGCGGATCGCGTTCCTTGGCGCTGTAGCCCTTGAGGTCGGTCAGCGACAGGCTGCCCGGGTTGGTGTGGCCTTGAACCTTCTTCACGATTTCTTCGGCAATGATGCCTTTGTACAGGGCGTCAGGTCCTTCCTTGGCGATACGTCGGAACACGGCGGCCAACGCCGGGTTTTTCAGGCGTGTGCCAATGGCTTTCGGGCTGCCGTCGGCATTCAGGAAATACGCCGCCATGTCGGGTGAGTGGCGCAACTTTGAGTCCGAGGCGATCAACAGATGAAGGCGCGGCGAGATGGCAAAGCCTTGTTCGGCGAGATCGATGGCCGGTTCGAACAACTGCGCCCATGGCAGGCGACCGTGTTTTTGATGGGCCAGTTCGAGAGCGCGCAACACGCCGGGCGTCCCCACCGAGCGACCGCCAATCTGCGCTTGGGTGAACGCCATCGGTTGCCCATCGGCTTGCAGGAATAGTTTCTCGGTGGCGCCGGCCGGTGCCGTTTCGCGACCATCGTAAGTACGCACGGACTTGCCATCCCACAGCACGATCAACGCGCCACCGCCGATGCCCGACGATTGCGGCTCGACCAGCGTCAATACCGCCTGCATGGCAATCGCCGCATCGATGGCCGAGCCGCCGCGGCGCAGCATCTCTCGCCCGGCTTCGGCCGCCAGTGGGTTGGCGGCTGCCGCCATGTGTTTCGAGGCGTGCCGGGTCTGCAGGTCGGTGCGATAACCTGAGGCGCTTTCCGGTGCGAGTGGCAGCTTCGAGATCGACGGCGAAGAGGGTGGAGCGTTGCAGGCGCCCAGGGTTATCGCGGCGGCGATCAGCGACAGTGCCGACAGGCGAAAGCGGCTCAAGTGGAAGGCTGAAAACACGTTGGGCACTCCGTCCTGGGAAAAGGGTCTGGGGACTTTATCGGCCACCACCCAATGGCGCAAACCGAGACCGGCGACAAAGGCGCTTTTGTCCTTCATGAATGGGCGGAATTTCTGTAGGGTCGTTGCCAACAGCCAGGCCAGAACAATCAACAAGAGGCGCACATGCACACCGAGTTTCCGACCCAGCCCAGCTATCGCTCCCAGCGTGAACAATTCCTCGCGGCGGCCACCGCGGCCGGGGCGACATTGACGGAGTATCCACACCCGCTCAAAGGGCCGTTCGGCGAGCATTTGAGCACTGACGTGGCGGTACTGGGCGATCCTGGCGCCAAGCGCCTGCTGATTGCGCTCAGCGGCACCCATGGCGTCGAAGGCTTCTATGGCTCGGGTTGTCAGATCAAATGGCTACAGGAGTTGGGCAAACGCTCGCTGCCGGCCGATGTCGCCGTGGTGATGATCCATTCGATCAACCCATGGGGCATGGCGTGGTTGCGCCGGGTGAACGAAGACAATATCGACCTGAACCGCAATCACCTGAACTTCGAGAAATCATTGCCGGACAACAAGGCCTACGATGCGCTGCACGAAATCTATGCCTGTACGCAGTTGCAAGGCCCCGAGCGCGATCGCGCGGATGCGTTGCTCGATGATCAACTCCGCAGGCACGGTTGGCCGGCGGTGATGTCGATTGTCGAGGGCGGTCAGCATGCGTATCCCGATGGATTGTTTTACGGCGGGCTGGCGCCGAGCTGGTCGAACCGAACGTTGCACCAGATCGTTCAGAAGCATGTATCTCATGCCGATGTCGCCCTGTGCTTCGACTTGCACACGGGGGCGGGGGAGTACGGTCATCCGATGTTGCTGACCATCACCGAGGCGGTTTATCCGGCGCTGGCCGATGCCCAGGCAATTTATGGTCCGTGGCTCTACACCTTGCAGACCGGTGCGCAAACGCTGAGCGAAACCGGCGTTGCGGCCACTGCGACCGGCTACACCTCGCAGGCATTGCTCAACGCACTGCCGCAGGTGCGGTTGATGCCATTCGTCATCGAGTGCGGGACGTATCCGGGCCCGCAGGTGCATCGTTACTTGCGCGATGATCACTGGCTGCATTTGCATGGCAATCCGAGTGATGGGGTAGGGCGCGAGATCAAACTGAATCTGCTTGAGCAGTTCTATCCGGCGGATAGCGATTGGCAGGCCATGGTCTGGCTGCGCACCTGGCAGATATGGGAGCGGGCATTGTCGGCGCTGCCGACGATTCATAGCTGAGGCTGTTTCGTGTAGGAGCGAGCTTGCTCGCGATGGTCGTCAACGATTACGCGTGCTTACTGGTTGAGCGCGGTGCTCTTGAGTCCATCGCGAGCATGCTCGCTCCTACAATTTTCATGCGCCAATGAACGACCATTTTCTCGAGGCATAAAAAAACGGCCTACCTTTCGGTAAGCCGTTTTTAGTACTTGGTGGCTACACAGGGACTTGAACCCCGGACCCCAGCATTATGAATGCTATGCTCTAACCAACTGAGCTATGTAGCCAAGTGGCGCGCATTATTCACCGGTAATGCAGATGCGTCAAGCATAAATCTAAAATATTTCTCTACACTTTCAACCGCTTATCCTCCTGAGCCGAAAAAACGGCTTGGAGGAGGGCGTCAATTGAGCTGGAACCTGCCGGTATTGGCACTCAAGGCCTTGCTGCCCTGGCTCAAGGTGTCGGCTGCCAGGTTCACCGCTCGTGCGCCTTCAAGCAAGCGAACCGCCGCCTGATCGACTTGCTGGATGTTGCCGCTGACTTCGTCGGCGGTGCTCGCCTGTTCGTCGACCGCCGTGGCGATCTGCGCCAGGGTGTCGGTGACGCCCTGCACGGCACTGGCAATTTCACCCAGGCGTTCACCCAGGCCGGTGACGGATTGCGCATCGGATTGTGCCTGGCCGCAGGCAGCTTCCATCAGGCTGACCGCTTCGTTGACCGTGCTTCGCAGGCTGTCGACCGTCCCGGCGATCTGGGCGGTTGATGACTGGGTACGTTGTGACAGGCTGCGCACCTCGTCGGCCACCACCGCAAAACCGCGACCCTGTTCGCCCGCGCGAGCGGCTTCGATGGCGGCATTGAGTGCCAGCAGGTTGGTTTGCTCGGCAACGCCGCGAATGGTATCGACCACCAGTTGAATCTGCTGCCCTTGTTCACTGACCCGTCCCAGGGCGGCAGCGGTGTCGTTCAAACGTTGATTGAGCTGCTGGATACTCGCCGTCGTGCGCTGGCTGTCACGGCTGCTGTCGGCGGCAATGCGCTGGGTGTGCTGGGCGCTGCCAGAGGCCCGTTCACAGCTCTCGGCCACTCCTTGGGAGGTCGCGGCCAATTGCGTCGCCGCGGCGGCAATCTGGCTGATCTGCAGTTGCTGGGCTTCAACTTCGCCGAGGGCGCCGCTGGAGTGATGATTGAGGGTTTGCACCGCATGGCTCAGTTGCAGGGTTTCGTGATCGACCCCCAGCAAGCTGGTCCGCAGTTGCAGGACGGCGACATTGAGCGCGGTGCTGATGGCAGCCAATTCGTCCCGGCCTTGTACGGGCACTTGCAGGCTCAGATTACCGTCGCGCAGGGCTTCGGCCAGCAAGGTGATGCCACTGGCACTGCGGCGGATTGATGCCTGCAAGCAGATGAACAGGTACAGCGCGGCCAGCAGCAGGCAACCGAAAATGCTCGCCACGACGATGAATTGGCGAATCGCCGAGTCGTGGTAATAATCCAGGCGTTGATCCAGCGATACCAGCGATTGCTGGCGCAACGCCGCGAGGTCAGAGAGCAGGGCGTCCAGACTGCGCTCGAAGTCTTCCGGCTTGAGGTTGATGCTGCCGCCGAACACACCGTCATCCAGGACTTTCAGGCCTGCATCGAGGTGCTTGAGGCTGTCATGGTACTGACCGGCCCAAGACTGCAGGGCAGCGGGCAGTCGCGCTTCGAGCAAACCGGCGGTTTTCACCAACTGCTCACGGGCATCGCCGATTCGGCTGCGCAAGTCACGAAGTTGCAGACGGCTTTGCAGCGTGAATTGCCCGGACACTACCGAGGCCTGGCCGACACTGGCCAGACGGCCGACCCGTTCGATCAGGTCTGGTGCGTGTTGCGTGGAAATCTGCGTCAGCAGATAGGTTTCCAGCCATGGCGCCAGTGTCAGGCGGTTGTCCATGGCGATTTGTTCGCGCAAGGCTTGCAAGGCACTCAAGGCGCTGGTGAAGCGATCGTAGCCATCCGGCCACCAGCCAACGCTGCTCAAGCTCTTGGAGTCCAGGCCATTGAGCGCAGTTTGCAACGCCTGGTAACGGGACAGGGTTTCGCCCTCGGCACCTTCTTTTTGCAACGTGTCATGCAGATCCGCAGCAGCCTTTGCGACAGCAGGTTGCACGGCATCGAACGCGGCCATGGCGGCGAGGGTGGCAGGTGTCGGTTGGCGATTGGTTTCGGTCGCGCGCCAACGCGCTGCGCGATCACGTTGTGCCGCCAGCAGGTTATCGAGCGCATCGAGGGCAAGCAGTTGTCGAACCCCGGCACGTTCGCCGGAGATCAGGTTCAGCTTGTCGCGATAATCCTGACCGATCATCCACAGGCTGCCGGCCAGCGGCAGGATAAACAGTAGAAACAACAGCTGGAATTTACGCGCGAACCCAAAACGCCCCAGCAGTCCGATCCCCGGTGATAAAAAAGCCTGCATGCCCCATGACTCCTTTGGACACCACGCACCGATGGCGTGCGTCGGGGTGTTTGCGCCCCTGACGTGTGCCCCTTTAAAAGGCCTCGAAAGTTCACCTTTGCCCGCTCTGTAGGCCGACTCTGTGGCGAAACTTCCCATTCTCGGTCCCCTTTGTAAGGGGGCCGCGTTCAAGCGGATAACCAAGGCAAGATTCAGACCATGGCTATGAGCTATCACTTTTTCGGCGGCGAACATCGAAGTCGTTAGCAGGCTAAGGGGATGGCGCGACTGCACCGAAAAATGGCACATTGGCGCACCTGCCTGTGTGCACCTACCTGTTGTCCGGAATTCCTCATGGCTATCAGTAACGTTCAGTCCGCCCCTGCGTCGGCGTCCGCTTCTTCGCAAAGCAGTCCGCTGGTCATGCGCATCATCGGCGCGGTGGCGCTGGCGCATTTGATCAATGACCTGATTCAATCGGTGCTTCCGTCGATTTACCCGATGCTCAAGGCCAGTTATGGCCTGACGTTCACCCAGGTCGGCCTGATCACCCTGACCTTTCAACTGACAGCCTCGTTGCTGCAACCGTGGGTGGGTTATCACACCGACCGCCATCCCAAGCCCTGGCTGCTACCGGCCGGCACGGTTTGCACATTGATCGGTATTCTGATGATGTCAGTCGTGGGCAGCTTCCCGTTGATTCTGTTGGCCGCAGGGCTGATCGGCATTGGTTCTTCAACCTTTCACCCTGAAGCTTCTCGCGTGGCGCGGCTGGCCTCGGGCGGGCGCTTCGGGCTGGCACAATCGACCTTTCAGGTTGGCGGCAATGCGGGTTCGGCCTTCGGTCCCTTGCTGGCGGCGGCGATCATCATTCCCTATGGGCAGGGTCATGTAGCCTGGTTTGGTTTGTTTGCTGTTTTCGCGCTATTCGTGCTCTACCGGATCAGTCGCTGGTACGCCAATCACTTGAGCCTGTTCAAGCTCAAACAAGGCCAGGCGGCGACTCATGGCCTGTCTAAGGGCCGGGTGATCAGCGCGCTGGTCGTACTCGGGCTGTTGGTGTTTTCCAAGTACTTCTACATGTCCAGTATCACCAGTTACTTCACCTTTTACCTGATCGAGAAGTTCGACTTGTCGGTGGCCAGTTCGCAGCTGCACCTGTTCCTGTTCCTGGGGGCGGTAGCGGCGGGGACCTTCTTTGGCGGACCGATCGGCGACAAGATCGGGCGTAAGGCGGTGATCTGGTTCTCGATCCTCGGCGTCGCACCGTTCACCCTGATCCTGCCGCATGTCGACCTGTTCTGGACCAGCATTCTCAGCGTGGTGATCGGCTTCATCCTGGCGTCGGCGTTCTCGGCCATTGTGGTTTATGCCCAGGAGCTGGTACCGGGCAATGTCGGGATGATCGCCGGGGTGTTTTTCGGCCTGATGTTCGGTTTCGGCGGGATCGGCGCCGCACTGTTGGGGCATTTGGCGGACATTCACGGCATCGAATACGTCTACTTCCTGTGTTCGTTCCTGCCGTTGCTGGGTGTGCTGGCGATCTTCCTGCCAAGAACCAAAAAGGCCTGAGCCCTACAGATTTCCCTTGTGGGAGCGAGCCTGCTCGCGAAGGCGGAGTGTCAGCTGCGGATGTGTTGACTGACACGCCCGCTTCGCGAGCAGGCTCGCTCCCACAGTACTTCGGTGGTGCGGTGGATAAAGTTTCAGGCACAAAAAAGCCGCGTATCAAACGCGGCTTTTTCTTGGGCGTTGTGTCTTACACGTTGAAGCGGAAGTGCATCACGTCGCCGTCTTTAACAATGTATTCCTTGCCTTCCAGGCGCCATTTGCCGGCTTCCTTGGCACCGGCTTCACCCTTGTACTGGATGAAGTCGTTGTAGGCGATCACTTCGGCGCGGATGAAGCCTTTTTCGAAGTCGGTGTGGATCACGCCTGCGGCTTGTGGTGCGGTGGCGCCGACGCGAACAGTCCAGGCGCGGACTTCTTCGACACCGGCGGTGAAGTAAGTCTGCAAGTGCAGCATTTCGTAGCCGGCGCGGATCACGCGGTTCAGGCCAGGTTCTTCGAGGCCCAGGGCTTCGAGGAACATGTCTTTCTCTTCGCCATCATCCAGTTCGGCGATTTCCGCTTCGATCTTGTTGCACACCGGAACAACCACGGCGCCTTCTTCTTCGGCGATGGCCTTGACCACGTCCAGGTGCGGGTTGTTTTCGAAACCGTCTTCAGCGACGTTGGCGATGTACATGACCGGTTTGGTGGTCAGCAGGTGGAAGCCCTTGATCACGGCTTTCTCGTCGGTGCCCATGTTCTTCATCAGGCTGCGCGCCGGCTTGCCTTCGGTGAAGTGAGCGATCAGTTGCTCCAGCAGGCCTTTCTGGACCACGGCATCCTTGTCACCGCCCTTGGCATTACGCGCGACTTTCTGCAGTTGCTTCTCGCAGCTGTCGAGGTCGGCGAAGATCAGTTCCAGGTCGATGATTTCGATGTCGCGTTTCGGGTCGACACTGTTGGAGACGTGAATCACGTTCTCGTCTTCGAAGCAGCGGACCACGTGGGCGATGGCATCGGTTTCGCGGATGTTGGCCAGGAACTTGTTGCCCAGGCCTTCACCTTTCGATGCACCGGCAACCAGGCCGGCGATGTCGACGAACTCCATGGTGGTCGGCAGGATGCGCTTCGGATTGACGATGGCTGCCAGGGCATCCAGACGCGAATCCGGCATCGGCACGATACCGCTGTTGGGCTCGATGGTGCAGAAGGGGAAGTTCTCGGCCGCGATACCGGATTTGGTCAGGGCGTTGAACAGGGTGGACTTGCCGACGTTAGGCAGGCCGACGATGCCGCAATTGAATCCCATGGTGTTTCCCCTCGGGTAAAAGTCAGGCCTTCTGGCTGTGCAGGTTTTTCATCGCACGGTTCCATTCACCGGCGAGGATATCCGGCAGCACGCCGAGGGCAAAATCGATGCTGGCATCGAGTTTTTCCTGTTCGGCGCGTGGCGCACGACCCAGGACGAAATTTGAAACCATACTGGCAACGCCCGGATGGCCAATGCCAAGCCGCAAGCGGTGAAAGGTATTCTGATTGCCCAATTGCGCGATGATGTCGCGCAACCCGTTGTGACCGCCATGGCCGCCGCCCTGCTTGAGTTTGGCAACGCCCGGAGGCAGGTCGAGTTCGTCGTGTGCCACCAGGATTTCTTCGGGCTTGATGCGGAAGAAACCGGCAAGTGCCGCTACGGCCTGGCCGCTGCGGTTCATGTAGGTGGTGGGAATCAGCAGACGAACATCCTGACCCTGGTGCGAATAGCGCCCGGTCAGGCCGAAATACTTGCGATCGGCCACAAGGTTGACGCCTTGTGCGTGCGCGATGCGCTCAACAAAAAGGGCCCCTGCGTTATGCCGGGTCTGTTCGTATTCGGCGCCTGGATTACCCAGGCCAACGATCAGTTTGATGGCAGTCACGATAGGGGCCCTTCCTTGGAGTGGTGGATAACATCGCCGCGATCGGGGAGTGCGGCGAAAGTGGACGAAAATTGCTCATTTACCATGATGTAAACTCCGCGTTCTCGCCCGCTTTCTCGCTACGCTCTAGTCCGCGATGTTTCCGGTCACTCCGGCGTACAGAGTAAAATTACTCTGCAGCGCCTTCTGCAGCTTCTGGAGCAACACGTGGAGCGTGGACGTTGGCAACAGCCTTGTCATCGCCGTGTGCCAGAGCAACGAACTCAACGCCTTTAGGGGCTTTGAGGTCGGACAGGTGAATGATCGAGCCGACTTCGGCGTTAGCCAGGTCAACTTCGATGAATTCAGGCAGATCTTTCGGCAGGCAGGACACTTCGATTTCAGAAACAACGTGCGAGATCTCGCCGCCTTTCTTGGTCGGAGCTTCTTCGCCAACGAAGTGTACAGGCACGATAGCGGTCAGTTTCTGGCCAGCTACAACGCGTACGAAGTCAGCGTGCATCACGTGGCCTTTGGCCGGGTGACGCTGCAGTGCCTTGATGATTACGTTTTGCTTGGTGCCACCAACGTTCAGCTCGATGATGTGGCTGTAAGCCGCTTCGTTTTCGAGCAGTTTGGCAACTTCTTTAGCCAGCATGCTGATGGATTCAGGGGCTTTTTCGCCACCGTAAACTACAGCTGGAACCAGGCTTGCGAGACGACGCAGGCGGCGGCTCGCACCTTTCCCCAGGTCGGAACGCACTTCAGCATTCAGAGTAAAATCGTTCATGTTGTATCTCCAAAATAACCACATTCGCCCCAGCGTTTGCGACCAGCGCTAAAGGCGATATGGGCAAAAAAGCCCCGCCCCGACAGGAATGCCGGGGCGGGGCGCTTTTCGTCAACGAGAGGTTCGAGAAGGGCAGGGCCCTTAGCGGAACATCGCGCTGATCGATTCTTCATTGCTGATGCGGCGGACCGCCTCGGCAACTACCGGTGCGATATCCAGTTGACGGATACGCGCACAGGCTTGTGCTGCAGCGGACAGCGGGATGGTGTTGGTCACCACCAGCTCGTCCAGCACGGAATTTTCGATGTTTTCGATCGCCCGACCCGACAGCACAGGGTGCGTGCAGTAGGCGAAAACCTTGGCAGCGCCATGCTCTTTCAAGGCCTTGGCCGCGTGGCACAGGGTGCCGGCGGTATCGACCATGTCATCGACCAGGATACAGGTACGCCCTTCGACATCACCGATGATATGCATCACTTCAGAGTGATTGGCTTTCTCACGGCGTTTGTCGATGATCCCGAGATCCACGCCCAGGGATTTGGCAACGGCACGTGCACGCACGACGCCGCCAATGTCCGGGGACACGATCATCAGGTTTTCGAAGCGCTGATCTTCAATGTCATCCACCAGAACCGGGGAGCCGTAGATGTTATCTACCGGAATATCGAAGAAGCCCTGAATCTGGTCAGCATGCAGATCAACCGTGAGAACACGGTCGATGCCGACTACGGTAAGCATGTCAGCAACGACTTTCGCGCTGATAGCCACACGTGCGGAACGCGGACGGCGATCCTGACGGGCATAACCAAAGTAAGGAATAACAGCAGTGATACGAGTAGCCGAGGAGCGGCGGAAGGCATCAGCCATCACTACCAGTTCCATCAGGTTATCGTTGGTCGGAGCGCAAGTCGGCTGAATAATGAAGACGTCTTTACCGCGGACGTTTTCATTGATCTCGGCTGTGATTTCGCCGTCGGAGAACTTACCGACAGAAATGTCACCGAGAGGGATATGCAGCTGACGTACGACACGCCGAGCCAGATCGGGGTTAGCGTTCCCCGTAAAGACCATCATCTTGGACACGCGCAGTACCTGAAGGCTGAGGGTATACCTGGATGAGTATAGGAAAATGGCAGGGGCGGCTGGATTCGAACCAACGCATGGCAGGATCAAAACCTGCTGCCTTACCGCTTGGCGACGCCCCTGTATCTGTTGCAACGAGTACCGTGTACTCGATTCCTTTAGAGCAGACTTTGCAGCTTGCGATGCAACATCGAAATGTTGCTTCCTTTTGCTACAAATCCTGTAAGGGTCTCTGTAAGAAGGGCCGAGACTTTATCAGCTTCAGCTTTGCTTGGGAAGCCCCCAAACACACAACTTCCAGTTCCGGTGAGTTTTGCTTCGGTAAATTTACCTAGCAAATTCAAGGCGTTACGTACCTCTGGATAACGTCTTGTTACCACCGGCAAGCAGTCGTTACGACTGTTTCCCTTGGGAACGGGGCGCACTTTAATGGGCGGCGTGTTACGTGTCAACAACGGATCGGAAAAAATTTCTGCTGTGCTTACAGAGACTTGCGGCACCAGCACGACATACCAGGGTTCCTCGGGGTCAACCGGCGTCAGTTTCTCTCCCACGCCCTCCGCAAAAGCCGCGTGGCCGCGCACGAAAACCGGGACGTCGGCGCCCAGCGTCAGGCCCAGCAAGGCCAGCCGATCTTCGTCCCAACCCAGTTGCCAGAGATGATTCAGGCCGAGCAGTGTTGTCGCCGCATTCGAACTTCCGCCGCCGATACCGCCACCCATGGGCAGGATTTTTTCGATCCAGATATCGATACCGAGCGTACAGCCGGATTGTTCCTGGAGCTTTTTTGCGGCTTTGACGATCAGGTTGCTGTCGTGCGGGACGCCTTCGAATTCGGTATGCAGATGAATGACACCGTCTTCGCGCAGGGCAAAGGTGATTTCATCGCCGTAATCGAGAAACTGAAACAGCGTCTGCAGTTCGTGGTAGCCGTCTTCGCGGCGACCGAGAATGTGCAGCATCAAGTTGAGTTTGGCCGGGGAGGGCAGGGTCAGTCGATTGGCCGGCATGTCATATCCCCAGTTTGCGCGGTTGCCAGGTCTTGATCACCAGGGTGACATCCAGGTCGGTGCCGTGCAGTTTGATCCGCTCGGGCAGCCAGTAACCGTTTTGCTCGGTATAGGCGGTGTACTCGACTTGCCAGCCGTCCTGTTCCAGATTGGCCAGGCGGCTGTCGCCGTCCAGG
Source organism: Pseudomonas sp. C2B4 (assembly GCF_013359695.1). Taxonomy (GTDB): domain Bacteria; phylum Pseudomonadota; class Gammaproteobacteria; order Pseudomonadales; family Pseudomonadaceae; genus Aquipseudomonas. The sequence goes on from NZ_JABFMU010000029.1 coordinate 33,830, forward strand.
GTCACGCGGCTTTTGCTGTCCGGAGCCGGTAGCCCGCGGACCCACCAGGCCAGATTGGAAACGGGCAGCTTCCAGCCCAACTGCTCTTCAAGCAGCACATCCGGGGTCGGCGCTTCGTAGCGGCCCTGGTTGGCGACTTCGAGGGACACCTTGCCGGGGCGCCCGGTCAGGCGTGCGGCACCGCGACCCAAGGGGCCGGAGAGGCGAATGTCGTAGTAGTCCTGGCGCTGCAGCCAGAACAGTGTGCCGCTGCCGGAATCCTTTGGCGCGCGAATGCCGATCTTGCCGTCGATCTGCCAGCCGTCCAGGTTGGTCAGTTGCTGTTTGTGTTCGCGCCATTGGGTGGCGTTACCGTGCCCCCCGACCGATTCGCGGGAACCAAAGCCCGCGCAACCGGCGAGCAGAGCAATGAAGCTGAAAACGATGATGTGGCGCAAAAACATAATCTTAAAGAGTCTCTGATCCGGTCAGGCGCTTGATGGTGCTGCGCAGGGTAGGGCTGTCGGGTTGTTCCTTGAGGAACTTGCCCCAGATTTGTCTGGCTTCGCGCTGCTTGCCATTGGCCCACAGCACTTCACCCAGGTGCGCGGCGACTTCCTGGTCGGGGAAGCGCTCCAGCGCCTGACGCAGCAGGCGTTCCGCTTCGTCGAGGTTGCCCAGGCGGAAATTCACCCAGCCAAGGCTGTCGAGTACCGCCGGATCTTCCGGGTTGATCTGGTGCGCCTGTTCGATCAGGGCCTTGGCTTCGGCATAACGCGTGGTGCGGTCGGACAGCGTGTAGCCGAGGGCATTGAGCGCCATCGCGTTGTCCGGGTCGCGCTTGATGATCAGTCGCAGGTCCTTTTCCATCTGCGCCAGGTCATTGCGTTTTTCCGCCTGCATGGCTCGGGTATATAGCAGGTTGAGGTCGTCCGGGTATTGCTGCAGGGCTTTTTGCAGGACACTCCAGGCTTTATCGCCCTGTTTGTTGGCGGACAGGGCTTCGGCTTCGATCAGGTACAGCTGGATCGCGTATTCCGGTTGTTCATCGCGCTCGGCCGCGAGTTTGCTCTGGGCTTCGGCCGTCTTGCCGTTGTTCATCAGGATATCGGCCTGACGCAATTGGGCCGGCAGGTAATCGTTGCCCGGGCCGACCTGGCCGTATTCGATCAGCGCGCCCTGTGGATCGTTACGTTCTTCGGCGATGCGCCCGAGGTTCAGGTGCGCGGAGTCGACGTGGCTTTCGCGGGCGATCAGGTCTTCCAGATAACCTTTGGCCTCGTCCCAGGCCTTGGCTTCGAGGCAAACCAGCGCCAGGGAGTAACGCAGCTCGTCATCTTCCGGGTACTGCTGGACCAGGCTCGAGAACTCGGCTTTGGCATCGTCCATGCGGTCCTGTTCGACCAGCATGCGGGCGTAGGTCAGGCGCAGGCGCTTGTCATCAGGGTATTTCTTGATGCTTTTTTGCAGCAGCGGCAAGGCTTCATCGCCGCGATCGAGGGTTTGCAGCAGGCGCGCACGCAGCAGGATCGGGGCGATCTCGCCATCGTCCGGTGGATTGTTTTCCAGAAGGGTCAGCGCGCCTCGGGAGTCGCCGTCCTGTTGCAACAGCAATGCCTTGCCGAAAATCAGCTGGCTGTTGTTCGGATGGCGCTGCAGCAAACGGTCGAAACTCTTCATTAAACCGTTGCGTGTGTCCTGGTCGGTGTCGGCCGCGGACAGGGCCAGGAAGTCGAAATGGGTGTCGCCCTTGCCTTGCAGGACTTTTTCCATATAAACCATGGAATCGTCATAGCGCCCGGCACGCGCCAGTTGCACCGCTGCGGCCCGTTGCGCCTCAAGGTCGTCCGGGGCGTTCTTTGCCCAGATCAGTGCGGTGTCCAGGGCTGCCTGATCGGCGCCCAGGTATTCGGCAATGCGAAATGCCCGCTCGGAAATGCCAGGGTCCTGAGTATTGATGGCCTGGGTTACATAGTTGTCCAGCGCAATGTCGAAACGATTGCGCTGACCAGCCAGTTCCGCACTCAGCAGGCTGAAGACCGTGTCTTCGCTGAATGAGCTGTAAACCTTGGGTTTTTCAGGCGCCGGGGTGCTGTCTTCAGCCGGCGGCGTACCGTCCGACGATACGGGTGCCAAGGCCTGGCAGCCGCTGAGGAAGACAAAAGCGAGAAGCAACGCGGAAGATCTATTCATATAGGAAGAGGACGACTAACCTGCGGTCGGATCATCATGACACAAGCCTTCGGTCAAACATAACCGGCCCGCCAATTTACCCGGTGCGGCACTCTGCGGAGGCACCGACGTCCGTGTAAACGAGAACCGCTCGCAACCCCTGCGACTGACTAACGAAGCGATAGATAGCGAGTAGTTGTTCTGAATCTGACGAAGTAGGACAATTGCCGGCTTCACGTCACCATCAGCGACTTTGAATGGCCTTCCTTGCACTCGGTATTAACCACAAGACTGCTTCAGTAGACGTCCGCGAGCGCGTGGCCTTTACCCCTGAGCAGCTGGTTGAGGCCTTGCAGCAGCTCTGCCGACTCACCGACAGCCGCGAAGCTGCGATCCTCTCCACCTGCAATCGCAGTGAACTTTATATAGAACAGGATCACCTGTCGGCGGATATCGTACTGCGCTGGCTGGCCGAATATCATCAATTGAGCCTCGAAGAGCTGCGCGCGAGCAGTTATGTGCACGAAGATGATGCGGCAGTTCGTCACATGATGCGCGTCGCTTCCGGGCTCGATTCGCTGGTGCTGGGCGAACCGCAGATTCTCGGCCAGATGAAATCGGCCTACGCCGTGGCCCGCGAGGCCGGCACCATCGGGCCGTTGCTCGGGCGGCTGTTCCAGGCCACGTTCAACGCGGCCAAGCAGGTGCGTACCGACACGGCCATCGGTGAAAACCCGGTGTCCGTGGCGTTTGCCGCGGTCAGCCTGGCGAAACAGATTTTCAGCGACCTTCAACGCAGCCAGGCCTTGTTGATTGGCGCGGGCGAGACCATCACCCTGGTCGCCCGACACCTGCATGATCTCGGGGTAAAACGCATCGTCGTGGCCAACCGCACCCTGGAGCGCGCCAGCATCCTGGCCGAACAGTTCGGCGCACATGCGGTGCTGTTGTCCGACATTCCGGCAGAGCTGGTGCGCAGCGACATCGTGATCAGTTCGACCGCCAGCCAATTGCCGATTCTCGGCAAGGGCGCTGTCGAAAGTGCGCTGAAACTGCGTAAACACAAGCCGATTTTCATGGTGGATATCGCCGTTCCTCGCGATATCGAACCAGAAGTCGGCGAGTTGGACGACGTTTACCTGTATAGCGTCGACGATCTCCACGAAGTGGTTGCCGAGAACCTCAAGAGCCGTCAGGGCGCGGCGCAAGCGGCGGAAGAAATGGTCTCGGTCGGTGCCGAGGATTTCATGGTCCGCCTGCGCGAATTGGCGGCAGTGGACGTGCTCAAGGCCTATCGTCAACAGAGCGAACGCCTGCGTGACGAAGAACTGCAAAAGGCCCAGCGCCTGCTGGCCAATGGCGGCAGTGCCGAAGAAGTGCTGGTGCAACTGGCGCGTGGCCTGACCAACAAACTGTTGCACGCACCGAGCGTGCAGTTGAAAAAGCTCTCTGCCGAAGGTCGCCTCGATGCGCTGGCGATGGCCCAGGAACTCTTTGCCCTTAATGAGGGCTCATCGGAAAGCTTTTCGGATAAAAAACCGCAATGAAAGCGTCACTGCTCAATAAACTGGACATTCTCCAGGACCGTTTCGAAGAACTGACCGCGCTGCTTGGCGACGCCGAAGTCATTTCCGATCAGAACAAGTTTCGCGCTTATTCCAAGGAATATGCGGAAGTCGAACCGGTTGTCGAAGCCTATAAACAGTTGCTCAAGGTGCAGGCTGACCTCGAAGGTGCCCAGGCACTGCTCAAGGACAGCGACCCGGACATGCGTGAAATGGCCGTGGAAGAAGTCCGTGAGGCCAAGGAGCGCCTGGTCGAACTGGAAGCCAACCTGCAACGCATGCTGCTGCCCAAGGATCCGAACGACGGACGCAACGTGTTCCTCGAAATCCGCGCCGGCACCGGTGGCGACGAGGCGGCGATTTTCTCCGGCGACCTGTTCCGCATGTACTCGCGCTATGCCGAGCGGCGTGGCTGGCGGGTGGAGATCCTCTCGGAAAACGAGGGTGAGCACGGCGGCTATAAAGAAGTCATCGCCCGGGTCGAAGGCGACAACGTCTACGGCAAGCTGAAGTTCGAATCCGGCGCCCATCGCGTGCAACGGGTCCCGGCGACAGAGTCCCAGGGTCGCATTCACACCTCGGCCTGCACCGTGGCGGTACTGCCCGAGCCGGACGAACAGGAAGCGATCGAAATCAACCCGGCGGACCTGCGGATCGATACCTACCGCTCCTCCGGTGCCGGCGGTCAGCACGTCAACAAGACCGATTCGGCGATCCGCATCACCCACTTGCCGTCCGGTATCGTGGTCGAGTGCCAGGAAGAGCGTTCGCAGCACAAGAACCGTGCCCGGGCGATGGCCTGGCTGTCCGCCAAGCTCAATGACCAGCAGACCAGCGCCGCCGCCAATGCCATCGCCAGCGAACGCAAGTTGCTGGTGGGCTCGGGTGATCGCTCCGAACGCATCCGTACTTACAACTTTGCCCAAGGGCGGGTGACTGATCATCGGGTCAACCTGACGCTGTACTCCCTCGATGAAATCCTCGCCGGAGGCGTCGAGGCAGTGATTGAGCCGCTGCTGGCCGAATACCAGGCCGATCAATTGGCAGCGATAGGTGAGTAAATGACGATCATTGCCAGTTTGTTGCGCGCCGCCGATTTGCCCGATTCGCCCACGGCGCGTCTGGATGCCGAATTGTTGCTGGCGGCAGCGTTGGGCAAGTCCCGCAGCTTTCTGCACACATGGCCCGAGCGCATCGTCCCGAGCGAAGCGGCACTGACCTTCGCCGAGTACCTGCAGCGTCGCCGTGGCGGTGAGCCGGTGGCTTACATTCTCGGTCAGCAAGGTTTCTGGAAGCTCGATCTGGAAGTGGCGCCGCACACGCTGATCCCGCGTCCAGACACCGAGTTGTTGGTGGAGGCCGCACTCGAACTGCTGCCGGCCACACCGGCAAAAGTGCTGGACCTTGGCACCGGTAGCGGCGCCATCGCTCTGGCCCTGGCCAGCGAGCGTCCGGCATGGAAGGTGACCGCCGTGGATCGCGTGCTCGAAGCTGTGGCCCTGGCCGAGCGCAATCGCCAGCGCCTGCACCTGAACAACGCCACGGTACTGAGCAGTCACTGGTTCAGCGCTCTGGAAGGCCAGCGTTTTCAGCTGATTATCAGCAATCCGCCGTATATCGCCGCGACCGATCCGCACCTGGTGGAGGGCGACGTGCGTTTCGAGCCGGCCAGTGCATTGGTGGCCGGCATCGACGGGCTCGACGATCTGCGCTTGATCGTCGCCCAGGCGCCGGATCATCTGGAGGTCGGTGGTTGGCTGATGCTCGAACACGGATACGACCAGGCCGAGGCGGTACGCGACCTGTTGTTGACCCGTGGTTTTGAAGAGGTCCACAGCCGCACCGATCTTGGCGGTCATCAACGCATCAGTCTGGGACGTTTGCCGTGCTGAATGATCAGGAATTGCTGCGTTACAGCCGGCAGATTCTGCTGGCGCACATCGACATCGACGGTCAGTTGCGGCTTAAAGACAGCCGGGTATTGATCGTCGGCCTTGGCGGTCTTGGTGCGCCGGTGGCGCTGTACCTTGCGGCGGCGGGTGTGGGTGAGTTGCATCTGGCGGACTTTGATACGGTCGATCTGACCAACCTGCAACGCCAGATCATTCATGACACCGACAGCGTCGGCATGAGCAAAGTCGATTCGGCGATCAAGCGCCTGACGGCCATCAATCCCGAGATTCAACTGGTCGCCCATCGCGCAGCGCTGGATGAAGACTCCCTGGCTGCTGTTGTGGCGGGAGTAGATCTGGTCCTCGACTGTTCCGACAACTTTTCCACCCGTGAAGCGGTCAATGCAGCTTGCGTCGCCACCGGAAAACCACTGGTTAGTGGCGCGGCGATACGTCTTGAGGGGCAGTTGTCGGTGTTCGATCCGCGACGTCCGGAGAGCCCGTGCTACCACTGTTTATACGGGCACGGCAGCGAGGCGGAATTGACCTGCAGCGAAGCCGGAGTGGTCGGTCCGTTGGTGGGGCTGGTCGGCAGCCTGCAAGCCCTCGAAGCACTGAAGCTGCTGGCGGGTTTTGGCGAACCGCTGGTAGGGCGCCTGTTGTTGATCGACGCGTTGGGCTCGCGCTTCCGTGAGTTGCGGGTCAAGCGCGATCCGGGCTGCAGCGTCTGTGGGTCCAAGCATGCGTGAAGCGCCCATAGGCGTGTTCGACTCTGGTGTCGGCGGGCTTTCGGTGCTGGCCGAGATCCAGCGTTTGTTGCCCAATGAATCTCTTTTGTACGTCGCCGATTGCGGGAATATTCCTTACGGCGAGAAAACCCCGGAATTTATCCGACAGCGTTGCAGCGTCATGGCCGATTTTTTTCAACGGCAGGGCGCCAAGGCACTGGTACTGGCCTGCAACACCGCAACGGTCGCGGGCGTTGCAGACCTGCGCCGGGATTATCCCGAATGGCCCATCGTCGGCATGGAGCCAGCGGTCAAACCCGCCGCCGCGGCCACCCGCAGCGGTGTGGTCGGGGTGCTGGCCACGACGGGCACGCTACAAAGCGCCAAGTTCGCGGCGTTGCTCGATCGCTTCGCTGCCGATGTACGGGTGATCACCCAACCTTGCCCGGGGTTGGTCGAGCTGATCGAGAAGGGCGATCTGCACAGTCCCGCCCTGCGCCAGTTGCTTGAAGATTATGTGCGTCCTCTGCTCGGCGCGGGTGCAGACACCATCATCCTCGGCTGCACCCATTACCCCTTCCTCAAACCGCTGCTCCAGCAGATGATCCCCGACGACATCAGCCTGATCGACACCGGCGCCGCTGTAGCACGACAGCTCCAACGCTTGCTGGCCGAGCGAGAGCTGCTTGCCGATGGGCCTGTCCGTGCTGCGCAGTTCTGGACCAGTGCTGATCCGGATCATTTCAGAAATATCTTACCTATTTTGTGGAATACCGCTGGCATTGTGCAAAGCTTTCAAGGGTAAGCACATTGGGGTAAGCCAACAGATGGGGTGAACTTCTGATAAACCGTCGACTTCTATAGCTGTGTGCGTCAAGCAACAAAAAAAACAAACGAAATCGGGCGGAAAGGATGTTTCTATGAAGCGACTATTTTGCTTGGCCGCGATTGCGGTCGCACTGATGGGGCACAGTTTTACCGCGCAAGCGGCAGGCGTTGAGTTCGGGGTCGGCCAGACGGGCGAGTCGACCATGACCTATCGCTTGGGCATGCAATTCGATTGGGACAAGAGCTGGTGGCAGAGTGACCTGGGTCGATTGACCGGTTACTGGAGCGGTGCCTACACCTATTGGGACGGCGACAAAACCTCCAGCAATCACAGCCTGTCGTTCTCTCCCGTATTCGTTTACGAGTTTGCCGGCCAGAACATCAAGCCGTACGTTGAGCTGGGCGTGGGGGTTGCGGTGTTTTCCAGCACCGAAGTCGAAAACAACAATCTGGGCAGTGCGTTTCAGTTCGAAGATCGATTCGGTGTCGGTTTGCGCTTTGCGGGCGGACATGAAGTCGGGATTCGCGCAACGCACTATTCCAATGCCGGGATTACCAGCCCGAACGATGGTGTAGAAAGTTACGCGCTGCATTACACGATGCCGCTGTAATCCGCCGATGCTTTCAATGTGGGAGCGAGCAGGCTCGCTCCCACAGGTATCCAGAGAACACTGTCTTCAGCGATACGCCGTCAAGATTCCCTGGCGTTCTTCAATGCATTCCGGTGCGCCCGTCTCGAACTCCCGGCAGATCAGTGGGCGTTTTTCGTAGATGGTGCACATCATCGTGTCGCGATCCAATGCGGCGCACCAGCCGTCATCCAGACGCAACATGACTTCCCCGCCCCAGTCATCGGTATCGATAAATCGCTCGGGCACACCGGTGTCGGTGATCAGCATGACTTCAAGCTGGCAACAACAGGCTGCGCAGGTCGAGCACGTGACGGCCGTCTCGGTGATTTGCGTGTGGGGAATGGTATTCATGGCGCGCAGTGTAAGGCAGTCGGCCGCCAGTGTGTGAAAGCGCTGACGGACGCTCTGCTTCATCCGCCAGGCTTGAGTCGTGCGCTTATGGTCAGTCCTTGATCGGCGGACTGCTGTGTACCATGCGCTCGCCGATTTCCCACTTCACCTGATCAGGCATATTCGAGAGCGGCCAGAGCGCAGCCATGAACAGCCCTGGAAACGCGATTTCCAGCGGACGATCCTTGAGTTGGGCGAAAATGTGTCGTGCGGCTTTATCCGCTGGCCAACTGTGCGGCATCTGCAAATCGTTGTTCATCGTCGGCGACTTATCGACAGAACCGGGGCCGACAACCGTGACTTCGATGCCCTCTGGTGCCAGTGCTATGCGCCGGGATTCAAACAGATGTCGCATCCCGGCTATTGAAGTGCCCTTGGCTTCAGCCCGGGGCAGCGGCAGGAAAGTCACTGAACTGGCCATACCTACCAGATGCGGCGCGATACCATTCTGCAACAGTGGCAAGGCGGCTTCGATGCAAAAGCTGCTGGCGAGCAAATTAGTGCGCACCACATGTTCGACAATCGAAGCGTCGAGCTGTTTGGCGTCCACGTATTCGCAGGTGCCACCGTTGATGATGACCGTGTCCAGGGAGCCCCAGGCTTCGGCGATCTGTTCACCGATTTCCCGCACGGTCTGACTATCCGTCAGATCGCCAGCCACTATCAGTACCTGGCCTGGAAAGCGCTGGGACAAAACGCTCAACGGCTCCCCCGAGCGTGAACTCACTGCCAGATGGGCGCCGGTTTTCAGTATTTCTTCAGCCAACGCTGCGCCAATGCCGTTGCTTGCCCCGGTCAGCCAGTATCTTCGTGGTGGTGTAAGGCTCATTCCATTCTCCCCATCACCCGGGCAATCACCCGGCCCCATATTGATAAAAGTTCACAAAACAGTGCCCCGGTCCTGCAAGCGTCCCGGTGGCAATAAACTTTTTCGTGCCAAACCACGGTTGCCGGAGAGCGCTGCGTGGACTGCACACAGCTACTCATGGCCACCCCCGGCGTTTTGCCGTGGGGGCAGGTTCTTGAACGCGGCAAGCGCCCGTGCCCGGGAGGCGTGCAGGTCGACAATCGGGGACGGATAATCCGCCACACCAAACAAACCGCCCAGATTCGCCGGGTTGTGCACTTCTTTTTTGTTCAGTCCTGCCAGCTCCGGTAACCAATGTTTGATGAACAGTCCTTCAGCGTCGAATTTTTCCGACTGACTCAGTGGATTGAAAATCCGGAAGTAGGGCGCCGAATCGGTACCGGTGGATGAACTCCATTGCCAGCCGCCGTTGTTGGCGGCCAGGTCGCCGTCGATCAGATGACGCATGAAAAAGCGTTCGCCTTCGCGCCAGTCGATCAACAGGTTTTTGGTCAGGAACATCGCAACGACCATGCGCAGGCGGTTGTGCATCCAGCCGGTTTCCAACAGTTGGCGCATGGCTGCGTCGATGATGGGCACGCCGGTGCGGGCTTGCTGCCAGGCGGCCAGCTCTGCCGGCGCATCACGCCAGGCCAGAGCCTCGGTTTCCGGGCGGAAAGCACGGTGCCGCGAGACCCTTGGGTAGCCCACCAGAATGTGTTTATAGAATTCGCGCCACAACAGTTCATTGATCCAGGTCACGGCGCCGACCTTGCCGCTTTCGAATTCGCCCTGATTGCTTTGCAATGCCGCGTGCAGGCATTGACGTGGGGAAATGACCCCGGCAGCGAGATAGGCCGACAGTTGGCTGGTGCCGGGCTTCGCCGGGAAGTCCCGTTCGTTCTTGTAGTAATCGATCCGGGCGTCGGTGAAGGTGTCCAGACGGTGCCGTGCTTCGACCTCACCGGCCGGCCACAGTGCCCGCAAGCGGTCGGTCGGTGGCGTGAACCCATTGATGCTGGGCGGGACCTTGTCGCTGGAAATGTTCAGCGGCACTTGCGCCATGGGGGCGCTGACCAGGCGGGGCAACGACCGGTGCAGGCGTTCGTAGCAGACCTTGCGGAACTGGCTGAAGACCTGGAAGTAGGTGCCGGTTTTGGTCAGCACGCTTCCCGGCTTGAACAGCAACTGATCGAAGTGGCTGTGAACGGCAATGCCTTCGGCTTGCAGCGTCTGCATCACCGCAGCATCGCGGCGGCTTTCATGGACACCGTATTCCTCATTGAAATGCACGGCGTCGATCTTGAATTGACGGCACAGTTCGAGCAGTACCTTCGAGGCCTGTTCCCAGCGCGGTGCCGAACGGATCAAGAGGGGAATGTTCAGCTTGCCCAGCGCCTGGCTCAACTCATCAAGGTTGCGTAACCAGAAGTCCACTTTGCACGGTGCATCGTCGTGCTCCAGCCATTGTTCCGGGCTCAGCAGGTACACCGCGATGCTCGGGCCAACCGCAGCGGCGGCCGAGAGGGCTGTGTTGTCGTTTACGCGCAAATCGCTGCGCAGCCAGATCAATTGCATGGTGGTAACCACATTAAATGAGCCCACGCTGAACGAGCGCCTGGTGTGCCAACAACGGATCTTCGGCCAGGTACAAATCAGCAATCACGAACGTTTTTTCGGACAACTCGGTCTGGTGAATGCACACCGTTGGTCCGACGATCATTTTTGGGCAACTGACGCCTTTCAAAAGTTTCGTCAGATGTAAAAGGTTTATGGCTTTGCTGGAATACAGCAGTACGCCTCGGGGAAGCAGATGTTCAATCGCCAGCGCCAGTTCGCCAGCGGGCAACGGCCAGTCGAACACCTCCACCGGGCAATCGGCGCTGCTGATCAGCCATGCCGTGAGCCACAGGTGCGGCTCCAGTGGCAAATCCGAGTGGTTGATCAACAACATGGGTGTGGTGTTTAGCTGCCGGTTATTATGGTAGATGCGCGCGCCGAATTTGCTGCGCAGCCAGGAATAAAAAAACACCCGCTCCATCTGTGCGCCGAACTGGCCCTGCCAGCGCTGTTCCAGGTCTGCCAGCAATGGCATCAACAATTGTTCGCACAAGGTCCGCGGCGGGTACAGCGCCATGGCCTGATTGACGGTATCGTCCAGGGTCCGTTCGGCCAGTCGCGAGACCGCCTGCAGCAGCGTCTGGCGCAGCAGTTGCCAATCGTTTTCCGCGGATTCGGTAAAGGTTTGCGGGGTGTCGAGCAGTTGCTTGACCTGGCTGACGGCAACGCCACGATTGAGCCAGGTAAGGATCGTCAGAATACGTTGTACATGTTCGGCCGAGAACAGACGGTGCCCCTTGGGTGTGCGCTGCGGCACGATCAAACCGTAACGCCGTTCCCAGGCGCGCAAGGTGATGGCGTTGACACCGGTCTGCCGGGCCACTTCGCGAATCGGCAGCCAGCCTTCATCGAGGGCTTTTTTGAACGCCGCGCCGTGGCCATCGCTGGCGCTGCTGTCGAGGGGGACGTTCATCAAATGGCGTTTCGCAGGCTGAGGTTTTCCGGATGCGGTTGCAGGTAAACCTGCTGCGCGATGTAAGGATCCGGGTGCTGGCGAAAGTGATGCTTGAGCAGCGTCAGCGGCACCACCAATGGCACGATGCCTTGGTGATACTGACCGATGACCTGCTGCACTTCCTGTTTGTCCTCGGCGCTGATCGCCTGTTTGAGATAGCCGCTGAGGTGTTGCAAGACATTGGTATGGGTTCGACGCGTGGCGCATTTTTTCAGAGCGGCCATCAGCTCACTGAAATAGTGCGGTCCGAGCTCCTGCGGGTCGCTGCGGCCCATATTGCCCAGCAACGCGCCCAGCGTTTTGTATTGCACCGGGTTATGGGCCATTAACAGGTACTTGTAGCGCGAGTGAAAATCCGTGAGGCCGCGACGACTCAGGCCTTCCGTTAGTAGATGTTGCCAAGCGCTGTAGGCGAATACGCGGGTAAGGAAGTTTTCTCGGAGCACCGGGTCGTTGAGCCGGCCGTCTTCTTCCACCGGCAAATCCGGATGCAATGCGCAGAACGCCTGGGCATAGATGCCCCGGCCACCGCCGTCCAGCGTTGTGCCATTGGCGCGGTAGACCTTGACCCGTTCCAGGCCGCAGGACGGGGACTTCTGCATGAAGATGTAGCCGCAAATGTCGACCAGATCCGCCGCCATCCGTTGGCCAAAGTCAGCCAGCGGTCGAGTGACATTGAGGTAGCGATCAACCGTGCCGACGGCTTCGGGCTGAGCCGGATCACCCACCAGGCGGATCGGTTCGCGAGGAATGCCCAGGCCGATGGCCACCTCCGGGCAGACCGGCACGAAATCGAAGTAATCGGTGAGGATTTGACTGCACAGTCGTGAGGCTTTGTGTCCGCCGTTGTAGCGCACCTCGGCACCCATCAGGCAGGCGCTGATGGCGATTTTCGGCTTGGCGGCGGGAGGGAGCATCGGAGCACCTCGGAATCAAAACTTGTACACATTGATAAATATGTACAACTTAGGTTCATCATAGATTCAAAGGTGTACAAGTCAAATTTTTTGTACAGACTTCTCCGTCGTAAACCTTTCGTGCGGGCGGACTGCTGTCCATTTCGACAGCAGCCATTGGCCAGGATCGATGCGGTTCATTGCAGGTGCGCATGCAGACGGCGGGCGGCTTCCTGGCCGCTGAGCCAGGCGCCTTCGACACGTCCGGACAGGCACCAGTCGCCACATGCATACAGACCCAGGTCGGCATCGGCCAACGTGCCCCACTCGTGACTGCTGTTGGGGCGGGCATAGAGCCAGCGATGGGCGAGGCTGAAGGTCGGCGGGGGCATCGAATCATGCAGCAATTCGGCGAAGGCACCGTGCAGCTGCTCGATCACGGCTTCTTTTGGCAGGTCAATGTGCTGCCGGCTCCAGGCGCTGGTGGCATGCAGCACCCAAGTGTCCAGTGTGTTGTCGCGCCCGGGTTTGCTGCGGTTGCGCGCCAGCCAGTCGAGCGGGCTGTCCTGCACGAAGCAGCCTTCCATGGGGGTGTCCAGAGGTGTTTCGAACGCCAGGGCAACGGCCCAGGTGGGGTCCATTTTCACGCCGGCGGCAGCACCGGCGAGCTTCGGCGCAGACGCCAGTAACGCCGTCGCCTGCGGGGCTGGCGTGGCGATCACCACGTGGCTGAACGGACCATGGGTAAAGCCTTCGGCATCCTGCAGGTGCCAGTGTTCTTCACCCCGATAAACCTCGGTGATCCGGCAGGCGAAATGCACTTCGAGATCACCGATCAGGGCGCGGGTAATGGCACTCATTCGTGGCGTACCGACCCAGCGCGTCTGTTCGTCCGGTGACAGGTTGAGCTGGCCACCATGATAGGTGTACAGCTGTGGCGTCCACTCGGCGACCCAGCCCTTGGCTTGCCAGCGCTGGACTTCGGTGACGAAACGGCGGTCGCGGGCAGTGAAATACTGCGCGCCCAGGTCCAGCGCGCCAGCATCGCTACGTTTGCTCGACATGCGTCCGCCACTGCCACGACTTTTATCGAAAAGTTGCACGACATGCCCTGCGTCTGTCAGGGCTTGTGCGGCTGAGAGTCCGGCAATGCCGGTGCCGATGATTGCGATAGGTACAGTCATAAGGGCCTCGTTTACCTTTCTGTACAGACTACGCCGGGGTTGAAACCTGTACAATATTGTTTTTAGGTATAACTTTCAGCGTTCTAGTTCCGACAGCTTGGCCTATTGTTAAACACAGAGCCTGCCCGATATCAAAGATCCCTTGCTTATAAAAATAGACTAGTGATCAGGGTAAAACGCCACGCGAGGAAGAAGTCATGCACATATTGCTGACCGGCGGTACTGGTTTGATAGGACGTCAGCTCTGTCGGCACTGGTTGAGTCAGGGTCATCGCCTGACGGTCTGGAGTCGAACGCCGGCAAAGGTTGCCAAAGTCTGTGGTGCTCAAGTGCGTGGTATCGCTCGACTCGAAGATTTGGGGCAGGAGCCCGTCGATGCGATCATCAACCTTGCCGGCGCCCCGATCGCCGACCGTCCCTGGACCACAAAACGTAAAGCGCTGCTCTGGAGCAGCCGCATCACGCTGACTGAAACCCTGCTGGCCTGGCTCGAAAGCCGTGAGCAGAAACCGCAGGTACTGATTTCCGGTTCCGCGGTCGGTTGGTACGGTGATGGCGGCGAGCGTGAGCTGACTGAGGATTCGCCACCGGTCATCGATGATTTCGCCAGCCAGTTGTGCATCGCCTGGGAGGAAACCGCCCAGCGCGCTGAAGCCATGGGTATTCGCGTGGTGCTCATCCGCACCGGCTTGGTATTGTCCGCCGAGGGCGGCTTTTTGTCGCGGCTGTTGTTGCCGTTCAAACTGGGGCTGGGCGGGCCGATTGGCAATGGTCGGCAATGGATGCCGTGGATCCACATCAACGATCAAATCGCCCTGATTGATTTTCTTCTGCATCGCAATGAAGCCAGTGGTCCATATAATGCCTGCGCACCGAAGCCGGTGCGCAATCGCGAGTTCGCCAAAACCCTGGGCAGCGTATTGCACCGCCCGGCGTTCATGCCGATGCCGGCCCTTGTGTTGAAGGTCGGCCTGGGCGAGTTGTCGTTGTTGCTGCTGGGTGGTCAGCGGGCGACGCCGGCGCGTTTGCTCAAAGCGGGTTTCACTTTCCAGTTCACCGATTTGCGCGCGGCCCTGGACGATCTGTCCGGCCGCCTCTGAAATAGGACGTTGCATGACCGATCACGCGTTGCTTCTGGTCAACCTGGGCTCACCTGCCTCCACCTCGGTGGCGGACGTGCGCAGTTACCTCAACCAGTTTTTGATGGACCCGTATGTGATCGACCTGCCATGGCCGGTGCGGCGTCTGCTGGTGTCGTTGATTCTGTTCAAACGTCCCGAACAGTCGGCCCATGCCTATGCTTCGATCTGGTGGGAGGAGGGTTCGCCACTGGTGGTGCTCAGCCGGCGCCTGCAACAGGCCATGACTGCCCAATGGCACCACGGACCGGTTGAGTTGGCCATGCGTTACGGCGAACCGTCCATAGAGTCAGCGTTGGTGCGCCTGGCAGCCCAAGGCCACAAAAAGATCACCCTGGCCCCGCTTTACCCACAATTCGCCGACAGCACGACGACGACGGTGATCGAAGAAGCCAAGCGTGTACTGCGCGAGAGAAAACTCGACGTACAGCTGTCGGTGCTCCAGCCCTTCTACGATCAGCCGGAATACCTCGATGCCCTGGTGGCCACAGCCAAGCCTTACCTGCAGCAGGATTACGATCACTTGTTGCTGAGCTTCCACGGTTTGCCGGAACGGCACCTGAAGAAACTCAATCCGGGCCACAGCTTTGAAGGCGGCGGCGATTGCTGCGCCGGTGCGCCGCCGGAAGTGGTCGCCACCTGTTATCGCGGTCAGTGCCTGCGTACCGCCAAGGAGTTTGCCAGGCGCATGGGCTTGCCGGACGGCAAGTGGTCGGTGTCATTCCAGTCGCGCCTGGGGCGCGCCAAATGGATCGAACCCTACACCGAAGCGCGTCTCGATGAGCTGGCCAAAAGCGGCGTGAAGAAGGTGCTGGTGATGTGCCCGGCCTTCGTTGCCGATTGCATCGAAACACTGGAAGAAATCGGTGATCGCGGGCTGGAGCAGTTCCGCGAAGCGGGGGGCGAGGAGTTGGTGCTAGTGCCGTGTCTCAATGATGATCCGCAGTGGGCGAAGGCCTTGAATACGCTGTGTGAGCGAGCGCCGTTGGCCCTCTAAAAGCATCGCGGGCAAGCTCGCTCCCACAGGTTCAGCGTAATCCCTGTGGGAGTGGGCTTGCCCGCGATGGCATTCCAGAGACCTGCTTAGATCAGCGGCTCATCCGCCTTCTTGTGCTTCCAGCTGTCATTGCCCGGCAGGATCAGGTTCAGCGCAATCGCCACCACCGCGCACAGTGCGATGCCTTTGAGGCCGAAGTCATCGGGCCCGGTGCCGGTGCCGACCAGTACGCCGCCAATGCCGAACACCAGGGTCACCGAAACGATCACCAGATTGCGTGCTTCGCCCAGGTCGATCTTGTGGCGAATCAGCGTGTTCATGCCGACCGCCGCAATCGAACCGAACAACAGGCAGAGAATCCCGCCCATGACCGGCACCGGAATGCTTTGCAGCAACGCGCCGAATTTACCGATGAACGCCAGGGTGATGGCGAAGATCGCTGCCCAGGTCATGATTTTCGGGTTGTAGTTCTTGGTCAGCATCACCGCGCCGGTGACTTCGGCATAGGTGGTGTTGGGCGGACCACCGAACAGGCCGGCTGCGGTAGTGGCAATGCCGTCGCCGAGCAGCGTGCGGTGCAGGCCGGGTTTCTTCAGGTAATCGCGACCGGTCACGCTACCCACGGCAATCACGCCGCCGATGTGTTCGATGGCCGGAGCCAGGGCCACCGGAACGATGAACAGGATCGCCTGCCAGTTGAATTCCGGCGCGGTGAAGTGCGGCAACGCGAACCACGGCGCAGCGGCAATCTTCGCCGTATCGACGACGCCGAAGTAGAACGACATGCCAAAGCCCACGAACACGCCGGAGATGATCGGCACCAGGCGGAAAATACCTTTGCCGAACACGGCGACGATCAGGGTGGTCAGCAATGCGGGCATCGAGATCATCATCGCCGTCTGGTAATGAATCAGCTCGGTGCCGTCGCCAGCCTTGCCCATTGCCATGTTGGCGGCAATCGGCGCCATGGCCAGGCCGATGGAGATGATCACCGGACCAATCACCACCGGAGGCAGCAGGCGATCGATGAAGCCGGTGCCCTTGATCTTCACGGCCAGGCCGAGGAAGGTGTAGACGAAGCCTGCCGCCATGACGCCGCCCATGGTCGCCGCCAGGCCGAACTGGCCCTTTGCGAGAATGATCGGGGTGATGAAGGCAAAGCTCGACGCCAGGAACACCGGCACCTGACGCCCGGTGACGATCTGGAACAGAATCGTGCCCAGACCTGCGGTAAACAGTGCCACGTTCGGGTCCAGGCCCGTGATCAGCGGCATCAGCACCAGGGCGCCGAACGCCACGAACAGCATCTGCGCGCCGGACAGCACCGTGCGCCAGAGCGGATCGTTGAACTCATCCTGCATGGTCACGCGTCCTTCTGCTTGGTGCCGAAGATCTTGTCACCGGCATCGCCCAGACCGGGGATGATGTAACCGTGTTCGTTGAGTTTTTGATCGATGGAGGCGGTATAGATAATTACGTCCGGGTGAGCTTTCTCGACCACGGCAATGCCTTCCGGCGCGGCAACCAGCACCATGGCGCGAATGTCCTTGCAGCCGGCTTTCTTCAACAGGTCGATGGTGGCGACCATCGAGCCACCGGTGGCGAGCATCGGGTCGATGATCATGGCCAGGCGTTCGTCGATTTCCGGTACCAGTTTTTCGAGGTAGGTGTGGGCTTCGAGGGTTTCCTCGTTGCGGGCCACGCCCACGGCGCTGACCTTGGCGCCCGGGATCAGGCTCAGCACGCCTTCGAGCATGCCGATACCGGCGCGCAGGATCGGCACCACGGTTATCTTCTTGCCGGCGATTTTCTCGACCGACACCGTGCCGCACCAACCCTCGATATCGTAGGTTTCCAGCGGCAGGTCTTTGGTGGCTTCATAGGTCAGCAGGGCGCCGACTTCCTGAGCGAGCTCACGGAAATTCTTGGTGCTGATGTCTGCGCGGCGCATAAGGCCAAGTTTGTGACGGATCAGCGGATGGCGGATCTCGAGGATGGGCATGGGAAAGGCTCCGGCGGCGGGCAAAAAAACCGGCCTAGATTAATCTATCCGTGGGTGTTGTCCTATAGACATTACTGTACGTTAGTCCACAAACGCTTGATCTGGCCGTGCGGGATGCGTACCTTTGCCCGCTTTTCCGAAACCGACACCCCCCTGGAGAGCGCCATGTCCGCTGATCTCGAGCATATCCGTCAAATCATGCGAGAGGCTGACTGCCTGTACACCGAAGCTGAAGTCGAGGCGGCCATCGCCCGCGTCGGTGCGCAAATCAATGATCAACTGGCGGACAGCAACCCGGTGGTGTTCTGTGTGATGAACGGCGGCCTGATTTTCTCCGGCAAACTGCTGACCCATCTGCACTTCCCGTTGGAGGCGTCCTACCTGCACGCCACCCGCTATCGCAATGAAACCAGCGGTGGCGAGCTGTTCTGGAAAGCCAAGCCTGAAGTGTCGTTCATCGACCGTGACGTGCTGATCATCGACGACATCCTCGACGAAGGTCACACCCTGGGCGCGATCATCGACTTCTGCAAGCACGCCGGCGCGCGCAAAGTGCACACCGCGGTGCTGATCGACAAGGACCACGACCGCAAGGCTCGCCCGGACCTGAAAGCCGATTTCGTCGGTTTGCCGTGCATCGACCGTTACATCTTCGGTTACGGCATGGACTACAAAGGCTACTGGCGCAACGCCAACGGGATTTTTGCCGTTAAAGGCATGTAAGCCCCGCCGCAAGTCCCCCTGTGGGAGCGAGCCTGCTCGCGAAGGTGTCGTGTCAGTCAGATTAATGGGGCTGGCAAACTGCATTCGCGAGCAGGCTCGCTCCCACAATGGTTTCATGTGCTTCCGGATAGCCATGCTAGAGTGCTCGGCCCCGATTCCGGAGCCCGTCATGAGCCTTTTGATCCGCAGCTGCGCCGCCCTGTTGCTGACCCTCAGCTTGCCTTTGGCTGCCGCCCCGGCACCCATGCATGGGCAGTTCCTGCCTCCGGACGACCTGAACTTGCGCGATGCCGAACCCGAGCAGCAGCAACTGCTGCAGGTCACCGACTATTCCGTGGTGGTCGGCAGTCAGCGTCAGTCCAATCAGCAACCGATACCGGTCACCTCGCCACTGTTGATCCGCCTCAAGGGTAAATCCCTGAATAAAGGCGCGACGATCAATCAAGTGTTGGTCAATTTCGATGGCGAAAGCAAAAGCCTGAAAAAACCGATCTACGACGAACAGAGCAAAACCCTGACGCTTTATTACCCGATGGCGCAGTACCGGGTGGTCATCGACTTGTTGCGCAATGACACGGTGTACTGCCAGTTCCTCAGCTACGCCAATGGTCATGTCTGGGCCGATCTGCACACTGGCAGTGTTCGTCCGCGTTGAGTGCCGGGCTCGCGCAGGGGTAAACTGCCTGCCCCGTGAAATGTCTGCGAGCTGGAGTCGGCAATGCGTAAAGATAAGAAACAAGTGATTGGTGACGAGATTGGCGACGAGCAGATCAAGTTGTTCCTCGATTTCGAACCGGTCGACGCCACTTCGCCTTCGTTGCACAAGCTGATCAAGGCTTACCGTGGCCTGCGTATCGATGACTTCGAGCGCTTCCTGACGTTCTTCGTCGAGGCCGGTTACGACGTGAATGGCAAGGATGAGCACGGCAATGACTTCGTTGCCCTGATCAAGGATCAGCGCAATGCGCCGGAATACATCGAGCTGATTGAAAAGGCTCGCGGTTAAGATCAAAAGGCAAAAAAAACGCCCCACCCTCAATGAGGACGGGGCGTTTTTATTGGAGCTGGATCAAGCGTAGCTTTCGGTTTCGCTGCTGGCTTCAACCAGTTCCAGGGCGACGTTGTTCTGCGTGTTGATCTTGCGATATAGCGCAGCGTCGGTTTCCAGGACTTTCTCGCGGGCCGGGAAGATTTCTGCCAGTTTGGCAGCCCACTCGCCTTTGGCTTTGCCCGGGAAGCACTTCTCGATCAGTTCCAGCATGATCGAAACGGTCACCGACGCACCTGGCGAAGCACCGAGCAGGGCGGCAAGGGAGCCGTCCTTGGCCGCGACCAGTTCGGTACCGAACTGCAGAACGCCACCTTTTTTCGGGTCTTTCTTGATGATCTGAACCCGTTGGCCAGCCACTTCCAGGCGCCAGTCTTCGGCTTTCGCTTCCGGGTAGAAGCGACGCAGGGACTCCAGGCGCTGCTCCATCGACTGCATCACTTCACTGACCAGGTATTTGGTCAGGTCCATGTTGTTTTTCGCCACGGCCAGCATCGGACCGATGTTGCCGGCGCGAACCGACATCGGCAGGTCCATGAAGGAGCCGTGCTTGAGGAACTTGGTGGTGAAACCGGCGTACGGTCCGAACAGCAGGGATTTCTTGCCGTCGACGACGCGAGTGTCCAGGTGCGGCACGGACATCGGTGGCGAACCCACGGCAGCCTGGCTGTACACCTTGGCCTGGTGATGCTTGACCACTTCCGGGTTGTCGCAACGCAGCCACTGGCCGCTGATCGGGAAGCCGCCGAAGCCTTTGCTCTCTTCGATGCCCGAAGCCTGCAGCAGCGGCAATGCCGCGCCGCCTGCGCCGAGGAAGACGAACTTGGCGTCGACGTCACGGGTGTTGCCGCTGTTGACGTCCTTGATGCTGACGGTCCAGCCACCGTTGTTACGCTTGAGGCCAGTGACGCGCTTGCAGTACTTGACCTGGGCATCGGGTGCGCTGGTCAGGTGCTTGAGCAACTGGTTGGTCAGGGCGCCGAAGTTGACGTCGGTGCCGTTGATTACACGGGTGGCGGCGAGGGTTTCGCCAGCGTCACGCCCCGGCATCATCAACGGCATCCATTCCGCCATTTTCGCCTTGTCTTCGGTGTATTCCATGTCCGCGAAGGCGTGGTGCTTGCTCAGCACCTTGAAGCGTTCCTTGAGGAAGGAAACGCCGCTGTCGCCTTGAACGAAACTCAGGTGCGGCACCGGGCTGATGAAGGACTTGCACGAACCGAAGGTGCCTTTTTTGGTCAGGTACGACCAGAACTGCTTCGACACCTCGAACTGGGTGTTGATGTGCACGGCTTTCTTGATGTCGACGGTGCCATCGGCAGCCTGCGGTGTGTAGTTCAACTCGCACAGGCCGGCGTGACCGGTACCGGCGTTGTTCCATGGGTTGGAACTCTCCGCGGCACCGGAATCCATCAGCTCGACGACTTCCAGCTTGATCGCGGGGTCGAGCTCTTTGAGCAGTACGGCGAGGGTGGCACTCATGATGCCGGCCCCAACCAGTACTACGTCGACTGCTTCGTTATGCGCCATTTAACGCGTCTCCAAAATCTGCAGCACCAAATTGACGGCATGGCTGCCAGGAGTGACGGGGCGTGTCTGTGTTGCCCCAGGTACCCATGGCAGGATCGCCATGTCCGAATCTTCGCAATTTTTTGCAACTTCGACGGACGCTACCTGCCGGGTCTAATCAGAGTCCCATGAACTCATTTCAACGAGCGGCTGGCAATTCGACTTATGGTCGATACATCCGTTTGTGCAACCAAATCCGTAGCGGACAGGCTTCAGGCTCCGGTATTCGAGGTGTACTCGGTCCTGTGTCGTCGGGCTGTTGTAGACGCTAATGGTGCATGTTCAGACGCAAAACTATTCATTTGCTCGCCACACTCTTGTGAAGTTGTGAAAACCCGTTTTTTTCACGCTCTTTTGAAGACGTGAACCTCAAAAAGGGCTGTCCCAGCCTGGCACCGTGCCCGGATGGTTGGCCGCCAGGCAATACATGGCGGGCAAATCGGGCAAACAGCTCAGTGACCGAGCGTAATGACAGCTCTGCAGATTCGCGAAAAGTGGAGTTTTTGCTTCAAGAACAGCAAGCGCGCCAGCTTCACTCGATCTGTGTGGGCGGCTCTCTGTGGGCGGTGCGGGGTGTCAATACCAGGGCATTGACGATGCTGCGAGGCCCGATCAGGAGACGTCCTTATAATCGGGGGGAGATTGTAGCGAAGAAACGCGGGGAATTGGTCGTGTTTGATGACTTTTATTAGGCGTCTGGTCAGGTCGTTAACAGTTGCTGCCCTCGTGAGCGAGGCTGGCGCTGGGTGACGCGGGCGCTGGCGGGCAGCGGCTGGTGCAACCAGTTCAGGCGGATTTCCTCGATTTCGACCCAGCCATCGCCCATGGGCTGAAGGCTGCACTGCTTGAATGCCTGGCAATGACCGTTGCTGTCGAGCAGGGCGAAGCAGCGATGCAACGGGCGTGGTGCGAACATTGAGATGAGAAAGCGCATGGCAAATGACCTTGTGGGTGATTGCCATCTACATTGTCAGCCAGTCGTGACGCGCCGGTGAAAGGAGGGTGAACGATGTGTGACATCGAACCCCGACCTACAGGGCTTGTCAGAGAATTCAGCAATCGCTGCGAGATGCTAGTTCGCCGCAGTGGCGCACCGCTATACTGCCGGCCTGTTTGTGCCTGATTCTGGAGAGAAGAGCATGTTGCAACGCCTGTTGTTCGGTTTGATCACTGTGACCAGCTTGACGCTGGTCGGCTGCGCCCACAGCCCGCAACAACTGAACCCGGAACCCAAGCTGACGGCGCAACTGGCCCCGGTAGGCCACGGCCAGCCGGTGGTGGTGCGAGTGGTGGACGGTCGTCCGTCGCCGACTTTGGGCACCCGTGGTGGCCTGTACCCGGAAACCAGCGCGATTACCGTACAGGGCGCGCAGATCCTGCCAAAGCTTCAGGCCCAGGCCGAAGCCGCCGTGCGCCTGTTGGGCTTCACCCCGACGGCCAATGCGATGAACGCTCCACAACTGACCGTGACCCTGGCCGAGCTGAAGTATCAGTCGCCTAAGGAAGGCATGTATGTGACCGAGGCGACCATTGGCGCCACCTTCCGCTCCGATGTGCAGAATGCCAATCGCCGTTACAGCGGCCGTTACGGCGCGTCCCTGGACCAGCGCTTCGGCATGGCGCCGAACCAGGAAACCAACACCAAGCTGGTCAGCGACGTGTTGAGCGACGCATTGACCCGCCTGTTCAAAGACCCGACCGTGGGTCAGATTCTCGGCGAATAACCTTTCGCGAGATGAAAAAAAGCCCGGTGCCAGCGATGGTTCCGGGCTTTTTCATATCTGCTGGTACTCAACTGTAGGAGCGAGCCTGCTCGCGATGGTCGTTAACGACTACGCAGGGCATCTGATACCCCGCGGCGCCCTGAAGTCCATCGCGAGCAGGCTCGCTCCTACAGGGGAACACCTGGTGTCACGCGGCTTGTGAATAAAAATCCAGCACACTCACCCCCGTCAGCAAATCCGCTTCCGGCAAATCCGCATGCTGATGACCGCCCAGTGCGCAATACACCAGCCAGTGACGGTCCTGGACATTAAAGGCGAGACTGCCAACGAGGGTTTGTTGTTCTTCGCTGTGGCTGATGAGGTAGAGGCGATCCTGGTTTTCGGCGTGGAGCATGACGCAGTCCGTGTCGGTTTCGAGGGGCGACAGACTGGCGTATTCAGATGACGAAGCTGTGACTCGGGGCAGCCTTTGGTCAATTGTTTCGTTATTTGTCGGAAAGAGAGGGCAGGTGGGGAGGCTTTCGGTAGAATCCGCGCCGCGGTTGTCGGCTTGGCGACTGCCACACCTGTTTTTGTTTGAGGTTTGTGATGTCGCTGCATTTGATGACGCTGTTAACCGCCCATCCCGCCAAATTGATCAACCTGCTGGCTTTGTTCTTTGCCTTCCCGGGCGGCTGGTTGCTGCACGCCACGCGTCGCCGCGAACAGCGCGCCATGGCCAGTCTCCAGGCACAGCGCCAGAACCGTCCCAGCCAAGAGCCCACGCTGGATTGGGCGACCCTGCGCATGAACCGGTTTTTCTACGTCTTTGGCTTTGCCTGCCTCGGCCTGGCGCTGCTCGTATCCTGGATCAGCACCCGCGTCTGAAACTTACGCAAATTCTGTGGCGAACAAATAACAACGGCGCCCGAAGGCGCCGTTGTCGTAACCAGGGTTAAAGCGGCAATCCGGCCTTCACCCGATACTGATTGCGCACCGGCGTCGCATATTGCAGCACCAGGAACGGGCGATGTTCCTCGGGGCAGGTATCCAGTCGTTGCTGCCATTCGGCCTGGGCCTTGGCCAGTTCATCGGCAGCAAAAATCTCGGCGGCTTTCGGCACCTGCAATTGCGGGTCGGCGTCCTTCCATTGGGCGTACGCCAGGTAGTGCACCGGGAACAGGCGATAACCGCCCAGAATCTGCTTGTCCATTTCGACTGCCAACTGCTTGGTGTCTTCGAACAACTCGGTAATCGGCGCGGCAAAGTTCACATGCACCCGGCCTTTGTAGCCGGTGATGCCCTTGGCGATGCTCACGTCGTCCTCACCCGGCACCTTGGTATAGGAGCCGGTCGTCGCACGGATGTAGAGTTCGCGGGCCTTTGCCTGATCGCACGGGTCGTACTCGTAGCTGATCGACACCGGCGTCAGGTTCAGCGAGCGGATGACTTCGCCGAACGGCTCGTCCTTGCGGCTCATGTGGAACATCTTGAGAATCGCCGACTCGGTACGGTCGTCGCCGTCCTTGGCCCGGCCTTCAGCCTGGGCAATCCAGATCGAGGCGCAATCGTTGCGGATCGAATGGTTGATGTAGGCCGAGAGCAATTGATAGGCCGCCATTTTCTCGCGGCGTCCGGTGATCGAACGGTGCACGATAAAGCTCTTGTTCAGGCGCATCAGGTCGCTGACGAAGGGCTTTTGCAGCAGGTTGTCGCCAATGGCGATGCGGGGGGTCGGCAGGCCAGCGTGGTACACGGCATAGTTGACGAAGGCCGGGTCCATCACGATGTCGCGGTGGTTGGCGATGAACAGGTAGGCACTGCCGGACTTGAACTGCTCGACACCGGTGTAGGTCACCCCGTCCGTGGCACGTTCGATGGTGTGATCGACGTAATGCTCGACCTTGTCCTGCAAGGTGGCCACCGACGTGATGCCGGCGAACTCACGGCGCAGGCGATGAGCTATAAGGGGTTTGAGCGCCCAGCCTAAAGCGCCGGCAAAACGCGGGAAGCGGAAGTGGGTGAGGATATCTAGAAACGCCTTGTCGCCGAGCAGTCGTGCCAGCACTGCCGGGACTTCGCTGTCGTCGTAAGGTCGGATGGCATCGAATTCGCCCATCATGCTCTCTTGTTAGAAACGGCTAGGGTAAGTAAAGGTTCTGATCAAAAACCGGCAGGGTACGGTCTGAAAAAGTAGCCAGACAAAAATAGCCCTGCAAATAGACCGGCGATTATACGCACAAGTCACCCGGGAGACCGCGATGCTGGAAAGCGCACTTTATGAATGTCCGTATTGTGGTGAGGAAGTCGAGACGTCACTGGATCTGTCCGGTGGGGATCAGACCTATATTGAAGACTGTCAGGTGTGCTGCCGGCCGATAACCTTTGTGTTGCAGGTTCACGGCGAAGAATGGCATCTCGAAGTGTTCGCCGAGAACGATTGAGGACATCTATGCAGCGAATCTATGAACCGGAAAACCTGATGGAAGGCGAGTTGCTGCAAGGCATGCTCGCCAGCGAAGGCATCGAGGCGCATCTGGTAGGGCGCGATCTGGTCGGTGCCAGCGGCGAACTGCCGATCTTCGGTTTGCTGGGGCTGGCGGTGGATAACGACCAGGCCGATTACGCCCGCGAACTGATCCGAGCGTACAATGCCGCGCTGCCGCTATCGGGTGATGAACCGGAGAGCTTTCCCGGCACGCTGGTCTGTTAGGCTGGTCGTTCGTTTGATCAAGAGTCGTGCTGCCCCATGTGTGGACGTTATGCCCTGTTTCGCTGGAACCCGGCCTTCGCGGCCCTGCCCGGCTTTCCCGCCGATCAGCAGGCCCAGTGGAACATTTCCCCCAATGATTCGGTGTTGATCCTGCGTGCCGGCGAAAACGGTCAGCGCGGGTTGGCCCGTGCGCGATGGGGGCTGACACCGCCATGGCTGACCGATCTATCCCGTACCCCCGCTCATGCCCGGGCCGAAACCGTGGCCGAGCAGCCGATGTTTCGCGAAGCCCTGCGTCTGCGCCGTTGCCTGCTGCCCGCCAATGGTTTCTACGAGTGGCGCGGCACCACGCGCAAGCGTCCGTACTGGCTGACGCCGGGGGAAGGCTCGTCGCTGTTTTTTGCGGCGATTTGGGAAGCGTATCCCGTTCAGGAGCAGGTATGGCTGAGCACGGCGGTGATCACTCAGCCGGCTGCCAGTCAGCGCCGACCGTTGATTCTCGATGCGGCGGGGCAGGAAGCCTGGCTTGATCCGGAAACACCGTTGCATGCCTTGCAAGCTTTGTTGGCCAGTGAACCTGCGGCGTTGCGCGAGCGGGTGTTGGCGAACATGGTCAATGATCCGAAGCTCAATGGGCCGGAGTGTCTGACCCCGGGCTGATGAGTTGTTGGTTCTGGCCCCTTCGCGAGCAGGCTCGCTCCTACATTTGATCTCCAGTGAACACAGAATATGTGTAGGACAGAGATCCAGTGTGGGAGCGAGCCTGCTCGCGAAGAGGCCTTTGGATCAAACCTTGAACTGATTGATCAACCGCCGCTGCTGCTCGGCCAACTTGGTCAAATCCGCACTGGCCGCGCTCGATTCATCCGCGCCGCCCGCCACTTCATTGGCCACTTGCCCGATGTTGATCACGTTGCGGTTGATGTCGTCCGCTACCGCACTTTGCTCCTCGGCGGCGCTGGCGATCTGGGTGTTCATGTCGTTGATCACCGACACCGCTTGCGTGATGGTTTCCAGGGCCTCGGCCGCCTTGGCCGCGTGTTGTACGCTTTCGTCGGTGCGGTTCTGGCTGTCTTCCATGACCCGCACTACATCTCGCGTGCCTTGCTGCAACTGTTGAATCATGGTCTGGATTTCTTCGGTGGCCTTCTGGGTTTTCTGCGCCAGGTTGCGCACCTCATCGGCCACGACCGCAAAGCCACGACCCTGTTCACCCGCCCGTGCCGCTTCGATGGCCGCGTTCAGGGCCAGCAAGTTGGTCTGCTCGGCAATCCCGCGAATGGCAATGAGGATCGCGTTGATGTTTTCGCTGTCCTTGGCCAGGGTTTGCACCACGCCAACCGCCCGGCCGATTTCCACCGCGAGGGCGCCGATGGAGTTCGATGTGTCATGGACAATCTGTTTGCCCTGGCTGGCGGCCAGGTCGGCGTGGCTGGCGGCTAGCGCGGCCTGGGTCGCGTTGCGGGCCACGTCCTGGGCGGTGGCGGTCATTTCCTGCACCGCAGTGGCCACCTGGTCGATCTCGGCCATTTGCTTGTGTACGCCGGTGTTGGTGCGAATGGCGATGTCGGCGGTGTGCTCCGATGAATCGCTGACGCTCTGCACTGAAGTCACCACCTGGGTGATCATCGCCTGCAACTTGGCCAGGAAGGTGTTGAAACCCTTGGCAATCGAGCCCAGTTCGTCGGAACGGTCGCTGGTCAGGCGACGCGTCAGGTCGCCTTCGCCTTGCGCGATGTCGTCGAGCATGGCGACCATTTGCTTGAGTGGGCGGGCAATGCCGTGGCCAACCAGCCAGATCACCAGCAAGCCGATACCGGCAATCAGCAGGCCGACCATGGCCATGCCGAAGGTGTCGGATTTGCGCTGGGTGTTCAGGTCGGCCTGAAGCTTTTGCAGGTCCGCCATCACCGCGTTCAGCGGCAGTTGCAGCATCAAGGTCCAGCGGGCGTCGGTCTGGCCGATGCCGAAAGGCAGGTACAGCTCGATCCGGCCCTGTGCCTTGTCGACGGTGTAAGTGACTTCGCCGCGCTTGAGATTGGCCATGTTGGCAATCTGCTTGGCGTCGAGGATGTCGCTGACCTTCTCGCCGAATTTGCTCGGATCCTTGGTGTAGGCAACGATCCGGCCATTACCGCCGATCAGGGCCATTTCTCCGGCACCGCTGTAGAGCTTCTGGTTGGCGCCCAGGAGCATTTCCTGGATGAAGTTCACCGACAGGTCTGCGCCAACGATGCCCTGGAAGGCGCCGTTGAGCATGATCGGTTCAATGAAGGAGGCGAGCATGACGATTTTGTCGCCGACCTTGTAGGGCGCCGGATCGATCACGCAGGATTTTTTGGTTTCCTTTGAGCACAGGTAGTACTCGCTGGCGCGCACGCCGGTGGACAAGGTTTTCTGGTCGTCCACATCCACCAGTTTATCCAGGCCCAGGCTGCCGTCTTCGTTGCGGAACCACCAGGGCAGGAAGCGCCCGTTGCTGGCGTCGATACCCACGACCTGGGTGCCGATGTAGGCCGCATCGTTGTGATCGAGTGCGTCTTTTTCCCAGCCGATGTAGGTGCCGAGGATTTTCGGGTTCTTGGCCACGTTTTCCTTGATCAGGCCGATCAATTGCTCGCGGCTGAGGCTCAGCGCCGGCTGGCCATCGGCCCCCGGTGTGCCGATCAGCGCGTTCACCCGTACCAGTCCGCCGGCAATCAGCAGTGGCGCTTCGAGTTCACGCTGAATCTGGCTGACCTGGGTCTGCGCCAATGATGTCAGGCGTTGTTCGATGACTTGCTCGAATTGCGCCTGGGTCCGCTCCTGGACCATGTCTTGTGTCCGGGCGCCGGAAAACAGCGCGTAGACCACCAACGCTGCCACGACGCTTAGGACAATGGCGCCTGCAAGGGCTGCCACGGAAAACTGTATTGACTTGAATTTCATGGGTGCTCCGCACGCAAAAGGTCGTCTGCGGAGGTGTATCGGCAAGGAATTCGAGGGGCATTAGCGGGGGCTGAGGAAATGACTGTTTTTGCGTGCTCGATGTCGTAATTGAATCATCGCAGGCCGTTATTGGCCGTGGTTCGCGCTGGTTTGTGAATTTTTTCCTACGACGATGAGAGCTTTGTCAGAAAAGCGCGTCATAGGATCGTTGTATCTGGCGCCGATACATTTCCACGCCTAGGATACGGAGATGTTTTCAGGGAGTTTTTTGATGAACAAGATATTGGTTTTGTGTGGTCTGAGCGCAAGCCTGCTGCTCGCTGGCTGCCAATCGGTGAATACCACCAGCGCTGGCGCTGTCGGTGTTGAGCGCAAACAGTACATGTTCAGTATGTTGTCCTCGGAAGAGGTCAATCAGATGTACTCCCAGTCTTATACGAAGACAGTGGGTGAAGCGACCAACAAAGGCGTGCTGGACAAGACCAGCAGCGATGCCAAGCGCGTTCAGGTCATTGCTGACCGGCTCATTGCCCAAGCGCCGAATTTCCGTCCGGATGCGGCCCAGTGGAAATGGGAAGTCAATCTGATCAAGAGCGACGAACTCAATGCCAACTGCGGTCCTGGCGGCAAGATCTTCGTGTACACGGGGCTGATCGACAGTCTGAAACTCACCGACGATGAGCTGGCCGCGGTCATGGGCCATGAAATCGCCCACGCCTTGCGCGAGCACGGTCGTGAAGCGATGTCCAAGGCTTACGGGATCGAAATGGCCAAGCAGGGCGCCGGTGCCTTGCTCGGTCTGGGCCAGGATAGCCTGGCGCTGGCGGACGCCGTGGCCAACTATGGCATGACGTTGCCCAACAGTCGTTCCAATGAAAACGAAGCCGATCTGATCGGTCTCGAACTGGCCGCCCGCGCCGGCTACAACCCGAACGCCGCGATCACCCTGTGGGACAAAATGAGCAAGGCCAGCGAAGGTGCTCCACCGGAGTTCCTCAGCACGCACCCGTCTTCCAGCAGCCGGACAGCTTCGTTGCAGGCAGCGATTCCGAAGGTGATGCCGCTTTACGAGCAGGCCAAGAAATAGTTATGTGGCGTACCCGCTGACGCCTTTGCGAGCAGGCTCGCTCCCACATGGGTCTTGTGATCGACACCAATCTCTGTGGGAACGAGCCTGCTCGCGAAGAACGATGACGCGGTGTTACTGACCTACCGCGTCAAACCCACCCACTGCTCTGCATCGCCTTGTACACCGCCACGATCGCCAGGATGAAGAACGCCGACGCCGCCAGTCGACGGATCAGCGTCAGTGGCAGTTTGTCCGCGGCAAAGTTACCCGCCAGCACCACCGGTACGTTGGCAATCAACATCCCCGCTGTCGTGCCGATGATCACCAGCCACAATTCCGGATACTGGGCAGCGAGCATCACGGTTGCGATCTGGGTCTTGTCACCGATCTCTGCAAGGAAAAACGCTATCAGCGTGGTCAGGAATGGCCCGAACTTGCGGGCGGTGCTGGCTTCGTCGTCATCCATCTTGTCCGGCACGAGGGTCCACAGGGCGGTCGCTGCGAAGCTCGCCGCGAGGATCCAGTGCAGCAGCGTGTCCGAAAAGAAACTGCCGACCCAGGCGCCGACCGCACCGGCTGCCGCATGGTTGGCCAGGGTCGCGGCAACGATGCCGGCGATGATCGGCCACGGTTTGCGGAAGCGTGCAGCGAGAATGAGCGCGAGCAGTTGCGTCTTGTCGCCGATTTCGGCCAAGGCAACGATTGCGGTGGGAACGAGTAGTGAATCCAGCATCAGGGGTTTTCCTAAGGGGCGGGTCGACACGGCTATGACACGTACAGCCTTCCCGCCCCGGGTAAGGTGTTCGTGTCATAGGTCTTGTCAAACCCTGCGATCCGTCTGATGCGGACGCTTGGGTCGCATGCGCCATGGTCTGAGGACCAAGTATGTTGACGCATGCCGGACGAGCATGGCGCTCGTGGGAGACTACTCCCCTAGGACGGAGCGGATTCTGCCTTCGCAAATCCGATTGGGCAAGTACAAATTTTCAGCCGCGCTTGGCGCGATAGATTCTGAAGCCCTGTCCTTCGGCCTTGATCGAACAGGCACCAAGGTGCTCTTCGATCAGCGGTTGATACTTCAGGAAACTATTGGCCACCAAGCGCAGTTCGCCGCCATTTTTCAGATGTTTGGCCGCTTTTCGCAGCAAGTTCTCCGTGGCGTAATAGTCGGTGTGAACCCCGACATGGAACGGCGGATTGCTCAGGATTGCGTTCAAACCCATGGGGGCGGCGTCGATGCCGTCACCGGTAATCACTTCGGCTTCCAGACCATTGGCGGCCAGGGTCAGACGGCTGCTGGCGGCGGCAAACGCATCGACGTCCAGCAAAGTGACCTGGTTGTGCGGGTAGCGACGTTTTACCGCAGCCCCCAACACGCCGGCGCCGCAACCGAAATCGAGCAAGTGACCGCTTGGCAGTTTGTCCAAATGCTCAAGCAGTAGCGCGCTGCCGCGGTCCAGTCGGCCATGGCTGAATACACCCGGCAGGCTGATCACCTTGAGCGGGCCTTCGGCCAGGGGCAGTTCGTATTCCTGAGCGAGGCTTTCCAGCGGTTTGGCTTGCGGGGCGTTGGCCACGGTGACCTGCCAGAGCTGGCAATGCCGTGCGCTGTCGAGCTTGCGCGGCTTGCCGAACGGGTTCAGTTGTTTGGCCGCGCCTTCGATTCCGCTTTTTTTCTCGCCGACCAGGAACACCTCGCGACCTTCCAGGCGTGAAGCCACCGCGTTGAGGATGTAATCGGTCAGATCCCTGGATTTGGGCAGAAACACCACGGCTGATTCGAATTCGAACGCCGGCGCGTTCACGCCAAAATCGCTACGGCCGGCAAAGCGTGCCTCCAGCGCTGCCTGATCGCCGGCATGCCAGCACCAGCCGCGCGCGGCGGGCAGGCGGCCAAGCAGATCGTCGGCGGGCAAACCGGCCAACAGCACTGCACCCTGGAATAATTCAGCCTGACGAAGCAGTACTTCACTGCGCGGATCCATAACTGCTCCTGTGAAAAAAAGTGCCGCAGTTTATCAACTGACGACCCGCAGTGCCTTACCGCTGAAGTATCCCAGGGCGTTTTCGGTCACCTGGCCAACGATTCGCTGACGCGCTTCGCGACTGCCCCAGGCGTTGTGCGGGGTGACGATCAGGCGTGGGATATCGTGGGCCAGCAATGGGTTGCCATTGACTGGTGGCTCCACGCTCAACACGTCGGTGGCGGCACCGCCCAGATGACCGTTGCGCAAGGCATCGGCCAGCGCTTGCTCGTCGATCAGGCCGCCACGGGCGGTGTTGACCACGAACGCGCCGGGCTTCATCGAGGCCAGTTCGCGGGCGCCGATGAAATGCCGGGTGTGTTCGTTGAGTGGGCAGTGCAGGGTCAGTGCGTCGATCTGCGGGAGTAGCTCGTCCAGCGGCAAACGGTCGGGACGGGCAGGGCGGCCGGGAATCTGGCCCAGCAGCACGCGCATGCCGAAGGCTTCGGCCAGTCGTGCGACCGCGCCGCCCAGTTCGCCGTGACCGAGCAAACCGAGGGTTTTGCCTTCCAGTTCCACAATCGGGTAGTCCAGCAGGCAGAACTGTTTGGCCTGCTGCCAGCGACCCTCACCGACGGCTTTCTGATAATCAGCCAGGCGCGTCGCCAGGTTGAGCAACAGCATGATCGTATGTTGGGCCACGGATGGCGTGCCATAACCCTGGCAGTTGCACACCGTAATACCGTGGGCGCGGGCAGCCGCGAGGTCGACGTTGTTGGTGCCGGTGGCGGTGATCAGAATCAGTTTCAGTTCGGGGCTGGCGGCAATGGCGGCGGCATCGATCAGGATCTTGTTGGTGATGGCGACAGTGGCGCCCTTGAGATGTTCGATCACTTGATCGGGCAAAGTCTGGGCGAACAATTGCAATTCGCTGAAGCACCCGCGCAACGGACTGAGATCGAGATCGCCCAGATCCAGGGAGGGGTGGTCGAGGAAAACGGCGCGGCGAATGTTCGTCATCAACTGTACCTTTTGTGCAATGAACTGAAGGCGTAATCTGCCCAGCCTACCAGATGAAATAAATAGTTACGCTTGGCCTGAAGGAGCCCTCATGTACTGGACCGAGTTCTTGACCGTCGCCCTGATTCACCTGCTGGCCGTGGCCAGCCCCGGCCCGGACTTTGCCGTGGTGGTACGTGAAAGCGTGACCCACGGTCGTCGCGCCGGCACCTGGACCGCGCTGGGCGTCGGCACGGCGATTTTCCTGCATGTGGGTTATTCGCTGTTGGGGATCGGCTTGATCGTTTCCCAGTCGATCATGTTGTTCAATGCGCTGAAATGGGCGGCAGCCGCTTACCTGCTGTACATCGGCTTCAAGGCGCTGCGGGCGCAGCCAGCCAAGGCTGTGGCTGACGATCTGCACAAGGAAGCAGGCGAGCGCACGGCCCGCGGTGCATTCACCTCAGGTTTCGTGACCAATGGACTGAACCCGAAAGCCACGTTGTTCTTTCTGTCGCTGTTCACCGTGGTAATCAACCCGCACACACCGCTGACGGTGCAGGCCGGTTACGGGATTTACCTGGCGGTGGCGACGGCGACCTGGTTCTGCCTGGTCGCCATGCTGTTCAGCCAGCAGCGCGTGCGCGCCGGTTTCGCCCGCATGGGCCACTGGTTCGACCGGACCATGGGTGCCGTGTTGATCGCGATCGGCGTGAAGCTCGCGTTTACCGAGATGCATTGAGTCTTTTCAGCCTCGGCCGCGGCACGATCCGTCGCGGCCGGCATTGGGGGGATTAGTTTACGTCGACTGGCGTTGGCGGGCGTATTTCAGAAAACCGTCCATATCGCTGCTGCTCAGCATCCGTGACGCGGCTTTGACTTCCTCCATGGGCCAGTCCCACCACGCGGATGCGAGCAATTCAGTGCGCACCTCTTCCTCGAATCGCCAGCGAATCTGTCGGCAGGGGTTGCCGCCGACAATTGCATAGGGTTCGACGTCACGGGTCACCACGGCGCCTGCGGCAACCACTGCGCCATGACCAATGGTCACGCCGGACAGGATCAGGGCGTTGGCGCAGATCCAGCAGTCGCTGCCGATCACGACATCGCCCTTGGTCGGGCTGCAGCCGGGAATGTCCTGGGCTTCGTCAATCATCAAGGGAAAAGGGTAGGTGCTGACCCAGTCGGTGCGATGGCCGCCGCCCAACAGAATCTTCACGCCTTCGGCAATCGAGGTGTATGAGCCGACCTTCAGAATCGTATCGTCGCCGAACTCCACGACTTCCGGGATGCCGTAGGTGCCCACGCCAATTTCATATCGAGGGTAGCGTAAGCGGATTTTCTCCGGTGCCCTTTGCAGTTTTTCCAGGCGCTTCAAGTGCTTTCTGGTTTTTCGTTCTTTGAGTTTTTCGAGAAATTTCATTGGATGGCCTGGAAAACGGGAATATTCGCAACGGGTAGCCGGTGTTTAGCGATGTAGCATCAGTCGCTTCATACGCTTGAAACTGGTTCGATTCATGTGTCGCAAAGGAATGGAGCGCAGCAGCTTCCAGGCTTCCTTCTTGTCTTCGACCACCGCGTATTTAAGGGCCTTGTTCACCAATTGGGTGCGCGCGCTCTGGTAAGCGGGATGACTTGCGTACGGCTCGATGGCCTCAAGGTCTGCCTGTAGCAACACCTTGTATTTTCTCGACAGATTGTTGGCATGTCGGCGGTAACGAGTCACGCAAACCGGCAATTCATGGATCTCATAACCCGAGCGGGCAATCCGCAGGGTCATCTGGAAATCCTGGACTCGCAGGTGGGGGGCATAGAAGCCGGCACTGCGCATCGCACTCATGCGATAGAGCGCAACAGGAGCGCCGATTACGACGGCCTGGCTGAGAATCTGATCGAAGTTGTATGTGTGGGTGCGATCGCGCTGTTGTTGCTTGATGGTGTTGCCATCGCTGTCCATGTAGACGATCAGCGCCCCGACACAACCGACGTTCGGATGTTTGTTCAGGTAATCGGTCCGAATGCGCAGGGACTCCGGCAGCATGATGTCGTCCAGATCGGGCGTCGAGACGTACTCGCCCTTGGCGTACCGCAAGCCGTGATTGAGTGCCGCACTCACGCCCTGGTTCGGTTGCGAGTACAGCTGGAAGTCATAGGTTTTCTGCAGTTGCTTGAGCATGGCGACGCTGTTGTCGCTGGACCCGTCGTCGACAATGATCACTTCAAAGTTCGGGTATTCCTGGCCGAAGATGCTATGGATAGCCTGTTCCAGATACTTTTCCGCGTTGTAGCAAGGTGCCACGATTGAAACCAGGGGCGCTTGCGCCTTGGCGTGATCTGCCGGGGAAGTTGATTGAGTGTTCATTGTTGATTGCAGTACCGATTGCTATACAAGATATGCCTTGTAACCGTGTCCGACGTCGAGGGGCAGGCAGCAGGCAACCCAACGAAGGTTGTCGGCCTGAGGACCCATTGTATCGGCAAAGATACATAGGCTCGCACGAAAGGCGTTGCGTCATCCATCACAACATTGTGTTTAACAGTTAACGGATGATGGCGCAACGCTAGTATTTATGCGGCTCTGCAAATCATTCCTTTGGCTGATTTGGCTGGCGATCAGGGGCACTACAGTGCTTACTTTCAGCCACGACCGTGCAGTCAGAAAAGGGATTCTTATGTTGCAGACACGCGTTATCCCCCCAGCCGAAGGCGCTTACCAGTATCCGCTGCTGATCAAACGGCTGCTGATGTCCGGTACGCGATATGAGAAAACCCGCGAGATCGTCTACCGCGACCAGTTGCGGTATAGCTACCCGACCCTGATCGAACGGGTCGCACGACTGGCCAACGTATTGACGGCGGCCGGGGTCAAGCCCGGTGACACCGTGGCGGTCATGGATTGGGACAGTCATCGTTATCTGGAATGCATGTTTGCCATTCCAATGATCGGCGCCGTGATCCACACCATCAACGTGCGCCTGTCGCCGGAGCAGATCCTCTACACCATGAACCACGCCGAGGACCGCTACGTGCTGGTCAACAGTGAGTTCGTGGGGCTGTACAACGCGATTGCCGGGCACCTGACCACCGTCGAGAAAACCCTGCTGCTGACCGACCTGCCAGAAAAGACCGCAGACTTGCCCAATCTCATCGGCGAGTACGAGCAGTTGCTGGCAGCCGCGAGCCCGCAGTACGACTTCCAGGACTTCGACGAAAACTCGGTCGCGACCACCTTCTATACCACCGGTACTACCGGCAATCCCAAAGGTGTGTATTTCACCCATCGGCAACTGGTGCTGCACACCATGGGTGTGTCGACCATCATGGGCGCCATCGACAGCGTGCGCCTACTGGGCACCAATGACGTGTACATGCCGATCACCCCGATGTTCCACGTGCATGCCTGGGGCCTGCCGTATGTGGCGACCATGCTCGGGCTCAAGCAGGTTTATCCCGGTCGCTACGACCCGGAGTTTCTGGTGGAGTTGTGGCGCAAGGAAAAGGTCTCTTTTTCGCACTGTGTGCCGACCATCCTGCAAATGGTCCTCAACGCCAAGGCCTCGCAAAACATCGACTTTGGTGGCTGGAAAATCGTCATCGGGGGCAGTGCGCTCAATCGGGCGCTGTACGAAGCGGCCAAGGCCAAAGGTATTCAACTGACCGCCGCTTACGGCATGTCGGAAACCGGGCCGCTGGTGTCGTGCGCGCACCTCAATGACGAGTTGATGGCCGGAACCGAAGACGAGCGGACCACCTACCGGATCAAGGCTGGTGTGCCGGGGCCATTGGTGGAGGCGGCCATCGTCGACACCGACGGAAACTTCTTGCCCGCCGACGGTGAGACCCAGGGCGAGTTGGTGTTACGAGCGCCCTGGCTGACCGAGGGGTATTTCAACGAACCGCAGAAAGGCGCCGAGCTCTGGGCCGGCGGCTGGTTGCACACCGGTGACGTGGCGACCCTGGACAGCATGGGCGTGATCGACATTCGCGACCGGATCAAGGACGTGATCAAGACCGGTGGCGAGTGGATCTCCTCCCTGGACCTCGAAGACCTGATCAGTCGCCACGTAGCGGTACGCGAAGTAGCAGTGGTGGGCATCGCCGATCCACAGTGGGGCGAGCGGCCATTTGCCTTGCTGGTGCTGCGTGAAGGCCATGAGATCGGGGCCCGGGAACTCAAGGAGCACCTCAAGCCGTTCGTGGAATTGGGGCACCTGAGCAAGTGGGCCATCCCGAGCCAGATCGCCCTTGTTACTGAAATTCCCAAGACCAGTGTCGGCAAACTCGACAAGAAGAAAATTCGCCTCGACATCACCGAATGGCAAGCCACCAACAGCACCTTCCTTTCGACGCTTTAAGCCTCCTTTGGCGTGCCCGAAAAGGCACGCCAGCCCCACCAAGCAAGCGCTTGGCTTGTCAAATCTGAAATATGAGCCATCCTTGCCGGGCCGACGGGTGTCGGCCTGGCGAAAGGACTGTTCCAGAGTGGCTGGCAGGTGCAAATCACACTTTAGAGGGATCAAGCACTACTACCTGCTGGCTATAGTCCGCTCAAGGATTTTTAAGAACGGGGCAAACGCACAAACCGGGGCGATGCAACTTTGGAATGACTTTGGGAAGCCTTGGCTCCCTGTTATCCAAGCGTTTTTAAAAGTGCTCACTGCCATAACAATAAAATGCACATGGAGTAGCGTCGATGACATCAGTAAACCAGTTCTGGCGCCGGGCTAAGCTGCCTTTGGCCGTCAGTCTTGCCTCCACGCTCGCCGGGCCTGCATTCGGCGTCAGTTTCAACGTTGGTGAAATCGAAGGTCAGTTCGACTCTTCCCTGTCGATCGGCGCCAGTTGGTCTACTGAAAGCGCCAACAAGAACCTCATCGGCGTCAACAACGGCGGCCGCGGCCTGTCCCAGACTTCCGATGACGGTCACTTGAACTTCGAAAGCGGTAAAACCTTTTCGAAGATCTTCAAGGGTATTCATGACCTTGAGTTGAAGTACGGCGACACCGGCGTTTTCGTCCGTGGCAAATACTGGTACGACTTCGAACTCAAGGACGAAAGCCGTCCGTTCAAGGACATCAGCGACGACAACCGCAAGGAAGGCGCCAAATCCGCCGGCGGCCAGATCCTCGATGCCTTCGTCTATCACAACTACTCCATTGCCGATCAGCCGGGCTCCGTGCGTCTGGGCAAGCAAGTCGTGAGCTGGGGTGAAAGTACTTTCATCGGCAGCGGCATCAACTCGATCAACCCGATCGACGTCTCCGCGTTCCGTCGCCCAGGTGCCGAGATCAAGGAAGGCCTGATCCCGGTCAACATGTTCTATGTGTCCCAGAGTCTCACCGATAATCTTTCGGCCGACGCTTTCTACCAGATCGAGTGGGACCAGACGGTCGTCGATAACTGCGGCACCTTTTTCTCCCAGCCTGACATCGTTGCCGATGGTTGCGACAACAACCTGCGCGTGCTGAACAGCCGCTCGACGATTCCTGCCGCCGCACTGCCGACGCTGACCGCTTTGGGTGTCGATGCCAACAACGAAGGTGTGCTGGTGCGCCGTGGTCCGGACCGCGATGCGCGGGACAGCGGACAGTGGGGCGCGTCCCTCAAATACATGTTCGATCCGCTGGACACCGAGTTCGGTGCCTATTTCATGAACTACCACAGCCGTGCGCCGATCTTCAGCGCCACCGGCGCTCCAGCCTCGACCTTCGCCAGGGTAGCAGCCCTTCCTGCGCAACTACGCGCCTTGGCACCCTTGGTTGTCGCAGGCAACTCGAGCTACTTCATCGAGTATCCCGAAGACATCCGTCTTTACGGCTTGAGCTTCTCCACCACCTTGCCTACGGGTACGGCGTGGAGCGGTGAGATCAGCTACCGTCCGAACGCGCCGGTGCAGCTCAACTCCACCGACATCCTGTTCGCCGGTGTACGCCCTCTGGGTGGCGCGCTGACCAACGCTTCGCTGCTTTCGGCCCCACCAGGCTCGGACCTGCACGGTTACCGCCGCAAGGAAGTGACCCAGTTCCAGACCACCCTGACGCACTTCTTCGATCAGGTCATGGGCGCCAGTCGTCTGACCCTGGTGGGCGAAGTGGGCGTGACCCACGTCGGCGGCCTGGAAAGCACTTCTGACGTTCGTTATGGCCGTGATCCGGTCTACGGTCCAGGCGAGCTGCCGGCTACCGGCGGCCAGAACACCTGTATTGCGCTCAACCAGAGCACGATCAACGGTGCCGGTCCAGGTACACCGACCAACAACCTCAGCCGCAATTGCAACGACGAAGGCTTTACCACGGCGACTTCGTGGGGCTATCGCGGTCGTGCGATCTGGGAATACAACGACGTCTTCGCCGGTGTGAACCTCAAGCCGAACGTGGCCTGGTCCCACGACGTGGAAGGTTACTCGCCGGGTCCTGGCGGCAACTTCGAGGAAGGTCGCAAAGCGGTCAGCCTGGGCGTCGATGCCGAATACCAGAACACCTACACCGCAAGCCTGGCATACACCAACTTCTTCGACGGCAAGTACACCACCGTGGATGACCGCGACTTCGTTGCGCTCAGCTTCGGCGTGAACTTCTAAGCACTGTATTTTCAGGACGAGTACACACATGAAAATAACAAAGAGTCTGTTCCACGCCGGCGTCCTGGGGCTTTCCCTGCTGGCGACCAGCGTCATGGCAGCGGTCCCGGCGGCCGAAGCGGATAAATTGGGCAAGAGCCTGACCCCGATGGGCGCCGAGGCGGCGGGTAACGCCGACGGTTCGATCCCGGCCTGGAAACCGATGCCGAAAAATGCCGGTACCGTCGACAGCAAGGGCTTCCTGTCCGATCCGTACGCCAGTGAAAAACCGTTGTTCACCATCACGGCGCAGAACGTCGATCAGTACAAGGACAAGCTCGCACCGGGTCAGTACGCGATGTTCAAGCGCTACCCGGAAACCTACAAGATGCCGGTCTACCCGTCCCATCGCGGCGCCACCGTGCCGGATGACGTGTTCGCCGCCATCAAGAAAAACGCCACCAATACGGAGCTGGTCTCCGGTGGCAACGGGCTGAAAAACTTCGAAACCGCAGTGCCGTTCCCGATTCCGAAAAGCGGTGTCGAGGTTATCTGGAACCACATCACCCGCTATCGCGGTGGCAGCGTGACCCGTCTGGTGACCCAGGCCACGCCGCAGCCGAACGGCTCGTTCAGCCTGGTGTACTTCCAGGATCAGTTCGTGTTCCGCGACAAGATGAAGGACTACGATCCGGCGAACCCGGGCAACATCCTGTTCTACTTCAAACAGAAAGTGACCGCCCCGGCACGTCTGGCCGGTGGTGTGCTGTTGGTGCACGAGACCCTCGACCAGGTCGCGGAACCACGCTCGGCGTGGGTTTACAACGCCGGTCAGCGTCGCGTGCGTCGTGCTCCACAAGTGTCCTATGACGGCCCGGGTACCGCTGCCGACGGCCTGCGTACCTCCGACAACCTGGACATGTACAACGGTGCACCGGATCGTTACGACTGGAAGCTCGAAGGCAAGAAAGAGATGTACATCGCATCCGATGCCTACAAGCTCGATGATCCGAAGCTCAAGTACGGCGACATCATCAAGGCCGGCCACATCAACCAGGATCTGGCTCGCTACGAGCTGCGCCGGGTCTGGCATGTGGTGGCAACCTTGAAGGAAGGTCAGCGTCACATCTACGCCAAGCGTGACTTCTACATCGATGAAGACACCTGGCAGGCAGCGGTGATCGACCACTACGACGGTCGTAACCAGCTCTGGCGTGTGGCGGAAGCTCATGCCCAGAACTATTACAACGTCCAGGTACCGTGGTACACCCTGGAAGCTCTGTACGACCTGCAATCGGGTCGTTACCTGGCGCTGGGTATGAAGAACGAAGAGAAGTCGGCGTATGACTTCGGCTTCACCGCTACCACCGCGGACTTCACGCCGAACGCCTTGCGTCAGGACGGTATCCGTTAACCCATAGCAACCAAGGTCGCATCCTCTCGAAACGCCCCGACTGGTTCGGGGCGTTTTTTTTGGGGGATCGAAACGGTCCCATCGTAGGAGCGAGCCTGCTCGCGATAGTCGTCAACGATATCGCGTAAAACCTGACACCCCGCGGAGCCCTCGGGTTTTTCGCGAGCGGGCTCGCTCCTACGGTTGGCACGAGTACTTTTTGTTTAAACATGGGTTCGTAGACTTTTTGTAGCCATTTGTAGCAATTACCTTCATTCCCTTCTCGTTTACCGCTAGTCTGCGGACATCTGCAACGCCGCCACCCGTATTTCAAACAAGAGCCGGCCATGACTGATCTGTCCCCACCACCAGGTCCTGCAAGCGTCGCTGTCGCCGCGCTGGACGGGCGCTTTTTTCGACCGCCATTGCCCGACGGCCATGTGCTGCGCCCGCGATTGTGCGAGCGTCTGAGTGCGGGGCTCGGTGGCAGATTGCTGCTGGTCAGCGCACCGGCGGGGTTCGGCAAGAGTTCGTTGGCGGTGGAGTTTTGTCAGTCGTTGCCGGCTCATTGGCAGAGCCTCTGGCTTGGGTTGAGTCCGCGAGACAGCGACCCGGGTCGATTCCTCGAGCGTTTGCTCGAAGGCCTTCAGGACTACTATCCGCAACTGGGCAGGCAGTCCCTCGGGCTGCTGAAGATGCGCCAGCGCCACCAACCGTTTGCCTTCGAAGAATGGTTGGACGGACTGCTCGACGAACTGGCCGTACACCTGTCGACGGCAACGCCATTGTTGCTGGTCCTGGATGACTATCATCTGGCCCAGGGACCGGTGCTCGATCGCTGCCTGCAATTTTTCCTCAACCACCTTCCCGATGGTTTGCTGGTGATGGTCACCAGCCGTCAACGTCCTGATTGGCATCTGGCACGACTGCGCCTGTCACGGCAACTGCTGGAGCTGCACGAACAGGACCTGCGCCTGACCCACGATGAGGCCTTGAGCCTGCTTGATCGGCACAGCAGCTCCTTGCGTGGCGAGGCGCTGGAAAACCTGATCCAGCGCAGTGAAGGCTGGGTGGCCGGGCTGCGCTTCTGGTTGCTGGCGGCGTCGGAAGCGGGCTCGCAAGGCGCTTTGCCCCAAGCGCTTCACGGTGGGGAAGGCCTGATTCGCGATTACCTGCTTGAAGAAGTGATCGATTGCCTGCCCGCCGAGGTGCAAGCGTTCCTCTACGACACAGCCCCCCAGGAGCGTTTCTGCAGCGAGTTGTGCGACGCCGTCCGGGACGCCCATGACAGCGCCGAGATCCTGCGCTTTCTGGCGGCTCACCAGGTATTCCTGGTGCCGCTGGACGAGCATGGGCACTGGTATCGCTATCACCATCTGTTTTCCGATCTGCTGCGCTCGCGGCCTGCCGTCCAGTCGATGGTGCCGGCCGCCAGTCTGCACCTGCGCGCCTGTCGCTGGTTCAATGCCCAGGGGCTGCTCGATGAAGCGGTAGAACAGGCCTTGCGTGCCGGGCATCTGGATGTTGCAGCGAACCTGGTGCAAAACCTGTCGGAAGAACAACTGTTGGCCGAGCAGAATGTTGGTATGTTGCTGCGCTGGAAAATGGACTTGCCCGACAGCCTGCTGATCAGCACGCCTCGGCTGATCGTGCTCTACAGCTGGGCGCTGGGACTGGCCTGCCAACTCGACGCCGCCGAAGAGCTGGCCAGTCATTTGAGCCGCTTCCTGCCTGCCCCTTCCGCCACCGCGCAAAAGTCGATGCTGGCGCAATGGCTGGCCTTGAGCGGGATCATCGCTCGCGGGCGCGGAAACCGTGAACTCACGCTGCGATATTGCACCGAAGCGCTGGAAAGCCTTCCGTGCAAGCGTTACGGCCAGCGGTTGATGTGTCTTTCAACCTTGTCCAACCTGGCCATTGCCGACGGTGACTTGTGGCGCGCGCGTGGGTTGAACCGTGACTCCCTGGAGCTGGCGCAAAGGGTCGGCAATCCATTGTTTGAAGCACTGGCCCACTACGACCGTGCACGTGTGCTGCAGGCACGAGGGGAAATCCTCCGTTCGCTGGAGGAGGTCCGGCAGGGGCTGCAACGCCTGCAAGGGCTGTCACCGCAGCGACTCTATGCCGTACGCGCGCGGCTGACGTTGTACGAAGGTTTCCTGTTGGCGCTACGCCTGCAGCCACAAGCGGCGCGGGTGCGCTTGCAGGTCGGTTTGAGCGAGGCGCGCGCCTGTCGCGACATCAGCGTGTTGATCGGCCACTGCGTGATCGCTCGGCTTGAAGGCAGCAGTGGCGAGTTCGCCAAGGCCTTCTCCGAACTGGCCGAAGCCGAACGGCTGATGCATATCTGGGACGTGCCACCTATTTACTATCTGGCGATGATCACGCTGGTCAAATGCGAGCTGTGGCTGGCCCAGGGGCGTATCGACCTGGCGGAAGCCTGGCTGGCGCGGCTGGGGCAGACCTACAACGGTGGACACCCGGCAGCCCCACCGGAATTCCATCCACAATTACCCCTGCATATCGAACTGCAGCAGGCCTTGCTGGAGGTCATTCAGGGTCAACCGATGCTGGCCGAGGGGCGTTTGAATGCCTTGCTCGAACAGGGTCAGCAGACCGGCCGGCAGCTGCTCAGTGCGATGGCGCTGACTCAGAAAATCTCCTTGTTGCTGGGTAGCGGACGCGAACCCGAAGCGCGCAAGGCATTGAGTCAGGCGCTGGACGCTGCGGCAGGTGGCGTATTGCAACCGTTTGACGGATTGTTGGCCGAGCACCCGGACTGGCTGCGCGGACAACTGCAAAGCTGTGCGCAGACGACCGTGTCCCAGGACCTTGTCGAAAAACTGCCCGCGCTGGCCACCAGGCCTGCGCTGGAGTCTGCTCCCGCTGCCGAGCAACTCAGCTCTCGGGAAATGGCCGTCCTGCGACTGATAGCCCAGGGCTGTTCGAACCAGGAAATCAGTGATCAGCTGTTTATCTCACTGCACACGGTCAAGACACATGCCAGTCACATCAACAGCAAGCTGGGGGTTGAACGGCGTACACAAGCAGTCGCAAGGGCCAAAGAGTTGGGAGTGTTGAGTTAACGGACGTCCAGGCTCGATCTCAAAGTAGAACGCCCCGAACTTGTCGGGGCGTTTTTGTTTGTTCAGTCCGCCCTCCAGGAAAACGGAACTGATTTTTCGATGAAAACGTCAGGCGACCAGATCGTTGGCACTGAACGTATTGACACCGACCAGTTGAATTTCGAAGTCCGCGCCGGCGTTGCCGCTGACATTACCCGAGAGTACGTGATCCACAAAGCGCAGTTGTCCTGCTCCGGTGAAGTCGTTGGCACCAATGAAGGTAAAGCCGTTCATGCCATCCAGCAGAAGGTTCGCATCGAATTTAGTCAGGTCGATTTTATCGCCTTGCAGGCTGCTGAAGTCGGTGATTACGTCACGCAAGTTACCAACGCCCGACTCATTCCAGGCGTTGAATGCAAACAGGTCAGCGCCAGCGCCGCCTGCCAGCGTGTCGGTACCCAACCCACCAATCAGGACATCATTTCCGAGCCCACCCTCCAGGCTGTCGGCGCCGAGGCCACCGTCAAGAATGTTGTTGCCATCATTGCCGACAACCCGATTGTTTACGGCGTTGCCGGTACCGTTGAGGTTGGCGGAACCGGTGAGAAGCAGGTTCTCGACGTTGGCGCCCAGGGTGTAGTCGATGGACGAGAACACCCGGT